>DDVH01000052.1:159222-169337 GCA_002345215.1 Anaerolineales bacterium UBA2317
GTTAATTCATATCGTTCAAGAACAACGACATCCTTCCAACCTAATTTTGTTAAGTGATATGCAATGCTACAACCGCCTACGCCTCCACCGATGATAACCACCTGCGCCTGTGTTGGAAGTTCTGACATGAAAAGATGCTCCTTGAATTTTAACTAGGTGGTCGAGTAGCCGCGCTCTTGTTCTTTGCGGCATACCGAGACCACCAGTTATTTCTATAATTTTATTTTTCTGTTTATTTGTTGATCTTGATTCGCCTTCACTACGTTCGGGCTATTCGACCAACTAGTTTATTTCTGCCAAACTGAATCGGGTTTTGCCATTTCTGCCACAATATCAAACGTGGAGATAATACCTAACGGAAATGCGTCGGGATCATCTTTATCAATGACAACTAACCTGTGATGATGATTTTGGATCATCATATCTGCGGCTTCACGTAAACTGGCGTTGATGTCAATTGTTAAAGCAGAATGCATTACATCACGGACGATTAACTTTTCATCTACACCATCTTTTACAAGTTTAAGTAAATCATGTCCGCTAACCACACCTAATACTTTTCCTTTTACATCTACAACTAAAACAGAACGCCAACCAGAAGATGTCATCGCGCGAGCGGCAGATAAGACAGGAGTCTTGCCTCTGCAAACTAAAATCGCATCAGACATCACATCGCCAACAGTTTCGCGTTTTGCTTTTGACTCGTGTGCAATGCTTGCAACAAAATCTGATAATGAAAGAACTCCAACGGGTTTTTCGTTTTCTGTAACTAAAAGCCGACCAATTCCTTTTTCAAGAAACAAGTCGGCGGCGGTTGAAAGGGGAGTAGATGCTTCGATGGAGTCAACAGGCTGGGTCATGAGTTCTGAAGCGTTTAATCGTTTCATCGTATGTAAACTTTCAGAGTCAGATGAAAGCCATTCGCCCGCCATCAAATCAAAATCAGAAATCACACCCATAATGCGCCCATCACGGTCAGTGACAAATAATGCGTGCACATTGTGTTGATGTAATAAAACTGCGACCTGCCCAAGTGTGGCTGTTGGTTTGCAAGTAATTACACCAATGTGCATTAAATCTTTTACGAGTTTGGGCATATCGTTATTATAATGAAAATTTCAAAAACTTGCAAATTCCTTCAAATACTTATATAATCCTTCACATGGGAAAACCCCTGATTCCAGCCCAACGCCGTGAAAAAATACAAGAATATTTAGGGGTACATCAGATTGCGCGTACTATTGATTTAATGGATTTGCTTGAAACATCTGAAGCAACTGTGCGGCGTGATTTGGAATGGTTGGAAGATAAAGGATTTTTAGAAAGAACACATGGGGGCGCGGTATTGAATCAACGTGTAATGGTTGACCCAGAATTTCAACAGCGCATTCAAAAATTTCCAGACGAGAAAAAAATAATCGGTGAACTTGCCGCTTCTTTAATTGAAGAAGGCGATATTGTTTTTATTAATAGTGGCTCAACTGCGGCACAAGTTTTGAAAAACATTCCACCTAATCCACGCATTACAGTTTATACAAATAATATGAGTATATTGACTGATATTGCTGAACCAGTTTTTAAATTACATTTGATTGGAGGCGAATTCCAGAGTCGTTCTAACTCTTTGGCAGGTCGCTTCGCACTAGACAATTTGGGCTTGGTCTTTGCCAACAAAGCGATTCTTGGCGTAGACGGAATCTCGCTAAAACATGGTTGTACGGTTCCAACGAATCCCGAATCAGAAGTTGTAAGAAGAATGATTGAACGAACAAAGGGTCAAGTGATTGTAGTTGCAGATCATAGTAAATGGGGTGCAGTCTCTAATTTTCCTGTAGCGGAGATTGATGAGATTAATAAGTTAGTCACAGACAATGGATTGAGTAGGCAAGCGAAAAAAGAAATTGGGGAATATGATGTGGAAGTGTTAGTCGCAAAATAAACATCAAAAGGTGTATTGAATGAAGAGTCATGCGGAAATTGTAGTTATCGGTGGTGGAATTTACGGGGCGCAAGTTGCATATCATCTTGCAAAGTTTGGGAAGAAAGATGTAGTCATTGTTGAGAAAGGTGAGATTGCGAGTGGTGAATCATCACATGCGGCTGGGCTTGTGACTCAATTTGCTACATCACAAGCGATGCTTCGTTTTCGTATGTATAGCATTGAGTTATATAGCGAATTGGGTTTATTCAATCATGTAGGTAGTTTGAGAGTTGCGTCTAGTAAAGAGCAATTGCTTGAAATGGAAAGAAGCGTCAGCCGTGCAAAAGCATTAGGTTTGGATTGTGAAATTATCACACCCGAAGAATCTTTGAAAATCATGCCACAGATTTCTAAAAAAGATTTGTATGGCGGTATTTATCTTCCGCGTGATGGACAACTTGACCCATATACTGTAACAACTTCGATGGTTAAGTTTGCGAAAGAATTAGGCGTGGAAGTTTATACAAACACACGTGTGACTGGAATCAAATTGTCAGCCAAAGGAAATGTTGAGGCTGTGCAAACAGATAAAGGCGAGATTCGATGCGAGATTATCGTCAATGCGGCAGGGATGTGGGCACCACGCATCGCTGCGATGGCAGGATTACAAATCCCAACGACTCCAGTTGATCATCAACATATTGCATTGCGAGCTGTGCCCGGACATGAATTTTCTCCAAACACACCATGTTTGCGTGACCCTGATAATTTAGTTTATATGCGTCAAGAAGCGGGCGGACTTGTGATTGGTGGTTATGAGCCGAAGCCGTTGCCGCGTTGGATCGATGGTGCGCCGTGGGAACATGGAAGCAAAAGTTTTCCGGGTGATTTTGATCAGTTTGAAATGTTACTTGAAGGTGCGATTCGTCGTTTGCCATTTTTGGAACAAGCAGGCATTATCACGTTGGTTCGTCATCCGGGTGCATACACACCTGATTGTCAGCCGTTGCTTGGACCGATGGCTGGTGTAAAAGGTATGTGGATGTTAGCGGGCATGTCTTTGAATGGATATGGTGGTGCAGGTGGCATGGGCAAGTTGATGGCGGAATGGATTATTGATGGCGAAGCGCCGATTGATGTGTATGGTTATCGTGCCACGCGTTTTGGAAATTATTATTCCGATTTTAATTATGCGGCGGAACGAACTGTTGAAGCAGTCAAATATTATTACCGCATGAAATTTCCGCATGATGAAAGTGAAGCGGGCAGACCATATCGCACGAGTCCTGTACATTATCGTTTGATTGAAAATGGTGCAGTCTTTGGTGAAAAGTTTGGTTGGGAACGTGTTAATTATTATGATAAAGAATCGCGCCGCATGGGCGAGGATCAACGCTTATGGGGTTGGAATAAACCTCCGTACTTTGAACGAATGCGACTCGAACATAATTCTACGCGTGAAGGTGTGACTTTATTTGACTTAACTTCATTCGGGAAAATTGAAGTCAAAGGAAAAGGTGCATTGCCTTTGTTACAAAGATTAACAGATAGCAATATTGATAAACCAATTGGCAGTGCAATTTATACACAGTTCTTAAATAAAAATGGTGGCATCGAATCTGATTTGACCGTCACACGTTTGGGTGAAGAATATTTTTGGGTTATCACAGGCTCAGGTTTTATTGCCAATGATTTGGCTCGCATTCAAATGCACGTAGATGAAAACGATGGCGATGTTTCGATTCGTGACATTACACAAGAATTTGCATGTCTCGCATTGTGGGGACCCAAGTCTCGTGATGTGCTGAAGAAAATTACCAGCAGTGACATTTCAAACGAAGCGCATCCTTACTTGACTACGAAACTGATTCTGATTAATGGAACCAAAGTCTACGCCCAACGAGTCAGCTATGCGGGTGAGCTTGGCTGGGAGCTTTATATCCAAAACAATCGTGCCACAATGATTTGGGATTTGTTAGTGGAAGCAGGCAAAGAATTTAATTTACAACTTGGTGGATACAAAGTTTTGGATCCATTACGTTTGGAAAAAGGTTTCAAATATTTCACAACCGATATTACGCCGACCACAACTCCTTACGAAGCAGGGCTTGGATTTTGTGTAGATTTAGATAAAGGTGATTTCATCGGACGTGATGCCTTAGTCAAACAAAAGGCTGAAGGATTAAGAAGAAAGCTTTGTACGTTTGTATTGGCTGACGCGGATGATTATGTTCAAATCTACGGAGGCGAGGCGGTTTATCATGAAGATAAATTGGTCACTCGTGTTCGCAGTGGTGGATATGGATTCACTGTCAAGAAAAATATTTTATATACTTACTTACCGATTGAGTTAGCAAAACAAGGAAATCGTTTTAAAGTTGAGTTAATCGAAGGCATGTATGATGCAGAAGTGACTCCGACAGTTTTATATGACCCCAAAAGCGAGAAGGCTCGTGCCTAATCAAAAACCTCCTGCTTATGTTGGTTTCGGTATGTTAACTCCCGTTTACATCATGGCTTTGGATAAACTTCCAAAACATAATACGGGTGCGATTGTGCATGAAGTCAGTGACTATGTGTATGATGATGCCGCGATTATTGCTTGTAATTTACGCCAATGGAATGTATCCGCTGGGATGATTGGTACAGCTGTCGGTGATGATTTGCTTGGGCATGATGTTGCAGATAAATTAAAGAAATGGGGCGTGCAAGGCAAAGTGCGATTTACAAAAAAATATAAAACACCACTAGAAGTTAACGTCTCTGACAAAAAAGGTGCACGGACTTACTTTTGGCAACGTTCTGAAGAAATACTCAGCACATTAGATACAGCAGATTTATCTTTGATTAAGAAATCAAAATTATTGTATGTGGATTGGTATGATGGTGATACACATATTTTGCGTGCCATGGAATATGCCAAAAAACATAATGTGCCAGTCTTTTTGAATTTTGAACATGGTCACCAAAACAAAGATTTGTTGAAAAAATATTCAGGTTTGGTGACAATTTGTCAGGCAGTGACCGATGCTGCGCAAATTGGAAAAAAGCAACTCATGCTTTCTGTAGCGAGAAAATTATTTAACTCAGGAATTCAAACAGCCATTATCACGATGGCGAGTCAGGGATGTATGGTTGTACAAGGTGATGAGATTATTCGCGTCCATGCTCCAAAAGTCAAAGCAGTGGATGGCTCTGGAGCCGGCGCCACTTTTTCATCAGGTTATATCTATGGATATTTGCAAGGCTGGAGTTTAGAAGAATCTGTCCGCTTTGCGATTGCGGCGGCTTCATTAAAAGTGACACAATCTGGCTTGAAGATGTTTTCAGTGAAAGAAATTAAAGACTTAGCCCGAACATTGCGTGTAGACAGGATGGTGTACCGTGACAATCAATTTGTCAAAATCACCAAGTTGTTTAGAATTCCAGAAGATAATGTGTTGATTGATAATATTCTCGTCAAAGAAACGCGTAAGTTGGCTGAAAGATTATTGCCGAAAAGAAAAACAGAACGCAAAAAAATTAAAAGGTCGTTGGTTGAATAATTTATCAAAAGGATGTGACCTATGTCATTTGCAACTTTATTAACGCAAGACCAAGTTCAAAAAATTCATGATGCTTCGCTAGAGATTTTAGAAGAAGTTGGGTTGAAAGTCCGCTATGAACCCGCGCGGGAATTATTCAAAGAACATGGTTGTTCTGTTGAAGATGAACGCGTTAAATTTCCACGAAATATTGTAGAAAAATATCGCAAACTCGTTCCATCGTCATTTACGTTTCACGCGCGCGACCCAAAATTTGATAAGACGATTCCGCAGGATAGCCCAGTCATTGTAACGGCGTCATCTGCTCCAGATATTATTGACCCAGTTACAGGCAAAGAAAGACGCGCTGAGTCAACTGATATTGCTCGCATTGCACACTTAATCAATGAATTATCTGGCTATGATGTTTTTTCTATCTCCACGTTAGCAGATGATGCGCCACCAGACCAATTTACAATTTCACGTTTGTATCCTGCCATCAAATATTGTGTCAAGCCGATTCGTGCCACAACGACAAACATGAAAGATACGTTGGATATGATGAAAATGGCATACATTGTGGCGGGTGGGGAAGAAGCATATAAAGAACATCCATTCTTAACGCATCATTATTGTCCCGTTGTTTCGCCATTAACAATGGATCATCTTTCAACTGAGAATGTGATGTTCTTTGCAAAAGAAGGCTTGCCTGTTTATCCAACGATTGTTCCAAATGCTGGGTTAACTTCGCCAATGTCAATGTCTGGAACGTTGGTGCAAGGCAATGCAGAATTTTTATCCGCACTGATGTTGATGCAAATGACTCGCGAAGGCACGCCGACTATTTATGCAACACTTGGAACGGTTGCTGATATGCGAAGTGGTGCATATACATCGGGCGCAATTGAATGTGGTATGTTGCACATGGCATTTGCACAACTTGCTCATTTTTATAATGTGCCATGCGGTGGTTATATCGGATTAACCAATTCAAAATTAAATGATGCCCAAGCAGGCTATGAAACGGGCATGTCTGGCATTGCGGGTGTGTTGAGTGGTATGGATATGTTTAACATCGGCGGTTTGATTGATGCATTGAAAACTTTTGATTTTGCAAAAGCAGTCATTGATGATGAAATGGCACAAATGATGAAGCGTATGAAACGTGGCATTTCATTTAATGATGATGATTTGGCTTTGGGTTTAATTAAAGAAATTGGTCCAGGCGGTTCTTTCATCACTGCTAAGCATACAATTAGTAGAATGAAAACTGAAGCCGTGATGACAAAAATCGCAGACCGTGATGCTCGCACGATTTGGGAAAAGAAGGGCGCGACAGATACGCAAGCAAAAGCGATGAAAAAAGCCAAAGATATTATGACGACAAACCCAACGCCTCTTCTCTCGCCTGAAGTTGATTCTGCTATTCGTGAAGCATTTCCTGGCTTGATAGCAGGTGAGTTGTTGCCAATAGGTTAATGTCATTGCGAGGGCGTTCTTTGCCCGAAGCAAGCTCCAATATTAATTAGGAGGTTGCTTCGCCATAAAAAACAGAACATGGCTCAGAATGACACAAATAAGGATTTTATGTTTCGTATATTTAAGAGAAAAGAAGATAAATTTCAAACATTAATTGAAGAACAAGCCTCGCTTGCTTTTGAGGGGATGAATTTGCTTGTCAAATATTTGGAGACGGCAGATGCCGAAGTGGCAGAACAATTATCCTTTAAAGAAAAAGAAGCGGATGAAGTTCGTCGAATCTTGATTGATGAATTGAATCGTACTTTCATCACGCCGTTTGACCGTGAAGATATTTTTTCATTGTCGCGTTCGATTGATGATGTGATTGATTATGCAGATACAACTGTGGTTGAGATGGTGATTTTGAATGTTAAGTCCACGCCTTTTATGTTGAGAATTGCTTCTTTATTAAAAGATGCGGCATATGAAATTTGGCAAGGTGTATTGCGTTTGCCAAAAAATCCAAACGTAGCATTAGACCATGCGCAACGCGCGAAGGCTTTAGAAAATCGAGTCGAAGCAGTTTATCGTGAAGCAGTTGCGGATTTGTTTAGTGGTCCAGAAGATGTTCATCATGTGGTTGAGATGTTAAAGATGCGAGAGGTGTATCGGCATTTATCTAATGCGGCAGACCGAGGCGATGAGGCGGCAAATATTATTGCAGATATAGTTGTAAAGAAAACATAACAAGATGTTAATCTCTGGTTCACTGCTGTTTGTTATTATTCTGTCCTTGATATTTAATTTTATTAACGGAATGCGAGATGCAAGTAATATCGTTGCGACTGTAATTTCTTCACGGGCATTTAGTCCTCGCATGGCATTGAGTATGACTGCTATTGCCGAATTTTGTGGACCATTTTTATTTGGTGTAACGGTTGCAAAAACAATTGGTAATGATATTGTCACTTCAGAATTAATTTCATTGAACACATTGTCCGCAAGTTTAATCAGCGCCATTGTATGGAACTTAGTCACTTGGTTTTTTGGAATACCCAGCAGTTCATCTCATGCATTAATAGGTGGTTTGATTGGTTCTGCATTTGCATCTTCTGGTATGGATGCAATTAATCTTGCAGGTTTATGGAAAGTGTTATTGGCTTTGTTTGCTTTTCCATTAGCTGGATTTTTAATTGGTTTTTTACTATTGAAGTTAATTTATTTTCTTGCTCAAAATGCTTCCCCGAACATTAATAATTTTTTCAAACGTAGTCAATTGTTAACATCGATTGCTTTGGCGTTGGGTCATGGAACGAATGATGCTCAAAAACCAATCGGTATTATTACATTAAGTTTAATGATTGGTGGCGTGTTAACAGAATTTTCGGTTCCATTTTGGGTAATTTTTGCCAGTGCATTGACAATGGCATTGGGTGCTTCACTTGGTGGTTGGAGATTAATCCGCACATTGGGTGGCAAGTTTTATAAGATTCGTCCTGTGCATAGTTTTGCTACTCAATTAACTTCTGGTTTTGCAATTTTAGCCGCATCTGTTTTAGGTTTGCCGATTAGTACATCACAAGTTGTGAGCTCTGCGATTGTTGGAGTGGGTGCATCAGAAAGAGTTAGCAAAGTACGATGGAGTGTAGCAGGTGATATCTTAACTGCTTGGTTGATTACAATTCCAGTCAGTGCCTTGGTTTCTGCTGGTATTTATTCATTGTTTGTTGTAGTTGGAGTAAGGTTTTAAGTTAGTTGTCTGGTCATTCATTCAAAGCCAAAATAAGTTGGTTTGACTTTGAATATTGATAATGCTAAAATATTAACAGTTTATTAACAGATTGGAGGCATCAGGAAGAAACATAAAGTAAAGCTGTACGATTTTGTCAAATCCATTTAATTCAAAATAGGAGATAGAGAATGCGTACTAAAAAGTTTGCTTATCATTTGATTGCTCTTTTTGTCATAGCTGCTACAGTGCTCTCTGCGTGTGGTGGTGCAGGTGGCTCAGGCGCTACCAGTGACTTTGATTGGAGCACTGCAACTTCTGCTGAAGATGGCGGCGGTATGGATGCTTTGGTTGCCGCGGCACAAGCAGAAGGCTCACTCACCACAATTGCTTTGCCGCATGATTGGTGTAATTATGGTGAAGCCATTGAAACCTTCAAATCGAAATATGGTCTTGAAGTCAATGAATTAAATCCTGACGCCGGCTCTGCTGACGAAATTGAAGCCATCAAAGCCAACAAAGATAACAAAGGTCCACAAGCACCAGATGTTATTGACGTAGGTTTTTCATTTGGTGAATCTTCCAAGTCTGAAGGTTTGCTCGCACCTTATAAAGTCGCGACATGGGATACTATCCCCGCTGATGCAAAGGATGCAGATGGCTACTGGTATGGTGATTACTATGGTGTGTTAGCTTTCTTGGTGAACACTGATGTTCAACCAGATGCTCCACAAGATTGGGCTGATTTGCTCGATCCGAAATACAATGGTCAAATTGCACTCTCTGGCGACCCACGTGCTTCTAATCAGGCTATTCAATCGGTCTATGCTGCTGCCCTTGCTAACGGTGGTTCATTGGATGATGCTCAAGCTGGTTTGGATTTCTTCGCTGAATTAAACTCAGCCGGCAATTTGATTCCTTTGATTGCCAATAATGGTTTAGTTGCTACCGGTGAAATTCCAGTTCGCATCACTTGGGACTATAACGCACTCTCTGCAATTGACACCTTTGAAGGTAATCCCAATGCAACTGTTGTCATTCCTGCCACTGGTCGTTTTGCTGGTGTTTATGTTCAGGCTATTAGTGCATACTCACCACAACCCGCCGCCGCGCGCTTATGGCAAGAGTTCCTTTACTCAGATGAAGGACAATTGATTTGGATGGAAGGTTACTGTCATCCAATTCGTGAAGCCGATTTGCGCTCACGTGGTGTTATTCCGCAAGATTTACTTGATAAATTGCCTGATGTCTCCGGGGCAGTATTCCCAAGTCTTCCACAACTTAATGCCGCTACTGAATTAATCACTACCAACTGGGATTCAGCTGTCGGTGCAGATGTTCAAGCCGCACCCTAATAAATAAAATTTGATGTATGATAGTGAGACCCTGCTGTAAAGCGGGGTCTCACTTCAAAATGATTGGTTACAAGGACATTAAGGCAATGGCACAAACAACTGTTCCCCTTAAGAAAACCCCCGCA
>DDVH01000052.1:169452-303042 GCA_002345215.1 Anaerolineales bacterium UBA2317
TTCATCGCCAGAAGGTAACTTTACTCTTGATAATATTCGACAACTGTTTACAGTGCCTTTGATTGTCAATGCTTATAGAGTTAAGCATCCAAATCAGTGCCATCACTGCTTTGGGCGGTGGCATTTTAGGTTTTTTACTTGCCTATTCTGTAACAGTTGGCGGTTTACCCAAATCGCTCCGTCCAATCTTAATGACATTCTCCGGTGTTGCCTCAAATTTTGCAGGTGTTCCTTTAGCCTTTGCATTTGTTGCAACCATCGGTCGTCAGGGATTTATCACTCATATCTTAAGAGATTATCTTGGCGTTGATGTATACAGTGCTGGTTTTAACTTATATAGTTTTGCAGGGTTAAGCCTTGTTTATATGTACTTTCAATTTCCATTAATGGTACTGATTATGGCACCCGCATTAGATGGCTTGAAGCGTGAATGGCGCGAAGCCGCAGAAAACTTAGGCGCAAGTTCAACTCAATATTGGCTCAAAGTCGCCTTACCTGTTTTATTACCTTCCATTCTCGGCGCAATGATTTTATTGTTTGGCAACGCCTTTGGTGCTTATGCAACCGCATACGCCCTCACGGGAGGAAGAATTGGCATCGTCACGATTCAGATTGGCGCACAGATTCGAGGCGATGTTCTTTATAATCCTGGTTTAGGGTATGCAATGGCTGTCGGTATGGTTATCATCATGGCAATTTCATTAGCAGGTTATTCATGGCTTCAAGCAAAAACTGAAAGGTGGTTGAGATGAAATTTATTTCACGCCTACGCAAATTTCCATTTATGGCATGGCTTTGGTTTCTTATTGGTGCCTTATATTTTGTGCTACCTTTGTTTGCTACATTTGAATTTTCATTAAGTTGGGACCCAGCCGAACCATTCAAAGCATATCAAAGAGCCTTTGAAGATGTTCGTTTTTGGAGAAGTTTTATTGCCTCGAATGTATTTGCAGTGATAACAATCATTGCCTGTATCATTTTGGTAGTGCCGACAGCATATTGGATTCGACTACGTTTGCCACAAGCCCGTCGTATTGTTGAATTCATTACACTTATGCCGTTTGTTGTGCCAGCCATTATTTTGGTGTTTGGTTTAATTCGTGTTTATAGCCAGCCAGTCACAATTCCGTTTACAGAAATTGTCTTAATGCAACCTTTCACCCAATTTAAAGCAGGTACAAATATTCTTATCGTTGCGGGGTATATGGTATTGGCAATGCCTTACATGTATCGCTCTGTGGATACTGGTATGCGAACAGTGGATATTCTTACTCTGACAGAAGCGGCTCAAAGCCTCGGGGCAAGCTGGTTCGTGATTATCACCAGAGTCATACTCCCAAACATTCGCTCCGCGTTATTGAGCGGTGCATTGCTCACCTTTGCTATTGTTGTAGGTGAAGTGATTTTGGCTTCTTTCCTTGGTGTGAATGCATTTGGTCCATATCTCTTTTTACTGGGTCAGCATCGTGCTTATGAACCAGCCGCACTTTCTTTTGTTAGCTTCCTGCTTACATGGATTGCCATGGGGTTGATTCAACTCGTCACCGGCGGACAAAACCAAACCGCAGGCGGACATTAAGATTACGTGGAGAAACTTTCGATGTCTTATTTATCTCTTTCCAATGTTACAAAACAATTTGGCGATACAACAGTTGTAGATAACTTTAACCTTGAAATTGCCAAAGGTGAGTTCGTATCTTTCCTTGGTCCATCAGGTTGTGGAAAAACCACAACTTTGAGAATGGTAGCAGGCTTTGAAACACCTTCTTCTGGCAATATATTGCTTAATGGTGTTGATATTACACACAATGCACCAAACCAACGCAACGTCGGTATGATTTTTCAATCTTATGCTTTGTTTCCCAATATGACCGTTGCCCAAAATATAGGATTCGGTTTGAAGGTCCGTAAAGAAGCGGATGACGTTGTCAAACAACGTGTATCTGAAATGATAAGCCTCATTCACTTAGAAGCCCATGCTAACAAATATCCATATCAACTTTCTGGCGGTCAACAACAACGTGTTTCATTGGCACGTGCGCTTGCCATTCGTCCACAAGTGTTGTTATTAGATGAACCGCTCTCTGCTCTCGATGCCAAAATCCGCGTTTCGTTACGCTCTGAAATTCGTTCCATTCAAAAGACCTTAGGAATTACGGCAATATTCGTTACACACGACCAAGAGGAAGCTTTATCTATCTCTGACAGAGTTGTTGTAATGAATGCCGGTGAAATTGAACAAGTGGGAACCCCATTTGAAATTTATAACTTCCCCAAGACACGATTTGTTGCAAATTTTGTTGGTTCATTGAATACAGCCAAAGCAGAAATTCTTGACCCAGCAAGCGGGCTTTTGAATATGGAGGGTATTCAATTGCAAACAGACGATGGTACAAAGAACAGGAAAAAAGGCGATACAGTCACTTTTGCAATTCGCCCCGAACGTTTTAGTTTCGTATCTGAAGGTAAAAAAGAAAATGTTGTTGAAGGAAGAGTGGTGAACATTACTTTCTTAGGTTCAGTAGTACGGATTCAACTCCAAATTGGAAAAACGAATTTCAATATGGATACATTTAATCGTCCTTCACTTGAATTGCCGAAAATTGGGGATAGTTGTCAAGTCTCTTGTTCTAAAAAAGCAGTTCTGATTTTAGAAGATTAACAAAAAATCGGAAGTCTCACAGACTTCCGATTTTTTATTTAACCTTCCACTAGTGCTTTCACCAACTCACGATTGAAATCTGGAATATCCGCCACGACTCTACCCCAAACTTGGTTGCCCTCGCGGAAAGCCGCTTCATCCGCCCACACCCCGCCGACATTTTCAAGGTCATCTTTAATTCCCGTTGAGCCCGTCACGCGTTGACCTTTTTTGATAATGCCTGCCGAAATTGCAGTCGAACCACCATGGCAAATAATACCAACGATTTTATTTGCATCATGCATCTCTTTCACAAGTTTTTTAACGACATCATATCTGCGTAATTTATCTGGCGCAAAACCACCGGGGATAATGATTGCAAAAAGCTCATCTGCCTTCAAATCTTCAATTTTTGTATCAGGCGTAATCACCAAACCATTTTTTCCCTTGACAGGTTTCAAATCTAAGCCTGCACTCAAAACTTTTGCGCCTTCTTCTTGTAAGCGCATCACTGGAACATAATATTCCAAATCCTCTACACCTTCCGCAATTAATGTGGCGATGATTTTGTTTTGTAATTTCATGTAGTTTCTCCGATTAGAGTATTTTATCATTCAGCAGGGTATCTCGCTTATAAAAAATCGTTACAACTCTTCACAGACAGTTTTGCAAACTTTTCATTTCTGTCATTTATAGCCGTTGACCCTAGTACTTAGCTCCTATTAAAATGTAGAGAGCTTTATATTTTTTTCAGTTTTCATTGTTTTTTATAAAGGGAAAATATATGTCCAGATTGGTTCGCGCTTTATTTTTACTGTTTGTCATTATTGCTTCATTGATATCAGGTCCGGTAACGACAGTACGTGCGGCATCTTTGCCTGCGGAAATAAATAAGCAGTTTACACCGCTTCAAATTGACGCCGGCGGGGTCTCTGTTCTTCGGATTTCTATTTTTAACCCGAATACTTTTCCGCTTACCAATGTTGCTTTTGTGGATGATTTGGTGCGTGTGCAACCTGGGTTATACGTCGCCAACCCAGCAGGGATTGTCAACACATGTGGAGGCACAGTAACTGCCGCGCCGAACGCAACAACTATCACCTTAAGTGGTGGAGGCGTACCTGCACAGACGGGTCCAACACCGGGGCAATGTTATATCGAAGTCAATATCTCATCTGTCACTGCTGGTAATTTAATCAATACAATTCCGGCGCATAATGCTCCTACCGATATTGGCTTAACTGCTGATGGTAACGATGGTGGGACTCCCGTCCTGATTACAAATACATCACCAGCAAGCGCCACGATTACAGTGATTGCCGTTTCGCCACCTTCATTATCAAAGACATTTAACCCGAATACGATATTTGTGGGGCAGACAAGCCAATTAACGATTCGTATCAACAATAATGATGCCGACACAAATTTAACGGGTACATCTTATACGGATACTCTTCCAAGTGGATTGGTGGTTGCCACGCCGAATGGATTATCTACAAGTAATTGTGGTGCTGGCTCTTCAGTATCTGCTTCAGCGGGTGGAACAACAATTACATTAACGAATGGCACTGTAACACCTAGCCAAGATTGTTTAGTGACAGTTAACGTGACAGGCGCGTTTGGGCAATATACGAATACAATCCCTGCTGGACCGTTAAACCCCGGTTCGCTTCGAACCAATCAAGGTGTTACCAATGGAAGCCCTGCTTCTGCAAATTTAAATATTCAACCTGTGGGTGTGACAAAAGTTTTTTCACCTGATGCTGTGACTGCTGGTGGTACAAGTACATTAACCATTACACTTCAAAACCCAACTGCTTCACCTTATACAGGTGTAAGCATTACTGATAATCTTCCAACAGGGGTTACAGTTGCAGGTATGCCGACAACGACATGTGGTGCAGGTGCTGTTAGTGGAAATATAGGGGATAGTTCAATTACATTAACAGGTGGCACAATTCCGGCAAGTGGTTCTCCGCCAACGGTCGCTACTTGTACAATTACTGTGCCGGTTCAAATTTCACTAAGTGCATCTGGCACGCGTACGAATACAATTCCAGCCAATGCCTTAACAGCAGACCAACCTAATGTCACAAATTATTTAGCGGCTACAGATGATATAACGATTTCACCTGCTCTGACAGCCACAAAGGGTTATTCGCCAGCCATCATTGCATTAAATGGCATTAGCACTGTTACAGTTACTTTAACAAATAATAGCGGTACACCGCTTACCAATATTAGTTTTACAGATTCTCTTCCTACCAATTTAGAAGTTTCTGGAACACCTGCTTCACCACAATGTGGTGGGACGATAACAAACACGCTTGCCTCTGTAAGTTTAAGTGGTGGTTCGCTTGCGGCGGCACCTGGACCTGGCAACACTTGTACGATTACATTCCAAGTCACCAGTGATGACCCCGGAACTGGAACAACTTATGAAAATTCACTTCCTACTGGGAGTATTACAACTGCTGAGGGTGTAGGGAACAATTCAAACGTCACAACAGGAACCGATTTGACGGTTGTAAATGCCACCACGCTTCCAGTCACAGTAGCCAAAGCTTTTCAATCTACTACAATTTCACCGGGACAAACTGTTCGCTTAAGAATCACAGTCACTGCACCTGTAGATGTTGCTATCTCTGGAATGACGATTACAGATAACTTGCCTGCTGGTTTGGTCATTGCCGCTTCTCCTTCTCCTACGGATAGTTGCCCGGGCGGGACTTTGACAGCAGTTGCCGGTACAAGTTTTATTCAATTTTCAAATGGTGTTGGAAATTCATTATTGGCAGGCTCAAGCTGTAACATTGATGTTTATGTAACTTCCACAGAACCAAATGTATATGTAAACACAATCCCTGCCAACTCTGTTACAACATCACAAGGGCGAACCAATGAATTAGGTGACAGCACTGCCACATTACGTGTGACAAGTATGTCTATTAGTAAAGCCTTTTACCCAACAGCCGTACAAGCAAATGGGCTTTCTACCATGACGATTACTTTACAAAATACAAATGACACTGCATTGACAAATGTAAGTGTAGTGGATGATTTGCCGGGCAGTGCCACAAATGGTCTGCGAGTTGCACCTACACCCAACATTATCAATACTTGTGGTGGCAGTGTAAATGTAGATGTTAATAATGAAATCATTACTTTAACGGGTGGGACAATCCCAGCACAAGTTGGAGGTGTTCCAGGGATTTGTACCATTACGATTGATGTAAGAGGCACAGACTCATCGCCATCTTCTCCAAGTACACAGACAAATATAATCCCTACAACAAATGTGAGTGCAACAGTATCAGATACCGGTGCTGTGATTGGACCGTTTGCACAAGCACAAGCCGCCTTGGACATTCAAAATTTATCTATTGGTGTAGTAAAAGGGTTTGACCCTGTGCTTGTATATGGTGGGGCAACATCATTAATGACTGTGCAATTAATTAACCCTGAAAGCACACAACTGACAGGCATTGCATTTACAGATAATATGGATTTAATTCAGCCGGGCATTGTGCTAGCAGACCCAGTTATGTTTAATACAGGGACTTGCGGAGGTACATTAACTGGTAATCCCGGTGATTCTTCTTTTTCATTTAGTGGTGGCACTTTATTAGCAAACTCAACTTGTACACTTACTTTGCGCGTGGTGATGAATGTAAATGGTAATCGGACCAATCGCATTCCTGCTGGTGCAGTGACAACCTTTAACGGTGTCAGCAGTACACAGGCTACAGAAGCCTCATTGACAAACTTGCCGGGTGTTAGCGTTAATAAAGTATTTAATCCTAACCCTATTCAAGTGAACGATATTACTACTTTAACGATTACAGTTTCAAATACAAGTAACATCCCCGTAGTAAACATGGAATTGAATGACAATTTGCCGGGCACATTGCCGACTGGTTTATACATCGCCAATCCTGCAAATGTTGTCAATACTTGTAATGGAACGGTCACTGCCAACCCCGGTGCTCAAGTGATTAACTTAACAGGCGGTTCTTTAGCAGGCAATGATACTTGTTCCATCTCTGTCAGCATTACTACAGATGAACCAGGTGCGTATGTCAACACCATTCCTGCTGGTGCATTAATCACCAATGACCCCAATGTAACCAATAACAATCCTGCCACTGATACGCTTCGTGTGGGTGATTTGTTCAGCCTTGGAAACCGCGTCTGGTTTGATACCAATAATAATAGTCTGATTGATGCGGGAGAAGTCGGCGTAGATAATGTCACAGTCGAGTTATATCGTGCAGACGGCAGTGGAAATCCAACAGGTAGTGCACTCGCTTCACAAGTTACATATCAAGGCGGATATTATCGTTTTGATGATGTAGCGCCCGGCGATTATGTCGTTGTGATTCCTGCCAGTCAATTTGAAACTGGCTCAGCCTTAGCAGGCTATCGAAGTAGTGGTAGCACAATTGATAATACAGGAGTTATCAGCGAAACACCTTCTCCTGACCCAGATAATAATGTTGACAACGAAGATAATGGTGACCACATCACAAGTGGCACTTTCAATGGTGCGGTGATTAGTAATGCGGTGACAATCGGACCGAATGCAGATGAGCCGACCAATGATACAGATGCACCTGCAATGAATCCTGCTGGTGAATCTGCCAATGACCGTAGCAACCGTACTGTAGACTTTGGTTTTTATCGTCAAGAACTAGGTGATATAGTTTTTGTAGATGTCAATGGAAATGGCACATACAATGCTGGTACCGATTCGTTAGTTGAAGGTGCAATTGTCCGCTTGTATTCTGGTGATGGTCTGACAGAAATCAATGTCGGACATGATGGTATTCTCGGCACAAGTGATGATTTATCAGGTTACTTTACAACCACAGCAACAGGTACATATTTATTTAGTGGTTTACCACAAGGCAATTACACTGTGCGTGTTACGCCACCAAACGGCTACACCAGCACAATAGATACTGCCAATGCTGGTGATACAACCAACCCGAATAACAATATCAATAATAATGATAATGGTGTTGGCACTGCTAGCGGAACCGTATCCAGTAATGCAGTGACGCTTACACCGGGCAGTACAGGCGCGGCATCCAATAATACAGTCACACAAACAACGGGCACAACCTCAAACCCGACAGTAGATTTTGGTTTTGTACCTTTATATAGTTTAGGAAATCGCGTTTGGTTTGATACAGATAACAGTAGCACCATTAACGGCTCTGAAGTTGGAGTCAATGGCGTCACTGTTGAATTGTATGCCGCTGATGGAAGTGGAAATCCAACAGGTGGCGTGTTAGCTACAGATGTAACTGCCAATGGCGGATATTATCGCTTTGATGATTTGCCGGCTGGGAATTACGTTGTCATTATTCCTGCGACTCAATTCGCTTCAGGCGCACCTTTAGCAGGCTACTGGAGTTCCGGCACTACTTTAAGTGGAGCAGGAGCCATTAACGAAACAACCGCTCCAGACCCAGATAACAATGTAGATAGTGACGATAATGGCACATTACAAACTGCTGGAGCATTCAATGGTTCTGTTATCAGCAGTGCTGTGACTCTTGGACCCGGCACAGTTGAACCAACCAATGACAATGATGCCGACCCAACCAATCCACCGGGTGAAGCAGTCAATAGCCAAAACAACCGCACAGTAGATTTTGGTTTTTATCGTGTAGAACTTGGTAATGTAGTATTTCTTGATATAGATAGTAATGGAAGTTATGATGCTGGCACAGATACATTGCTTGCAGGTGCAACAGTGCAATTGTTTGCAAGCAATGGCACAACAGAAATCAATGTTGGACCTGACGGCATTTTAGGCACAGCCGATGATGCTTCTGGTGGTGTTGTCACTGGAGCAGGTGGTACCTATTTATTTAGTAATTTGCCACAAGGTGATTACATTGTACGTGTTATACCGCCAGTGGGTTACGCCAGCACAGTAGATACTGCTGATAATGCCGATACAACGAATCCAAATACAAACACGGATAACAACGATAACGGCGTAGGCGAAGGATTTGGTCAGGTTTACAGCAACCCTGTGTCCCTTACGCCGGGAAGCGTTGGCGCGTCATCCAATAACACAGTTAATAATTCAAATGGCATTACCACAAATCCAACTGTTGATTTTGGTTTCCGTACTAATAATGGATTATTAAAAACAATTGTTGATACCAATGAAACTTTTACAAACGGAAATGATGTTGCCATTGGTGAAATTGTGACGTATCAAATTACGATCGATGTGCCGGTAGGTGTGACGTTAAGTAATGTTACCGTCACAGACCAAATGGATAGAGGGCTTGCGTATGTAGATTGTGTTTCTGCTACGTTAGGTGGTGTTGATGTAACTGGCTCTGTTTGCCCGCCAGTTGTTTCTTCTATTACAGACCCAGGCGATGACCCTGCCAACCCAGCAAATCCCGGCAGACAAGTCGTCTTTTCAATTGGAACGCTTTCAGCGACCTCAGCTTCTCAATTGGTTATTCAATATCGAGCCATTGTTTTGGATGTGATTGAGAATCAAGGTGGCGATAGTTTAAACAATAATGTTACTTGGGCATGGGATGGTGGTTCATTCTCAGCCAGTGCGCCGAATGTAAATATTGTTGAACCAGATTTAGATATACAAAAAACTGCTACCCCAACAAATAATGTTGCCATTGGTACGCCCGTACAATTTACGTTGGTGATAGACCATACAACCCCACAAAGCACAATTGATGCATTTGATGTTGTGGTTTCAGACTTTTTACCTGCCAACCTTGAATATATCCAATGTACTGTTCAATATACGGCAGGGCTTGCACCAGATACGCCTGCGGCAACATACTGTAATCCGGGCACAACAACTACAGATTTAATTTTTGAATGGGCGACCTTCCCACTTGGGCAAACTTCTACAATTACTTTCACCGCTCGCTTAATCGGTTCGCCTGCTACAAATACTGCATCGGTCGCTTGGACTTCTCTTCCGATTGACCCTGATATTAACGGGGATCCGATTCAACTTTCAACTCATAATGCAGAATCAACGGAACGTTGGTACGACCCGCCTAGTAGCGTTAATGTTTATTCTGTTTCTTCAAGTGTTGTTATTTCATCTTTACCTCCCGTAGTAGATGACGATGAAGATGCTAGATTGCCTTCTGTATTACCATCTACTGGTTTCGCGCCAAATCGAATTACCAAATTGATGCAACAACCTGCTGAAAAAGAATACATGTCTACTGATGTGTGGCTTGAAATTCCACGACTCGGTGTGAAGATTCCTATTGTGGGCGTGCCACTCATTGATGAAGATTGGGATGTGTCGTGGTTGTGGCAACAGGCTGGTTGGTTAGAAGGAACCGCTTTCCCAAGTTGGCAAGGCAACAGTGCTTTGACAGGTCATGTCACATTGCCAAACGGTCAAGCAGGTCCATTTGCAAAACTAGGTGATTTGCAATGGGGCGACCAAATCATCGTCCATGCTTATGGTACAAAGTTTATTTATGAAGTGCAAACAAATCACACTATCAGCCCATATAATATGACCGTGATAAAACATGAAGAAGGCTCATGGCTAACATTGATTACCTGTGAAAATTACAACGAAGGCAATGATACGTATACAAATCGCATAGCGGTTCGCGCAGTACTAATAAAAACAGAGGCAACACCTTCTCAATCAGAATCAGGAAGAATACGCTAGGATATAAAAACACTCCGAATTTTTTCGGAGTGTTTTTGTAATAATTATTCACCAATAATTTTTATCAGCACTCGCTTTTTTCTTTTGCCGTCAAACTCGCCGTAAAAAATTTGTTCCCACGTTCCAAAATCTAATTCGCCATTCGTTATGGCTACAACCACTTCACGCCCCATGATTTGACGCTTCATGTGTGCGTCAGCATTGTCTTCGCCTGTGTCATTATGCTGATATTGACTCACAGGTTCATGTGGAGCAAGTTTTTCTAACCATTTTTCATAATCTTGATGTAAACCCGCTTCATCATCATTGATGAAAACAGAGGCGGTGATGTGCATAGCATTGACTAAGCACAAGCCTTCTTTGATTCCGCTTTCATGCAACGCCTCTTCTACTTGACCCGTGATATTGATAAACCCGCGTCGGCTGGGGATGTTAAACCATAATTCTTTACGGTAGGATTTCATAATGGTTTCTCATAAAAGACATTTCCTTGAAGGAATTTTACTTTATTCTTGTACATTCACAAATATTGATGAACGTGGTGAATTATAGAATCTTATAAATTAATGAGAATTACAATGTAGAAATGATGTGGCCCTCGGACTCACATATCATCAGCACGGTATGCCCAAAAAATCATTGCATTTCACCTTGAATTCAGCCCCGAAGTCGTCCAAAATTCTCGGTATGAGATGCAGATACTGCATCACAAGGAATCTATAAACTTGACAATGTTTGGATGGTCAAGTTGACGAAGCGTTTCACCCTCCCTTTTGAATCTTTCCAACGCTTCTGGATTGGCTGTGAGTTGCCTCGCTAAAATTTTAATTGCGACTTGTCCGCTATTTTTTTCATCCGTAGCGAGGTACACTTCTCCCATCCCGCCTTCGCCGAGTTGGGAGACTATTTTGTAACGGGTGTTGAGGGTTTGATCAATCATATAAATCTTCCCTAGTATTAATTATTCGTTTGCCGTTAACATTATTTTATGGCGATACAGACATTGCACAACGAAAGCCAGTTCCTCTTAGATTAGAGTTTGATAGCCCATTCCCGTCTCGATAGGTAGCCAGTATTAAATCTTCATCGACTATCCAAGAGCCTCCACGTATTACTCTATTCCGACCACTGTCAGGTCCCGATGGATTTGATAAAGGCGAGTTTTGATAATACGCTGAATCATACCAGTCTTGCACCCATTCCCATACATTGCCAGCCATATCATATACACCATAAGGACTTTTACCTGTCTCAAAATTTCCTACAGGAGTAGTATCTTTGTATAGTTTATTGAAATTTACAAAAGTAGAATTTAATTCATTACCCCATGGAAATAAGCGTGCATCTGTTCCTCTAGCGGCTTTTTCCCATTCTGCTTCTGTAGGTAATCTCGCTGCACGCCACTCGCAGAAAGTTCTAGCCATTTCCCAATCTATGTTAATCACAGGGTAATTTGAATATTCCGAATTTAGGTAATAATCTGAATGAGTAAATGACGCGTAAGAAGGAATTTCGCATACGTTCTCTGTTACACAAATTTTATATTGAGCAATAGTTACTTCATACTGATCAATGTAATATCCATCTAAATAGACTTGGTGGGCAGGTTGTTGGTCTGATTCACCATTATTAGTACCCATTGTGAATTCTCCAGCAGGCACATAGGACATGAAAGCATCTCTTCCGTCTTGAATGATAGACACAGGCTGATTAAGAGATTGAAAAGGAGTAAGGGTTGCTGTAATATCAATAGTTATGCTTTCTTGTGTAGTAGTCGCAGATATAGTTGTATCATTTACACCTTCATGATTTGAAGAACTCTTAATCCAAATAATAGGTGAGTTGTAATAAGCATTATCAGCTAAATTTTGATATTCTATACCACCAATACTATCAGAACCTGCAACAACCAAATTTCCAGTTTCTTTACCAACTATGTACGCAACTAGCGTTCCATCAGGAGACCAAGAAGGGGCAACGCTTGTTGAAAAATAATCAGGTTCTTGTGTGTATTTAAGAAAATTCCCATCATACGATGCGATATAAAGATCACATAATCCATAATCATTTTTGTACAAATATGAATTACTAAAAATATTTTCGCTGCAGACTAGAAAAGAAAAAATGTCATCAATTGGAGACCATGTAATACTGTGAGCATAAATCCAATAACGATAAGAAACATCTGGTACGATTTCTGTAATAGATGTTTTTTGAATTGACCTAATGAAAATCTTATCAGCCGTATCCTCATTATCTATTTCAGAGTAACTTATATAATAATTACCTGTCGGCGACCAAGAACTCCAGTATTCATCTTTAATATTAGTTATTAAATTACCTTCTAGGTCAAATATATTAAAACCCTTTCGATATTGGTTATAAATACTAATAGCTGACTTGTCTGGTGATAGATCAAACGAAGGATACCAAATTGATGTTTCGCTGATGATTGGAGTAGTTTGTTGTTGATTTCCATTAATGTCAATTTTGTATATTTGGGTATTATTCGATCTTATTGATACTAAAACCTGATTTTCATTAACCCAAACTATATTCCCACCAGCGGTACTATTCACGGGAAAATCAACCAAAAAATAACTGTCATTTACCACATCTAAAATACATAATTGTGCGCCAGCCGTTGTGCCTAAAACAGGAAAATACCAAAATGCTATTTTGTCATTCATTGGCGACCAGATAAAAGTATTGGAAACAGAAAACCCTGATCTGAAATAAGAACCCCTTTTCAATTCTTCCAGAGAACTTGTAGCAACTTTCGCGCCTGAATTATCAATAATTTGTAGTGAACTTCCCCAAACCGCAAGATAATTTCCACTGTAAGAATAATTTAATCCATAAAAGACTGAGCCATCAATATCTGCTTTAATCTTGCTGTTCTGCCCTGTATTAACAACATAAACTTCTTGACTGCCATCAGCATCAAATATATAAGCAACTAAATTATTGCTAGAATTCGATGCGATAAAGCTTTGCAAATCTAAACCCCATGTGCCGAAATAGAGATGATACCCAGGAGACAGAGATAGATTTTCTGGTGATGAATTATCTAGACCTACAATAAATAAATCCTGTTTGCTTTCTGTTCCTCCAACATATACTAATTCCCAATTATCATGTTGAACTGGTTCATTCATAGAAAATGGCGTTGCCACTATGGTTGGAGTAGAGGAAATAGAATGTTGTTGAGTCTGAGTTGATAATATATAGGCGGTTGAGGTTATGCTTGATGTTGAGGCTGAGGGAGTCATTGAGATTTGTTTTATAAAAAAACCTGAAATTGCTAAAATTCCAATTAACCCAATCAGTCCGCCCAACCAGATTTTTATAGAAACAGATTGTTTTACCAAGTAAGGTTTGGCTTTTGTAGATAGACGGTGTGGCTTGGGTTGATTGCGTTCTAAATCAGTAATTACTTCCCACATGGTTTGATATCGGCGTTTTTTGTCACGCGTCAACATGCGATTGATAATTTTGACTACCCTAGAAGGTATTTCTTTTCTTAGAGATTTTATATTAGGAGGGTTAGTCGTCAGCACTTTATTCATCACGGCCGCGCCAGTATCTCCACCAAAAGGCACTTCTCCAGTTAGCATTTCAAATATCACAACTCCTAAAGACCATATATCTGCTTGAGCATCTAAATGCTTACCTTCCCATGCTTCGGGTGCCATGTAATAAGGAGTACCAACTTGTGTGCCACTACGAGTCATACGAGTAGCTTCATTCAATCTCGCTACCCCAAAATCTGCCAACTTGGGAGTACCATCATCTTTTAGAAGAATATTTTCTGGTTTGATGTCACGATGAATAATGCCTAATTTGTGGGAATGAATTAATGCATCACAAAGTCCTAAAGCGATGTGGGTAGCATGTTTTATTGAAAGTTTACCTTTCTTGATGAGATCATGTAAATTTCCGCCTGAAACATATTCCATCACGATGACGTAATTTTCTTCATATTCAAAGGCATCTAAAAACTCAACGATATTGGGATGTTGCAGTTGCTGTAGCGTTTCACCTTCACGTTTGAAGCGTGCTAAAAGTTCATGTTCAATATCCAAATCACTAGAAATGATTTTAAGGGCAACCTCTCGTCCATTTTTAATATCTGCGGCTTTATATACAATCCCCATCGCTCCCTTGCCAAGACGGGAGGCTATTTTGTAGCGATTGTTAAGGGTTTGAGCAATCATTTGATATCCCTGCCAGTAGATGAATTAGGTTTTCTAAATTATAACAAGTAACCTGTCACTTTTTTGAATCCAAAGGCAGATGCCTTTCCTTCCGCTGTTTGAATGTGCTTTATGTCAAGATACATCCACGCTTGGTCGTAAGGTATATCAATTAATACACTTAAGGAATTATCTCCAAGCCTTAAGTGCTCTGTTTTTATAATTTTGCGAGAAACAGCAAGATGTACAACTGAGTTTTCTCCAAGCGCGTGGAGGTCAATCATGAGAAGTATTTTATTCCGCTCGTTGACATTGATACCTTGAATCCCAATTTCAATAATCTGTGAGCGTTCACGGTTTTGAATAACACTATCTACATCTTCGTTATATGGTGCAGCAGAACCTCCACTCATATAAACCCAATCATCGTTTAACTGTGATTCGAGTGTGGGTTTTGTATTGCCTGCTCCGCCCCAAGCGAGCGCGGCAATATTCCAGAAGTTGACGAAGGCTTTGATTTGAGGCACGGAAATTGTGCTGTTTTCAGTAGTGCTGAAGGATGGTTGCTTAGGTGTTAAGGAGAAGAAGGGTTCGAGAGTCATAGAGTTGCTATTGTTGGATTTACAGTTTGTTCCTCATTGGCAAGGTATTCATCTCCCATCCTGCTTTCACCAAGTAGGGAGATGATTTTATAACGATGATTCAGGATTTTACCAATCATAAGCTGAAATATTCGAGAATGTTGAGCATAATTACTTTTATGGATATAAACGGATTCGATGAGTGCTCCGCTAGCTTCCATTACATCTAACCGTAATCTATTGAGGATACCTTCCCAACTGTGTACGGTCCCCATACTGACTGTATAGGTATGAAAGTCGTTGTCAGAAAAAATATTGAAATATTTTCCTTGATTTTCAGACCAGTCAATCGATTCTAACTACGTTTAAATCTTTCAAGCCATCTAATTGCCAGTATTGTAAGCCCCATGTTTCTAGATCGCCATCTGTGTTGAATTCCCATGATACAACAGGCGGGGTTTCAAAGTAGACATTGTCCACATAAGATGTTGCAAATGCTTGAGCACCACGCGCCGCTTGAATTACCCTAGTGAATTGAGCATCTGCCAATAGATTGGCATCCCTTGGCGTGACAGACCCAATAAGTTGTCCATCCACCAAACATGAAACAACAAAGGATTTTGGGTCCATTTCCAGTCGCACTGTGTGCCATGTGTCAAAGCCATTTTTTAGTGATGTGCTTCCATAATAGTCGTCTACACTCATAAAACCTTCAACTTCGCTTGATTCTCTTACGATTAAACCGCATATAGCAAACCATGTTCCACCCGGTAAACTATCTGTCTTAAATTGTATCTCCTTGGTAGCAACAGATTTGTGATTGTAATCGCTGGAAATCATTGCCTCTACCTCAAAAACCCCCAATTGATTTGCTGGCTGTAATGTTGTTGGTCTGCTAGCATATAAATCACATTCTTGATGAGAAATTCTTGAGTCGTTCACAAATTGGAGCGCACCGCTAATTTGCTTCATTGTACAAGATGATGATTTAGCAATCCATAATGACCTATTAAAATCACCATCATGGTCAGTTTCTTCGAACTGGTCATAAAAGATTTTGTTTAGGTCATTCGCAAACGCTGTTGGTATGAGTTTATCTACTGATGTTTCAGTTTGTATTACAGTGGTTGGTTCTGAAGTAGTAGTTTCTGTTAGGATAGTTTGAGTGAATGGGCTGGTTATATCAGAATCAGATGGCGCAGATGAGTTTTTAGAATTGAATATTAATGTAATGGTAACAACCAAAATGATAAAAACAGCCATAAATTGAGAAATTGTCAAGATTGGGCTATTAGACTTATTTCTATTTACCCCATCTTTTTCTAAATCTACAGCTACTTCGCGCATACTTGAATAGCGACGCTTCTTATCACGCGTTATCATTTGGCGGATAATTTTTGTCAGATGAGTAGGAACATCTGCCCGTAGTTTTCTTAAGTCTGGAGGCTGAGTGGTTAGTACTTTATTCATTACTGCCGCACCCGTCTCACCGCCAAAGGGAACTGTACCTGCCAGCATTTCAAACAACAATACACCTAAAGACCAAATATCTGCTTGGGCATCTAAAGTTTTTCCTTCCCATGCTTCGGGAGCCATGTAATAAGGTGTACCCACTTGTGTACCACTGCGCGTCATACTCGTACTTTCGCTGAGCCTTGCCACGCCAAAATCTGCTAATTTCGGTGTGCCATTTTCAGTTATCAAAACATTTTCTGGTTTTAAATCACGATGAATAATGTTTAACCGATGGGCACGGATTAATGCATCACATAAATCTAAAGTGATTTGCCTTGCTTGCTCAATAGGCAACGCCCCTTGTTTAATAAGACTCTGCAGATTACCTTCCGATACGTACTCCATCACAATCACATATTGCTTATCATGTTCAAAGGCATCTATAAACTTGACGATATTCGGATGGTCCAATTGACGAAGTGTTTCGCCTTCTCTTTTGAATCTTTCTAACGCTTCGGGATTAGCTGTAAGCTGTCTCGCTAAAATTTTAATTGCGACTTGTCCGCTAGTTTTTTCATCGTTGGCGAGATACACTTCTCCCATGCCACCTTCGCCAAGTTGGGAGAGGATTTTGTAGCGTTTGTTGAGGGTTTGACCAATCATTGATGATATATCTCCGAGAATGAATTATTAATTCAACTTCCAGAATTTTACGTTATCCCATTCGCAAACTGCTTCTGCAAGAGAATAACACAGTAAGTGCATCCAACCTGGTTCAGCCAAATCATCATCTTGTAAATAATAAACAGGAATATTATTAACTAAAAGAGCAAATTCATTTTCCTGGACAACAAATGTAAAGCGATTTGATTCAGGAGAAGGATTTAATCCACAACGACTTTCTGCTATATCTTCCACTAAATTTCCACGACTTTTCCTGAATGTCCAATATCCTGCTTTTTGATAAATTTGCAAACTGTATTGAGCATAGGTATTGGCTCCAATTTCATAAAGGTGAAATGTAATTCTTTGTTCTGTAGTGTTATAGCCTTCGGGAAGAATTTGGTCAATTTCAAAAACGAAATCTTGTGCAGATGACCAACTACCAGTATCTACTAAGTTTTGACCGACAATATCTTTGAAACGCAAAACCCCATCAACAATTTCCATAGTGCCAGCTTGCCACGCACCGCTAATACGGTTTTCTTTCCAAGTATTTGTATTTGTTGAAAAATCATCTTGAAATGTTGGTTCTACTCCTTCAAGAGACTCAAGAATCAGTTTTGAAAAAGTTTCCGCTTCAGATACTATAGGGCAAGAAGGTGTAGCAGTGGAAACTGGGAGTATAGAAGTTTTTGAAGGCTGAGTTTTTTCTATTGTAGGGGCTATCGTATTTGATGGAGTAACTGGATTTTGAGAAGGTTGAGGCCACTGATATAAGATAATAACTCCGATCAACACAGGAATAGCATATAAGAATTTGACAAATTGTGATTTTGAGGTTTCTTGCTTTTTAAGTGATGATGAAGAATTGATTTGGCTACGTTCAAGGTCTAATGCGACTTCACGCATAGTTTGATAACGTCGTTTCTTATCTCGCGTCAACATGCGACTGACCACTTTGACCATTTCTGATGGGATTTCGTTTCTTAATGTCCTTAAGTTAGGGGGGTGAGTGGTAAGCACCTTATTCATTACAACTGCACCTGTATCTCCGTCAAAAGGAACTTTGCCCGTTAGCATTTCAAATAACACAACCCCCAATGACCAAATATCCGCTTGCACATCAAGCGTCTTACCTTCCCATGCTTCAGGTGCCATGTAATAAGGCGTGCCAACTTGTACACCAGTACGAGTCATACGTGTTCCTTCATTTAATTTTGCAACACCGAAATCTGCTAGTTTAGGCGTGCCATTTTCAGTGAGTAAAATATTTTCTGGTTTAAGGTCGCGATGGATAATACCTAAATCGTGAGAACGAATCAAAGCATCACACAGCCCTAATACGAGTTGATTTGCATGTTCAATTTCAAATGCACCTTTTTTAATTAGGTCATATAAACTTCCCCCAGAAATATATTCCATCACGATGACATAATATTCTTCATGTTCAAATGCATCTATAAATTCTACAATGTTAGGATGTTTTAACTGGCGAAGAGTTTCACCTTCACGTTTAAAGCGTTCGAGCATATCAGGTTCTATAATTAATTCATTTGTAATAACTTTTAGAGCTACATGTCTCCCATTTTTTGAATCGTTAGCACGATAAACAACACCCATTGCGCCTTTGCCAATGCGTTCAGTGACTTTGTAACGGTTGTTTAGGATTTGACCTATCATAACTTATCCTTTACTTAAATGTATCCGGTGTAGATGGACTTCCCGAGCTTTCCTTTAACCAACTATTTGCCGGAATTCCATTCACAATTTCAATTTCACCATCAGAATTCATCCAAAATATTTGTACAAATCCATTTCGATCAGATGTAAAGTAAAGATTTCCAAATCTGTCAGGGATTGGAGACCAATTATCTACACCTAGAGGCGAATTTGTTACTTGATGTCTGACACCATCTGAATCAATTACATAAATATCTGAGTTTCCATCTTGATCAGAAACAAAATATACATTTCCACGTCCATCTGGCGCTGGTATCCAGTTATGCACATCGCCTGATGAATTTGTTACTTGGTGCTTAATACCATTTGAGTCTATTACATAAATATCCAAATTTCCATCTTGGTTAGAGACAAAATATACATTTCCAAGCCCATCCGGTGCCGGAGACCAACTTTCGGCATCACCTGATGTGGTTGTTACACGAGATTTATTACCATTTGAATCAATCACATAAATTTCTGTTTTACCGTTACTTTGATTTGATGCAAAATAAACGTTTCCCCAAATATCAGGTGCGGGTGCCCAACTTTTGAAAGGGCGAGGAGTTTGAGTAACTTGCGATTTTTTTCCATTTGCGTCAAGGACGAAAATTTCAATTTGACCCGATTCAGTGACTGAACTGAAATACAAATTCCCTAAACCGTCTGAGGCTGGGTGCCAATATTCAAAATCTTCTGTTGAGCGGACAATCGGAATATCTTCACCATCTTGAAAATAATGAATTTCACTTCCATTCTCTGTTTCAACTGTGAAATATGTTTCTGGATCACTTGCACTTCCATTCAATACTGCAAATAGAATAAGTGCCGCGATGACGATGGGGATAATAATTTTATAAATTAAAGGTGTTTTTTTGGTTCTAAATGAAAAGAGCGAGCGAATAAAATTTGATATTGAACCAAACAGTTTCACAAAAAAACTTGTTATGTTTTTCCATATACTTGAAACACCAGATAAATTACTCTTCCACTCAATCGGGGCTCTTCTGGGTTTTGCGGGTTTTGTATGCGTAATTTCGTGTTGACCACGCTCCAAATCGACAGCTACTTCACGCATGGTTTTATAACGTCTATTTTTGTTTTTCGTCAGCATCTTGCTTATGATTCTTACCAAACTCGATGGGACATCGTCCCTAAGTTTCCTTAAGTCTGGAGGCGTGGTTGTATTCACCTTATTCATCACAGAAAGAGGTGTATCGCCAACAAATGGCAACTGTCCGGATAACATTTCAAATAACATCACGCCCAAAGACCAAATATCAGCTTGTGCGTCTAAAACTTTTCCTTCCCACGCTTCAGGTGCCATGTAGTACGGCGTGCCAACTTGCATCCCACTGCGCGTCATGCGGGTGCCTTCACTTAATCTTGCTACACCGAAGTCAGCCAGTTTTGGTGTGCCATCTTCATCTATCAATACATTTTCAGGTTTGATATCTCGATGAATAATTTTTATTTTATGTGACCTGATTAACGCGTCGCACAAATCCAGCGAAATTTGCACGGCTCTTTCAATAGACATTGGACCTGATTTGAGCAACTCATACAGACTCCCCCCTGACACATATTCCATGATAATGACATATTGCTCATCATATTCAAACGCATCTACAAACCCAACGATATTCAAATGCTTGAGTTGGCGTAATGTTTCACCTTCACGTCTGAATCTTTCTAACATGTTAGGGTCAACAGCTAAATCACTGGCGATGACCTTAACTGCTACCGTTTGTCCACTTTGAGTATCTGTGGCTTTATACACAGTCCCCATCGCGCCTTTGCCAAGACGTTCTGTAATTTTGTAGCGATTGTTGAGGGTTTGATTAATCATGAAATTGCTCCTAAGGTTTTATTCCCCAAATGCGAATTGTGCCATCAGAATGCCCTGTTATCAAATATTTTCCATCGGGTGAAAACTTAAACGCCCGGAAATTTGATGTAGTTGTTTCAATAGTAGAAATGGTAATATTATTTGCTATATCGAAAAAGGATATTTTGTTATAGTCGCTCAAGTAAGCAAGTATGTTTCCATCAGGAGAAAAATTAATAATGATTCGAGTGGTACTAGGATTGAAAAAAATATCATTTATTTTGGGTCCTGAAATTTCTTTGCCAGTACTAGTTTCCCAAAATCGAATTTCATCTCCAGCGCTCCCAGCCAGTAAACTACCATCAGGAGAGAAAGTTAAAACTCCATTATACGAACTCTCAGTTCTAAATTGAAAAAGTTCAACCATATTATCTATCTTAGTTAATATCACCCTATCCGGATCAGTTCCACAATTAGGTCCGGTTCCTCGATAAGCAAATAATTCGCCATCTGACGAACAGGCAACATCGTCAACGCTACAAGTGTTTCCGGAAATTTTGAAAGTTTCTAATCCAGTAATTGCATCTAGGAAAAACAATGCCTTATTATCGGCAGAAATTGAAAATGATTGATTATGACAAAAGGCAAACGAATTACCTCCAACATATGTTCTGATTTGTTTTCCACTACTTACATCCCAAAGAGTCCCCTCTTGGTATGCATTTCCAGCAGCAAGCCAAAGCCCATCTGGCGAAAAATCAAGAGAGTCAATACTACCAAACGAATCTGATGAATCTACAAAATCTTTTAGAACTTCCCCATTAAGCGGATTCCACAAAACTATGGTGTTATCGATGGCGCCTGTGGCAAGTACTGACCCATCAGGAGAAATATCTAAACTTGTGATCCCTGCTGAATTATTTGAAATTTCAGCCAGTCGTTTGCCATCTGGATACGACCAAAGGATTCCTCTTCCATCCAAAGAACTAGGAGAGATTAGCAAAGTGGAATCTTGTGAAAACGAAAAAGCACTTCCACTCACCTGCCCTGTAAATGAAGCATCTACCTCACCTGTTGCTAAATCCCACGACTGAATGATACCATTTGAAAGAGAAGCAAGAATTTTGGTATTATCAGGAGAAAATTTTAAGTAAAATATTGATTTTATAGCTGAAAAAATATGTACGGGCTGTCCACTCTCCAAGTTCCAAATATATATTTTTCCATCCAAACCTCCAGATGCAATTAGTTTTTCATCAGAAGAATAAGTGATTGAACTAATACCAGCCTCAACACCTCCATACGACCCACTTTCTTTGGAAGTAGTCAAGTCGTAAGTTATTATTGTTTTTTGTTTATCAGTAAGTGCCACATTTTTCCCCGTTGGTGATATTTCTAGTCGATAAAAAGTATCTATATTGTTTAATTCGGTAACAAGGCTACTCGATTCCAAATTAATGATTTGTAATGAGTCAACAATCCCATTTGTTTTAGATATACTTTTAATTGCATATAATTCCCCATTTGGTAGATATTGCAACTTAAATATGCCTGTTTCTTCATATTTGATTTGCTCTTCGTTGGTTTCCAAACTAAGAGTAATTACCTTAGAATCTTCTATAAAGCTCAAATATTTGCTATCAGGGGATATGATTAAGCTGTAAATAGAATTTCTAGGAATATACTTAATTTCCTCAAAAGTATTAGCATCATAGAAATATAATCCCATGCTACTTCCAGCATAAACAGTCTTATTATCTGGCGAAATTACTAGACTATTTATTTTTCCATTTCCCCATCGTGCAATCTCTGTGAGTTGATCAACATTGTCCAAAGATATTTTCTCTGCATTCGGTATAGGCGTACCAATTAATAGTGGATAACTTAATGTGGGTGTTGGTGCTATTGTTGAAGTAAGTGGAAATTCAATTAATGTTGGTTGAAGTTCCTTCGTTGAGGTCACTTTCAATGCTACATTATTGTTGGAACTTGCAGAATTGGGATTTCCAAGAACTCCCCATAAAATTGCTAACAAACCAATTATCCCCCCTGTTACGAATAATAAATTTTTACGAGATCTTTGTTGACCTAACTCGTTTGGAATAATTCGGGTTCTATTTAAATCAATTGAAGATTTACCTTTTTCCAAATCCGCGGCTACTTGGCGCATAGATTCGTAGCGTTGTTTTTTATCCCGAAGGAGCATTCCTGTAACAATATTTGCGATTCCTTTAGGAACTTCTTTGCGTAATTCATGTAAATTTGGCAGTTGTGTAGTCAGAACCTTGTTCATGACAACAGCACCCGTATCTCCTTCAAATGGCACTTGCCCTGTAAGCATCTCAAATAACATAACCCCTAACGACCAAATATCAGTTTGAGCATCTAGTTGTTTGCCTTCCCACGCTTCGGGAGACATATAGTAGGGAGTCCCCACCTGTGTTCCAGTACGAGTCATGCGTGAGCCTTCATTCAAGCGGGCAACGCCAAAATCCGCTAACTTCGGTTTACCATCCTTCGTCATTAAAATATTTTCTGGTTTTATATCACGATGAATAATGTTCAAATGATGAGAACGAATCAAAGCGTCGCATAATTCCAGCGCAATCCGTTTTGCGTGTTCAATGGGTAATCGCCCTTTTTTGAGTAAATCTTGTAAATTACCACCTGATACATATTCCATCACAATTACATATTGACCCTCATATTCAAATTCATCAATAAATTTGACAATATTAGGATGGTCAAGTTTTTGTAATGTTTCTGCTTCGCGTTTAAAACGTTCAATTAATCCTGTATTTGTTACAAGTTGACGAGCCAGTATTTTGACTGCTACTTTTTGTTTCGTTTGTTCATCGTCAGCAAGATACACTTCACCCATCCCGCCTTCGCCAAGACGGGATGTAATTTTGTAACGATTGTTGAGGGTTTGATTAATCATAAATTTTCTTTCCTCTTTCTTCTTTCCACTAATAATGAGATTGCTTCGCCACAAAGAACAAGAGCGTGGCTCGCAATGACATGAACATTATGGCACACTCACCGGCACAGATTCAACCGTCACAATATCTACTACAGTCATATTCTCTAACAAATCATCGGCTGTGATTCCATTTGGGTAGCCATCGTTCAAGGCTTTGATGAAATACGGAGGCAAATGGCGGAAACGCATAATGGCGGTGATGGTAATGGTTTCACCTTCAAAGCCTGTTAAGTCAAAAACATATTCATACGATGCTGAATCATGTGGCTCGCCATTAATGAGAATTGTTGTGTTAAGAGCATCCATCGCTTGTTGGTCAAAAGTACGCACGCGCGTTTTGACAATATCCGCGAACAATGATTGATATTCTACTTCTTCAAAGATTCCATCACCGTTAAAATCTCCATCTGAAAGAATTTTTTGGAAGTTGGTTAGATAGGGGTCACATCTGCTAAGTGGCGCAACAGAAAGCGGATTCAATTTAACCAATTCATCATTCTTGCTGGCTTTTAAACCTATTTCTGCCAATGCAAGCGGGTCACAAGTTTTTAACTCTGCTTGCGGAGATGAAATTTGCCCAGAGGCACAATCTGCAATAATAATTACACCATTTACCTCAAAATCTGCTAAACAAACTTTTCTGCCACTAGATGTTTCAGCATACACCTCTAACCACATTTGGCGTGCAAATGCAAAACCTGTTGGTAAGTTATGACCATCTAAAGTGCTTTGTACAGTCACCGTTGCTGAGAGTCTGTTTTCGCTTGGCTCGGCAACATCAACAAAAAGATTCATGGCTGAACGTAATAATTTTTCGCGGTCTTCTAATACATACTCGCGGATACCTTCAGGCATACCTTCTTGTTCGTAATAGCCGGGCGTTAGGCTGTAATCTACACCGACGAAATGATGTGAATGACGCGGGCGTTCGGGTGCATCCGCAAAGAAACTGCCGGGGGCTGAATCCGCAATTGGAGCCGGGTCAAGAAGCGGCATGTGACAATCCACACAGCCTAAAGCAAGTCTGTTATTGGCTTCTTGGGTGGCAACATAATCTTGCCATTCATCAAAAGTAGTTTGAAGCACAAGGTCTTTTAGTGTTTTGCCGTCTGCTTCAAATTCAAGTTCATTTTCATCTAGTTGATTATCGCGATCAGAATCGCGTCCATTTCCTTCACTGCCCGGAAAAGCAGTGATTTCACCATTCCCATCAATATCTACTTTGACGTTATGACACGAGCCGCATAACTGCGAAGAAGCAATACTGTCTGTCATAAAACCTATGCCTGTGCCGTGGCGTGTGCTGGGCAAAGTTGTATTTCCGCCATTTGGACCAAACATGTTTGCAAACGTATTTGCATTTCCCTGCTCGAAGGGAAATGCATCAAACATGCCACGCCGTTCTTCAGGTGCTTCTGAAATGGTATGGCATACAATACATGTAACACCATCATCAACGACTGCGCCGTTTGGATGAATACGCAATTGATTTTCTACATCAATGGGTAATGTTGGTGTGTCAGTTAATGAAGTTCCAATCGGCGCATGACAGTTATTACAAGCTCTTCCAAATTCTGGAAATTTTTCAAGCGCAAGATTTGTTTGTGAAATGATAATCGGCGCGTTTTGTGCTTGCGCGTGCATTGCTACGCGCCATTCTTCCACAATTTCTGCATGGCAATCTGCACAGGCTGAGGCAGGGGGCAAACCTTGTACTTCATTTGCTACAATGTTTGGCACATGCATTGTTTCCCAAATATGGATTCCAACTACTGCGATTAATATTACTGACAACGGAATGTGTAATGCTTTCCAACCTTGTAGGAAACTTGCATAACGCTTCTGACGTGTCTCACGCTTGGTATAGCGACTGAGGCGGTCTGCTAATTTGACGAAGCGCGACCAGCCATATTCATCGCCTTCAAATTTTTCTTGGGTTGAGCCGCTCAATCTTTTTTGCGCGGCACGTTGAAATTCAATTGGCTTTCCTGCTAATAATTTATCAATTTCAACTTTTGTAATGCGGGCTTTATCTTCTGTATCTGTGATGGCTAAATTCCCAACATTTTTCGCTACCTGAGGTGGAATGACTACATAAACAATGCGCCATACTACACCACTGACTACTAACAAAGCGAAAATTGCTAAAGCGGTTTTTCCTGAAGTCCATGTATCTGAAAAAGATGGCACCCAGATATGAACGAAAACAACGCCTAACGATAGCAAACCAAGATACACATGCGATTGTAGCCATGCCATCATGGTGCCCGGCATTTTTTCTTGTAAGGCGCGTTTACGGAATGTATAGAAAAGCGGAATCAATATCAGGATTAATGTAACAATCCCTAAACCTATCACTAAGTTAAATGTATTTTGAGATTTTTCGATAAAAGTTTTAATCGATTCAAATTTTGAGCTTGTGATAAAAATTGCGGCGATGAAAATCAAAACTGCTAAAACAATCCATAGCCTAGCACGTTCAAAACGGGTGGTAGGTCGTTTCATTTCTTTCATGAATTTTTCTTTACCTCCAACCCGATGTGTAAATCTGTGCGGCGGAATTGCTCTACTGGATTCACACGCATTGCCGCACCGACGGGGCAACCGCTTACACAAGCGTAATCATTGTGTCCAGCACACAAGTTACATTTCACTGCCAAGCGTTGATATGTTTTCTTATCTTTCTCTTCTTCCTTATTTTGTTTCAACATATCAAGTAATGAAAACATCCCTGAAAAAACTGAACGTGCCTTTTTATCTCTATCGTGCATTTGAATATTGCCATACGGACAACGCTCTGCACATGCACCACATCCGATGCAATTATCATTAACAATACTAATCTCGCCATCAGGCGTGCGTACAATGCCATTCACTGAGCATAATAAGCAGACCGGGTCTTCACAATGACGGCAAGCGGTTGGGAAAAGTAAATTTCCCATTTGTAAGCCACGCCGTTCAAGGCGAGAATGTCCGTGACGGCGTTCACATGAATCAACGCAGTTATTACAATTTGTGCAAATTGCAGTATTGATGACTAACAACTCATGCCCTTGAATAATGCCTTGGTCTAGTAACCCTTCTATACCAATAGACATTGTCGTGGTCATGCCCATTGTGCTGGTTAATGCGGCTTGTGGTTTTGCCAAGCGCTGACTGCTCTGACTTTGAATCAGTTCTTCATTACGTTTCGCTTCTTTGATTAAATCTCTACGCAGTGTTGGGTTGGCGCTTAACAATTCTTCAACCGCCTCACCAGGAATTACAATTACTTCTGCTCTGGTGTTAGCAGAAACAGATGTAGTGTGTGCTTGCTTAAACAAAACGGAAGATGCACCAAAAACATCACCTTCTCGGAAGTATTGAATCACCAATTCAGAATCACCCACCCTTCGAGTGACTTTCAAAAAGCCAGTGCGGGCAATATACAGGTTGCTTTGGCTTTCCCCTTCTCGATATAAAATTTCACCAGAGCGCAAAACTTGTAAATACGATTGCCTTAACAGATTCTCAACCACCGATTCTGGAAGCGCAGACAAAAGCGGAGATTGGCGTGCATACGTCCATAAGGCACGGCGGCGATATAGTTCATCCATCGTATTTCGGAAAGGTGTTGATTCTTTCTTTAATCTATGAACGGTTGCTTTCGTCAATTCCAACACGATAGAAGAACGGATAGCAGTCAGTGTGTAAGATTCTTCTTGATTCCCAAGTACGGCTAATTCACCATGAAATGAACCTGGTGCCATTACCAAAATCCTTGCATCTTTGCCTGATGAATCTTTTACACTTTGTTCAATTTGACCTTCTAAAACAATATACAAACGCTCATGGTATTGCCCTTCACGGCATAAAATTTCATCTGATGTCAGTTGACGCACCGTACTGCTTAACAACATGCGCCTTAGATGAAGCGACTCAACCTTATTAAATAAAGGGATTTGTGTGAGATATGTAGAAAGTGAATCCAGAGTCCATTGAGACTGTGTAACAGTCTCACCAATTTGTAACGGCATCACTTGGTTCGGTGCGGCGTTTTCCACTTTCATTTTGTTCCACAAAACCATATCTGCGCGGTGCAAATCGGCAGGGCAAACAGGAATACATTGCTGACATTGTGTACATGCTTGCACGAACTCTGCTACATTCGGTGCCTTGATGGTTTCTGCCAACACACCGGCATTTAATTCAGCAATGGTTACGAATCTTTTCTCTGGTAAGGGGCAAGCCAGCATACAATCATTACAGCCAATGCATGCCATTACTTCGCGTTCTACTTGTTCACGTAACTGGTCAAAGTAATCAGTTTGCATGTTGCACCACCTCTAGGGTTATTTTCCCAAACCGAATCTTATCGGCTGGGTTGATTGGAACAAACTCATTCGGTGTAATTTTCGTACCATTGATAAATGTATGATTACTACTTCCTAAATCTTTGACAAACCATTGATTATTTTCCAGCTTAAACTCAGCATGATTCCAACTGACAACATCTTCATTAATCACGATACTGCTCTGCGGGTCACGCCCAAGTGTAGTGGGTGACTGTTTCAGCAAAATGGACTTGCCCCCCAAATTTCCATTCTGCACAACGAGAGTCAACTCCAAAGGCAAATTAACAGGAGTAGGTCTTTCTATTGGAGAAACAGGTGGTGGCGGTACAGGTTGTGGCTTAATAATTTCTGGTTTAGAAACTGGAGTTGTACCTAAGCGAAATATCAAAGAAGTTTCACCCAGTTTGATGACATCTCCATTTGTAAGCAAATGTGGAATAGTAATTCGTTCACTATTGACATAAGTTCCATTGCGGCTACCCAAATCCAGCAAGTATGAATCGTCCCCTTGTCGAGTCAGCAAGGCATGTTTATATGAAATGGCAGGGTCATCTAAAACTATGTCGGCTTTTGCATCTCGCCCAATGTTCATGCTTAAAGTGCGTAAAGGAATTTCACGCCCGTTCACTTGTAAATAACCAAAATCTAAATTAGATGGCAAAATAGGGGAAGAAGCAGGTGCTTCGGGTAAGCCCACTGAAGTCATGCGTAAATTTTCAGGCGGTTTCCCGAACATAAATTGCAGTTGTGTTTTGCCCACTTGAATCAATGCCCCGCTTACTAATGAAGTGGGCTGGTTGATTTTTACTTTATTTAATAAAGTGCCGTTGGTACTGCCTACATCTTCAAGTACAAACCCTGAACCTTCGGAGCGAATTTCAGCATGTTCACTAGAAACTTCTGGGTCTTGAATTACAAGGTCATTTTCGGAGCTACGCCCAATGCGTGTGACCTTTTTCAACTCCACCTTTGTATTATCAAATAGCAAAACTGCTTTTTCGGGTTGAGTAGAGAAACCACTTGGTTGTTTCACAATGTCGATGCCACTAAGCACATTGTTTGTCATGCGCATATTGCTGGATGGCGTAAACACTTGACTCTTAATCTGACGGGCTGAGTCTATTTGTTGTTCAATGCCTTGTGAATCTATCCATGAAGCCAAATCGAAAGCAATGTCAATTAACTGATTTGCAATTGCTGAAATATCAACTTTTTCATTAATTAATTTTCTATATTGCAAACCATATTTACGCACGTGTTCCTTGCGTTGCCCTAGCATAATGGCACCGATTAATTTATTTTCTCGAATAATTAATTTGCGATATGACACTCGCCCACGCCCTTTTGGAAAATCAATTAAGACTTGGTCGCCGTCTTTACCTATCAATTCGCCCACACTTGCAAAGTCAAGGTCATATAAGCGGGTGGCATTGTAATGTATGCCTTGTTGATATACATCTGAACCGCCTGCCATATTTCGCCCAGCCACTCTGCCTTGTAAGCGAGCCGGCTCCCATAAACCTAGTGTTCGATAAATAATATCTCCGGCGGCATAAATATTTTCGATATTCGTGCGCATCGCTTCATTGACCTTGATACCTTGTGGTGTTCCTCGTTTTGGATCTACTGCTACATCTACACCTGAACCTTCAAGAAATTCTACATTTGGGCGAATGCCAATTGCCGCGCCTACTAATTGACATTCAATTTCTTTGCCTGAATTTTTTAACCGAATAGAATTAAGTCTGCCATCTCTGCCTGCTATGGCTTCGCCTATCTCTTCATTCGTAATGACATTTACGCCTTCCGAACGCAAACGGCTAATGACCAAGTCTGAAGCGGTTTTATCTAAGGCGCGTTCAAAAAATAGTTCACCACGCAATAGATAGGTGACTTTTACATGATGATGCAGTAAGCCTTGCACCCATTCAATGCCAAGCGGACCGCCTCCTACCACTACTGCCTGCTTGATTCGTTTTGCTGAAATCAAATCCATGACGACGCGCGCATCTTGCAGAGTGCGCATGGTCATCACGCCCGGCAGATTCATTCCCTTGAAATCCGGTGGGTTGGGACGTGCTCCAGAGGCAATTAAAAGCTGGTCGTAAGCCACATCAACCCCACTGTCAAGTGTGAAGCGGGAGTTTTTTCCATCTAATGTATTTACTTTTGCAAGCACGCGCTTGATGTTATTTGTCTGATAAAAATCTGGAGGGGTGGCGAATAATTGGGCTTCACGCAGTTCGCCAATTAAATAGTTAGTGAGTGCGGCACGGTAATATGCGGCATTGGGGTCATCGGAATAAATTTCGATTTGTGCGTTTGGGTCAGATTGTCGAATGTAAAAGGCGGCGGTTGTGCCTGCTCCACCATCTCCGATAATGGCATAACGAGTCATATCGCCTCCATTAATCTAATTTTTTGGTAGGGATATAACCACCTGAAGGTTTCTCTTCGGGTTCGTCGGATACGGAAGTCATCATGCGGGTTTTTAAGCGTTCAGCGGATTTGGCTTTGGCGATTTGAATCTTAAACTTAACGCCACCATCGCGTACGCGTGCTAATTCGATAATGTCATTATCATTTAACGGATGTACCTTACCTGCTGGCAAACGAGTTTCATTTAAGTGTGTGCCGTTGGCACTGCTTTCATCTCGGATTTCGAATGCGCCATTTTTCTCAAGGATGGTGCAATGTAAACGACTAATAGGACTGCCTTCTTTATCGCCTTGTAAAACCAATTTGGCATGTTCAGAGGAACGCCCAATCGTAATGGTTTCATTAATTGGAAATTGCGTTTGCTTGCTAACGGCATAGCCTTCTAAGACAACCAGTACCGCTTTATCCACTTTATTGGGGTCAACAAACATAGTCGCCGAATTATTTACTTTGCTCGGCATCATGGTCATTGTCAACCTGCGCGCGCCTTCCTTTATTCTTTCTTGTACTTTCGGGTTACGCCTTAAGTACACAATGACGATGACCAAAGCGATGATGGCGATAAAGACACTTATGAGTGGTAATATCAAGTTGTAATTTGTACATAAAGCGGGAGCATAAGTAGAAACAAATTCTGGGCAGGCAATATCGTAGACAACATATTCCACTGTAACAGGCAATACTTCGCTTTTGCTTTTCAGCCCTAATTCATCTTCGGTTTCAACCACAATCGAAATAGGTGTTATACCGGGAGTCTGTTCGGGGCGTAAATCCCAGGTAAATTCCAAAGTGATAACCTCACTACCATTGTCACGAATCGCAGTGGCAGGACCGACTGCTTTGCCATTAATCACCAAAGCAGTTTGCTCTTCAATAATTTGACGCGGATGCCCATCTGGGAAAGTGACTTCTACGGCAACCGTTTGCTCAGTGGGTTGAATCGCGTCTGAATCTTGACTGAAGATGGTCTCAGTGCGGATAATTTCGGTATCCGCTGAGGGGGCTGTAATTGTAAGTAGAGGCGGTTCGAGTTCATCTAACGTAAAAGTCACATTTTCAGATATTGAATTATTGACCGTTAAGGTAAGTTGATTATCCCCTGCTCGGTTGATTTGTGAGCGATATCTAATTTGATACTGTGTTTCGTTTCGTTCTGGATTTAAAGCCGAACTTAAATCTCTTATGTTCGCGCCTAAAATCAAACCGTCCTCTACTCCGGTTTCGCGTGCTAATCTGTCCAATGCCCCATTAATGTCATTTGAGCCTAGTAATACAGTATGAACCTGTACTCCCAACCTATTTGCCTTTGCGATTGTTCTATTTAAATCAAGTTGGTCGTTGATGCTAATAGAAAAAACGACCAATTTGTTTAGCCCAACGATATTTTCATTTAAATCAGATATGGTATCTAAACCTTGGTCAACGGTTTGTAAAAAATCTGTTGCGGTTGCTGGCACAGGATTGTAATTTGCTATCCCATCCAGCACTTGCTGAGGGTCGCTGGTTAATGGCACAATGATTTTGAATACATTTAGGTTTGATGCCGCCAACACGATGACGGAATCGCCCGGTTGCATTTGATTTTCTGCAAAGGATTGAATCGCCTGGCGGACGACGTTTACATTAGAGCCAATTGCCAATTCATCCACCACGAAGACGACGCGTAAATTCAGAGGCAGGGATTCACTGCTGACGTTTTCTATATTTATTGCTTGACCATCTTCCTTAAGTGAGAATTGATTCGCATTTAACCCCGAGATAAAATTATTTTCTGCATCTAAAACTTTGACCTGCACTTGCACTTCCGGAAAAGTTTCATTAGCATTTACAGCCGTGAAAACAATACTGGCTGGCGCGGTTTGCGAGAATGCAGGTGTAGCGAGCACCAGCGTGAGGGTGATTAATAAGAAAAGCGGAACATATACGGGAAAATTCTTCATGCCTATTTTTCTCCATGGTCAAGACCCTAATGGTCTTTAAGACCTTTAGGGTCTTAAGTGTTTTGAATTTTACCTGATAGTAGATTATTAGAGAATGATTAGTTAATTAATAATTACCTATTGAAAGTTGCAGACCAACAAATTTGAGTTAAGGAACTATTGTTATAAATGTTACCCTTAATCTTATTGTTATCAAGAATACCAACATACATATATGTGCTTACAGTTAAGGTAAGCTCATTACCTATGACATTCCATTTTCCTATTGGGTCGAAACCCCATGCCCATGGGGTAATACCATCTGTACCATTTTTATATATTCGAGTAGGCATATCTCTGGAAAAAGAATTGTCATCTTTAATACTTACTTTATAAACCTCCGAGAATTCGCGATTATTATTGCAATCATTTTCTGAAAATATCCATTCACCAATTAGAAAAGGTAATTCTGTATTTGCTGGCGTTGTACTGACAGTTTCGGTTGAGGTTTGATTAGGTTGTTCACTTGATGAAGAGTTTGATACTGAATGAGCGCAACGAAAACCGAGGTCGTAACTGTTAGTAGAAGGAGCAGTATTAAGCCGAGATGTTGCAGGGCGGACATAAAAACCGACACTGTCGTACCATGAGCTACCTCGAAAAACACGATTGGCTGAACTATTCAAATCTTCACGACCATCATTTGCATTATAAGGATAGGATTGATAGATAGTGCTTGTCCATTCCCATACATTGCCTGACATGTCATAAGCACCATAAATGCTTTGTCCAGCAGGGTAATTTCCTACAGGAGCCACATCTTCATATCCATCGTTAAATGATTTGTTTGCCCAGTCATAAGAACAGTTGCTGTCACAAAAATTAACTTTTGTTCCATCAAATATATCTCCCCATGGATAAAGACTCCCGTCAGTACCTCGTGCGGCTTTTTCCCACTCTGCTTCTGTTGGCAATCTGCGACCTGCCCATGAGCAATAAGTAACTGCCATATTCCAGTCTACATGAATGACAGGGTATTCATCAAATTCAGGATTACCAAAATAACTGGGATGAGTAGAGGAATTTTTGACAACTGGTTCTTGACATCCGCCATCCGCAACGCATTTTGCATACATAGCATTAGTCACTTCGGTTTGGTCTATAAAATAATCATCAAGCGTGACTGTATGTGCCGGTGATTTATCAGCGAACCAACTTCGTGTGCAACCTGTTGCAAATTTTTGACATTCCGCTAAAGCGTCATCTGCATCGCTTCCCATGATAAAGTCACCCGCAGGGATGAATAATGAAGTCATGCCATCTTTTTCTGAAACAATGGTTGATCCAATACTAAATTCAGGTGTTGGGGGAACTGGAATAGGTGTATTGGTAGATACTTTTGTATTTGTTGGTGAACTAATAACAATTTGTGTGTTTTGAGGAGATGGTTGATTTACCACACTCAATGAGGGTAAGAAATTAAGAGCAATCAATACACCGACAATAACCAAGCCAATCATAAACACATTGCGATAACGGCTGAAATCAAATTTTGTTTTTGGGATAACAATGCGTGTGGGTGGAGCAGGCTTGGTAGCTTTTGCGGGTTTAGAAGAGATAACGGGTTCATCGCTTTCCAAATCCACTGCCACCTGGCGCATGGTTTTATAGCGTTCACTTTTGTCTTTCGCCAACATTCTATAAACAATTTGAACCAAATCACTCGGCACATCTTTGCGTAATTTTTTCAAATCAGGCAGTTCACTGGTGAAAATTTTATTCATCACCGTTAGTGGCGTATCCCCGTTAAAAGGAATTTGTCCGCTGAGCATTTCAAATAATAAAGCCCCTAAAGACCATATATCAGCTTGTGCGTCTAGTTTTTTCCCTTCCCACGCTTCGGGAGACATATAGTATGGAGTCCCTACCTGTGTTCCAGTACGAGTCATGCGTGTGCCTTCACTTAAACGAGCCACCCCAAAGTCTGCTAGTTTGGGAGTTCCATTTTCATCTAACAACACATTTTCAGGTTTGATGTCGCGATGAATAATATTTAATTGATGAGAGCGAATCAGAGCATCACAAAGCCCCAGTGCAATTTCACGTGCGCGTTCAACGGATAATCGTCCCTGCTTTAATAAATCATGCAAACTGCCACTAGGCATGTATTCCATCACGATTACATATTGTTTTTCATGCTCAAATGCATCAATAAATTTGACGATATTAGGATGGTCAAGTTGGCGTAGCGTTTTTGCTTCACGCCGAAAACGCTCAAGCGACTCAGGATGCGTAGTCAATTGGCGCGCTAAAATTTTGATCGCTACTTGCTGATGTGTTTGTTCATCATCCGCAAGGTATACTTCCCCCATTCCGCCCTCGCCAAGCAATGAGAGTATTTTGTAACGGTTATTGAGTTTCTGACCAATCATCTAAATTTCCAATGCCTTTGGTGAATTATAAGATACTCGGCCAAATTGGGCAAAGGTTTGCAAGCATTTCTTAATGTAAATTTTGATAATTACCCCATCAAACCGTGCTGTGCATCAACTTTGGGTAGTATTGCAAAGCCTCTGCAAAATGCGGAGACTGAATCTCATCACTACTTGCTAAATCTGCAATGGTGTTTGCAGGTGGTTTGAGAACGCCATGCACAGTCCCTGCAGTCACCCGAATAGAAGGCAGTATGCAATCCACTGGTTGAAGATCAGAATTTGATGCGGGCGGTGATGAGTCAAATGCATCTCTCAGCACGTGCTTATCATAGCATTGACCAAACACAAGCCTTCTTTGATTCCGCTTTCATGCAACGCCTCTTCTACTTGACCCGTGATATTGGTAAACCCGCGTCGGCTGGGGATGTTAAACCATAATTCTTTTCTATAAGATTTCATTATTTTCCTAAAACTTCGGAATCACGCCGCCAGTTTTTTGCATGTAATTTTTATATTCTTCACCAAAAGAATCAAGCATCATTTTTTCTTCGGCTTGAACACGTAGAAAGTAGAATGGGATAAAGATTAATAAATTCAAGAAGCCTGCAACCCAATTTTGTAAAAGCAAAGGTTGAGCAATGACCCACAGCCATTGTGAGGCATACATGGGATGACGAATTAATTTGTAAATACCTTTTGTAATTAATTCATGCTTCTCGCGGATTTCAAGCGATGGTGACCAATTGAGTCCTAAATCTACATGTGCACGCCAGAAGATGAAAAGTGCAAGTACAAAAATTGCAACACCAAGCCAGCCTGCCCATGCAGGTAATGTATAGTTTGCAAAATCAAGCCAGTTTGTGAAGGCATAAATGATTGGAATGAAAAACATAGCGAGGAATAACAATCCAAGCAATGTTTTTTCTTGCGTGGTGATTCGTTGTTCGGACTTAGCATCTCCGCGTTGGGCTCTGCGGATGGGTGCCCGAATCGCCATCTCAATGAAAATGCCAATGAAATAAATAATGGTAAATATTTTCATTTATTCTGTCTTTTCAACCACTATAGTCGCTTCTGTGAGCAATGCGGCAATGGCTCCAATCGCGGCTAGTTGCGGGGCGAGCAAAACTCCAACTACACCAAAAGTGACTGGAATTTCCATCATCACTTTTCCATCTTTATCTTTGATGATGACTTTGCGAATGTTGCCTTCGTGAATGAGTTCTTTGATTTTAGCAACTAACTTTTCGCCATCTACTTTGAATTCTTCAGTTCTGCCAGACATTTTACTCTCCAAATTTTTTTGATTTATAGAAATCAAACCATTTTGGGTCAAGCGGTGACCATTCATCACTTTGATCGGTCATATCTTTCCAGTTTTCTTTGCCACTCCACGACTCAATTTTGATTTCATACACAGATGTACGTTTGAGTTCTTTGTCGGTTGCGGAGCGATAATCTTGGTCAATTTGCATGTCGCCGAAGTATTTATCAATGAGTTGATGAAGTACTTGTTTCTTTTCAAATTCATCTTCTATCAAATAGGCTTTTCCAAATACAAGCACGCTTCGATATTGTAATGAAAATTCTAAAGCAATGTTTGAGGGTAGCAATTTCCCAAATTCGCTGACTTCGACACAAACTTCGGGATATTTTTGGATATTTGCGCGAACACGCCCAGCAATATTGGAATGAAAGATAATGCGCTGATTTGTTTCGTCGTAGAAAAATGTTGAGGTATTAATAAACGGCTGTACGTCAAAGCGAGAGGCGATGCGAGCAATGTTTCCGTGTTGAAGTAAATCTTTTATCCAATCTTCATCGCGTGTATTTTCTGGGAGTCTTTGAAAAGCAGTCGGTGATTGATTTTCGTAATCTCTAGGCATGGTCATCTATGAGTAGGCGTTTATACCAAGCCCATTGTGCAATGTAACCTAAAATTGCGCTAGCAAAAATGATTAACCAACTAATGGTGTTGATATTTCCAAGAGCAGATAATAAAAAATAAATGGCAGTGCCTGTGGTTAACGAACTTAAGGTAGCAACTTCCATTGCAATCAAGTTAGCGATGCTATAAGGTTTATCGGTAGGGGGCACTTGTTTATCTAACCATTTGAAGGCGGGTTTGATGTTCGGATTGTTTTTGATGTAATAGTTTTTGATTTGATTCATCGCTTCAACTGACTCGTGCCAAGCCGCTCGCAAGCGGGCAAGTTGTGCTAACGTGAAAGTTCCCATGACGGTTAAGACGATAAATAAAACAAAGAAAGCCAGCGCAACCGTTTGTTGACCAAGAACAGAAGGTGAACCTAGTACTGCGGCAACAAATGAGCCAACTGTCACAAAATAATATGATGAAAAACGGGAGCGGTCTTCGTTGGCTTGAAATGCATTTTGATTGATATATTTGAATTCGGCTTGTAGCATTTCGTCGTCGTTGAGTTTGGTTTTTCCAGCCATGTTTACTTCTTTCTTAGCCATAGAGTTCTTTGAAAAAAACTCTGTGGCTAAACAATATCTTTATACTTGTATTGCCCATTCACCATTACGCATAACAGGTTCACGATTTCCATCTTTGGTGATGCCATCAATATCCATTTTATTGGAGCCAATCATAAAGTCTACATGATTGAGCGAGACGTTGCCTCCAGCGGAGATAAATTCTTCATCTGTAAACTCCTCTCCGCCCGTAAGCGTGAAGCGGTAAGCACGTCCAATGGCGATGTGACAGGAAGCGTTTTCATCAAATAAAGTATTGTAGAAAAGATGTCCGCGTTGACCAATTGGAGAAGATGCAGGCACGAGAGCAACTTCGCCGAGGCGTTGCGAGCCTTCATCGGTTTCAATTAATTTCTTTAATGCGGCTTCCCCTTTTTTGGCAGTGACTTTGACAATGCGTCCGTTTTCAAATGTCACTTGGAAGTCTTCAACCAAAATGCCGCCATAACTTAATGGAAATGTGGCAGAGATGACTCCATCAGCACGATTTCTATCAGGCAATGTAAACACTTCTTCAGTGGGCATGTTGGCAGTGAAGATAACGCCGTTTTGTGCTAATGATTGTGCACTTATCCATTTATGTCCATAAGGTAAGCCGAGTGTGAAATCAGTGCCTTCGGCTTTGTAATGTAAACCTGTGTATTGTTTGGCTTGTAAATAATTTGCACGTTCACGCAAGGCAACGATATGTTTTTGCCACGCGGCAATTGGGTCGGGTTGGTCAATTCTTGTGGTTTCAAAAATGGCTTGCCAAAGTTTTTCTTGTGCTTTTTCAGCGGATAAATCTGGGAATATTTTTTGTGACCAGGCTGTACCAGCCGCGGCAACTACACACCAATTGATTGCATTGGTAGTTACTTTTTCACTTATCGGCGACCAGTTTTTGATATGAGTATTTTGCATTTTGCCGACAATTTCAGGGTCTAAGCCACCGAGCAAATCAGGGTTGGAACCTGCGATAGAAAGCAAAGCATCACCATTTTGAATCATATCTACAACGGCATCAATTTGCCATTTGGAATACGCATCAAAAGAATCTTTGGGAGCATGTTGAGCACGAAGGCGTAACATTTCTTCATCGGCAAAAATCGCGTCAACATATTTTGCACCAACAGAATAAGCCGATTTGGCGATTTCTCTAACCAGTGGAGCAAATTCATTCGGGACGCCACGCGTCGCACCTAAGGTGATAATGAGTCTTTGACCCTCACGAATATTCAAGCCGACTTTTACAATCGCTTCGGCATATTTGGCGAGCATTTCTTGATGAGTTTTTCCTGTCATGGGTTGCCTCAATAGTGGAATAGTCCAAGTATAGCATGGGGCAGAATTGCAGGCTAGATACTGGAGAATTGTAAAACGATTTACTAGTTTACGGGTTATGTCTAACGGAGGATGGAATGCTGATTATTGAAAAAGTGGATACTGAGAATAAAAAGCAAGTCAGGCGTTTTGTGGAATTGCCTTATCAAATTTATGTAAATTGTCCGCAGTGGGTGCCGCCGTTAAATATTGATGCCTATAATCAACTCAATCGAAAGAAACATCCTTTCCACGAACATTCGGATGTAGAGTTTTTTCTCGCGGTGCGTGATGGCAAAGATGTAGGTCGCATCGCCGCAATTGAAAATAAACCGTTTAATCAATATCATAACGAAAAAACTGCCGACTTTTACTTTTTTGAATGTGAAAATAATCAAGAAACTGCTAATGCATTATTTGATACAGTCATTCAATGGGCAAAGTCTCGCGGGCTTGATATATTAATTGGACCAAAAGGAATGGGCCCGCTAGATGGATATGGAACATTGACTTTCGGTTTTGAACATCGTCAGACGATGACCATGTTGAACTATAACCACTCCTATTACCCCGAATTAATCGAAGCGCAGGGTTTCATCAAAGAAGTGGATTTTGTCTCATGTTATCTTCCAGCCGATAAATTTCAAATGCCAGAGCGTGTCGAAAAAATTGCTGATCGTGTGATGCAACGCGGCAATCTTGAAATCAAAACGTTCAAAAGTAAAAAAGAATTATTGAAATGGGCAGACCGAATCGGCATGGCATATAACAATGCCTTTGTAAATAATTGGGAATATTATCCGCTCACACAACGCGAGATTGATTTTGTGGTTGAAAATATTATGACCATTGCTGATTATCGTTTGATAAAAATTATTACACATGGTGAAGATGTGGTTGGATTTTTATTTGCATTTCATGATGTTAGTGCCGCGCTTCAACGCGCACGGGGAAAGTTGTTTCCCTTCGGTCTGCTTGATATTCTCCTCGAAATTCGCCGCACCAATACAGTTTCTGTGAATGGTATGGGGATTTTGCCCGAGCATCAGGGGCATGGCGGAAATGCTTTGCTTTATTATGCAATGGGAAAAACATTATTGGAGTTTAGTCAATTTTCACATGTGGAGATGACTCAAGTTGCTGAAACCACCGAACAAATGCGCGCTGATTTGAAAAACTTGAACGGGGTGGAATATAAAAATAATCGCGTCTATAAAAAGCAGATATAAAAAGTGCGGACGTTACGTCCGCACTTCGTTTTCATTTTTGATTCCGTACTTCACGGCTTCGCTCACTTTATGCGTTTGACCATTTTCTAATTTCTCTAACGGCAAAATAATATGAAACTGACTGCCGGGGAAGTTAACTTCATCATAACCGGGACTTTCTACCCAAATTTTTCCGCCATGTGCTTCAATAATACCTTTGGATAGTGCCAGACCTAAGCCAGCTCCGCCACCTTTGAAGCGTGATTTGCTAGTCGAATGTTTTCCTAATTCTCCGGGTTGATAAAACTTTGTAAAAATAATTTCGCGTAAATTTGGATCAACGCCTACGCCTGTATCAATGATTGTAATTTCTACGCCACCGTTTGGTAAATTGATAACTGGTGGAATTTGATTTCCAATCACTGTAATTTTTCCACCATTGGGTGTGAACTTAATCGCATTCCGAATTAAGTGATGGAACATCTTCTTTAATAAGTTTTGGTCTGCTTTCACTTGTGGAAGCGGAGGCAATGCTATGGTAATTTTTTGTTCTCGTTCATTGGCAGTCTTCGATTGTTCCACGCATACATCGTGGATTAATCTGCCCAAATCCACAGGCTGTAAATGTGGTTTGAGTGAGCGCGAATCAATTTGGGCTACGTCAAACATTGAGTCCATAATTTCATGCAAACGCATGGTGCCTTCGTTCATTTTCTTGACCATATTCTTAAGATTTTCATCTAAACGATTATCATCCATCATCATTTCTGTGTAGCCTTTCATCACAGTTAAGGGCGTGCGTAATTCATGTGATGCAATGCTGATGAAGTCCGATTTGGCTTGGTCAATGCGTTGTAATTCTTGATTGTTTCTTTCTAGGGCGCGTCTGGCACTGCGTAATTCTTGGTTCAGGCTCATTAAGTTATCTACCAAGCGTGCATTTTCAAGCGCAACGGCTGTTTGGTTGGCGTGGGCGCTTAGTACGTTTAAGTCTGCGGTTGTAAAACGATTGCCACTTAACTTAGCCCCAAAGGCTAACAAACCAATCCACTGTTTTTTTGCGAAGATAGGAACATAAACTTCTGTATGTAATTTGGCGAACCAGTTCCGCTCGACGACAGATGCATTTCGAAAAGCGGGTAACAGGTCGAGGTCATATTGTAGAAGCGGTTTTGCTTCACGAGTTAAATAGGAAGCGATAATTCCATCTTCTTGTAATTCCACAGCTACGATTTGTCTTTCTTCTGGGCTTCGGGCTGAGCGGATTTTATATACACGTTTTCCATCGGCTTGACGTTCAGTATCCACCAAAAATAAAAAGCCGCGTTCAAGTTGCATGGCTTCAAGCATAATGCCGACGGCAATACTAGCGAGTCTATCCATATCCAAAATATTGCTAATGTTCTGACTATATTCATGAATGGTGACGCTAGCATCATATTGGTCGCCTTTCATCCATTTCGTGACTGTTTTTGAAACAAAGTTTGTAAATGGTATAAAAATCATCACGATAAGTAAGACAATCAACGCGCCTGCTAAAACGGGATTGTAATTTGGTGTTCTGCCAAACACGGCTTGGATGAATAGAAAAACGCCCACATAAAAACCGATAATTGCAACTGCACTAAGAATATAAATGAGAGCTTGGCGTAAAATATTTTTTAAGTCTGGAACATAATGTGTGCCGACCACATACGCCATGCTGATAGCCGTGAACCATCGCAACGGTTGCGCGAGGATGTATACACCAGAAAATAATAAAACATCACCAATTAAAGTAAATACAATCGGGGTAAGCCAATAATTTAAACGGTTACGCAATAATGGCTGACGTGTTTGTCGGTTTGCATTGGCTAAATTCAAAATCATCGCAATGATAAGAATCAACCAACCTAAAATTGCCCAAGCCGGACCGAGGCGTGAACGATATAAAATAAAATTGCCGTTTGTCCAAACGATTTCTGGTAAATCAAGTGCATTGGTTAAAATCAATGCCAAGCCTAACCCCCAAAACAACCAAAAACCAACCCATAACCACCAGATTTCATTTTTTAGAAAGGCTTGCAGTGCAATCATCAAAACTGCTGTCAATGTAAAAGCAATATATGTATTGATACCGATAAAAAGGAACACATCACTTTGGTTTTGCCAAACCGCTTCGGTAACATTAATCACCATGGCGATTAAAGCGTATAAAATCACGAGCCAAGTTGCAAAAGCGTGCCCCTCATCACGACGTTGAATCGCAAAGAAGATGACTGGCAAATATAAGGCGGCAACGAACAGCAAAAAGATGAATTGAATCAGCGATGTTTCCATAATGTGCATAAATTTTACTCGAAATCATTCGTTAATCGGTTATCATTGTTGTTATGCTGACCCAGCGCCAATCCCGCCTTAAATACAATTTTTCTCAAGATTTTTTTCGCCCTGATGGGCACATTGTTTTTACAGATTTGACTTCCGCCCGGGCATTTGCGGCACAAATGTCAGCGCTTCGCTCTACGGTTGTACCTGCTTCTGACCTTTATGCTATTTCTTTGCTGGATGAAGCCTATCACATCCTGCTCAAGCATTTTTATAGCCGTTATACTGGCGTGATGGGGCGGGCAATGGGAAATTTACAGTCTAACCTCGGCTCAAAATATGATTTGACCTTAACCAAATTTACAGAAGAATTTCCTCCCAAAGCCGTCTTCAAAGGTGAGATTTCGGCAGGGACATATCTTTCTACCAAACTCCCAAACGCCAGTGATTTTGGTCGGGGTGTACGCTTTGCCGCCATTGAAGAAATGATGCTGATTAATATTGCAAACAATAATCCAGCTATCAAGCCATACTTAGATTTGTTTGATGACACCAACTTGAAATCTACACCTTACAAAGAAGTTTTGACTTTATTGCAAAACTTCTTTTCAAATCAACCCGGCTTATCAGATGACGAATCATTAAACGATATTTTGATGGGAGCGATCAACGCTTCACCTGATTCATTAGAAGGTCAATTGTTATTTATGCTAGAAAAATGGGGAAAACTACTTGGGAAAGAATTTTCAGCCAGAATTTTACGCGGCTTAGATTACATCAAAGAAGAAGTTATCCGCAAGCAAATTGCGTCAGATACATTGACTGCTGAAGCCGTCGTGCCGAATTTTTCAGGACCCGAATATTCAGAATATGAAAGATATAGTCAAGACCAAGCATGGATGCCAAGTTTGGTTTTGATAGCAAAAAACACGTATGTCTGGCTTGCTCAACTTTCTAAAAAATATAATCGTGAAATTAAGTATCTCAACGAAATTCCAGATGAAGAATTAGATTTGTTAAAATCGCGTGGCTTTACAGGTTTATGGTTAATCGGCTTATGGGAACGAAGTAAAGCTTCGCAAAAAATAAAACAACGCATGGGGCAAAGTGACGCAGTTGCTTCGGCGTATTCTTTATATTCGTATGATATTGCCAATGATTTAGGCGGATGGGATGCTTTAGAAAATTTACGCACACGTGCATGGGATAAAGGCATTCGCTTGTCTGCCGACATGGTGCCGAATCACATGGGCATTGATTCACAATGGGTGATTGAACATCCCGATTGGTTTTTATCTTCATCGTTTTCACCATATTCATCATATTCATTCAAATCAGAAAATCTTTCAGATGATTTAAGAGTCAGTATTCATCTTGAAGACCATTATTACGATAAAACCGATGCAGCAGTTGTCTTTCAACGCCGTGATTTACAAACAGGTGATTTGAAATATATCTATCACGGCAACGACGGCACATCTTTCCCGTGGAATGATACCGCCCAGCTTGATTACAGCAACCCCGTAGTCCGCGAAGCGGTGATTCAAGTCATCTTACACGTTGCTAGAAATTTTCCCATCATACGTTTTGATGCCGCCATGACTCTTGCCAAAAAACATATTCAACGTTTATGGTTTCCTGAACCCGGCGCAGGTGGCGCGATCCCATCACGCGCTCAATTTGGTTTATCGAAAGCCGAATTTGAAGAAAGAATTCCGCATGAATTTTGGCGTGAAGTGGTTGATAGAGTCGCACAAGAAGTGCCTGATACATTGCTACTCGCCGAAGCGTTTTGGTTAATGGAAGGTTATTTTGTTCGCACGCTTGGTATGCATCGTGTGTATAACTCTGCGTTTATGCACATGCTTCGTGATGAAGATAATGCCAAATATCGCATGGCAATAAAAAACACGTTGGAGTTTGACCCGCAAATTCTCAAGCGTTATGTTAACTTCATGAACAATCCTGATGAAAAAACAGCCATTGAGCAATTTGGCAATGGTGATAAATATTTTGGAATTTGCACTTTGCTTGCCACATTGCCCGGCTTGCCCATGTTTGGTCACGGACAAGTTGAAGGCTTTACCGAAAAATATGGCATGGAATTTCGTCGCCCAAAATTAAATGAAACACAAGATGATGATTTGATTCAAGCTCACGAATGGAGAATCTTCCCGCTTCTTCATCGCCGCAACCTGTTTGCCGATGTTCAACATTTCCTCTTCTTCGACTTTAATCTGCTCAACGGCGGAAAAGATGAAAACGTATTTGCATATTCCAACAAACTCGGTGACGAACGCGGACTCATTATCTATCACAACAAATTTGGTGACACTCGCGGCTGGATAAAAAATTCAATCGCATCATTAGATAAATCCAGTGGCAAACTCAAACGCAGTCAATTGGCTGAAGGTTTAAGCCTGCCCAAAAGTGGATATGTTATTTTCAAAGATTACGCTTCACAACTGGAATACATCCGCTCTTGTAAAGATATTCGAGAAATGGGTTTGTATGTAGAACTCGGTGCGTATCAATGCCACGCCTTCATGGATTTTCGTTTTGTCAATTCAAATGAATGGGGAATCGTGAATAGCAAGTTAAATGGAGCAGGCGTTAAATCTATGGATGAAACGTGGGTAGAGATGTTTGGCAGTAAAGAGGAAATTAAGCAGAAAGCGGTTGCTAAGAAAGTTTTGAAGAAGAAAGCAGTAAATAAGAAACAGAAAGCAGGAAGCAAAAAGCAGAAATCAGTTACGAAGAAAAAGCAAATAAAAAATGAAGTAACTAAAAAATCAACAGTGAAAAAGCCTGTTGTCAAGAAATCTTCTACTTCAAAAACTGTAAAGAAGAAACCAGCAGTTAAGAAAAAGGTAGTTACGAAGTCTAAGCCGAAGAAAGTAACAAAATCTAAGCCGAAGAAAGTAACAAAATCTAAGAAGAAAAAATAATAGATGAATATTAAACTTTACTTCATTACCTTAATCACCTTTCTTGCCATTGACTCATTCTGGCTTGGACTTGTTGCACCGTCATTTTATCGTTCTCAAATTGGGCATTTGATGGCGGAGGATGCGAACTTCCTCGCGGCGGGGATTTTTTATTTGTTATATATTTACGGTTTGTTATTTTTTGTCGTTGAGCCAGCTGTGAAAAGCAATAATTCAAATTATTTAATTCGTGGCGCACTGTTCGGATTAATCACGTACGCAACGTATGATTTAACCAACTTAGCAACTTTACGTGATTGGACCCTTTTGGTCACTGTAGTGGATATGGCATGGGGGACAATTTTGTGCGGACTTACAACGTGGGTGAGTGTGTGGGCTAGTAAAAAGTTGAAATTGTAGAATCAAGTTTCCCGTTAAGTGTGATGCGCGTAGTCAAATTAGAGTTGTTTTAGAAATTGAATGTCTAAAATTAAATAGACCCTACAATTCCCATACGAAATCATAACAAAGCATATTTAGTGATTGACTTTTTATTGAAAAGGACTATACTCGCATTATAGAGGTAATGCCGTTATGCGCTTATTTCGAGATGATAAAAAAACTTTGTTGAGTAAAGACACGCGAATATTTGTGCGTGTCTTTTTTTATTTTATTTCAAAAGGAGACCTGCCATGGACTACGGACTGATTGGTAAGTTAGAGAAAGCAAAACGATATGCTGAGGATAGAAAACGGTTTCGTTTTAATCAGTTTGACCTTACTTTTCATGGGGATAATAATGACCATCATGTAACGTATAACAATGGTACATTTACTTGTGATTGTGAGTTTTTTCTCACGCACAAACGTTGTGGACATTCAATGGCGCTTGAAATTTTGTTGAAAGATATGATTGTAGAAACAGTGGAAGCATAATTAAATAACAATTGAATATTCGAACTGCCTTCCATTTTGGGAGGCAGTTTTGTTTTAAGGGCTTTAGCCACAGAGAACACAGAGGTCACAGAGATTCTTAATTCTTTTTCTCATTTTTCTCTGCGACTAATTTTCTCTCATTAAATCTTAAACTTTCTCAGGTACAATTTTGGGCATGAACAAAAAATTTTCTCGTAGAGATTTTCTCAAATTAAGCGGGCTGACTTTAGGTGGTTTGGCTTTTTCACCATTTTTGCCCGGGCTTACCGATTTTGATGATAGTTTTGTAGTTCGAATTGCAACGGCTGAAATGCCTGTTCGTAAAGCCGCAACCGATGAAAGCCAAATTCAATCTACTTGGTATCGTGATGAATTGGTGCATGTCTATGAAGAAGTGACCGCTCCGCTTCCGCTTCATAACCCAGTTTGGTATCGCGTCTGGGGCGGATACATTCATCGTGGACGTTTGCAAAAGGTAAAAACAATTTATCAAACGCCACTTTCATCTATTCCAGAAGACACGCGCGTTTTAGGTGATATTTCGGTGCCGTTTACAACACCATATCGTTTTTCACAGGCGTTTGGTTGGCAACCATTGTCGCCACCTTTGTATTACGGTTCAGTGCATTGGATTGAGGCAGTAGAAGAAGGTCCTGAAATGGCAGATTACAAAGGTGCTTGGTATCGAATTTTTGATGAACTCGATTCAAACGTTTCTTATTATGTGCCTGCTATTCACATGCGAATTTTCCCGCCAGAATATCTTGCGCCTATTTCACCAGAAGTGCCATACGAACAAAAACGAATTGAGTTAAATCTTTCAACTCAAATGGTCTATGCTTATGAATATGGCAATATAGTTTTTGAAACCAATATTGCATCCGGTATTCCAGGCGACCCAACTGGTGGAACGGGAATTCCAACCACAACCCCGGCAGGTGAGTATTCAATATTAGATAAAGTCCCAGCCAAACACATGGGCTATAGTTATTTCAGTTCACAAACCAGTGGTAACTTGCTCGCTGATGTGGATAATTATGTTTTGCCCGGTGTTCCGTGGACTTTATTCTTCACACGTCAAGGACATGCTTTTCACGGCACATATTGGCATGAAAATTTTGGCACACCCATGAGCAAAGGTTGTATCAACATGCGCAATGACGAAGCCAATTGGCTCTTCCGTTGGGCAATGCCAGTTTCAAAGCCCGATGCTGTCGCCACACGCGGGCTTGGCACTGTAGTGGATATTCATTATTAATAGATTGATATAGTAAAATTGCGCCGCGTCATTTGAATTGACGCGGCGTATACTTTTAACCACACTAAAGATAAAATACATTCATGCCAACTTTCAACTGGACGGGCAAGCATCTTTCTTCGGTTCAACCTGCTACTCTTATTCAAGATTCTATTACGTTTCCAAAAGGTCGCGGTTATCCAAAGTCTCGTGCTGATGGACGCGTGATTCTTGGGGATAATCTAAATGTAATGGCGGCGTTGTTACTTGAATACGAAAACAAAATCAATTTGATTTATGCCGACCCGCCATTTTTCACAAATAGAAAATTTTCTGCCCGCATTGGCAAAGGTGAAGATTCGCGTAAACCTTCCAAATGGAAATTAGCAGAAGGCTATCATGATTCTTGGAATGATATAGATTCATATCTGCAATTTTTATACGAACGCCTCACACTGATGTGGAAACTGCTCTCTCCGACTGGAACTTTATATCTCCACCTCGACTGGCACGCTGACGCGTATGCCAGACTGATTTTAGATGAAATTTTCGGTGCTGAAAATTTCATCAACGAAATCATTTGGGCATATCACGGACCCTCTCCAATTCGCTCGGCTTTCAATCGAAAACATGATACGATTTTGATGTATGCCAAAAGTAAAAATTATGTCTTCAATGCTGATGATGTTCGTGAACCATATAGCCCAAGTACGGTGACTACTTTTAAGTCATCACCAAAGGCAGGCTTTGGCAAAGTCCCGGATTTAGAACGTGGAAAAGTCCCGGAAGATTGGTGGTATTTCCCTGTTGTAGCGCGTTTGCATAGTGAAAGAACGGGTTATCCTACCCAAAAACCAGTAGCTTTGTTAGAGCGTATTATTCTGGCTTCATCCAACAAAAATGACTTGGTGGCAGACTTTTTCTCAGGTTCTGGCACAACATCATTAGTTGCCGCGAAACATGGAAGAAAATTTATTGCATGTGATGAATCTATGCGAGCAGTGCAGACTTTGCGAGCGAGATTGTCAGAGACAAAATCTGTATTTACTTTTGAGCGTGATTTGGCTATAAAAAACGAAGTTGCCAATAAATCTAAAAAGATAAAAGTCAAAATCGTGGGTGATAGGATTCAAATCCAAACTTCGTTGCATGTAGATTTTTGGGAAGTTGATTCTGCTTGGGATGGGAAAGTGTTCAAAAGCGTTGCTCAGGCTCAACGTCATGTAAGAAGTGGGGAGATTCCGATGGAATTAAAAATAAAAATCGGAGGCAAGGTCTGCATCCGATTAATCACTGTTGAAGGCAAGCAATTTCAATTACACATCTAAACGATAACCAACACCGCGAATAGTTTTGAGTAGTTTTGGATTATCAGGGTCGAGTTCTATGGCTTGACGAAGCCATGAGATGTGCACATCAAGCGTGCGTGTATCACCTGTGTAATTGGTTTCCCACGCTTTTTTGAATAATGGTTCGCGTTCAACGACCTCGCCATGTTTTTCCATAAGCAATTGAAGCAAAGTAACAAGGCGCGGAGTCAGTTTTGTGCTTTTACCCATGCAACGCACACGACGTTTTTCTAAATCCAAACGAATGGGACCAACGTGTAAAACATTTTTTCCATCACCGGGCAATAGTGGTTTGATTCGATTCGCTAATTTTTGTACTGTGAATGGTAAAACTAAAACCGCATCGGCTAAATCTTTGTTGACTTCGATTTCATCTTCAAGTATTAAGATGATAGGTAGCTTTGAATCTTTTTCACGAAGTGATTGACAAATTCTAATCCCCGTACTTCTTATGGATGCGGCATTGACGACAACTAAACTTGGGCTTACTTCTTTAAGACGTGAGACTGCTTTACTGCCATTTTGTGCGATATGGACATCAAATCCCTTTTTCTGCAAGTCCATTGCAAAAGAAGGGATTTCTGCGTGTTTGGCTTCTATCACCAATAAGGTGGTGGTTTTCATAATTTGATTGAGAACACCTGACTTTGATTTACCTTAATGACCTTAAAATTAATAATGGTGGGCTTTTTAAGTTTGTTAAGGTTTTTGCATTATACACTAAATCATCATAAATGCTTTTAATCTATAGTACTATTTGATGACAAAATCAATTTGCAATTTTTATAAGTCTGCTTGACTTTTTAGTACAAACTTGGTAATATCGGCGGGCTTCATAAACGATGCGGGGTGGAGCAGTGGCAGCTCGTCGGGCTCATAACCCGAAGGTCGCAGGTTCAAGTCCTGCCCCCGCTACTAATAAAAAGACTAGTGAGTTCTCACTAGTCTTTTTATTTTAATTTGTTGCTGTAGATTCAACATCTGCAAATGTTTTTCTAGTGCAAGTTGCGGTACTACAGACTGAAATTTTTAAGTAACTATTGCTTGAGTCATAATAACTGATGATAGGATAGCCTTTTTGATTTAATGCTAATGAATTGAACCACCCCAGTTGACTGTTGTTATGTAAACTCGTAATAGTTTTTGTGGTGCAATCTATATTGGAGCAAACCGCAATTTTCAAGTTTCCCTTGGTGCTATTGAGATAACTAATGACGGGTAAGTCTTTACTATTTAATACAAGCGAAGTATTAAAGCCAACACTCCCTTCACTATCAACACGTGTGATTATTTTTTGTGAGCAGATTTGATTTAAGCAAGTTGCTAATTTCAAATCACTGTTTGTGGCGTCCCAATAACTGATGATGGGGTGGCCATTTTTTGTTAGCGCTAAAGATGTATCTCCACCGACATTTCCTTTGCTATCTAATGTGAGGATAATTTTGTTTTCACAAAATAATTCTCGACAGATTGCTAACTTCAAATCTCCATTGGCTTGGTCAAAATAACTGATGATGGGTAAATTATCTTGCGTGAGTGCTAGTGAAGAATTTGTGCCAACATTTTCATTTGAATCAATTATGCTGATGGTTTTATTTTTACAATCCGCATCATGGCAGATTGCTAATTTCAAAACACCATTGGTTTGGTCAAAATAACTGATGATAGGAATTTCGTTGTTAATGAGGGCGAGTGAAGTATATTGACCAACAATTCCTTCGTTATCTAACACTTTGATAATGGATTTTTGACAGACTTTGTCTTTGCAAAGGATGAGGCGTAAATCACCGTTAGTTTGGTCAAAATAACTGATGATTGGGAAATCTCGGCTATTTAATTTAATAGATGTGTAAAACCCAACTTGTTTTTCATTGTCTATGGATGTGATTATTCTGCTTTTGCATTTTCCATCTTGGCAAATGGCTAACTTCAATGTGCCATTTGTGATGTCGTGATAGCTAATAACAGGTAAGCCTTTGCTGTTGATGGCTAAAGATGTATGCGAGCCTACATTGCCGCTATTATCCACAATTGTGGTGATGCTTGAGGCATGTGCAGGTGTTGTGAAACTAGCCATTAAAAATGCACATAACAAAACATTGATAGTTTTGGTGAATGCTTTCATTTTTCCTCTTTTTCTTTGGCGATAATCACATCTAAGAAAGTGAATAAATTTTCTATACTAGAAAAGAAAAAAGTTTCACTCGTGTGAGGGTTATCCACTTGAACACGCCATGTTGAGGTTTCATCTTCACACCAAACACGTAAGAGAAAGGCATGATATTCCCGCGTTGAAGCAGGTTTCCCCGAAGGTTGAGGCGTGTGCGTGCTATAATCGGATTGTTGGGTTAAGTTGGTCATAATCCCAACTATATGAATCCCCCGCTTAGAAAACGCTTAGAGATATATGCCACCCAAACTTCGACTGACTTTATTCGGTGATGTTGCGATTCGGAAAGGTAAAAAGAGGGTTGAGGGATTTTCTTCGCGTGCGGCAGAGGCTTTATTTTTATATTTGGTTTGCAATCGCCGCCCAATTGCACGCGAAACATTGGCAGAACTTTTGTGGGCAGACCGTTCTTCTACGCAAGGTCTCACAAATTTACGCACCAGCCTTACCTCACTCCGAAAAGAATTAGATGATTATTTGGTTATCACGCGTGATTCATTGGCGTTCAACCATGAAATTGATTTTGAATTAGATATTGATGAATTTGAAACGCAATTAAAAATTTTAGGCTTGCCCGATCAAGCCCGTATGCCACAAAATGAAGAAGATGCTTTGGCTTTGCAAAGTGCATTAGATTTGTATCATGGGGATTTTTTAGAAGGCTTTCATTTACGAGATGGGCAAGGCTTTGAGGAATGGGTGGTTTTGCAACGTGAACGCTTAAAACGCTTTGCACGTGAAGGTTTTCGCCTCTTGACTCAGTTTTATCTTGGTCAAGCAAAATATACAGAAGCCACGCTTTCAGCCACTCGTTGGCAAAAACTTGATGCTTACGATGAAGAAGCCTGCCGTGCTCAAATGTGGGCATTGATGCGGACGGGTCAAAAAAATGCGGCTTTAACTTGTTATCAAACCCTAAAACAAAAATTGAAACAAGATTTGGGTGTATTACCTTCATCTGCAACCATTGATTTGTTTCAACGCTTACAACAAATTGATATTCCACCTACCATCCATTTGCCAGATTTTTCAAGTAACTTCTTGGGGCGTAAAAATGAAATTGAAAAACTCGAAAACTTATTAATCAATTCCCAAACTCGTTTGGTGACATTGGTTGGTACTGGCGGAATTGGAAAAACTCGTTTGGCTGTTGCAATGGCTCATTCTTTAGTTGAAAGAAAGCCTGCTCAATTTTTACATGGCGTTAGTTTTGTTCCATTGGCAGTGATTCATTCATCACAAGATATCCCCTTGCGCATTGCTGAAGCAATTGGTTTTGTATTTCAAGGCACAGATTCACTTCAAAAACAATTGCTCAACTTTTTGAAAGACCGCGAAGTTTTACTCATTTTAGATAATTTTGAACATTTGATGAACGAAAGCGGGACAGCACTTGCTTTTATTGTTGAAATGTTACGAGAAGTCCCACATGTGAAATTAGTGGTTACAACGCGCGAACGTTTGAATTTATTTAACGAAATCGTGTTTGATATTAATGGCTTGGATGTCCCTGACGAAGATACATTTTCTCCACAAGATTATAGCGCTGTCACTTTATTTTCACAAAATGCACAAAGAGTTCAACAAACATTTTCTTTAGATGATGCCAATAAAAAATCTGTGGCGCAAATTTGTCGTTTGGTAAATGGTGTGCCATTGGCAATTGAGTTGGCTTCGGCATGGATGCGAAATTATTCTTGTGAGCAAATCGCTGAGCAAATCAAAACTGATTTGGATTTTCTTGCGAGTCCATATCCTGATATGTCAGAAGGTCATAAAAGTTTGCGGGCTGTGTTTGAGCGTTCATGGTCATTGCTTAATGCCGATGAGCAAAATACTTTTGCACAGCTTTCTATTTTTCGGGGCGGCTTCACGCTCGAAGCAGTTGAGGCGGTGATTCTGCAAAATAGCAGTAACAATTATCCACAAGAAGGAAGCGCAGAAGTTCTTTTATCTACACTGGTAGACAAATCACTTTTACAAAAACATCCTGATGGTCGTTATGATATTCATCCGCTACTTTTGCAATATGCTTCGGAAAAATTATCCGCTTCATCTGCGGACTTGGAAACTGTTTCAGCGCGACACACATCTTACTATCTGACATTTTTGATTCAACTCGGTGATGGTGGAACACCTGAGCAACGCAATGTCATTCGACCTGAAAGAGATAATATATCTCGTACTTGGTTAGATGCGGCAGAAAAAAATATGTTGAATGAGTTAGAACAAACCTCAGGAATTTTGCATAATTTTTTTAGTACACAAAGTTGGTTTCAAGAAGGCGTTGATTTATTTGCAAACATTTTAGAAAAAATATTTAATCCTGAACAAAATGAAACACATGGGCTTGCTGTTGAATTATTGAGTCGTAAGGCGCGGATGCACACACAAATTGGTCAATTAGAAAAAGCCAATGCAGATTTAACACAAGCCTCAACTTTATTAGATTCCTTAAATAACCCCGCCAGCCGTTCGCGTGTTTTAGATTCGCTTGCAATTACCAGTTATTATGCTGGTGATTATGTTCACGCAATGGATTTGGCGCAAGAAAGTTTACAAATTTCTGAAAATGAAAATAATTTGGATGGCATGGCATTTTCATTAAACTTTTTAGGTAGTTGTGCAAAAGTAAAAGGGGATTATGAACAATGCCGAAATTATTTTCAACGCGCATTTGAAACCTATCAAACGATGAAAGACGAAATTGGTGCGGCAATGGTGTTAAATAATTTAGGAAATTTATTGCAAGTACAAGGCAATTATCAAGAGGCGCAAGGTTACTACATACAAAGTAGTGAAATTTTCAAAACGCAAGACCATATTCATGGAGCGGCAACAACGCTTGGCAATGCTGGTAAATTGGCAGGTAGGCAAGGCGACTATAAACTTGCTGAGAAATTGTTATCAGAAAGTCTTGTTTTGAAAAGAAAAATCAACGACCAACGTGGCGAAGCAGTTGCATTAGCAGGTTTGGGAGATGTAGGTTTGTTAGTAAAAGATTATAGTGAAGCAAAAACACAATTCTTTAACGCACTAAAACTTGCAAAGCAAATTGGTGATGCCCAATTGATGTTAGATATTCTCGCCGCACTTGCTTTACTAGCTGATGAACAAAATCAAATTGAGTTATGCGGGAATTTGTTCTCTTATGTGTTAAGTCAAAGTGGCACATCAGAAGAAACCCGCCAACGTGTGGCAAAATTAAAAGATAAATATTCGCAGGAAGTCGGGGAGTGGAATCAAGAAACAGTTGAAGATGTTGTGAAAATTATTTTGAAAGAAAAATAATTACCATTCAGCTTTTTTGGTTGTATCCAAACCTGCATGAATGCCAACTCTTTTATACATAGTCACATTTGTAAAGGGTTCGCCTAAGATACCATCATGTATTGCCCATGAACGTTTACGAATGCTATCGGCGGCATCTTTCAAACGAAACGGATTCGAATCATCAAGCTGAGCATATAAATCACCATCAGGTTGAAAGCCTGCATGAATACTTTCCATTAATCGTTTCCCTACTTGATAGGCAAATCCATAGCGTTCAAAAATAATTGCATTGTGATAATACAACGGCTCGATGAAATACATGTCGTGACCCAGCATGGTAGCGAACTCTTCAAACTTTTCAATCGCTTGACCTAACATCCGCAATCCGCCTCTTATTTGGCCTGGTGCCAGCCCACCCTCTAAAGCATTTTTTTCAGCCTCGATATTTCTTTTTAGAATTCCAAATTTTGTTGGTGAGCCATCTGGCATTTTATCTACATCATAGCGTGGTGATTCAGGGTTATTCAAAATGTAAAGCAAAATATGAATTTGTCCGCTTATGGTGTCGGTCATGTGGGCGTAGAGAATCGGGTCTGGGAAATCTACTTGATGAAACAATCTCATTTCAACATCAGTAGAGCCATTTGCAAAATTAAATTGCAACAAATTATGTCCAGCCGCAGAAGTAAGCGGTGGGATGTTGAATTTCTCCAAAAGTGCTTTTGGAATATAGCGTGAATACATCGCTCGTTTTTCACGTTCTGGTAATAAGTTGATTCCACCGATAGTTGAGGGAGGCATAATATTAGTTTCCTTGTCGGTTAGTTGACTTGTTATCTAGTAAACTACCTAACTCTCATCGCGCGTTCTTTATCTCGTGCTTCATCACGTTTGGCAATGGTAGCACGTTTGTCGTAGGCTTTTTTACCTTTGGCAAGTGCAATTTCTACTTTTGCACGCCCATCTTTGAGATACACTTTTGTTGGAACAATCGTCATACCTTTAATGCGGACATTATTCCAAAGTTCACGAATTTGTTTCTTATGTAATAACAAACGGCGTTTACGCTTCGGGTCATGATTAAAAAATTTCCCTGCTTGGTCGTAGGGGGCGATGTGTGCTTCCAGAAGCCAAGCGTTTTGACCATTTTCTACATCCACATATGCTTCTTGAATGCTGACTTGACCTGCGCGAATAGACTTAATCTCTGAGCCTTGCAGAGCAATGCCTGCTTCAAATTTTTCGAGTAATGTAAATTCAAAACTGGCTTTGCGGTTGTTAGCGACAATTTTTATTTCATCAGACATGCAGTGATTTTAGCATGATTAGGAGTAATTATTTTCTTAGGATGAAGAAACCTGATAGAAAACGCATACATCCAAATAAAGCTAAGGCAGGTGCAACTCCAATTACATTTGCGACCATTGGACCAATTAAGGAACTGGTTAGAATGGCAAAATTCAAAATTATGGTGTACCAAGCCAAATGAGATGGACGGTCGTGTGGAGGAATATTTTCAAGCATGTAGTTGGCATAAGCACCATTGGCTAGTGCGAATAAAAATCCGCCAAAGAAAGAAAGCAAATAATACTGAAATGCATCCTGTGAAAAAGCCATCATTAATGGATAGAAACCGACTCCGACCGCGCCCCAACCTGTCACTTTTTTGTGACCATATCTTTGCACGATTCTTCCTAATTGCGTGGACGAAAGCAATACGGTCAAATAGAATAGGGCGGTACCTGTTCCAAAGTGACTGTCATTGAGATTTAGTTCACCGACAAGATAAAGTGCATACAATGGTGTAACTATATATTGAGTCAGATGAAAAAATAATAATGAAAGCAAGATTTTGCGAAACGGAGTTTTCCAAATATCAAGCCGAAGAGAGGAATCAGATTTGATAGCAGAATCAGGCATCAACTCAGAAAGAGGCGGTGTTCTTTCTTCCAATGGTTTGACGTGATAAATATGATAACTACTCATCGCGGCACCGAATGCCCCAATAGCAAAAATGATTTGATATCCTTCGGTGAATGGTGTGTTATCTAAAATATAGCCTGCAATCAAAGATGAAAGCATGTATGCAATTGCAAAGGTGACGTTGCGTGTGCCTGCCACGCGTGCACGATATTGGTCTGGAACGGCTTCTGCAAATAACGCATTGAAGCCTACACCTAATGGTGTGAGTGGAATTGCCATTAAGAATGTAATCACAATTAATGACCAGATTTGACCTTGTTCATCAAAAATCCAGGGGAGTGGAATCCAAAAGAGATAGCCGATGCGAAATAAAACCGACGACCAAAAAACTGCACGACCTGTGTGGCGTTTGCTTATCCAATGCCCTGCGGGAATGGCGAGAAATAAATTGACGATTGCCGAGGCGGCAGTAAGTAAACCGATTTGTAAACCAGTTGCACCTAAACGTGCAGCATAAATGTTCAGAAAGTTTATAGCGGTGCCACTTAACACGCCGAACCATGCTATGTCGAGATATAGGTTTGTGAAGTTGGAACGATATCTTTCGGGGATGTCGGATTGACGAAATAAGTTGAAAGGCATGATTAAGATTATACCCATACTATTTTCGATTAAGATTATAGAATGTTTAATCTCAAAAAAGATTTCTTACTTGACCCTTCTATTACTTTTCTCAATCACGGCTCGTTTGGAGCAACACCAAAGCCTGTATTCAAAGAATATCAACGCTGGCAAAGAGAATTGGAGAATCAGCCGGTTGAATTTTTAGGCAGGCGGCATAATGATTTAATGATGGCTTCGCGTGAAATGTTGGGAAAATATTTAGGAACGCGTGCAGAAAATTTAGTTTATGTTCAAAATGCCACGATTGGTTTGAACGCCGTGGCACGCTCATTGGATTTGAAAACAAGCGATGAAGTTTTATCTACGAATCATGAATATGGCGCGTTGGATCGAACTTGGAGATTTCTCTCAAAAGAAAAAGGCTTTACGTATATCAATCAAAAAGTAGATTTGACCTCATATGATAATTTTGTAAAATCCTTTTTGGGAGGTATTACATCGAATACAAAAATCATTTTCTTGAGTCATATCACTTCACCAACCGCCACAATTTTCCCTATAAAAAAAATTATTCAATTTGCAAAGACGAAAAATATTGTTACGATTATTGATGGGGCGCATGCGCCAGGTCAAATCCCATTGAATCTTGATTTGCTTGGCGCAGATTTTTATGCAGGCAATTTGCATAAATGGTTGTGTGCGCCAAAGGGTGCAGGTTTTTTGTATGCCCGACCTGAAATACAACATTTGTTAAAACCTTTAATCGTTTCGTGGGGATATGAATCTGAAATGCCGAGTAAATCAAAATTTGTGGATGAACATGAATGGCAAGGCACGCGCGACATCGCGGCGTTTTTAACTGTCCCGAAGGCAATTGCATACCAGCAAGAGCAGGATTGGGTCAAAGTAAGAAGCGCATGTCATCAATTGGCTGTGGAGGCTTGGTATGGCATCCATGATGTGATAAAACAAACCCCGCTTCATACTGACCCTGAAATTTGGTTCGCCCAAATGACAGTTTCTTCACTTCCAGTTAATACTGATGTTTTATCCTTTAAACAGAAGTTGTATGATGAATTTCGTATTGAAGTTCCTATCATTGATTGGCACGGGAACAAATTAATTCGTACATCCGTCCAAGGCTATAATTCTAAACGTGACATTGACCGTTTGATAGATACTTTGAAAAAAATGTTAGATACAGTATGAAAAGAATAAATTTATTTTTTATTTTGCTTTTATTAACTTTGACTCTTTTGAATGTGTTTTCTTCAAAAGAAGTTTCTGCAATGCCTGCTCGCTATCCTATCACTACGCCTGCGCAAATGATTGAAACAGTAAATAATTTGCGTGTTTCATACGGACTTGCACCTTTAACAACACATCCAATTTTGATGCAGTCTGCACAATCGCAAGCCGATTACATGGCGGCGACAGGCAATGTGACACATGCTCGCCCCGGCGGAATTACATATACACAGCAATTACTTTCATTAGGCTTTCCATTATCTGGTGATTTATCTTTAGGTGGGTTTCGCGCCGAAAATATTTTATATAGCAATGGTTACTTAGAATGGAATGGTGTTCCACCTGGCTGGCAAGATGATGCCCACATGAACACTATGCTTTCACAGAATTTTACACATATTGGTGCAGGAATTTCGCAGTCAGGTGGTGCTTATTATTATGCAGTTGATACTGCCGCCTCCACATCAAATGGTCAAATGCAAAGCACCGCGCCACAGATTCTTGAAGGTGTCTCTGGTACATCGGGTGAAGCGGCGGGAGTGAGTCAATACATGGTGCCGATTACATTGAACACTGCCGATGCAAATGGGAATGTGTATCATCAAGTGCAATATGGTCAAACCTTGTGGAGTATTGCGATTGCGTATGGCACAACCATAAAAAACATTCAAGCTTTGAATAATTTAGGTGAAGATTTGACGATTTATCAGGGACAAAATTTATTGGTGTTGCAAAATGTTCCTCCACCACTTTCTACCGTTGGACCTACTCTAACGATTCAAGCCACAAATACTTCAATTGCTACAGTAACAAGTATTCCAACTTCTGTTTCGACTCAAATTGTCATTACGTCAACACTTGAAAATTTAGATACTGATGTTTCTAACCCGTCAAATTCACGCTTGTTGGTGATTATATTAATCATCGCGGCATTTGTGGGGGCGGGCATGGCGGTATGGTTGATACGTGACCCTAATAACAATTAGCTCCTCATCACGGCATTCCCACAGAACGCATCATCCTTGACCCAAGTTGATTGCCGTTGATTTTGCCGAGGGCAAAATCCCATACATCTTTCCAGAGGATGAAAATGCTGGCGGTTTGAGTCATTCGCTCGAAGGCAACCAGTTCCAGCGTCTGAATTGAAGCGGGGATTTGATTTTGAATCCGTTCGATGACTTTATCATGTTCTGAAAAGGCGTACATCAAAATCACAAAAGTTGATTCAGGTGTGCAATTATCTGAATAAACCCAATCGCAATCTACATGGATTCGTAATGTGCTGGCTTGTTGGGTGGTGACATCGAGAATCACCTTTGCATCGATGACACTATATTTTGCTACAACTGTTTCGGATAAGGGGTCTGAGCCGATGATGACTTCGTTTAAGATTTCAACGATGCGGGCTGTATTGGGTTCAGGTGTTGCAGAAGGTGTGACAGGTGTTGGAGTCCATGATGTTGCAGTAAGAGAATTAATCACCGCCGCTTGCACATCAGGGTTTGTAATATCTGGCGCACATGCAATGAAAACGAGGACAGGCAAAAATGAAAAAACACGTTTGAACATAGAACCTCCGTTTGCGCGTTTTTACCTTATCCGCTTTTTAATCGTCAATCAAAACCGCTATACGATGAGGATACGTTTTCTTGACGATGTTCTCATATATATAATTTGATATAGATGTAATACAAGTGATTTTATATTTGTGAGAATACGTCAGACAATTAACTAGGCTATACAAATTTTCATCATTGACAAATCGCGTAAGATAAGTAAAATAGCCCACATCTTATCAACTATGAATACTTACTTGAACTTTTATTGCTTGTGTCTATCGCGGGGCTCGTAGCCGCCGCTGAGATAGACCCCTCCGCAGTCAACGGAATCAGACGGTAGAGCGACCCCCGCTTGCAAATTCTGCAATGTGTGTGGCGTTTTCGCCGTCTTTTTGTTTACCCGTTGACTGCTTTTGATTTAACTTGATAAAGGATGAAATGACTTTACTAGATTTTCGATTAACTGAATCAAACCCCATTCCACTTGATGGATTACCTGCCCATGTTGGAGATACGCCACTCCTTCCGCTTCGCAGACTCAGTGGAGGCTTGAATCAGCGCGTGAAAATTTTTGCTAAGGCTGAATGGTTTAACCCCGGCGGTTCCGTCAAAGATAGACCCGCATTAAATATTATCCAAACCGCCATTGCAAATGGTGACTTGGACAACGGCAAACGCTTATTAGATTCAACTTCTGGCAATATGGGAATTTCGTATGCGACATTTGGTGCGGCGTTAGGAATCCCGGTCACATTGGCAGTGCCTGCCAATGCCAGTGCTGAAAGAATATCTATTCTCAAAGCCTTAGGTGCAGAAATTGTGCTTACAGACCCATTAGAAGGTTCTGATGGTGCGATTCTTAAAGCAAGAGAATTAGCACAAGAGAATCCAGATTTATATTGGTATGCAAATCAATATAACAACCCAGCCAATTGGCAAGCGCATTATTTATCTACTGGACCTGAAATTCTTGTGCAAACCAATGCGACTGTGACTCATTTTGTGGCGGGTTTGGGAACATCCGGCACGCTGATGGGAACTGGAAAATATTTACAAGAACATTTGTCACATGTAAAAGTGATTGCATTTCAACCAGATGCTTCGTTTCATGGGTTGGAAGGACTTAAGCACATGCCGACAGCCATCAAGCCGGGGATTTATGATGAGTCTCTGGCTGGCGAACCACTTGAAGTCCAGACTGAAGCGGCACGTGAGATGGTGAGTCGCTTGGCGCGAGAAGAAGGTCTGTTTGTTGGAATATCATCTGGTGCGGCGGCTGTCGCGGCTCTTGAAGTTGCCAGTCAATTGGACGAAGGTGTGGTTGTGACAGTCTTCCCTGATGCTGGTTATAAATATTTGAGTGATAAAAATTTATGGAAATAGAAATTTCAAAAACATTGATTGAAAAGATAAATTCACATCTTGAAGCGGCGTATCCCGAAGAGGGAGCAGGATTTTTGCTTGGAAAAAATAATGAAGTGAAAGAAATTTTGACGTTATCGAATGCGCGTGAAGATGAAGCCCGTCATAATCGCTTTTTGATTACGGAGCAAGATTATTTCAAAGCCGAATTGAAAGCGGATGAATTAAATTTAAATATCATTGGCGTGTTTCATTCACATCCTGATTGCCCAAATGTGCCATCTGAATTTGACCGTGAATGGGCGCAACCAAATTTTTCATATGTAATCACACGCGTGGATAAAGGAAAATCCGTTGATCATCGTTCGTGGCGTTTGGTGGAAGATAGAACGAAGTATGAGGAAGAAGAAATACTAATCTCTTAGTTTTACAGATTCTTAAGTGGTTTTCTCAAAAATCTCTGTGCTCTCTGTGGCTAAAAAATAAAATAGGATAATTAATATGACAACACAAACTTTACAAAAAGTAGACCATGCAATTCTCAGAACAAATCAATATTTTATTATCGGCATTAGCATTTTGGCTTATATTTTGAATCAACCAATTCTGGCGGCGTTTGTTGCTCTAGTTATGGGAGTTGGTTCTATATTGAAAACACCGGGCTTTGGGATTATTTACAAATCCATTTTGAAGCCACGCGGATGGATGAAGCCTGATATTTTGGATGATAATCCCGAACCACATCGTTTTTCGCAAATCGTTGGATTCTTATTTCTAACAGCAGGTTCCATTGCATTATTTTCTGGCGCAACAGTTTTAGGTTGGACATTAGTTTGGATTGTGATTGCACTGGCAGCACTCAATGCCTTTGGCGGATTTTGTGTCGGTTGTGCGGTCTATTATTGGTTAGCCAGATTAGGTGTGCCGGGGTTTGGTAAACAAGCTCCAGCTGGAGTAATCCCTGGCGCGAAACCGAAAGCGAGTGCAAGTGTATGAGTTCTGAGATTTTATTGCGCTTCGCTTTTGCCATTGGTATTATATTTTTAGGATTGGTACTTTATTGGTTTATTAACCAGAGATTATTATCTCGTGCAGGTAATAATATAAATTCTTTATTGAATCCTTTGCCCAATAAACCAGTGATTGTATATTTCACCACGCCAGATTGCGTTCCATGCAAAACCATTCAACGCCCTGCATTAGATAAACTAACTTCAACGTATGGTGATACATTTCAAGTACTGGAAATTGATGCCACCGAACGCCCTGACCTCGCCAAAACTTGGGGCGTGATGAGTGTGCCGACTACATTTTTATTAAATGCTCGTGGCGAAGCACGTTATGTCAATAACGGTGTGGCACGTGCTGAGAAATTGATGGAACAATTACAAACTTTGTAAGTATTATCAGACATGACATGTCTCATTGAGATTATTATTAGCCAATACTTTTTCCCGGACACGAATCACAATTAATCACGGTTTCGCGGAGATACGTCATGTCTTTATAAAAATTTAGGAGAAAAACTTAATGCCTGTATTACGAATCCCAACTCCATTGCGTGCTTACACCAATGGACAATCCACAGTCAATGTGACTGGAAAAAATGTTTCAGAAGTATTGACTGATCTAACCAAGCAATATCCAACCATCAAACCGCATATCTTCAATGAAGATGGCGCATTGCGTCCGTTTGTGAATTTATTTGTGGGCGAATCAAATATCAAAGACTTGCAAGGTGTGGATACACCTATCAAAGAAGAAGATAAAGTCATGTTGATTCCGTCGATTGCGGGTGGGTAACATGTTACCTGAATTATCGCGTGAAGAAATTCTTCGTTACTCTCGTCATCTTCTCATTCCAGAAGTAGGTTTAGAAGGTCAAAAGAAATTAAAAAATTCGTCTGCCCTGATTATCGGCACTGGTGGGCTTGGCTCACCTGTGTCCCTATATCTTGCGGCGGCTGGAATCGGAAGAATCGGATTGGTTGATTATGATGTCGTTGAATCATCTAATCTTCAACGTCAAGTCATTCATGGAACTTCCAGTATTGGAAAATTAAAAGTAGAAAGTGCCAAAGCAAAATTACTAGATTTGAATCCCGATATTCAAATTGATGTTTATAACGAACCATATACTTCTGAAAACGCGCTTCGCATTGCAAAAGATTATGACATCATTCTCGATGGCACTGATAATTTTCCAACACGTTATTTAACTAATGATGTTGCCGTTTTTCTTGGCAAGCCAAATGTGTATGCATCCATCTTTCGTTTTGATGGGCAGGTCAGTGTTTTTTATGCTAAAGAAGGTCCATGCTATCGTTGTCTTTTTCCTGAGCCTCCGCCTCCGGGTCTTGTCCCATCTTGTGCAGAGGGTGGCGTGCTTGGAGTTTTGCCCGGCACCATTGGCACGCTTCAAGCCACCGAAGCATTAAAAGTTTTACTCGGTATTGGCGAACCGTTAATTGGAAAACTTCTTTTATACAATGCGTTGGATATGTCTTTTGATTTTGTGAAATTAAAAAAGAATCCAAATTGTAGAGTGTGCGGACCCAATGCAGATATCAAAGAATTAATTGATTACGAAGAATTTTGTGGAGTTCCGAGTCACGACCATGACGATGCTTCGACAAATTCTTCTTTAGATATTTCTTCTTCAGATTTAAAATCCCGCCTCACACTTGACCCCAAGTTGACTCTGCTAGACGTACGTGAGCCTCACGAGTTAGAGATTTCTGCAATTCCTTCTGCCATCAACATTCCGCTTGGACAATTAGCAGGTCGCCTCACAGAATTAAACACAGCAAATGATATGGTTGTGCTTTGTAAAAGTGGAACTCGCTCTATGCGCGCGATTGAATTGCTATCCAGTGCTGGCTTTAAGAAATTAAAAAACCTCAAAGGCGGAATCAACGCTTGGGCAAAAGAAGTAGATACCAATTTGCCTGTCTATTAACATGTCATTGCGAGGACGCTCTTGTTCTTTGTGGCGAAGCAATCTCCCGATTTTATGAAAGAAGAAAGAAGAAAGATGAAAGAACCCTCTTGTTGAGTTTTCAGCAAGAGGGTTTATAATTTAATGAACTTGGGAAAATACAATCATGCCCAGACCACTTCAAGTATTTCTCTGCCACGCTTCACAAGACAAGCCCGAAGTATGGAAATTACATCGGTATCTGAAAACTCGCGGCGTGAAACCATGGTTAGACGTAGAAGATTTATTGCCCGGCGAAGACTGGGAAGTGGAAATTCCCAAAGCCTTATTTGCTTCTGACATTATTTTGGTTTGTCTTTCTAAAAACTCAGTCAACAAAGAGGGATATGTTCAAAAAGAGATTGCCTTTGCATTAGACAAAGCCCTTGAAAAACCTGAAGGCACAATTTTTATTATTCCTGTCAAGCTAGAAGATTGTGAACTTCCCAAAAGATTAAGTCGTTACCAAGCCGTGGATTTATTCCGCACGGATGGACGTAAACGCTTATTAATGGGACTGAATAAACGAATTGCAAACCTTGGTGATGAAGTTTTGCCGATTACGATTGAAGAAACCAAACAAAGAACACCAAAACCGATAAAACCTGAACCAAAACCAGAAGAAAAACTTTCTGAAGCAATAACTTCTCTGCAAGAAGAAAAAACGAAACACAAAGCCATTGAAAATCTAAAACAAGAATATACAAAAAGAGATCAAGAAAGTAATTTAATTGAAAGGTTAATGAATAAATTAACACCAAGTTTTATACGCACTCTTGGTGTTGTTTCAATAATTTTTTTCGGCTTTCTATTTATCTTATTTTCAGGAGATTATCTTTTTGGGAATTTACCTGCCACTGAAACCCCTGAAATTACACCAACTGAAGAAATAACAGTTGCTTCATCTACTGAACCAACCGCAACTGCTACGAACTCATTAGCAATTTCTACCACCACTAGACTTGATATTGGCTCAACAACACTTGGTAAAGATGGGATGACTTTAATGTATGTGCCAGCAGGTGAATTTACAATGGGCAGTGATAAGAATCCCGACGAACAACCTATTCACCAAGTATATTTAGATGCCTTTTGGATTGACCAAACCGAAGTAACGAATGCTATGTATGCTCGTTGTGTAGATGCGAATGAATGCAACCCACCGTCAAGTACAAGTTCTTATACACAAGCAAGTTATTTTGACAATTCTGAATTTGATGATTTCCCCGTTATCTATGTTTCTTGGAATGATGCATTTGCTTATTGTGAATATGCAGGTAGGAGATTGCCCACAGAAGCCGAATGGGAAAAAGCGGCAAGAGGCACAAATGCAAATATTTACCCATGGGGTAACACAGACCCGAAAGATAATTTATTAAACTTCAATGGTAATGTAGGAGATACAACCGAAGTAGGTAGTTATCCTGAAGGCGCAAGTATTTATGGTGCGTTAGACATGAGCGGCAATGTTAACGAATGGGTGTATGATTGGTATGATAGCTTATTTTATCAAAATTCTCAATTGGTAAATCCTCAGGGACCAGATGAAGGTAAAGCTCGGGGTTTGCGAGGTGGATCATGGGATGGTAGTAGCGATGAAGCTAGGTCTTCCACTCGTTTTGGAATATCACCAAGCATTAATTTAAACCTCAACCTCGGTTTCCGCTGTGCAATGGATGCTGACTAATAAAACAAAACTCCCGTCAAATTTGACGGGAGTTTTACTATGCATAGACCTCCGAGATTTTTAAAATCTCGGAGGTCTTGTTTACGACAAAATCACCTGACCACAATACTCACATTTATCCATACCGAGTTCGAGTGTGCCGCCGCAGTTGGGGCAGTTGAAAGTTTCAGGTTTGATGTTATACCCTGCGGCTTTGAAGGCGGCTTCGTTTTCGGCTAAATCTCCACGCAGGCGTTTGAGGCGTGCGAGGTATGAGTCACCAGCCATTTCACCAGATTTTCTCAAGCGTTCCACGTCCGCAATATGTTCTTTCAACATACGGCGTTCCGCTTCTAAACTTTCTTTGCTTTTATCTTGAAACGAAACTTTCATCTCAGGTTTCGGCGGGATCGAAGCAAGAATCCCCGCAATGATAAGAATCACAGCAGAAACAAGTAGCCCGACGATAAGAGGCGTGTATGTAAATCCAGGAATCGCACTCAAGGTCACTGTTTGAGTCTGCACTTCGTTGTAATCTGCAATCACCACATAACGTTCAGTGCCAAGTCTGCCAATATCAACCCGCGTGATGCCCGTTGAATGTGTTGGCAAATTATTGCGCGTGCCATCAGCAGTGAACACAGCCACCACGCCAGATTCATCACCGATGACGGCTTCTTGTTTGCCATCTTCGTCAATATCTAAGCCTGCAATTTCATTTACTTTGTCGGATAAAGAACCGCTCCACATCTCGGTGGCAGTTGTTCCATCGTAGGAGAAAGCCCACACGCCTCCATCTTTTCCGCCGACCACAATTTCACGCGACGATGGGTTGCCATCTAACTCAACCTCACGCACTTCACTCACGGCTTGCCCAAGCGTTGTAGAGAAAATAATTGTGCCATCGTCCGCAGAGAAAATATAAAACTCGCCATATTCATTGCCAGTGATAACTTCACTATTGCCATCGGCGTTTAAATCAAAGGCACGCATGCGGCGTAATTGACTTTGTGAATAATTCCAAAGATTTCGCCCATTTGAATCAATGACGTACACACCGCCGTAATAGGATGCAACTGCCAAATGCACTTGACCATTAATGCGGGCATCATCCATGCCGCGAATTTCATCACTGCCAATATTGCTTGACCATAAGGTTTGACCATTCAAATCTAACGACAATAAATTGCTAGACATATCGCCTAAGACAATTTGAGGTCCAGACGGAAAGCGAATCAATGCCACGCGTGAAGGTGTGCCAATAGGAAGGTTTGTTGCTAATGTCCTCACTTGTCCATTGATGATGACATCTACGCCGTTGTTATAAAAAACGATAATATCTTCTGTGCCATCGCCGTTGAAATCACCAAGTGTGGTTTTCGGTTGTTGATAATTCCAAGACCATAATACTTCGCCATTGCCTTCAAATACAGTCACATTTAATGTATTTTGAATAAACAATTCGTTCTGACCATCTCCAGTAAAATCCAACACTTTCATACTTTCAGCAGTGGAGTATTGTTGAGTCCAGGCTACGTCACTGCCAAATTTTTCAGCAGTCACCATGCCGCTGAAGGCAAACACACCAGAGACGACCATTACTAAACAGGCTAAGATAAATGCAATAATAAACGGGATAACTTTTCGATTCATGAATATACCTTTCGTTTTATGCTGTCTTTCGTTGTAAAAGAGAGTATGACGATTTTAGAAAATTCAAAATTTGTTCTTGCTCTACTTCTTCAAATGGAGATTTGGCTAAGATGTTAATCATGCCACCTTCTGTGCTTAAGGTCTCAATTTTATATTTGCCAATATTTTGACCTTGTCTGAAATCTTTACTTGGCACAATTTTATACGCCTCAGGGTTAACGACGATGCGCACTTTCAATTCTTGTTCTGCGCCTTTGAATTTTTCAGGTTTCGATTTCATCTTTCCGCTAATGCGGCTTCGCTTCCAATACGATTTTCGGTTTTTTGTTTTTTGAATGGCATTCACACGTAGAACATTGCCATCATATAATTTTGCTTTCAGCGAAAGCCATTGGTCTGCGAAATGTTGAGTGGTGCGGTCTTGTGCATCTTTTGTCTCACGCGCAACTTTGGTAGGGAGCATGGCTCCAGTTAAATCCAAATGCCCGAGGAAAGTGGTACCAGGTTTGAGGTCATCACGAAGCGTGTGTAAGATTTCTTTCAAACCTTTATAGCGCGGAGAAAAATCGTGCGAGTCACTTTTTCGTAAACTGCGTGCCATGATGAATGCCGCAATCCATAAAAGAAATGCGCCACCTGAAAATACAAGTGAGAAATATCCAAACACCAAAAGTAAAACATCAATCAATACCAAACCCACGCCGATGAAAAAAATAATCATCGGAATCCAACGCCATTTATCACCAGCCGATTCAGTTTTTTCAACTTTGCTTTTGAATTCATCTAAACCGCGAATAATCGAATCGGGTTTATCTGCAATCGAAATATAAACTGGTGTGTAATCTTTTTTGCCTGCACGGCTTGGCGCAGGTGCTTTTTTGCGAGCAGTGTTTAACAAATAAAAAAACAAAATAACAACAACAACTGCAATTCCACAAAAAACAAACATTCATTCCTCCGAGCGTTTATAATCCAACGCGATGCCTAAAATTCTTTATACTGCTTTTGATATTGTGCCAAGCCCAAAAGGCGCATCTACTCATATTTTGCACAATCTGCGCGGGTTGGTCAATAGCCAATTTGATGTCCATCTTATCACGCCGAACGACGGACTTCTACCCACCGAAGATACTATTGAAGGGGCAAAAGTCACTCGCATTTCGCAAGACCTGACGCAAAATTTTTTAGCACGGGCTGTACATTTTGGCAAATCGGTCATGTCGCATTTGGCGTTGAATCAAGATTATGACGTGGTGCATTTCAGAAATATTTGGGATGGATTTTCGATTACGCAAAATAAAAATAAGTTCAAATATAAAACATTATTTGAAGTGAATGGTTTGCCTTCAATTGAGTTGAAATATCATTACCCAGGTTTAGATTCAGAATTATTGTCAAAGATAAAAGAACAAGAAATTGCCACATTACATTTAAGTGATGCGATACTCTGCCCTTCACATGTGACTCGGGAATACATCGCCTCATTGGGTCTTGATAGAAAACTGGTGACTGTAATCCCCAACGGAGTCAGCCCTTCGGATTTTTCCCCATCGCCTCTATCGACTCGTGAAAATCGAATTCCCGTTTTGTTATACATCGGTACTTTAGCAGATTGGCAAGGCTTGGATGTTTTGATTAAAGCACTGCCAAAAATTCTTGAACAAAAGCAAGTCAAGTTACAAATTGTCGGGCGTGGACGTTATCGCCAAAGAAAAATGTTAGCAAAACAAATCCGTAAATTGGGTTTAGAAGAACATGTTTTGATTCAACCTGCCGTACCTCACCACGAAATTCCGCAATTGATTTCAAATGCAGATATTTGTGTCGCTCCACTTGGGCTCAATGATAGGAATGTCACGCAAGGTGCATGTCCTATCAAAGTTTTAGAATACATGGCGGCGGGCAGACCTTTGCTTGCTTCCAATATGCCGATTGTTCGTGAATTGGTTCGTGAAGATATTGATGCTTTGTTATTTTCCCCGAACGACCCCGATGATTTGGCTCGTCAAATTTTTGCCTTGTTAAATGATTTTGAATTATCACAAAGGCTCGCATCTTCTGCATCAGAACGCGCATTGACTAAATTTACATGGCATGAATCGCAGAAGAAGTTACACAAAGTATATAAAAACCTGACAGGTTTTTAAAACCTGTCAGGTTTGGGACTTAGAAAAAATATTTTCCACTTCTTTTGGTACTGCCCTCGGCATTCCTGTTTTCACATCCACAAATACCCAATCTGTTTCGCCTTTTACTAAAACTTTGTCATCTGATTTTCTAACAAATTCATATTTTCGTAATGAACGCACGCGCCGAATATTTTCAACCCAAGTTTTAATTTCGATTTCTTCATTCTCAAACGCAGGCAAAAAATATTCAATTTTATGTTCGCGCACCACCCAAGTGGACTCATTTCCTTGCGCCTCAATCCCACCAATCGAAGCGTAATGTTCCACAGCAATATCTTGCATCCACTGCACATACGCCACATTATTGACATGACCATTTTCATCAATGGCAGTTTTTGGAATGTTGATAATTTTTGAATAGATAGAAGAAAGAGGCATAGTGTGATTGTATCAAATGATAAAATCAGAGCATGGCAAAATTAATCCCCGCCGCAGAACGCCTCATCCGTGCGCGAAAACTGATTCAAAAAGCGCGAGATTTACCTGCTCCTACAACTGGACTCGGCAAAAGTGATTTGTCTTATGTTGCCAATGTGAAAGATTTATTGCGTCAAGCCAAAGATATGGTCAAGTTTATTTCCATGACTCCAACCGCTACTGCTGAAATGAAAGCGGAAGTTAAAAAAATTTATGAAGAGATTGAACAGGCGGATAAAGAAATTTTGAATTAATGGATAATGAAGAATGGATAATTGACAATTTTTCATTATCCATTTTCAATTGTTAATTATGGAGTAGGGGTTGTAATATTTCCAACCAAAATATTCACACTTAACGTATCACCAAAGAACACGCCGTTTTCGTCAGCCATGCGCCATGAAGATTGAATCAAGCCACTGATTCCACTTGGTACCACCAATTCCACAGAGATTTGTCTTTTTGCGCCTGTGGGAATGGCTTCGGTTAAAGTAACTGTACTTCCGCGCATTAATTCACCGCCAACATGTTGGAAGGTGAATCCTGCTCGCCAGGCACACCCGCCGATATTTTGTACTTCCCATGTTTTGGTAAATACTTCACCTGTATCCATTTGCGTACCATCTGGGATGGTTACATCAGATATATAAAGCAAGTTGTAGCATGGATTTGTAGTGGCAGTGGGTAATGGAGTCTCGGTAATGATTGTAGGCGTGATGCTCGGCTCTTCCACAATCATCGGCGTAGATGAATGTGTAGGAACGGCAACCAAAGTTTCCGTTAGGGATGAAGCGAATGTAGAAACTGCTTGGGTACGAATTAAGTCCACATCATCTGAATTTGTTTGATTTGCTGAGTCAGCACATGAGAAAAGTACCGCCCCTATGACGATGAGTAAGACGATATAAATTATTCTATTTTTCATTTTGAAATTTAAGTTAATCTTGAGCAAGCCAATCTTTTGCTTCGTTTTCATCGTTGAAGTACATCAACGATTGACCTGTGATTTTGGAAAGCAAATCGCCAAGTGTGCGTTTGATGCCAGATACACCAACCACAGCAGTTTTGCGAATATGTGATTTTGTTTTCTTTGAAGATTCGTTAAGAAGTGGCATGACGGCTGATGTAATTTCGGTATTTGAAAAATTAGAAAGCACGAGGGTTGAATTTTCTGGCTGAGTTAAGATAAGCTCTTGTACTTCTTTCAACTCGGCAATGACTGCTTTGTCGTTGAAGAAGTTATTCGAAAAATCTTGATAAAAAATCTTTTTGCCTTTGTATTCAATCCATTTTGATTTCATGCCAGCCTCCTTTATTTCTTTTTCTTCTTTTTCGGAGCGGAAACAGATTCACTTGATGTGGATTTTTTATTTTCTAAGTATAAAGCAATGCCAGTTGCAAGCGCGCCGACCAATTCCCAAATCGCAACACCTAAAAATCGTTGTGGGGCAATTCCTAAAATCACTACAATTGTGAAAACGATGAAAGTTAGAGTACGAAATGGAACTGTCCAACGATAAAAGATTTTTACATCGTTCAAGGCGGCGAGGACGTAATAGATGCCGATGTTGAATGATGCCATCGAAGAAGCGGTCATAAATACAATGGTGTAATCACCTGCGGTGCGTGAGGTACGCTCTATCACTTCAAAACCTAAAACGGATAACAAAATTTCAGGTCGAATTAAACCAATCAATCCAAGCACAAACGCTAAAAAACCGAATACAAAAATTGTCCAACCAGATGCATCACGAATTTTCATTGATAAGATTATCTCCTAATTGAATTAATTATACATGATAAAATAATTCAACTATGGCGAAGCATTTGGTTCTTGTTGCAGGGAATATTGGCGTGGGAAAAACCACATTGACAGAACGAATCGGGTCACGCCTTGGTTGGTGGACTGGATACGAATCTGTTTCTGATAATCCTTATTTATCTGATTTTTATGGCGATATGCGTTCATGGTCGTTTCATTTACAAATTTTCTTTTTGGGTCATCGTGCCGAACAATATTTAGAAGCTGCCCGTGATGCACGTTCTTCCATTTTAGATAGAAGCATTTATGAAGATGCTCATATTTTTGCACGCGCCTTACATCACTTGGGGAATTTGAACGAACGCGATTATTTAGCTTATCGCAACTTATATGATGTGGTCGTGAATAGTTTGCCCAGACCTGATTTATTGATTTATCTCAAAGCGCCTGTAAATGTTTTGATGGAACGCATTCGCCGCCGCGCTCGTAACATGGAAACTGGTATCACACCTGAATATTTAACCTTGCTTGATTCATTTTACGAAGAATGGCTCGGTGCGTTTGATATGTGTCCAGTATTAACCATTCAAACTAATAACTTAGATTATGCCAATATGCCCAGCCATTTAGATTTGGTGACCGAACGCATTCAAGATAAATTAGCAGGCAAAGAAGTGATGGATTTACGTGACTAATATAGACCAAACTGTCTTCTTAAAAATTCCACTATTCAACAAAATGCCAAAGTTAGATTTGTTTCAATTGGTAAATGAATTACCCGTTCAAGAATATAAACGCGGCGATTATCTTTTTCGTGAAGGCGAACATGGTGATAGTTTGTATGTGGTGCGTGATGGCAAAGTTGAAATTATCCTCGCCGCCGATACACCTGATGAAATGTTATTACGTGCTTGCGGACCTGGTGAATATGTCGGTGAGATGAGTTTGATGATGCCCAAAGGCACACGTACTGCTAGCGTGCGTGCTAGAGACGATAGTGTTGTTTGGATGATGACCCGCGAGAAATTTAATCAAACTTTACAGAAATATCCGCAGTTGGCATATTCGATGGTTGAAATAATGAGTGAACGACTCGATTCATCCAACGAAGCCGCGTTCAATGATTTGGTTGCAAAAAATCATGCGCTTCAAAAAGCGTATGACGAACTCAAAGCCGCGCAAGCACAAATCATTGAAAAAGAACGTCTCGAACGTGAATTGCAAGTTGCCGCTGATATTCAACTCAGCATTTTGCCCGATGTTCTTCCTGACACCGAAGAATTTAGTTTCGGTGCGAGAATCCTGCCTGCCCGTCAGGTCGGAGGCGATTTTTATGATGTCTTCCAACTTAAAGATGACCGCATCGGAGTCTTAATTGGCGATGTAGCAGATAAAGGTGTCCCGTCTGCTTTGTTTATGGCGCGCGCTCATGCACTCATCATGGCTGAAGCGGATATTGCCATCACTGCCACTGAAGTGATGCAATTGGTGAACAGTCATATCACGCGATTACAAAAATCAACTCAATTTGTGACTGTGTTATATGGCATCTTAGATTTAAAAACCCGCCTCTTTTCTTACGCGAGGGCTGGTCATGAACCTCCACTTTTGCTTCACCCCGACGGAAGTGTAGAACGCTTGCCACATAGTGCTGGTATGGCAATTGGTTTATGGGACCCCATTACGATAGATGAACGTGAAGTGACACTTGCCTCGGGTGATACATTGATTATGTACACCGATGGCATGACCGATTGCAGAAGCCCAGAAGGTGAAGCATTTGGATTAGATAGAATCAAAAACTTGTTGAGCGAGTTAACCAAACTCAATGCCCAACAAGTCAGTGATAGATTATTAGAGACGTTACAAGGTTATCAAAACGGCGCCAAGCAAGATGATGATGTGACGCTTGTGACGATAAAAGCAAAATGATTTTGTAGGGGCGAGGCACGCCTCGCCCCTACGTTTTATTTCAATGCCTGTTCCAAATCCGCAATCAAATCATCCACGTTTTCAATTCCAACAGATAATCTCACAAGCCCAGGGTCAATTTCTAATTTTGAACCTTGTGTAGATAAATGCGTCATCGCGGCAGGGACTTCGATTAAAGATTCCACGCCACCCAATGATTCTGCTAAAGTAAATATCTTTGTAGACTCAGCAACTTTGATGGCGGCATCTTTTCCATCTTTCATCACAAACGAAATCATGCCACCACCATTTTTCATTTGCGACATGGCAATTTTTTGTTGCGGATGACTTTCATGGAATGGATAAATCAATTGCTTGATGCTTTTTTGCTTTTCTAAAAATTTGATAATCGCTGTCGCATTTTCAAAATGTCTATCCATACGTACAGGTAAAGTCTTGATTCCGCGTAAGACCAAAAACGAATCCATCGGACCAATCACACCGCCGATTGCATTTTGTAAATAAGCAAGTTGTGCGCCTAATTCTTTATCTTTCCCAATAATTGCACCACCAACCACATCGGAGTGTCCGCCGAGGTATTTGGTCATTGAGTGGACGACTAAATCAGCACCCAATTCTAGCGGACGTTGAAGGTAAGGAGTTGCAAATGTATTATCTACAACAAGTAATGGTTTGCTGGGATGATTCTTTATCATTTCAGCAACAGCCCGAATATCGGTCACTGCTAATAATGGATTCGTGGGAGTCTCTAGCCACACAATTTTCGTGGATGGAGTCAATGCCTCAGCTAAGTTTTCTGGGTCGGTAGTGTCAGCAAATGTAAAGTCAAGACCGAAGCGGCGCAGAATTTTGTCAAACAGACGAAATGTTCCACCATAAACATCATTGCCAGCAACGATATGGTCACCGCTTGAAAGCATTCGTAAAACTGTATCAGTCGCCGCCATGCCAGAAGCGAAAGCCAAACCCCAAGTTCCACTTTCAAGTTCTGCAAGACAATCTTGCAATGCTTTGCGTGTTGGATTCAATGTGCGCGAATATTCATATCCCTGACGTGGTTTGCTAATTCCATCTTGCATGTACGTGGATGTGAAATAAACGGGCGTCATCACCGCACCGTTGTTTGGGTCTGGTTCTTGACCTGCATGAATTGCGAGCGTTTCAAATTTCATTTTTTCTCCTGTTAATATCGGTGGTCGAGTAGCCTTGAGCGATTTTTCGCGAAGGGCGTATCGAGACCACCAGTAAAGCAAAATATTTACAATAACAAAATAACTTGATGTACTTGTTGGTTTCGATACGGCGGGTAAGCACCGCCTACTCAACCAACGGATTGCTTTATAAACTTTATTATTTTACCCTTTTCATCTTAATACACCTACATGGATATCCATTATTCTCGCCATCAAATCTACTCACTTCTTCAAAGCCTTCGCTTTCATATAAAGCAATTGCCTTTTTATTTCCATCTAAGACAATCGTCCAAGCGCCTTCACCAATTTCGCGAATGCCAATTTTCAATAATTCTCTACCGATGCCTTTGCCATAAAAATCAGGGTGGACATAAAGCCAGGCGAGATAATCTTCATCTACACCAACGAAACCAATTACTTTTTCATCTTCACATGCAACAAATTTTTTGCTTCGTTTTAAATCTTCCACTTCTTTATCTTGTTCTATTGGAATGAATCCACGCGGGTCACAAGAACCGATTAATTCATCAGGTCTAGCAAGGTCATGGATTTGGCAAATCGCCTGCCAATCTTTATCTTGATATTCTCTGTACTTAATCATATTAGTTTCCTTCAATTTGTTCTTTTGTATATCTGATGAAGTCTAACGTTTCGTTTAAATAGATTTTATGTTCTTCGTGTTGGGAGACGGCAACGGCTTTATCAATGAGTAGATTCCATTTTGAGTCTAAATTTTCTTTTGCCCATTTCGTCGCTTTTGGCTTTGAAACAATCGTTCCATGTTTCAATGCGTGAAACACACGACACATCGTAATCACTGCAAAGGAACGATAGCCATCATCATGTTCACGAAGCCACTCTGGTTTTTCCAACATAGGAAACCACCACTCACGTAAGACTCCCATTACAGAATTGCGAATATCTTCTGAACTAACGAAATCAATTAAAGTTTTCGGATCTGGACCTTCCACAACAACGCCGCATTCACGCACCACATGACGTTGAATCGCCCAATCACTTCCCGGCGTATCAAGATAAAATTTTCCTTCGTTAATGGTTGGGCATGGTAAACCGTTTGGATTATGTTTGTGAATCAATTCTTTTGGAATGTATGCGCCTTCTAATTTGCCAGCACGCTTTAAACTGATTGCCCAAGTTTGATTGTGCATTGCTTCAAGCTCTGCAATTGTTTTCTCTGAAAGATAATCTGTTGTCACCACGAGAAAATCAACGTCACTAGATTTAGGATTGAAGTCTCCGCTAGAGAGTGAGCCATAAAGATACATACCAACGAACTCGTCTTTTAAAATTTCTTTCACGTTTGTTAAAAGCAAATTCAATAGTTCATTTACATCATCGTATGGAGTAAATTTTTTATTTAACATGTTATGCTTATTTAGAAATCTTTCCGTCTTTTGCAACCCAAACATCGGTTGCAAAACGCTCAATGAAACTTCTGTCATGCACAACTGCGAGAATAGTCCCTTGAAAATTTTCTAATGCTTCCTCAAAACGTTCGCGTGATGGAATATCCAAATGATTGATTGGTTCATCTAACACAAGGAAAGTACATCCTTGTGCAATCAAAGTTGCTAATTGCAAACGTGCGCGTTCACCAAAAGATAATTCTCCAGATGGACGCAATGCGTGATCGCCTTTGAATAAAAAGTGATGCAAGAAATTTCTTGTCTCGGTTTCATTCATGCTAGAAATATTTTGAATCGTTTGCACCGCATTCAATTTTGGATTTAACAATTCTTGCTCCTGTGCCATGTATCCAAGTTTTGTTGCGCCACCCAAACGAAATGTTCCACTCAGTGGGGGTATCTTTCCGACGATTGTTTTGATGAATGTTGTTTTGCCCGCCCCGTTTGGACCCGTCAACACGATTCGTTGACCTGCACGAATGAACAAATTGATATTTTCCAATAACGGATTTTCTATCGTGTAGCCAATTGATAGCGATTCAGTAACCAACGCTTCTTTCGACTGGTGGTCTGGTTTGCCGAAGTCAAGTTTTAGTTTCCAACTTCCACGTGGTTTGTCAATCTTTTCATCGGTTTGCAGAGTTTCAATTCGCGCCTCAATATTTTTTGCACGTCCTGCTACTCGTTTAGTCGCTTTATTCCCAAAAAAACCTTTGGCAAATTTATCACCACTATCAGCCTTTCCGCCTTTTTTCATCACGGTGAGACTACGCACATGCTTTGCGGCTTTTTTTAATTGAGCAATTTCATCTTGTTGGTCTTGATAGGCTTGGACTTGTTTATCGAATTCAAGATTTTTTTGTTCAAGATAGTCACTGTAATTACCATCATAAACTTTGATGCTATGTGATGTTATATCTAATTCCAAAATCTTGTTAACTGTATTATCTAAAAACACACGGTCATGTGACACAATCAAAACTGCGCCATCAAAATTATTTAACCAATCTTCGAGCCATTCAAGCATTTCGATATCTAAATGATTGGTTGGTTCATCAAGCAAAAGCAGATTTGGTTCTTCGAGTAAAACTTTTGCAAGCATGAGACGAGTTTTCTGTCCGCCGCTTAAGTGGGCGACTGGAGTTTCTGCTGGAAGATGAGATAAACCAAGCGCATCCAAAATACTTTCAGGCTGGTTGCTGTTATCTGATAATTTTTTCAACACCGAATCATATTGCTCTTGCAAAATAGCATCATTTGGATGTAAGGCAAGTTTCATAGCAAGTGCCTCAATCTCAAGGGCAGGATCATGTTGAGTTGCAGAATCAATTCCAAGCGTGGAGTGAAGCGCTTGTTCGGAATCAAATTCCATGCCTTGAGCGAGATATCCGATTCTTAAATTAGGACGCGTCGAAGAGACATTCCCTGAGTCTGGTTTTTCAAGGTTTGCAAGAATGCGCATGAGCGTGGTTTTGCCCGAACCATTGGGTCCGATTAAACCAATGCGCTCGCCAGCGCTGATGTTGAAATTGATATTTTGTAAAACGGGTTGGATCCCGAAATGTTTTGAAAGATTGTGAATACTAAGCATAAGAACTCCTGTAGTTAAAAACAAAACCGAGGGCAAGCCTCGGCTAAATTAAAGTGTGCCAATAGGTGAGTGCCCTGAAAAAATTGGTTAACTACAAAATGTCCGTCATTCGCTGGGTATCCTTTGTGAGGGAGATTATATCATTTTATATAATATTTTTCATTTATTCACTAATGTAATAAACTTCTTGTGCTCCAACAGATTTAGCAATCTCATTCCATAATTCCATATACTGATTAGTAATTTGATATAAGTTTTCCGCAGAACGTAGATATAAAGTTTTCATATCAGGATACCCACGAAAATCTATATGTTCAGATGAACTTCTAACATTTAATACAATATCCCAAGTTCCATGCACATCAGCCGATATTGTTTGATAAATGGTTCTTAAATCTTCCCCTTCACGACTAACATCTTTAGCTAATTGGCTAAATGTTTTACCAAACCAATTATATGTATTTTTCTTTCTTCTAGATTTTATTTCGTTTATTAAGTCTTGATCTAAGCTTGATACTATATCTGATATTTTTTTGAAAGTACCATTTATATTCGGATGGTCTTTCTTAATGCTTAGTTTTTCAAGTAAATCAATACATCCAATCGCATAAATTTTCTTTGAGCATTTATCTTTTTCTTCTTGATTCAATGAAGCGAAATATCTAATTTGAATAAATAACTCAAAAATTTGTCGATGATGTACATCATTTATGACTGAAAGATCGTTTTTTTCACAAAGAGTAATAGCTGCAGAAAAATGTCTAACTGCTTTTGCTAGCCAATGGACAAATACTATTCTTATATTAGTAGACGGATCATTTTTCCATTCCTCTTTATATGCTTCTGTCACAATTCCTCTAACTTCTTTTGCTTTTTCAATAACTATTTTGAATAGATTTTGAGCTGTAGATTCATCAAACCTGTCTATTACAAAGGTTAATGGAACATCTCTAATTCCTGGAATTTCCTTTATCAATTTCATATATTTGAATATTATAAACGAGGTAAACTTCTGACCTGACTTTACGTCTATTCAAAGAGGAAAAATCCATGACGAAAACAATCTTAGCAGTTTTAGCCCATCCAGATGACGAAACATTTGGCTTGGGAGGCACGATCGCTTACTACAATCAAAAAGGATATGAAGTTTATTACGTCTGTGCTACGCGTGGTGAAGTCGGCGCGGCAGATGAAGAATTTATGCAAGGCTTCAAAGATACAGCCGAAATGCGCACCGATGAATTAATGCGTGCTGCAAAAATTCTTGGCTTGAAAGAAGTTTTCTTTTTAGGCTATCGTGATTCTGGTATGCCAAATACTGAACCGAATCAACACCCGAATGCGCAAGTCAATCATCCCATAGAAGAAGTGGCGGGGAAAGTTGTCAAATACATTCGTGAGTTGAAACCTGATGTTGTGATTACATTTGATCCAATTGGCGGATACAAACATCCTGACCATATTCACATCCACAAAGCCACGGTCATGGCGTTTTCCAATGCGGATAATCCATCGTTCTATCCAGAAGCGGGTGAGCCATTTAAACCGAAAGCATTGTATTATCAAGTGTTTCCAAAGACGATATTAAAAGTTGCTGTACGTCTATTGCCACTTTTTGGAAAAGACCCCACAAAATTTGGTCGCAATGAAGATATTAATCTCAAAGAACTTGTTGAAGTTGATTTTCCAATTCATGCGCGAATAAATATTAATTCAGTGGTACAAGTCAAACGCCATGCTAGTGAACAACATGCCTCACAAGGCGGCAAACAAATGCGTCGCGGCATACAAGGGTTGGTCATGAAATTATTTGGCGAACATGAAGATTTTATGCAAGCCTATCCGCCAGTGGATGGAAACTTCAAACGCAAAAAAGATTTGTTTGAAGGAATATAAAAACAAACCTGACAGGTCTTAATAAATACTTTAACAAGTAAAGTATTTGCGTGAAAATAAATTTTGACAAATCAACTTATGATGAGACCTGTCAGGTTTTCAGTGCCCTTACAAAATAGGACAAAAGTACATTTTCGATAATCAAAAAAAATGGTAGGATTCAGGTATTCAGATTCTTGTCTCAGAGGAGTGTGTGATGCCTGAACAACGAACCACCCCCCGAAAAAATATCCCCGTATATATGCGCGTCTTAAATGACGACACGCAAGACATTTTAGGTCACATGGTGGAAGTCAGCATGGAAGGCTTGCGCTTAGAAACAACGCACGAACTTCCGATTAATAAAGATTACTATCTGCGCCTCGAACTTACGGCAGATGTGGGTAGTATTCCCTACATCGTTTTCGCCGCCCGAAGCAAGTGGTGCAAAATGGATATCATCTTACCAAATTTGTACCGCGTTGGCTTTCAAATAATCGAAATCCTGCCAGAAGATAAAGAAGTATTCTCGCGCGTTCTACAAAAATATGGTGCCTAAAATATAAAAGACCTGACATAATTTGTCAGGTCTTTTTCGTTAAATCTTCGGCTTCAGCTTGTGCCATTCAGTCGCTTGTTGATAATTGAACCCTGCCCGCAACACTCCCGATTCATTCCACGCCCGCGAAACAATTTGCAAACCAATCGGCAAATTTTCTTTTGAAAATCCACATGGCATTGATAAAGCGGGCAAACCTGTTAAATTAAATGGCGAAGTGAAACGAGTCAACATCTTTGCACGTTCTAGTGCATCTTCACCTTCTAAGACAGGGGCAGTAATTGGCGTTGTAGGAAGAATCAAAACATCATATTGATCAAACAACAATTCGCATCTTCTCTTAACCTCGGCTTGCGTGCGCCGCGCTAACGCATACTCCGTTGAAGTGTATCCTGCTCCTATCTCCAAGCGTTGACGAACATCCGCGCCAAACCAATCAATATGTTCTTTCATTCTTTCACGATGAAACGCTGCACCATCGGCTGTGAGCATTAAGGCGTTGGCTACTGCGGCTTCATGCAGAAAATCTAAATTCACTTCTTCAATGATAGCACCTTGCTCTTCAAACACTTTTGCGGCTTTGCGAACGGCTTCTAAAACTTCGGGGTCTGTTTTTTCTTCAATAAAATTCCCAACCCCCAAAGCAATTTTTCTTTCTTTCATTTTATCTTTCAAGTGACTGGAATAATCACCCGGCAAAGTTTTGATAGAAGTTGGGTCTTTTTCATCGTACCCACCCATTACTTGTAACATCAAAGCCGCATCTTCTACTTTTCTGGTGATTGGACCTGCATGGTCAAGATTCCATGACAATGGAAGAATACCTCTGAGGCTGACTCTTCCATAAGTAGGTTTGAGCCCAACCACGCCACACAATGAGGCAGGGATGCGAATTGAACCGCCTGTGTCTGTGCCTAATGCGGCGAGACTCATGCCTGTTGCTACGGCAACAGCACTTCCGCCTGATGAACCACCCGGAGTTCTTGTAATATCCCAAGGGTTTTTACATGCTCCAAAATGTGGATTGTTATTGGTAACACCTAGTGCAATTTCGTGAGTATTGGTCTTGCCGATAATTTGCCCACCCGATTTTTTTATTTTTTGTATCACAAATGCATCTTCATTGGGGATATTATCTGTAAAAAATTTTGAACCACCCGTAGTGCGGATTCCCTTTGTGTCGTATAAATCTTTGACGGCGATTGGGATTCCGTATAACGGCATACTGCCATTATGGGGAAGGTCACTTTTTTCTGGCGGAATGACCGTGATAAAGGCATTCAGTATGGGGTTGAGTCGCTCGATGATTTTGTAGCAGGTTGAGGCTAAGTCTGAAGCGGGCACTTCACGGCTTTTCATCAAATCTCGCTGGATAATCAAAGAGGGTGTGTCGTCTTGTTTCATAAGTCAAAATTATATGCGAATGAAAACTTTCCCACATAGCCTATATGTACTGAAACATGCTTTGTAATTTGTTTGCAATTAAGTAGGGATACAGCGTCGCTGTATCCCTACTTTTGTACTAGAACAAGCCTAAAATTTTTCCAGTTTTCAAATCTAAATCAATATCATAAAACGATGGGCGTGTTCCTAAGCCCGGCATGGTGCGCATATCGCCGAGGATTGGATATAAAAATCCCGCGCCAACTGATGCTCGAATTTCACGAACTTTGATTCGAAAACCTGTCGGTGCACCTTTAAGAGTCGCGTCGGTACTAAATGACAAATGTGTTTTCGCCATACAAATTGGTAATTTATCAAAGCCGAGGCGAGTGTATCTTTGGATTTGTTCTTCGGTTTCGGGTGTGTAATCTACGCCGTCGGCACGATAAATTTCTTTAGCAATTTTCTCAATTTTTGTTTTGATTGAATCTTCAAGTGGATATAAAAATTGGAAATTGCTTGATTCATTTGCGGCTTTCACAACTGCTTCAGCAAGTTTCTTTGTGCCTGCGCCACCATCAGCCCAGTGTGTGCATTTGATAGCATCCATAGCACCGAATTGAATAGCAGATTTGCGAATCAAATCCACTTCGGCTTCTGTATCGGTTGCGAAAGAATTAACGGCAACGATTACTTTTACGCCGAACTTAGTCGCATTTTGAATGTGACGTTCAAGGTTTGCTAAACCTTTTTGTAGCAATTCTAAATTTTCATCAGTATATTCTGGTGCAAGAGGTTTGCCCGCTACAACTTTTGGACCGCCTCCATGCATCTTTAGTGCGCGGACAGTTGCCACCATCACCACAACATGTGGAATTAATCCTGAATAGCGGCATTTGATATTGAAGAATTTTTCCATGCCAATATCAGCACCGAAACCTGATTCAGTGACGACATATCCATCTTTGCCGACGAGTTTCAAAGCAATCATGTCAGCAATGATAGAAGATTGTCCGTGTGCTATATTTGCAAACGGACCTGCGTGTACCATGGCGGCTGTGCCTTCCAATGTTTGCATGAGATTTGGTTTAATCGCATCTTTCATCAAAACAGTCACTGCACCTGCTGTGCCTAAATCTTCTACGGTTACGGCTTCACCTGATTTGCTTGTAGCGACAACCATTTTCCCAAAGCGTTCGCGCATATCTTCTAATGAAGTTGTCAGCGCAAGCACCGCCATAATTTCAGAAGCGACTGTAATGTCATACCCAGAACGATGCTCGAAGCCTACTTCGTCTTTGCCCATCCCAACTTGCACTTCACGCAAGAAGCGGTCGTTGATATCAACCACACGTCGCCATGTGATTGTAGATTCGTCAATATCTAAACGAGCAAATTTACTTTTTTCTTCGGCAGTTAAATCTGCTGGATTGGTTTTATTGATTCCCAACTTCTTCAAACGGCGTAGCATCGTCCCAGAAAATTTTCTATTTCCTTTTTTATCTGGCGGGCAGAGTGCATTAAAAAGTTTTTCATCATCTTGTTGTTTTTCGTGCATCACGCGCGCATCTAACGCGGCGGCGACCAAATTATGCGCCGCAGTAATGGCATGAATATCACCCGTGAGATGTAAATTGAAATCTTCCATCGGAATCACTTGTGAATATCCACCACCAGCCGCGCCACCTTTGATTCCGAATGTCGGTCCCATAGATGGCTGGCGAATACATGTAATCACTTTTTTTCCAAGATGCGCCCCCAATGCTTGTGATAAACCAATCGTCGTTGTTGTTTTACCTTCACCCAATGGCGTTGGTGTAATGGCGGTTACATCAATATATTTTCCGTTGGGGCGATTTTTCAAGCGTTCTAAAATTTCTAGTTTTACTTTGGCTTTGTATGGTCCGTATAATTCAAGTTCATTTTCTCGCACCCCATATTCATCCGCAATTTGCATAATCGGTTTTAATTTCGCGGCTTGTGCAATGTCAATATCTGATGGCACTGGGCGAAGCAATTTTAATTTTGCCGGTTTGAAAGAAAAACTTGCTTTTGCAGGTGTTGCCTTTTTTGTTTTTTTCTTTACAACTTTTTTCGCAGACTTCTTGGTTTTGACAGCCATTCTCTCTCCTTGAAAATTATATATAATTTTCCTTAATTATCAGACAAATTTCCAAAAAAGCAAGAGCAATTTTAAAACTTTCATCCACAGAGTTCGCAGAGACCTTTGAGAAAACTTTTTAAAAATCTCTGTGCTCTCTGTGTGCTCAGTGGCTAATTTTTTTACTTTGTCAGCAACGTGCCAACATTTTCGCCTTGCAAAGCACGTGTCAAAAATCCGCTCTCTTCAGCAGAAAAAATTTGCACAGTTAGGTTTTCATTTTTCTGGATTAATGCCAGCATTTCCTCCACTTTGGCTTTCATCCCGCCAGTCACATCTGTACTGACCGAGCCTTTGATGCCTGTCCGCATCCTTTCATACGTGGAGACTTGAATCTGCTTCGTCAACTTTGTTCTTGCGGGGAAGTCCTCCCACACGCCCGCTTCAATGCCTGCTAATAAAATTCTTGAGCAATTAAATTTTTCAATTAAAAACGTAAACACATCTTCAGTGGATAATATCGTACCGCCTAATGATTCATCAAATGCCACATCACCTTGCACAACAGGTAATAAATGATTATCCAATGCTTTTTGAATCGTCAACACATTATGATGAATCACTTTTCTGTTATCCGAAATCATAGAGGCTGATGGTGGAAATGGCAAAGCAGGTACACCTGCTTCATATAAAGCCTTGACTACATATCTATTTAACTCCGCGGCTTGGTAGCGGACTTCTACAAATCCATGCCATTGCTCATTTGTTTGGACACCATTTCTAGTCCCATGTTTTTTCGCGGCAACGTGTCCGAAGGAGCCAGAACCATGCCCAAGAATCAGAAGCAAGTTAGGATTAAGGTCAAGAGCCGTTTTGATTTCATTTGCAAGTTCGGCTAATTTGTCTAATCGTGCAGTAAAAGGCTTGTCTTTATCCGTAATCAAAGACCCGCCCAGTTTGAGGAGAACGATTTCTTTTGTCATGTTGGATGTTTTAACACAAAATTATCAAAGACGATAGCCATAGTTTTTTTACTGTTCACCGTCTATGGTCTATCGTCTATTTCCACATGCTATAATTTCATTTATGGATATTCGAGCAGGTATTATCGTTATTGCAATTTTTTCTGTGGTGGCGGCTTATTTTGTAGTTCAGGCTGGGATTAAAAATTATCAAACGGCGCGCAAGATTTCTTTTTATAGTTTAAGAAAAAGATATAACCGCAATTCAATTTATTTATTTTTATTTTCAATATTTTTATTGTATTTTGCATATTGGTTGCCGACTTCTGGCGAGCAGATTGTGTATCAAGTTTTCCCACCATCACCAACACCATCATTGACTCCAACGATTACATTGACCCCAACTATTACATTATCACCGACGATTACTTTAACACCCACACAAACAATTACGCCTGCCGTTTCTGATACGCCGACATTAACACCAACACCCTTTTTACCCTTAGCCATTGAAGCCTTATTTGCTGGACCTGTCACCCCGAATCCTGATGCGGTCTTTACTTCAATTCAATTTTCAACCGAATTTGACGGCGTAAATCCAGTTAATCCAAGAACATCTTTTGAATTGCCAATCGAAACAATATATGGCGGTTTTGATTACAACAATACCTTGCCCGGTGTGCAATGGTCAGCATTATGGTATCGAAATCGTGAATTAGTTTGTTATGAAACCGAACCATGGAGGAATGAATGGGGAACAGGCGGAATCGGTGGTTACACTGAATGTTCAAGTCCCATCGGCGGTTGGTTGCCCGGACAATATGAAGTGGTGATTTTCATGGGCTATGACTGGAAAACTGTCGGACGTTTTTCTGTCTTAGATAGACTTGAGACTGAAACACCAACATCAACAAGCACACCTGAAATTACTGCAACACCATAATTTATTTACCACAAAGGAGACAAAGGTACACAAAGGAAAAGATTTAATAATTCGTGACCCTTTGTGACGCTTTGTGGTTAAAATTTATAACAGGAGTTTTTATGACCGAAAAAGCATTTCAAGATTATTACCCCGATTACTTCGCGCATTGTTATGGATGTGGCAAATTAAACGAACACGGACATCAAATCAAAAGTTATTGGGATGGCGATGAATCAGTTTGTTATTTTATGCCCAAGCCGTATCACACCGCGATTCCGGGTTATGTGTATGGTGGTTTACTTGCTTCATTAATTGATTGTCACGGAACTGGGACTGCCGCCGCAGTCGCATACAAAGCCGCTAAAGAAAGTGACAACAATGCTGAACCAAACACACGTTTCTTAACCGCTTCATTACATGTGGATTATCTCAAACCAACGCCGTTGAATGTTCAATTAGAGATTCGGGCGAAGGTCAAAGAACATAAAGGTAGAAAAGTTGTCATTGAAGAGTGGTTAATGGCAAACGGGGTGATTACTGTAAAAGGTGAAGTTGTAGCAGTGCAAGTGCCACAGAGTTTGGTGGAAGAGTTGTTAGCGGGAAACTAGATCGCCCACTCTTTCTTTCGCACGGTCATCTCTTTTGCAATCTCAGCCGCGAGGCAGGCGTTATTCAACAACAAAGCCAAATTCGCTTTCAATGATTTTCCTTTGGATAATTCATTGATTCGATTTAACAAAAACGGCGTCAATGCTTGTCCATGAATCCCTTGCTCTACTGCTTCTTTAGAGGCTTTCGCAATCATTGGTTCCATTTTTGATGCAGGAATTGATTCTGCTTGGGGAATCGGATTCGTAACGAGGATTGCGCTTCTTAATCCTAAACTCCAATGTACTTTGGCAAATTCAGCAATGTCTTTCGGGGAATCAAGTCGTACACTGACGTTCAATCCGCTTTCGCGTGAATAAAAAGCAGGGAATTCATCAGTCTGGTAGCCGACAACTGATACACCCATGGTTTCAAAATATTCCAATGTGGCGGGCAAATCCAAAATAGATTTTGCTCCAGCACACACTACAATCATCGGCGTTTCAGATAACGCATGTAAATCAGTTGAAATATCAAACGCTGATTCTTTATGCACGCCACCGATTCCGCCGGTAGCGAAGACTTTAATCCCAGCCATGTTGGCGGCGAGCATGGTGCCTGCTACAGTCGTTCCGCCATTTTGTTTTTTTGTAATGGCGGTCGCAAAATCACGGTGACTCACTTTCAGGCTTGTATCCAGTTCACTGAGCCGAATCAGTTCTGCGTCAGATAAACCGAGGCGGATTTTTCCATCCAGTAATGCAATGGTTGCGGGAGTGGCACCATTGTCACGGATTTGTTTTTCCATATTGCGCGCGAGTTCTAAATTTTGCGGTTTGGGTAAGCCATGCGTAATCACAGTTGATTCAAGTGCCACAAGCGGCAAGCCAATGTTGATGGCGCGGGCAACTTCGGTAGAGAGTTGAATATGTGGATGTTTTATCATTTCGGATTCTTCGGTGGGTGTAAGAGATTATCAATTTCGCGTAATACTTTTTCAATGCGAGCCATTTCGATTTCTTTGTCGTGTGAAGATTTGTTTTCTTTTTGAATTAATTCTTTAGAAGAAAGAAATTCTTTGCGGAAGGCGCGTAATATTTCGCGGGCGGTACTAAAGGCTTCTTTGGCACTTGGTGTTTTAATTTCTTGCTGGCGAGGTCGGCTGGTTGTTTCGCTTTTCATTTCTGATGCTTTTTCGATTAACTTAATTAACTCATCATAATCACCATAATCACGGTCATAACTTTTAGAACTCATCGGTGCTTTGTGATAGTTATACAACAAGGTGTTGTTGATAATTTCCAACAACTTTTCAAGTTGTAATCTTTTTCTTGAACCCTCAATTTCTTTGCGGCGTTTGATGTTAGCGCGTGCTTGTTCCCATGCAAGTTTGAGATGTTCACCAATCATGCCTTGTGGCAATTGCCATGTACCGATGTCAATCCAATGAATGGCTACACCCAACTCGGCGGCTTTTTCTTTGAATTTTTTATCAAAGAATAAGTCTGTAATTTTTGAGCGCGACTCAAAACGCTTCAAGTTCATTGAATTACCTTGACTAGCGCGCGTCATTTCACCTGTAATCTCCACACGGATTTGGGTGTTGTTGGCTTCGCTTTCATTTACCAAATCCAATTCCTTTTGGCTGATGCTGGATAGGATTTGGCTTAATGCACTTGTAGAAATTAGTTTTTCTAATTCATTCGTTATCAATGGAATTACAGTCGTATCCCACGGAAAGGCAACGCCGGATGTATTCGGTGGGGGTGGTGTGATGAGTGTTTGTTTATACACCAACGAATGGACGGCACGTTCATCAAATGAATAGGGGTCTTCTTCAATGCCAGCCTGAGTGGTTTGAGGTTTTCTTAAGATGCTGAAAATGACTTTGATTCCTTGCGCCTCAATCGGGATGCCATCTTTGGTGCGCGATTTGACAGATAATCCGCCTACAAATTGGTCTCGTAAATTAATGGCGGCATATTCACGCCTGCCAACATGGTCATCCTCTCCAATCTCACGGATGCGCTCGAAGCGTTCTAACTTCCATGCTTCACTACGAGCGTAAATAACTTCTGGGTCACCATCCACTTGCTCGAGTAGTGCCGCACTGCCGAGGTTGACCTTGATTTTGCCTGGTCCGCCGATGAGGATAATTGGAGAATGTTCATCATCCTCAGAGATTTTGCCGTCATTGATTGTGATTTTGCCTTTGCCGCCACCAAAAGCTACTTCTTCAATAAAGTTTTCTGCTAAGCTTTGGTTTTGCAATTCAAAAATATCATCTAAATATTTAGCCGCTTTGGTTCTGGATGTAATGTAAATTACATAAAACAACGGGATATATTTCGCAAAACTCATGCCGATAATTGCAACCCGTTGAAGCGGTGTCAGCAATTGGTCACCCGTGAAGAACATCGTAATCAAACTTAATGCAATCCACAATATCACGGCGAGGATAATACGCCATTGGTTTCTAAATTTGACGTTGCTTTCTGCTAACCCAAATAACAGAGAAGCAATCTCATTGCGTTGAATGCGTGGTCTTCTCATTATGAACCCTGCCTGCTTCTGGGTGGGTCTTGCTTATAGACCAATGACCACTTAAGAATCTCATCTAATTCTTCTAAGGTTGCGACCACTTCTTCATTTGGGTTATTCTGCGCCAGCAAATTCTCTTTGATTGGTTCAATCAAATCTTGCAATGCAGAAAAAACATCAGGGAAAGTCAGCAATGGGTTAACGCTAAATTTTTGCGAAGCCGCCCGCACAAATTGTTTCGAGGCTTCATTGCGAGCGGCAGTTTCAACCAAAGCGGCTTTTTCTTTGAGCAAGGCTTCTTCTTTTTTCGCCAGCCCCATCCAATCGGCACTCCACTGTTCAGCCATATTGGTTTCTAAAGCAGGTTCAAACAAAACATTATGAATGCGCACTTCTATTACTTCTAAACCGCGCTCTCGCAGTTCTTTGAATTCACGGCTTTCAGAATAACGGGGCGGCATTTCAGGCATGCCTGTATCATCCAAGACTGCTACTTGCGCTTGTTGCACACGCCGATTAAGCATATATTCAATGGTTTGCAAACCACTAAAGCTATCTGATGAAGTAAATAAATCTTCCAACTTATATTTGCGTACATACTCCCGCCACAAATTCACTACCAAGTGTTCAGGTAATTGTTTCCACGTCATGCGCGCTTTTTTATTCTCTGCCTTGTCCAACTCAACGACTTCACGGGTAACTGCATGACGCACTGAAACGGGGTCATATTCAAATTGCGTTCTCACCCCACTCTGAGTAGGGTGATTCACTTTTGGACGCTTGATTCTAAACTTAATGCTAATCGTTGGTGACACTTCAAACCCATCACGCGTCAATCCTACGGTCTGCTTGCGACGTTTTTCCAATTCATTATATTTCTTTGGGTCGGGGATTGGTACAGGATTTAGAAACGGTTGGTCACCTGCCATCGGACCAATAAAACGCCATTGGGTGCGTAAATCTACGCCGATAAAGACTTCTTCATTCTTTTCGTTGACGTAGCTGATGATATATTCATCTTCATCAGTAAAGCGAATGCCCGGACCCACTGCGCCGACAATTTCAGTATCGGTGCGGAGGACGACTGCACTGGCGGTATCTAGCACAATCACACCGGGTCCGCGTTTGTTGGCTTCGCCTTCATGTTTGATGACGCGCCCATTCTTGACGAATAAAATAGGTCCACGGTCACTGGATTCAAAGTCGCGCACGCGCTCATATATTTTAGGGCGGTCTTCTGGGTTGCGGATGGGGAGGACAAATTGCGAGAAGAAATATGTCAGTCGGTCACTGAAAAGCAAGACAACTACGCTATCAATTGCGATGATAATGAAACTGACGATGTAACTGAATGGAATATTGAAATACCATACCACCGCATGCCACAATACAGCCGTGATTAATACAACACCAAATGGTGTAGCAAGAAATGCGCCGATGGCTGAAAACATTTTCCGCATATAGCTTGATTCTAAATCAAAAATGAGCGAATTGGTAAAATTGCTGAATGCTAAAACTTGAATTTCACTGCCATACGCATGCTTCTAAAGATTCGTTGACCAAGCCAGCGGATTTGATAAAGACTGCGAGACGCAAAGGCTTGGATAGACTCGTCATCACTGACCATAATTCTACGGCGGGGGCTGTTGCGGCGCAACAACTTGACCCTGAGTTGGTCATCGTGGGGGAGGAGATTATGACCACCAAAGGAGAAATTCTGGCGGCGTATGTGACTGAGGAGATTCCTGCGGGGTTATCACCACAGGAGACGATACAGATATTAAAGGAACAGGGTGCGTTTATCAGTGTGTCGCACCCGTTTGATAGGTTGAGGAAGGGGGGATGGAAGGAAAACGATTTGCTTGAGATTATTCACGATGTAGATGCGATTGAGATTTTCAATTCACGTTGTATGAACCCGATGTTCAACCTGCAGGCGAAACGCTTTGCTGAAAAGCATAATTTGGCTGGCACGGTTGGGTCGGATGCACATGCGGCGTTTGAGGTGGGGACATCTGTAATATTGCTTGACCAGTTTGAAGGCGCGGAGGGGATGCGGAGTGTTATCAAGCAGGCGAGGTATCAGACGCGGTTATCCGCTTGGTGGGTGCATTTTGTGTCGCGCTATGCTTCTATGGTGAATTGGTCTAAGTAGTCTTACAAGTCTTATTAGTCTGAGTGGTCTAACAGGTCTAAGAGGTCTGACAGGTCGGATTGGTCTAATTGGTCTAATTAGTCTGACAGGTTGGATTGGTCTAACAGGTCTAATTGGTCGGACAGGTCTGGGTGGTTAGCGATAGTTTGTATTTAGGGTTGAGGTTGTATTGATTTATTTTTATATCCGTTTTTGTGCCCTTGTAGTAAACCTTTGTGATTGGTTGCGTAAAATTCTGTATAGCCACAGGCGCCACACACATTGGCGGTGAAGTAGCTTCGTTCAGATTTTGCTATCCAGATAAATGGTTTGTCGGCTGGGGCTGGTTCTGAGACTATTACAAAAGGGGGAAGGTCGCCGCTGGCTTGTACGGTTAGGTCGGTGATAACGTCAGTTGATTTGCATTTCGGGCATTGAGTCATGTTATGGTTTATCCTTTGGTTTGTATGATACAGGATATGAGGGGAGTTTCCTATTGGTAAAAGGTACTAGGTGGTTGGCTATCGGCTATCAGCGATCAGCTTTCAGCGGTTGCGTGGATGTGTGTAGGCAAACGAGCATCATACCCCTATAGCACTTACTGCTCAATTATTATCCACGAATAGACCACGAATGCACGAAGACACCATCACCCATTCGATTGTTCGTGAAAGGTTTTATTCATGGGACGGTTTCCCACCAAAGTCCTTCAGGCTGGCGCAACGAGTCTCACCTTGGTGGACTTTCACGAGCTGAGGCAGGATGCTACACGACTCGAAGCGTTTTACTTATCATCATCTTTTTCTTGCAGTGGCGCAATGGATTGTGCATATATTTTATACATCAAACGCGCATGGCTGTGATCGGGGTGCTGTTCAAGGACAGCATCCAGCAGTACCAATGCCAAGGGGCTCTTCCCACATGAGAAGATTTGATGGGCGGCTTCCAAAAGCAAATTGGCAGATACATGACATTCAGGGATTTCTGGGATTTTAGACATATTCGATTTCCTTTCTGAGTTCTCGGCTGACCTTTATGACAATATACCAGACTCTTCTGATTGATAGGTCATTCTGAGCAACACCCAATGTCATTCTGAGGGAGCGAAGCGACTGAAGAATCTCTACCACAACCTTCGAGACTCTTCGGTCGTGAAGAGCACACTCCCTCAGAGTGACATGTTTCTTGCAGGAAACAAAATGTCTCCCACAGTAGACACCTTTTCCGGTAAAATCAACCAAAGGGATACGCCATTATGCCAATGACTCCGCAAGAATTTGTGAGCAAGTGGAAGCGTGTGACTGCCCGCGAAAAGCAGACCTATCAGGAACACTTCCTTGATATTTGCCAATTGGTGAATCATCAAACGCCGAATGATTACGACCCGACGGGCACACGCTTTGCCTTTGAAATGGGCGCGACAAAAACCACCGGCGGACAAGGTTGGGCGGATGTTGCTAAACTTGGTTTCTTTGGTTGGGAATATAAGTCCAAAGATGCTGACTTGAATAAAGCCTATGAACAGTTATTGCTGTATCGTGACGCGCTTCAAAACCCACCACTGCTGATTGTCTCTGACATCAACAATATTGTCATTCGCACCAACTACACCAACTTACCGACACATACTTTCACACTCACGCTAGATGATTTGCTCAACCCAGAGAGCATTAAATTACTAAAGACAGTTTTCACCAACCCCGAACAACTCAAACCAAAAGAGACCATTGAAAGTGTCACGCGTGAAGCGGCTGAGAAGTTCTCCAAACTAGCGGACAATTTACGCAAGTACGGCGAAGAACCGCAAGACGTGGCGCATTTCTTAATCCGCTTGTTGTTTTGTTTATTTGCAGAAGACATCGGCTTATTGCCTGAAAAACTATTCCCGCAACTCTTAGAGCAGACTCGCCGTAACTCAAAAGAATTTCAAGAAGTGTTAGGGCAGTTATTCCGCGCCATGAACACGGGCGGATATTTTGGCAGGGACAAGATATTACATTTCAACGGCGGATTGTTCGATGATGACCGTGTGCTAAAACTGGACGGCGCAGACATGGATATTATCGCTGATATTGACGGCTTAGATTGGGGCGCGATTAAGCCTTCGATATTCGGCACGTTGTTTGAACGCGGCTTAGACCCAAGCAAGCGTTCGCAACTCGGGGCGCATTACACCGGCGAAGAAGATATTTTATTAATCGTTGAGCCTGTGTTGATGAAGCCGTTAAGAGATGAGTGGGCGCAGATACAAGTTCAATGTCGCAAGTGGCAGGCTGAGGCTGAAAAAGAAGCGGGCAAAAAGAAAGACAATATCAAAAAGAAGATGAAGAAATCGCTTCTGGACTTTGCCGATAAGCTTGCTTCTGTAACTGTACTAGACCCGGCTTGTGGAAGCGGTAACTTCCTCTATGTAGCCTTACGTCTATTGTTAGATTTGCAAAACGAAGTGCTGAGTTTCTCAGATGAAATTGGGATGGGCAGACCGTACATCACTGTGACCTCTGGGCAGTTATACGGCATTGAGACGAATGAGTATGCTCACGAATTGGCGCAAATGACGATTCAGATTGGCTACATTCAATGGCTCAGAGACAATGGCTATGGCTTTCCGAGTGAACCGATTTTGAAGAAGACTGAAAACATTAAGCGCATGGATGCCATACTTGAAGTGACAGTCACCTCTGAGGTGACTGTCACTTCGCCACGCGAACCCGAATGGGGAGCAGTAGATGTCATCATCGGCAACCCGCCCTTTTTGGGTGATAAGAAAATGCGTGCCGAACTAGGTGATGAATATGTAGATGCCTTACGAAAACTATATGAAGGACGTATTCCCGGACAGAGCGATTTGGTATGTTATTGGTTTGAGAAAGCCCGCGCCATGATTGCAGAAGGAAAAGTAAAGCGCGTTGGTTTACTAGCAACACAAGGTATTCGCGGTGGTGCAAATCGAAAAGTATTAGAAAGAATAAAAGAAACAGGCGATATTTTCGTTGCATATTCTGACCGTGAATGGATTTTAGATGGCGCAACTGTTCATGTCTCTATGATTGGCTTTGATAACAAAGAAAATAAAGAAAAAACTTTAGATGGACAAATAGTTGATGAAATCAATTCAGATTTATCAAATACTGCAAATTTAACGCAAGCAAAGCCTCTACAAGAAAATCAAGGTATAAGTTTTATCGGAACACAAAAAAATGGACCATTTGATATTGACGAGAACTTTGCTAAAGAGTTGTTAAGTGACAAAGGTAATCCTAACAATAAACCTAATAGTGATGTTATTAAGCCTTGGATAAATGCAATGGATATAACTCAACAACCCCGACGAATGTGGGTTATAGACTTTGGTACTGATATGACACTAGAACAAGCATCTGGATATGAAAAGCCATTTGAGTATGTTCGCAAGCATGTTAAACCTTTGCGCGATGAAGTTCGAAGAAAGAACCATAGGGAAAAGTGGTGGTTATTCGGTGAAACTCGTCCCGGTATGAGAAAAGCAATATCTAGCCTTGAAAAATATATTGCAACTCCAATGGTTTCAAAGCATAGGGTATTTACGTGGGTAAAGTCAAATGTAATATCAGAAAACCTTTTGGTTGTTATTGCTTCTGATAGTGATTATTTATTTGGTGTACTTCACTCAAAAATCCATGAGATATGGTCAAGAAGTCAGGGTACTCAGTTACGTGAAGCAGAAAGCGGTCAAAGGTACACACCTACTACAACCTTTGAAACCTTCCCATTTCCCTTTACACCGGGCAAAGAACCTGCGGATAATCCACATGTCCAAGCCATCAGTCAAGCCGCAAAAGAATTGGTTGAACAAAGAGATAGGTGGTTGAGCCCCCACCGTCCTTCGGACACCTCCCCCAAATCCACACTACTAGATGATTGTGAAGACTCCTCACCTGTGGATTTGGGGGAGGCAGGGAGGGGGCAAAAACGCACACTCACCAACCTCTACAATCAACGCCCGACATGGTTAGACCTCGCCCACAAACGACTCGATGATGCCGTCTTCGCCGCCTATGGTTGGAAAAATGACTTGTCCGATGAAGAGATATTGGAGAAGTTGTTGGCGTTGAATTTGGAGAGGAGTAAAGATGGATAATTTATTAGATGAATTTCAGCAAAGGCAGAAGTTGGTTTATGATTCGGATTTTCAAAATACTACTGTACTTAACTTTATAGGATGGCTTAAAACGAATAAAGAGACAGAAAAGATTATTTCCGAACTTAGCGAAGAAACTAGAGGAGTAGAATTAGCTAAGAAAGCAGATTTTAAAACCCCTCCTCCAGTAGAAAACCCAAGAGACTCTGTATTATTAGGGCTTTACTTTATAAATCAATTAGGATCTGGAACTAAATTAGATCTTTTGGCTACGAGTTATGGTCATGATAAGGAACCAGAAAAAATAATCCGTGTATATATCAACCCATTTTTTGATTATTTAGAAAAGAAAATTAAAGAAACAATAAAGGTTGATAATAAACCAGAACATATACCACACATACTACATGGTGACTTTAGAGGCTCTGTTATAAACATAAACTCAACTTTAATAAAGTCAAGTCAGACTATACAAAACAAATCAAATTTTGATGAAGAAATAAAAAAAGAACTTACTCAGTTACTTGAAGAACTTAATCAAGTTCTTTCACAAGTACCATCAGATAAAATAAACGAAGCTGAAGCAGTAGCATGGGCTGCCGAGTCTTTAGTTGAAGCAAAAGTATCAGACAAACCGAATCCAGTTAAGATTGAAATTACTAAAGAGTCTCTACAAAAAGCAGCCACCAACCTTGCATCAATAATGCCTACTGTAATAAATATTGCAGAAAAAATAATCACTACTATTCAAAAAGTAGGTAATTAAGGTAAAACCTATATAAGGAGAGATGAGAAAGAATGATTAAGCTTTTAGTAAAATTAATTTTGTTGATTGCACCATTTGGAATAGGATACTGGACTTGGATTTCCTATGGTCAAACAGTAGGCATTGTTTGTTTTATCATAGCAGGGTTTATAGCTTATTTTCTTTACAAGAGAATCCCTGACTATATATAAATATTACATATTTTCAAAACCCTTATCTCCTGTCTAAAATTAGGCAGGAGATTTTATTTCCCTATATTTCAAACAAAGGAGTTTAGTATGAAATCAGAAAAAGAGAAAAATTACGAAAGAAGGAGTAGGAAAAGAGATGAGTTTATCGAAATTTTCGAACGCCTCTCAACTTGGAATAAGTTATTAGTTATTTCTAAATTGTATTGGCTACTCTTTTTACAAAAACTGAAAGAGTTTCCCGCAAACTGGGTTCGTTATCAAATAGATTTTGAAGAAGACATCCGAGAACATGGTATGCCGTTTAGATTGAAATTAAGCCTTCAACGATGGTTTAATTATCCACCATATAAAAGTGAAACATATTTTAATATTCAGGGTAAAAAAATTTGGTTTCACTCTTTTGTAGAAGAAGATAACTTTGAGTTACACCTTCAATATAAAGGAAGGTTTGCAGGTCATATTTGGTTTCAGCCTGAAAAAGACAAAACGGCTACTATTATTGGAATTCATATCCGTGAAGAATTTCGTAATATTGGGTTAGGCACAATCGCATTTCAAGAGGCAATAAACCTAATTAAAGGCAAAATATCTTGCCTTAGAGGAGTTCTTGAAAAAGAATATGAAAGAGATATTGAAGCATCTTTACGTTGGTTAAATCGGCAAGGGTTTGAAACCATTAAAAAGGAAAATGGCGACTATGAATTGATATTTCGAATAGATTAAATTACAAATATCGATTTTATTTGAAGTAGTTCAATACAAACAGATGACAGTCACTTAGCAAAACCAAACCCCTCCCAACCTCCCCTAAAGGGGAGGAGCTAATGACTTTACGCAACAAACTCCCTTCCCTTTAGGGAAGGGTCGGGGATGGGTTAAAGAAATAACTATCACCTAAAAAACTATATGATTTCTAGGTCTTGAATTTCTTTATCACTCAATATTGATTAACTCTTTACAAGTGGGGTAATTCGGGCAAGACCAAAAATCTTTGCCTTTGAAATCTCCATGCCTTGCAGTTTTTCTCACCATCGGAATTTTATGATTTGGGCATACAGGCGGTACGTCTGTTTTTTCTGCTTGGTCGAAATGCGGAGTTAATAACTTTTGTAAAGCATCTACATCAAACTTATGCTTTACAGGCACACGTATTAAGGGGAGCAGTGCCGCTTCAAACACTAAATTCTTAAACGCATCACGCTTTTGGTGGGTGGCTTCATTATGACTACGGTCATCCAGTTCAATCGCAAACAATGGGCGCAACGTATGATTTTCACAAATCAGAAAATCAACATGGCGTTGTGCAATGCGATTGCGAGCAGTTTGATATTTTTCCTTGTCCGTGATGAAAAATACATCTTGCAATCCCACTTTCGGAATCACCATAGCCTTATCTTCCAATGCTTTCAATAACACAAGGTAAAACTCTCGCTCTGGTGCAGTCAAAATACTATCGCGTCTTCGGTATGGTAACGATGTTGCAGTATCTTCATCCCCGAATAACCCGAATAATTTGAAAATTAACGAGAGACATCCCTCAGAATTTTTGGCTTGCCTGCTTTGAGTCATTGCTACCCTTGTCTATAATTAAAAATGTTACATACCCGATTTACACTTAATTCTACTAGACTTGCTCCATGTCCGACACAACAACCACCTTACAACTCCAAACCCCTCCCAACCTCCCCTAAAGGGGAGGAGCTAATGCCTGTACGCAACAAACTCCCTTCCCGCCTGCCCTCAGAATATGAGGGCAGGCGGGAAGGGTCGGGGATGGGTCAAAAAAAATGTACTCTCCCCCCTCAGTACATTTGCCTATTGAAAAATCTTCAAAAATCCGTACAATACAAAAAAACGTGGGAAACATATCGCACCCCCTCCACCTGTTACCCACGACCAATAAGACTTGTCTGACCACTTAGACCAGTCCGACCTATTAGACCACCTGACCACTAAGACCTGTCAGACCAACCAGCCAACTAAAAAACTAGCAAACTAGCGAACCCATATATAGGCAGTACCCCCTACCATGCCAAAGCGAGGAATGAGTATAGGCACAGTATAGGCACCCCCCGACCAACCCCCAATTTGCCCCGCCAATCACCCCCCATATATGGGATGTGATTTTTATTCAACTTTTTCAAGCCAAAAGGAGATAAACATGGCAAAAGTAAAATTGAACCCCATCGTAGAGTCAGTGCGCGGAGGAGTCGGCGATTTGGTCTTCCGCAAACTGAACGGTGACACCGTGCTATCGGGCAAACCCGATTTCACAAACGTTGAAGCCACCCCTGAACAAGAAGCGCATCGTGCCCGCTTCAAACAGGCGGTTGCCTACGGACGCATGGTACTAGCCGATAGTGACGCCCGCGAAGATTACGACGAAGCCGCGCAAGTCAAAGGCAAATCCGCTTTCGCGCTCATGGTCGCAGACTTCATGCATGCCCCTTCGATTGATGAAGTGGACGTTTCAGAATACGGCGGTTTGGCAAATCAATTCATCTACATCCGCACCAGTGACGACTTCACCGTTGAAGAAGTCTCCGTGCGCATTTTAGATAACGGCGGTACAGAATTAGAAGGTGGCGAAGCCGACTTCGACTCAGCTACAAACCGCTGGGTTTATGAAGGTCAAACCAACCTCACGCTCGGCACCACCATTCAAATTGAAGTCACCGTCACCGACAGACCCGGTAGCACCACAGTTACAGGTCAAAGCCATAACATCTAAGCAGTAAGTCAGCACGTCTGCGTGGCGGGGGCAGACTTAAAGGTGACAGTCACTTTCAAAGTGACTGTCACCTCACAAAGCACAGACCTCCGAGGTTTTCAAAACCTCGGAGGTCTCATGCAATGATTGACATCCCACATCTTTTTTGCTACACTCGATTTGTCAGACAACTAGACCAATTAGCGATTAGCACTTGGCTATTAGCGATTAGCGATTAGCAATTTAGACCACTAAGACCTGTCAGACCATTTAGACTTATTAGACCACTAAGACCATTTAGACCATTGAGACTTATTAGACCACTAAGACCATTTAGACCAGTGAGACCAATCAGACCTTATGACCACACTACTCATCAAAAACGCACACATCGTCACTATGGACGACAAACGCACAGAAATTCCGAACGGAGGCATATTCATCCGCGACGGAATCATAGAGAGGGTAGGGAAAGAAGCGGAACTGCCACAAGAGGCAGATGAAGTGTTAGATTTGAAAGACCACGTCGTTCTGCCGGGCTTGGTCAATACACATCATCACTTTTATCAAACCCTCACGCGCGCCGTGCCTGCCGCACAAGATGCCAACCTATTCAACTGGCTAAAAACCTTATACCCGATTTGGGCAAAGATTCAGCCCGATGATATTTTCACTTCGACTCAAACAGCCTTAGCAGAACTTGCGCTTTCAGGATGCACAACCGCCTCTGACCATTTGTATTTGTATCCAAACGCTTCAAAACTAGACGATGAAATTGAGGCGGCGCTTCAACTTGGGCTTCGGCTTCAAGCATCGCGTGGCTCGATGAGTTTAGGTGAATCCAAAGGTGGCTTACCGCCTGATTCAGTGGTGGATAGTGAAGATGCGATTTTGAAAGATTCGCAACGCCTGATAGAAAAATATCACAATGCAAATCACGGCGCTATGACTCAGATTGTGCTTGCGCCCTGCTCGCCGTTTTCAGTGACGACTGATTTAATGAAACAATCTGCTAAGTTAGCGCGTGAGTATGGCGTGCATTTGCATACGCACTTAGCCGAAACAGAGGACGAAGAACAGTTTTGTTTAGAGAAGTTCGGGCATCGTCCTGTCAGTTATATGCAAGAGGTAGATTGGGTCGGTGATGATGTTTGGTTTGCCCATGCGGTCTATGTGAATGATGAAGAGATAAAAGTATTTGCCAAGCATAACTGCGGTGTGGCACATTGCCCCACGTCTAATATGCGTTTGGCTTCTGGCATTGCGCCCATCAAAGAGTATCGCAAAGCAGGTGTGCCTATCGGCTTGGGTGTAGATGGTTCAGCCTCCAACGACGGCTCGCATCTACTGGCAGAAGTGCGCAACGCCATGTTGGTATCGCGCGTGAAAGAGGGCATCACAGGCTATTCACTTTCTAATGACCCCAATAGAAAATTGATGACAGCCCGCGAAGCCTTATATCTCGGTACGCGCGGTGGGGCAGATGTGTTGGGAAGAAAGGATATCGGAAGTTTGGAAGTGGGCAAATGCGCCGATTTCTTTGCAGTGAATCTCAACCGCCTCGAATTTACGGGGATGCATGACCCTGTCTCCGCGATTGTTTTCGGTCAGCCTGTGCGCGTGGATTACACCGTTGTGCATGGCAAGTTCATCGTCAAAGCAGGTCAACTGGTGACTGTAGATGAAGGCAAGATAATTGAACGCCATAATAAAGCGGCTAGAAGATTGTTGAGTTAGCAGGCTTGTCCTGAGCGTAGCGAAGGATCTGATTATAAAATGTCATATCTAGTCCCCATCATTTTCGGTGCTTTGACTATCACAGGTTTGGTCGTGTCTATCATCGGCTTAATCAAGAGTAAGACATGGCTGGTGGTATTGGGCGCAGTTTTGTTTCTGCCGTTTGTGTATTACTTCGGCGGGTCACCAACCACACGGATTATTATTGTCTTGCCATTGTTACACTTCGGCTCGGCGTATGCGTTGTATAAAAATAATAAGATGATGGCATGGAGTTTGTTCTCGCCAGTGGTCATGTTTGTGTTGTTTGTTATAGGCATTATTTTGGTGAATCAATAAGGAAGGACACAGCGAGACGATTTCGCTGTGTCCCTACAAATAATGGAGTTAATCTAATGGCTTCTTCCACCAAACTGACAAAATCGTTGATAGATGTTGCTATGGGGCGAGCTCATGCCGACCTTGTGATTAAGAACGGCAAATGGGTCAGTGTGCAGTCTGGGGAGATACTCCCCAACACAGATATTGCTATCGTCAATGAAAGAATTGCTTATGTGGGCAATGATGCAAGTCATACCATCGGCAAGAAGACCAAGGTCATTGAGGCGAATGGAAAATACCTAGTCCCCGGTCTTTTGGATGGTCACATGCATGTTGAGTCAGGCATGGTGACTGTCACTGAGTTTGTGCGGGCAGTAGCGGTGCGTGGCACGACGGGTATGTTCATTGACCCGCATGAGATTGCAAATGTATTTGGTCTCAAAGGTGTCAAGTTAATGGTGGATGAAGCCCAGAAGCAACCGATTCATGTGTGGGTACAAATGCCATCGTGTGTACCGTCTGCGCCGGGGTTGGAAACACCGGGTTCATCTATCGGACCAAAAGAAGTGGCAAAAGCCATGCAGTGGAAAGGCATCATCGGTTTGGGTGAGATGATGAACTTCCCCGGCGTGTTTATGGGTGATACCAAAATGCTGGATGAAATGTCCGCGACCCATGCGGCAGGCAAAGTCATCGGTGGGCATTACGCTTCGCCAGATTTAGGTCTGCCGTTTCATGGCTATGTGGCAGGTGGTGCAGAAGATGACCACGAAGGCACACGCGTTGAAGATGCGATTGCACGTGTAAGACAAGGCATGAAAGCGATGTTGCGCTATGGCTCCGCTTGGTTTGATGTTGCGGCACAGGTCAAAGCGATTACTGAAAAGAAATTAGATTCGCGTCGCTTCATCTTGTGTACAGATGATTCACACGCGGGGACATTAACCACTGAGGGACATATGGATCGCGTCTTGCGTCATGCAATATCCGAAGGCTTGAATCCCATGACTGCGATTCAAATGATGACAATCAACACTGCCGAGCATTTCGGCATGAGCAAAGAGATGGGTATGATTGCGCCCGGCAGATATGCAGATGTTTTGTTAGTCAATGACTTGATGAATTTTGGCGCAGACCTCGTGATTGCCAAAGGACAAGTGATTGCAGAACAGGGCGAATGGCAAATCAACTTGCCTTCGGCGAAATACCCAGGCTGGGTGAAGAAGTCTGTGAGGGTGCGGAGAAAACTCACAAGTGTAGATTTCATTCTCCGCACGCGCGCCAGTGATGGGTCAGAGATTGAAGCGAATGTAATCGGTGTGATTGAGAATCAAGCACCGACACGTCATCTAAAAATGAAGGTGACTGCTGACAATGGGGAAGTCAAAGCCGATATAAATCGTGACATCGCAAAGATTGCTTTGGTGGAACGCCATCGTAAAACTGGAAAAGTTGTGGTTGGTTTGGTGAGTGGTTTTGGATTTTTACGAAGGTGTGCGATTGCATCTACAGTGGCGCATGATAGTCATCACATGATTGTGGTCGGGAATGATGAAGAAAGTATGGCGGTTGCCGCGAATGAGTTAGCAAGATGTGGTGGTGGGCAAGTGGTGGTCGTGGATGAGCATGTGATTGCTTTGGTTGAAATGCCAATTGCAGGTTTGATGTCAAACGAACGTGCGGACATTGTTGCAGAGAAAGCAAACAATGTTTTAGAAGGCTTCAAAATGTGTGGCAGTGAATTGAATAACCCGAATATGCAATTGAGTTTGTTGGCGTTGGTGGTCATCCCTGAATTGAGAATATCTGATAAAGGTTTGGTGGATGTGACCAAGTTTGATTTTATCCCTGTGTTGGAAGACTAAAATTAGCCACAGAGCACACAGAGAACTCTGAGATTTTTTCTCAAAAGACTCTGTGGACTCTGTGGCGAAAAGAGAGAAAACTTATGGCAAATTTTCCGTTTCAACGTTTGCAAGTAGATTTAGCAAAAATCATCAATAAAACGCCGGCAGGTCAACGCTTGCCTTCTGAGCCAGACCTTGCAAAACAACTCGGCGTATCGCGGGCTACGTTGCGTGAAGCCATGCGTTCCTTTGAAACGCAAGGTTTATTACGTCGTAAACAAGGTTCTGGTACGTATGTTGTCGGAAAAATCAAAGCACTGGATAGCGGCCTTGAAGTACTTGAAAGCATTGATACGCTTGCCAAACGTCAAGGACTTGAAGTGTCACTCAGTGATTTGAACATCGAAAGCATTCAAGCCGATGAAGAACTTGCTTCTACATTTCGCGTGAAAGAAAATTCAAAACTAACTCGCATTCGTCGCGTTATTCGCACAGAGGGCAGACCGATTGCTTATCTAGTAGATACATTACCAGACGATATTTTGTCCGCTAAAGATTTACCAGCAGGATTCAACGGCTCAGTGCTTGACCTGTTACTTGGTCGCGGTGACCTGTTAACTTCATCTCGGGCAGACGTAAGTGCGATTGGTGCTTCAGCCGATGTTGCTAAACCGCTTGAAATTCAACGTGGCGATGTGTTACTTCACTTCAATTCTCAATTGTTTGATGGTCACGGCAAGATGGTGGATATTTCGATGAGTTATTTTATCCCCGGTTATTTTCATTTTCATATTGTGAGAAGAGTAGGGAATAATCAATAACCTAGCCACAGAGAACGCAGAGAGAATGAGATTTCTTGAGTGATGACTTTGGTAATTTTTTTAGGAGTTTCTTGACCGATGACGAAGCCTGAAAATGATGACCCATTAACTAGAAAAATTATTGCTTGTGCTATTGAAGTCCACAAGCGCCTTGGTCCGGGCTTGCTCGAGAAATTATATAAAGAAGCATTGACAATAGAATTGGAACTTAATAACCTAAAAGCAGAAAAGAATGTCCAAATTCCTGTGGAATATAAAGGAAAATCAATTGGTGATTATTATATTGATTTGCTGGTTGATGATAGAGTGATTTTAGAATTGAAAAGTGTTGAAAGGCATGATCCAATATTTGAAGCACAAATTTTGTCTTATATGAGATTAACTGGCAAGAAAGTTGGGTTGTTAATTAACTTCAACTCAAAAATGGTCAAAGATGGTATTAAGCGTTTTGTTCTTTAACCTCAAAAAACTCAGAGACCTCTGTGCGCTCTGTGGCTAAACAATAAGGAGTAATTATGGAAGATAAAGTTTTAGAAATTCAAAAACGTGTGCAAGCCGCGCGCGAAGATATGATTCAATTTATGTTAGAGATTTGCGAAATCCCCAGCATGGATTCAAAAATCGGTCCAGTGGGTGAACGTGTACAAGCCGAAATGAAAAAACTCGGCTTTGACGAAGTCCGCTTTGACAAGATGGGCAACACCATTGGAAGAATTGGCAATGGAAAGAAAGTCATTGTCTATGATTCACATATTGATACAGTCGGCGTAGGCGACCTTGCCTCGTGGAAATGGGATCCCTTCAAAGGCAAAATTGAAGATGGAATTTTGTATGCACGTGGAGCCTGTGATGAAAAAGGTTCTACACCCGGTATGATTTATGGTTTAGCCATGGCAAGAGACTTAGGTCTATTAGATGGCTGGACTGCTTATTACTTCGGCAATATGGAAGAATGGTGTGACGGTATTGCTCCCAACACATTTGTAGAAGTTGACCCAAAAATCAAACCAGATTTTGTTGTGATAGGTGAACCGACCAAAATGTTAACTTATCGTGGGCATAAAGGTCGTTTGGAGATGAAGATTACATCCAAAGGAAAATCTGCACATGCGGCGAGTAATCATTTGGGCGATAATGCGATTTATAAATTATTACCAGTCATTGCAGGCATTCGAGATTTAGAACCCAAACTTGGTGACCATGATTTTTTGGGTCATGGAAAAATTACAGTTTCAGATATGCATGTCAAGACTCCATCTATCAATGCAGTGCCTGATGAAGCCGTGATTTATATAGATAGAAGAATGACGTTTGGTGAGACGAAAGAAACTGTAAGAAAACAAGTCGAAGATTTAATCCCTGCGGAATATAAAGACACAGTTAAGTTAGAAGAATTATTTTATGATGAACCATCATATACAGGATTTGTTTTTCCTGTGGATAAATATTTCCCTGCTTGGGCGTTGGAAGAAAACCATCCCTTAGTGAATGCTTCACAAGAAGCACGCAAGTTGATTGGTCTGCCTGATGCGCAAAGCGGCAAGTGGAATTTCTCCACGAATGGAATCTATTGGGCGGGCAAAGCAGGTATTCCATCCATCGGTTTTGGTCCAGGCGATGAAGAGACGGCACATACTGTCAATGATTCTGTTTCGTTGGAAGATATGGTCAAAGCAACAGAATTCTATGCACTACTTCCAAGTTTGATTAAATAAACAAAATAAATTTAAGGAGATAAATTATGCAAACTAATTTTCGAGGACGTGATTTTATTGGTGATTTAGATTTCACCAAAGAAGAAGTTGAAACCGTGTTAGATGTGGCTTGGGATTTGAAACGCAAGAGAGCGTTAGGAGAATCACATGCTTTGTTGCGAGATAAAACTTTGGCAATGTTGTTTTTCTTTACATCCACGCGCACACGCGGTTCATTTGAAGCGGGCATGGCTCAACTCGGCGGACATGCCGCATTCATTGATAGCGAAACGACTCAAATTTCACATGGTGATACTGCCAAAGAAATCGGTGAAATTTTTGGACGTTATTTTGATGGCATTGCCATTCGTCAATGTGACTGGGATTTTGGCAACAAATATATCAATGAGGTTGCTAAAGCCAGTCGCACGCCTATTTTGAATATGCAATGTGATGTATATCATCCCTTTCAATGCTTGGCAGATTTGATGACTATTCAAGAGAAAAAGGGTCGTGATTTAAAAAAGAAAAAAGTCGTCGTCTCATGGGCGTATGCCGCATCTTATAGCAAACCGATTTCTGTTCCCCAATCTTTGATTTTACAAATGACCCGCTTCGGTTGTGACGTCGTCTTGGCTCATCCACCTGAGTTTAAGCTTATGCCCGACATTATGCAACAAGCCAAAGACAATGCTAAAAAATATGGCGTTGGTTTTGACGTGACAGATAACATGGACGAAGCCTTCAAAGATGCAGATGTTGTTTATCCAAAATCATGGGGACCGATGATGACAACAACTGGAAAAGATGAAGGCAAGGCATTGATTGATAAATATAAGTCATGGATTACCGATGAACGCCGCATGAAATTAACCAAAGAAGATTCTATTTATATGCATTGTTTACCAGCAGATAGAGGGCTCGAAGTCACCGATGGTGTGATTGATGGACCTCATTCCGTTGTCTATGATGAAGCGGAAAATCGTTTACACGCTCAGAAGGCTGTGATGGCGTTGACTATGTCGTAAATAGTCTTAAAGGTCTAAAAAGTCGAAATAGTCTAACTGGTCTAAGTAATTGATTGACCAGTTAGACTTGTAAGACTAATAAGACCAGTCAGACCAATAAAACCAGGAGATTAAATGACCAAACTCGCAGTCGTCGCCATTGGCGGCAATGCTTTGATTAAAGATGATAAACACGTCACAGTCGAAGACCAAGAAGTTGCCCTTCGTGAAACCTCTGTCCATTTAGTAGATATGATTGAAGCAGATTGGAATCTTGCTATCGGGCATGGAAATGGTCCGCAAGTGGGGTTCATTTTGAGGCGTTCTGAAATCGCCGCAAAAGTGGAAGGTATGCACGAAGTTCCATTAGATGTATGTGGCGCAGATTCACAAGGTGCGATTGGTTATGAATTACAACAAGCCTTGCGCAATGAATTTTTCAAACGCAAGATAAATAAAAAAGCCGCAACGATTGTGACTCAAATGTTAGTGGATTCAAAAGACCCTGCCTTTCAAAAACCAAGCAAACCAATTGGTTCATTTATGGATGAAGCCGAAGCAAAACGTCGTGAAAAGGAAATGAAATGGTCGGTGGTGGAAGATGCAGGTAGAGGCTGGAGAAGAGTCGTCCCATCTCCAATGCCAAAAGAAATTGTAGAATTTGATTCGGTCAAATTGTTATTAGATGCGGGTCAAGTTGTTGTCACAGTGGGTGGTGGCGGAATTCCTGTTGTTGACCGAGGCGATGGTGAATTGCAAGGTGTTGCGGCAGTGATTGATAAAGATTTTGCATCGTCATTGCTTGCGCAAACACTCAAAGCCGATATGCTTTTGATTGCAACCGCTGTTGAAAAAGTGGCTATCAATTTTGGAAAACCGAATCAACAATGGCTTGATAAAATCACAGTGGCTGATGCAAAAAAATATTTAGAGGAAGGCATTCATTTTGCAAAGGGTTCAATGGCGCCGAAAATTCAAGCCGCAATTTGGTATTTAGAAAACGGTGGCAAAGAAGCCTTGATTACCAACCCTGAAAATATTGGTCGTGCTTTGAAAAAAGAAACAGGCACTTGGATCGTTCCTTGAACGTAGGGGCGAGGCTTGTGCCACGAAGTGGTATCACCTCGCCCCTACAAATAATTTATGAAAAACTTTTTTGAAAAAATAAATCATATAAAACTCACAACCAAAACCACGCCGTGGTTTTTACTTTTCATATCCGCACTCGTGTACGGATTATTTTTCTGGCAACGCGGATTTTATTGGGATGAATTCCCATGGATGTGGACGTATTTCCAACTCGGTTCGGAAATGCTCACAAAAACATTCTCAACCAGTCGTCCGTTTTGGGGCATGATTTATCAAATCACCATACCAATCGTTGGTGCAAATCCATGGGCTTGGCAACTGCTTGCAATCATCTTGCGTTGGCTGACCGCATTTTTATTATGGAAAATTTTATGCACGTTATATCCAAAACATGAAAAACAAAATTTGTGGGCGAGTTTATTTTTCCTCGTTTATCCAGGCATGGGTCAACATTTCATCGCATTCATGTATAGCCATTTTTATATTGTGCTGTCCGCATTTTTGTTTTCACTTTATCTTTCATTACTTGCAATCAAATCTGAAAAATATCGTATTCCATTATTTATCGCCTCGTACTTTTTTGCATTTGTCAATTTGATAACGATGGAATATTTTTATTTCCTTGAATTTGCTAGACTGATACTCTTCTATCAATTTTTATCTGGAGATGTAAAAGGACGCCTCATTACTACGGTCAAATTGTTTTTGCCATACTTCAGCATTTTTCTTGGCGTGACAATTTGGCGCGCGTATTTTTTTGAATTCCAAAACGCAAGTTATGGCTATGTTTTGCTCGATGCAATTCGAGAGGATTTTTTTGCAGGCATTTTGTTGCTTATCAATAACGTCTTATTAAGTTTCTGGCGGACGGTGTTTCAAGCTTGGCTGAATCCGTTTTATGATATTGGGTTAACAGGCTTTGGTCCAGTGACCTTAACTTTGATGCTTGTTTTATTAATTATCACAATTGTTTTAGTCGGCGTTTATCTTTTCAAATCCAAAACAGATAATTCTTCTTCCGACAATGACTTTGCTCAACGCGCAGGCTGGCTTGGATTAATTTTCTGGGGACTTTCAGGTGGAGCCGTGTGGGTGAGTGGCAATATGCCGCAATTCAATTTTTCAATGGATAGATTCATGCTTCCATTTATGTTGGGGTCAAGTATTTTGTTAGCCAGCATGATTACATTGATTAAGAATCAACGAACACAAATGATTCTGGTTGCATTGCTGGTTGGCTTTGCAGGAAGCAGACATTTTCAACTCGAAGATATTTATCGCAGAGATTGGCATACCCAACAACAATTATTCTGGCAAATGACAGAACGAATCCCGAATTTTGAAAAAGGGTCGATTCTGTTAGCGAATGATTTTCCCGTCACTTATTTTTCAGACAATTCATTAACAGGTCCATTGAATTGGATTTATAGTCCGCCCGGTGATATGAATTTGATGTTGTACTTTGCTTCATTTCGAGTTGGCAAAACGTTACCAAGTGTTGAACCTGGTCAACCGCATGAGTTGTATTACATTGGTCCAACATTTTATGGGAATACAACCAACATCGTGGCAGTCTATTTTGAACCGCCAAAATGCTTCCGTGTATTAGACCCGGAAGTGGAAGAAAATAATCGTTTGCTCCCACCAGCGTTAAGAGATGTTGCGAAGTATACAAATCAAAATGTGATTTTGTTTGAGAAAGCCTATCAATTACCAAATCAGTTTTATGGAAGCGAACCAGAAAAAGATTGGTGCTATTATTTTTCTCAAGCCGAATTAGCACGCCAGAAAAAAGATTGGGGAGAAGTTGTGCGAATAGCCGATTTGGCATTTGCATTAGGTGATACACCCAATGACCCTGTCGAAAGATTTGCCTATATCGAAGGGTATTCTCATGTTAACAATTGGGAAAAGGCGGTAGAATTATCACAAGCATCTTACAGAGTTTCAAAGAATTATGTTGGTCCGATGTTGTGTGCATTGTGGAGCAGAATCGAAAGAGAAACCGAACGTAGCACGGAGCAGTCAGCAGTTATCAATCAAGTAAGAGGCGAGTTTAATTGTTCACCCTAATGGGTGGTGTGCATTTCTTCTAGTAAAATCGTTTAGACAACTGAAAGGAGGCATCGGAAAGAGATTGGCTTTCGCAGATTTGTCAAAAAATATTTTCATAAGGAGAAGAAGTATGCGTAAAATTTTTTCACGTTTTGTAACTGCACTAGCATTAACGATTCTAATTGTGCTATCTGCTTGTGGACCAACAGCGCCTGTTGTTCCTTCTGGTGGCGGTGGTAGCAGTGGTGGTACCGACTCAACAGAAGTACCTGAACTTCCAGATGTATCAGTGCCTTCTGGTGGCTCTGGCGGGTCTGGAAGTGGTGAGCCATTTGTGTTTGGTATGCTACTAGTAGGTCCATACAATGATGGGGGATGGAGTCAAGCTCATTATGAAGCCGGTAAATATGTAGAAGAAAAATATGGCGCCAGCATGGTTTATTTAGATAAAGTAAACCCTGCAGACCGCCCCGGTACCACGCCAGACCAATTGGCTGAAGAATTGGTTGCTCAAGGTGCGCAATTGGTTATCTTCAATTCTGATGATATGAAAGATGCTTCGACCACTTTCGCCAAAGCGAATCCTGATGTGTTTGTGATTATGGCTTCTGGTGACCAAGTGTGGGAAGATGGTAAGGTCTATCAACAAATTCCAAACCTGATGAATATTATGGGGCGTATGGAATATGGAAAAATGTTGGCAGGTTGTGCCGCGGCTGTTTCATCTGAAACTGGCAAAATCGGTTATTTAGGTCCATTGATTAACGATGAAACTCGTCGCTTAACTGCTTCTGCTTATCTCGGTGCAAAACATTGTTGGGAACAAGCAGGCAATGACCCCGCCGATTTAGAATTCAAAGTAACTTGGATTGGTTTCTGGTTTAACATCCCCGGTTTCACGCTTGACCCTGTTCAAGTTTCACAAGATTTTTATACCACTGGTTATGATGTCGTCATTTCCGGTATTGATAATTCTGTCAACTTGCCAGAAGCACAAAAATTAACTGCTGAAGGTACACCTGTGCTTGCTGTAGCGTATGACTACATCAATGCTTGTGATGTGGCTCCAGAAGTTTGTTTGGGTGTTCCATATTTCAATTGGGGTCCTGAATATTTGAAAGCCATTCAATCTGCTGCAGAGGGTAGTTGGCAATCTCAATTTATTTGGGTTGGACCCGATTGGGCTGATATCAACAACCCAGATACATCTTCTATCGGTTTTGTGAAAGGTAATGCCTTGAGTGCAGAAGGTGCCACAATTGTGGATGCACTTGCCGCCGACTTGGCTAGTGGATTGAACTTGTGGACAGGTCCTATTAACTTGCAAGATGGAACACCGTATCTTGCCGACGGGGAAGTTGCTTCTGACCAGCAAGTTTGGTACTTGCCTCAACTGCTCGAAGGCATGGAAGGCTTAAGCGCCGCCGAGTAAGATTTGATTTTTGCTGTAGGGGCTAGGCATGCCTAGCCCCTACTTTTTTATAGGAACTACTATCAATGCATGTTGAACTAAAAAATATCAACAAACATTTTGGGAAAGTTCACGCCAATAAAAACATTAATCTCACTATTCCATCTGGAAGTATTCAAGGAATTTTAGGGGAAAATGGTGCTGGTAAAAGTACCTTGATGAAAGTCTTATCAGGTTTTATTCAAGCCGACCCCGGCAGTGAAATTCTCTTAGATGGTAAACCTGTAAAAATGAATTCACCTGCTGATGCGATTCAGTATGGTATCGGTATGTTGCATCAAGACCCGTTAGATTTCCCGCCCATGAAAGTTTTGGATAATTTTTTATTAGGCATACCCGGCAGTTTCTTTCCAAACCGAAAAGAAGCCACGCAAGATTTTATTTTACTTACACAAGAATATGGCTTTTTACTTGACCCTGAAAATTATGTAGATGCCCTAACTGTGGGGGAACGTCAACAACTTGAAATTATGCGCCTGATTTTTCTTGGCGTACGTTTATTTATTTTAGATGAACCAACAACGGGAATTAGTGCTAGCCAAAAAGAAAAATTATTTTCCACACTTAAAAAATTCCCCGAACAAGCCATGACGGTGATTTTTGTATCACATAAGTTAGAAGATGTAGAAAGTTTATGTGACCGCGTTGCTGTTTTGCGAGCAGGTGAATTAGTTGGTGAAGTTAATCCGCCGTATCAAACCAAAAAATTTGTTGAAATGATGTTCGGCAAAGAAGTGACTTTAGGTGATAAGCAACCTACCAAAATTGGTGATACTGTTCTTGCCATGAACAACGTCGCTTTAGAAGATGCACGCTTAAAAATAAAAGATATTAATTTTGAAATTCATGCAGGCGAAGTCGTTGGTTTAGCAGGCATGGAAGGTTCTGGGCAAGATTTATTCATGCGGGCATGTGCAGGCTTAGTCCGCCCTGTAGGTGGCAAGATTCAACTCAAAGGTCAGGACTTAAGCGGAAAGTCATATCACACTTATAAACATGCTGGGGTTAGTTTTCTTCCTGCCGCGAGATTGGAAGAAGCATTAGTGCCCGGTTTAACTTTAACTGACCATTTTATATTAGCCGAACAACCCAAAGGAATTTTTATTGATAAACCTGCGGGTGAAAAATTAGCAGAAGAAAGAATCAAGTCATTCAACATTCGTGGCACACCGTTGAGCAATGTTGAATCGTTATCGGGTGGAAATCAACAACGTGCAGAATTGGCATTATTACAAGACCCGCTTGATTTGATTTTGTTAGAACATCCCACACGTGGCTTAGATATTGAATCTGTTATTTATATTTGGAATAAATTGAAAGAAAGATGTAAGCAAAATACATCCATTATTTTTATTTCATCAGATTTAGAGGAAATTTTGCAATATAGTGACCGTGTTTTGGTTTTCTTCAATGGAAAAATTTCGAATCCGTTAGATGCCAACAAAACAAACGTGAAAGAACTTGGGCAATTAATTGGTGGTAAGGGTTGGGCTGACGAGGAAGGTTCACATGCTTAAGAGCCGTTGGAGCGGATTATTTTTTCAACTTATCGCGTTGGTACTTTCATTAACTGTCGTTTCATTAATTTTATTATCCATAGGGGCTTCTCCGTTAAATGCATTTAGCAATATGCTAACAGGCTCTGTTGGCTCAACTAGAAAAATTGCTGAAGTTTTGGTTTCATTCGTTCCATTGCTTTTAGTGACAGCAGGATTATTGATTACATTTTCAGCAGGTTTGTGGAACATTGGTGTGGAAGGTCAAATTGTTTTAGGAGCCATTGCGAGCGTTTGGGTCTTTCGCATTTTTATTGATAGCACACTTCCACCGTCATTGATTATTTTTCTTTCTTTTCTTGGTGGCATGTTCGGTGGAGCTTTGTGGGCGGCATTGACTGGTTTGTTAAAAACATTCGGTGGCGTGAATGAAATTTTTGGTGGGCTTGGTTTAAATTTTGTCGCCAATGCCCTCACTTTATATTTAATTTTTGGAGCATGGAAGCGTGAAGGTGTTGCTTCCATGAGTGGTACTGAACCACTGCCTGATTCATTTTCACTTGATCAACTTGGTGAATTACGCATCAGCCCTACAGCATTAATCGTTGCAATTCTTGCAATTGTTTTTGTATATTTTGTTTTGAATGGAACATATTTTGGCTTGAAACTAAAAGCAGTCGGGAAAAACTTCCGCGCGGCATATTTGTTAGGCATTCCTACTTGGCAATATTCGATGTATTCCTTTTTGATTTGTGGTGCCTTAGCAGGGATTGCTGGCGCGGTACAAGTTGCCGCAGTGTATCACCGCCTCATTCCTTCGATTTCAAGCGGGTACGGCTACCTCGGCTTGATGGTTGCCATGCTGATTAATTATCAAGCAATCTGGGCGATTCCTGTAGCATTTTTCTTTGCGGCATTAAACATTGGTAGTATTCAATTGCCAATTGTGATGCAATTAGATTCTTCGCTCTCTGGCGTTTTACAAGGTATTTTGGTTTTGTTTGTTTTATTAGTAGAAGGTTTCCGTCAAAAATTTATTAAGAGGTCATCACAAACATGACTCAAGAAACGCTTCTGATTGGTTTAGCAGGTGTGCTTGCCGCCGCCGCTCCGATTGTATTTGCGGTCTTAGGTGAAACATTATCGGAACGTGCTGGTGTGATTAACTTATCCATGAACGGAACAATTTTATTGTCAGCAATGGGTGGTTTTGCAGTTGCATACAATACAGATAGTCTCGTGCTTGGATTTTTAGCAGGTATGTTAATCGGCGCGTTGGTCGCATTGATTGTTGCCTTTGCAAGTATTACTTTGAATCAATCGCAAGTGGCAGTTGGTTTTGTACTTGCATTAACTTGCCGTGACCTTTCATATTTTCTCGGTAGTCCTTATATGAATGTGCCAGGTCCGCGTTTGGCATCCATGCCAATTCCTATCCTAAGTGATATTCCAATTCTTGGTACATTATTGTTTCGTCAAGATGCAATCACATATATAAGTTTTCTTGCTATTATTCTCTGCTGGGTGTGGATTTATCGCACACGCCCCGGGTTAATGTTGCAAGGCATCGGTGAAAAACCTGCCGCCGCGTTCATCCGCGGGGCGAACGTCAATTTGATGCGCTATGTTTACACAGTCATCGGTGGCGCGTTGATTGGTCTAGCAGGTCCAGCATTTTCTTTGGGCGTGCGCGCTGGTTGGATGGGGACAATCTCTGGTTTAGATGGCTTCGGTTGGATTGCATTATCCATCACGATTTTTGGTGGATGGAACCCTGCTCGTGCGGCATTTGGAGCATATCTCTTCGGGCTTTTGCAATGGCTCGGCTTGGTGTTACAACCCGTATTGACTCAAGTGCCATCACAGGTGTTGCAAGTGGCTCCATTCCCATTGATGATATTAACTTTATTACTCGTCAATATCGGCAATGCCGAATGGGTGGAAAGAACGTTAGCCGCTATGCCAGAAAGAACCAGAAAATTTTTTGCAAAACTATTACGTGCCATGCGTGCTTCTCCACCAGCATCATTGGGTGTGCCGTTTGAGAGGGATTAGTGCAAACTTCCGAAGTCTATAAGACTTCGGAAGTTTTTATATCGGGTAAAATTATTTGAATATGAAGAATTTCATTGGTTACAAATGTTCACTTTGTGGCACTGAATATGTACAAGATCAGGTGATATATACTTGCCCCAAAGATGGCGGGAATTTAGACATCATCCTCGACTTTGATTCGATCAAGAAAAAATTTCAACCCGAAGATATAACATCCAGAACTGAATCTTCGTTGTGGCGATATTTGCCATTATTACCAGTCTCAGAACCGCCAGGTGATTCAACTCCGCTTCACATTGCAGGTTGGACTCCTACTTTTGCTTTGCCACGCTTAGCCGAAAAACTTAACCTCAATCATTTATGGCTCAAGGACGAATCTCGTAACCCGACGGCTTCATTCAAAGATAGAGCCAGTGCAGTGGTTGTAACTCGTGCCCATGAAATCAAATCCGAAATTGTGGTCACGGCTTCCACTGGAAATGCAGGCGCGGCATTAGCAGGTATGGCGGCGGCTGTAAATCAAAAGACGATTATTTTTGCTCCTAAATCCGCGCCGCAAGCGAAGGTGGCGCAATTGCTTGTCTTTGGAGCAAAGGTCATTTTGATGGATGGAAGTTATGACGATGCTTTTGATTTAAGTATTAAAGCCAGCGAAGAATTTGGTTGGTACTGCCGAAATACTGGCTATAATCCGTTTACATTAGAAGGAAAAAAGACTGCCGCCTTTGAGATTTGGGAGTGGTGGATAAAAGCGCATCGAGACTGGCATCAGCATGATAGCTCACTTGATAATCATCCTCCACTGACAATTTTTGTATCCGTTGGTGACGGTAACATTATTTCAGGAATCCACAAAGGCTTTAAAGATTTGTTTGCCTTAGGTTGGATTCCAAACATACCCAGAATCATTGGCGTGCAAGCAGAAGGCTCATCTGCGATTGCGAATGCTTTTCATGCTGATACTGAAACAATTACACCGGTCTCTGCTAAGACGATTGCCGATAGCATTTCAGTAGATTTACCACGTGATGGAGTTCGGGCCGTGCGCGCAACAAAAGAAACAAATGGAACGTACATCACTGTTAGTGATGATGAAATTATTCATGCAATTGCAGAGTTAGGCAAAGTTGGCGTCTTTGCTGAACCTGCCGGGGCGACTGCCTATGCTGGCGTTATCAAGTCAACAAGTATGGGCGTGGTGCGAAGCGAAGACCCAATCCTCGTGTTAAATACAGGCAGTGGATTGAAAGATGTGCGTGCGGCAATGCAGGCTGTTCCATCTGCTCCAATTATTGAACCTACTTTAGAAGCGGTGAAAAAATTACTATGAAAAAACAAAGCAATCAACAATGGAGTTATCCTTTTCGTTACACAATGGGTGTTATTCTTTTCATTGCCGTCGTGGCATTTTTAATTTATGCACGTGAAGCCGTGAAGATGTTAATCATTGCGGGTTTTTCGGCATATTTAATTAGCCCAGCAGTTTTGTTCTTGACTGAAAAAACAAAATTAACACGCATGGCGGCAGTGAATGTTGTCTATTTTACTGCCATCATTTTTTTCGTGATTGTGCCCATTGGATTAACGCCTGTGTTCTTTGAAGAGATTCAAATTGTAGTAAAAGATTTATTAGATGTAACTACTGAATTAAGCAAAATGCTTTCTAAACCGATTCAATTTGCTGGCATGGAATTTCATTTTGAACAACTTGGCGATAGTATCGGACATTTGCAAGATAACTTCTTAACACCATTACCCGAAGAAGCTCTAGAATTATTAGAAGCCACAACTATTAATGTTTTGTGGTTCTTAATTATTTTAGTAAGCGTTTATCTGTTTATGATGGAATGGCCCCGTATTAAAGATTGGATGGTTAACCTCGCGCCTGCAGATTATCACGACGATATGCTTGAGTTATATAAACGCTTGCGAAACGTGTGGATGGCTTATTTACGCGGGCAAATTGTTCTGATGGTTGTAGTGTGGATTGCTTTTACAATTGCATGGGCAATTATTGGTATTCCGGGTGCAATGGTGCTAGGGATTGCCGCGGGTTTGTTTACTTTAGTGCCAGATGTAGGACCAACGCTTGCGGCTTTACTTGCAATTGCTGTGGCGTTGCTTGAAGGCTCATCTTGGATTCGCTTGTCTGATGTTCCCAGCATAAATAATTTGATAGTGGCAGGAATTGTATTTTTAACTTATGTTGTTCTTATCAATTTAAAAAATGCACTGGTTCGCCCAATTATTATGGGGCGTAGTTTGCATATGAACGAAGGGCTGATTTTTGTCGCTATCTTAATTGCCACCATTCTTGCGGGCATTATGGGTGCATTATTAATTGTGCCAGTCATGGCTTCTGTTTCAGTCATCATGGAGTACTTGCGCCGTAGTATTTTAGGTTTGCCTCCCTTTGCTGATGATGGTGAAAATCAATTCAAAGTGCCAGAAGAAAAAATAAAACGCAAACGCGGACTTCGCCTCAAACGGAAATCTAGTGAATGAAAATAACATATTCGATTGTTGCCCCAATCTACAACGAAATAGATAATCTTCCTGAGTTGTATCGCCGCGTCAAGGAAGTGATGGACGCTTCAAACGAGACGTGGGAACTGATTCTCGTTGATGATGGCTCTACCGACGGTTCGACAGATAAAATTCGCGAGCTTGCTCAGCAAGATAAAAAAGTTCGCCCTGTTATCTTTGCGCGCAATTTCGGACATCAAGTAGCCATCACCGCTGGCTGGGATTATGCTCGTGGTGATGCCATTGTCATCATTGATGCTGATTTGCAAGACCCACCTGAAGTGATTCTTGAACTCGCCAAAAAGTGGAAAGAAGGCTACGAAGTTGTATATGCTGTCAGAAGTGAACGTGAAGGCGAATCATGGTTCAAGAAAGTAACCGCTTCTCTTTTCTATCGAATTATTTATCGAATCACTGACGTAAAAATCCCAGTAGATACTGGTGACTTTCGTTTGATGGATAGAAAAGTTGTGGATGTTCTCAAACAAATGAAAGAACGCCATCGCTTTCCACGTGGCATGTCTGCTTGGGTTGGATTCAAACAAGTTGGAGTCACATACAAACGTGCCGCACGTGTGGCTGGCGTAACGAAATATCCTTTTAATAAAATGCTTCGGCTGGCATTGAATGCCATTACCAGTTTTTCATACTTTCCATTACAAGTGGCCACATTTTTTGGATTCGTTTCAGCAGGCGTTGCCATTTTGGCTATTCCACTTGTCATCATCCTTAGAATTGCTGGCTCTCACTTTTTTGAAGGTCAAACCACGACATTGATATCTGTGTTGTTTCTCGGTGGCGTGCAATTAATTTCGCTGGGTATTCTCGGCGAATACATTGGACGTTTATACGACGAAGCCAAAGGCAGACCGTTATACATCGTCCGCGAAGCACCCGAAGATACTGAAAGTTAATTCTTCTCACTTTTACAACCTATGAATCTTTCATTTTTAAAAGACCGCGCCTTTCTGCGCGAAGTGCTTACTATTGCGCTTCCTATTTCATTTCAACAACTCATCAATGCCTCACTCAACATGATAGATGTGTTAATGGTTGGGCAATTAGGTGAAACTTCAATCGCCGCGCTTGGTTTATCCAATCAAGTATTTTTTGTTTTTATACTTTTATTATTTGGGCTCACCAGTGGCATGGCAATTTTTGTCGCACAATATTGGGGTAAAGGTGAAATAGAGCCAATCCGCAAAGTGCTTGGCATGAGCATGGTCACTACATCGGCAATTGCATTAATTTTTACACTCGCCGCCACACTATTTCCACATCGTCTACTAGGATTTTATACTGAAGACCCTGAAGTTATTACAATTGGTTCGCGTTACTTAAAAATCGTTGGGCTTTCCTACATTGCAGTTGCCATTGCCACTTCATACATTGCCACATTACGAAGTATCAAATTAATTAAACTTACAGTCATCGCAACAGTCTGTGCTTTAATTTTCAAAACGATAGTGGGATACACATTGATTTTCGGGCATTTTGGATTTCCAGCACTTGGAGTTGAGGGTGCGGCAATCGGCACCGCCTCAGGCTGGACTTTAGAATTGATTCTGCTCTTCATCTTAATCTACACCCAAAAGACTCCGCTTGCCGTAAACCCATTAACCTTCTTTACATTTGACTTTTCATTTTTCTCACGAGTTCTAAGCACAACATTACCCGCTTTGGCAAATGAAATGTTTTGGTCATTTGGAATTACAACCTACAATGCTATTTATGCCCGCATCGGTACAGATTCAATTGCGGCGGTTAACGTCAATGCCACCATTGAAGAACTTGGTTTTGTCGTCTTTATGGGTTTAGGGAATGCTTGTGCTGTAATGGTAGGAAATCGAATTGGTGCTGGCAAAAAAGATGAAGCCTACGAAACTGTTCGGCGAGTTATTATCTTAAGCATCCTCGCCGCATGGACAGTTGGCTTGTTAGTGTTATTAGCCAGAGATGCAGTAGTAGGATTATATAATCTTTCACCAAGCGGAGAATATAACGTCCGCATGTTAATGCTGGCAATGGCATTCATGTTATGGATTCGGATGTTTAATTTCTGCACATTTGTCGGTGCTTTACGCGCAGGCGGTGATACCCGTTTTGCTTTGTTTATGGAAATCTGCTCAATTTGGTTAATCGGAGTCCCCGCCGCATATATTGGCGCGTTTGTTTTGGAATTGCCCGTCTATCTTGTCTATCTCATGGTTGGGTTAGAAGAAGTTGCCAAAGCCTTTGTCAGTTTTTGGCGGTTCAGGTCTCGCAAGTGGATTCATGACTTGGTGAATGAGTAATCAAAGCCACAAAGAACACAGAGGTCACAGAGTTTTTTTGAGGTTTTTCTCAAAGGTCTCTGTGACCTTTGTAGCTAAGAACTTACGGTAGTCCTTTGTAACCTTTTGCTTTCCAGTCGTTGAATCTTTTTCTACCAATATCAGATAACAAAAGCGTCATCCCAAATGTAATTAAGACATTTGTAATAAAGAAGAATACAACTTCTTCGAGCGGCAAGATTCCAAAAAATAAAATCCCTGTTGTTTGGTCTTTGGCAATTGACCAAGTTGTATCTGTCAGAGCAATAATATCCATGAGAGATAAATATGTCCCTGGTACAAAGATACTCCAAAAAACAAGTTTGCGATGATGCCAGAGAATATCTGCACCATATAAAAATTGTAGGAGAATCGGAGGCAATGCCCAAAACAATGTGATTGATAAATAAGTTAAAGGTTTATTATCACTGAAGAAGATAGTTGTGAAAACAATCCAAACAATAACAAGAAGACCAGTAGATATATAAACAAGTTTTTTGTTTGGATTGAAATCTTCCCGGGGGAGAGAAATGCGTCGGATTAAAAACCAAAACCAAAGTCCAGAAAGAAGCGTTTCTAAAACGAAGAAAGTATATTCTTCGATGGGAACATACCCAAATACAATGCCCGTTACCAAATCGGGGTTATAAAACCAAACCCCGGTGGCGACGAGATAGTTATCCCACGGCGTGGTGTAGGTGACGGCGAGAATGATATGCACGAGAATCCCAACCCACACGGCGCGACCATTTGCAAAACCGATGGTGGGTTTATTTTTTTTGTTATCCAAATACGCGATAAACAAAAAAATAAAAATTGGAATAACAAGAAATCGAAGTAAAAAACCAAAATATGTCATTTAATTTCCTTATACTGATTACTGTTCACTGATAACTTTCTTCTCTTGACCTTCATCATCACACCAGGACGTGGCTCTAATGTCGCGCCCATGTGAGGATGAATTTTATGATTTGTAAATTCAAACATAAATTTTTTTAGTAAATAAGATAAAACAACTCGCGCTTCAACTTGACCGAACGTTGCGCCAATACACACACGCGGACCACCACCAAAAGGCACGTAACTTAATCCTGCTGGTTTCTTGCCACTTGAAAATCTTTCGGGGCAAAAAGATTGTGCATTTTCCCAAACATTTTCATCACGGTGGGTGAGATAGATGGAATAAAACAATCTCTCATCTTTTGGGATTTTGTTGCCGTCAAAATCCATTTCTTGCGCAATGCGACGATTGCCAATGTGAATCGGCGGATACAAACGTAAACTTTCTTTGATGACATTATCTAACAATGGCACTCGTTCTAAATCATTTGTTTTATCAATTTCATTTACAACTTGCTGATGAATTTCTGGGTGTTGACCAAGCAATGCAAACGTCCATGCTAATAGTGCTGTTGATGTATCATGCCCAGCGATTAACATTGTCAGCATTTGGTCGCGGATAACTTTGTCTGATAAACCTGCGTCTATTAAGTGCTGTAACAAATCAGACTTTCCACTTTCTACTTTCCAATCTTTCTTCTTCCTTCTTTCTTCTATGATTCCAAACAAATAATCATCCAACTCTTTCAACGGCTTGCGAAATCCAAAGCGCGGAATCTTCCGCCATAAAATCCATGCGCCGGGAGAAATGTATTGAATGGATTTGAGAACGGGTTTCCAGATTTTATCTAAATCATCCCATACATCTTTACTGAATAAAGTATCCATAATAATCAGCAAAGCGATTTTTCTACTCTCTACTAACATATCCACAATTTCGCCATCACGCCATTGTGATGAGACTCTGTCGGTTTGAGAAATCATTGACGCGGTGTATTCAGGCAGACGCGAAGCATGAAGCGAGGGTTCCATCAATTTGCGATAATGGTCATGTTCGTCGCCATCTACAATCAAAACACCTTGACCTAATAAATCCGTAACGGGGTCTGTATTGCGCCATAAAACTTTATCGCGCTCAGTGACTAAAACTTTTTTATTTGCTTGTGCGCCAAAGACCACATACGGTTTGAACATGGGCATGGGAATTTGAAAAAAATATCCGATATGGTTCGCTAAAATTTTTAACGGACCCAACGGAGATTTTTCTTTTAGAAAAGAAAATAATGCGGCGCGCCCGAGTTTTGAATCAATCTTATTCATTAATTGTTTGTGGTTTTTTGAATCTATCTGCAATCCATAATCCAAGCCCAATCAAACCAGCAATGACAAATGCAACCAAGTATTCAATCACTGGAATGCGAACGGCTTCTGCTAACCCTTTGGCAATGTCAAAGTTGTAAACCAAAAGCATAGCAATGACATACCCCAAACTGATTAACCACTTTGTGAGACGTGAGAGATTTAGTCCATGCATTTGAGTGACGACAAACATTGCCGCAAATCCAAAAGTAAACATTTGCCAAATATTTGGTGCTTGATAAATAGCAATTAAGAAGGCATGGGGAATGACTGTAATTTCTTGTAAGATAGTCCAATATTTATTGACGTGAATTTTGGTGAGGAATAAACTGCTTTGTAACATTAACAAAAACATATAAAAGAAACCAGCCAAATGCCCTGGTGTGCTCACCATTGGATGAAACCAAAACGTGTAAACAACTGCCCACGCAAATAAATAGCCATGATATTTTCTGGCAAACGAAATGATTCTTTCGCTTAACGGGGCTTTATAACCGAAGAACATGCCGCGTCTTTTATTTTCAATAATCAAAATAACACACAGCATCAAAATTACAGAACCTTGCGAAGTGAAAGACGATACATCTTGCGCGAGGGCATCGTACCAAATGTGTGTTTGGATAAAATGCAAAACGATAAAAAAAGCGTTTACCCCAAGTGCCCACAGGTTAACGGGGTGAATACCCGAACTATATTTTTTTACTTTTGTTTGTGCGTAATAAATTAATGCCCATAAAAGGACTTGATGAATAGCATAAAATCCCCAAGCTGTTATTTGCCCCGCAACAGTAGGGTTTAGCAATTGCCAATCATAATCTCTTATTTCAGCGGCTTGAATTAAAACAAACTGATCTAATAACGGGTTTGCCAGCCAAATCAAAAATGTAAAGATGGCAGAAAAAACGATGCCGCCCCATAAAGCGGTTTGTGCCATGCGTGGGTTTGATAAATTATTTTCCATTATGTTTTTATTTTCTCTTTCGAAATGTTATAAGCCTTCAATGTTCTTTCTTTTACAATTTCACGATTCACAATCGGTTGTTCTGGATAACCTGAAATTTTTATTTCATATTTCCAGGGCGTATGGATTACTTTTTCGTCAACATCTTTCAATTCATGTATCCATTTACGAATGTAATTTCCATGCGGGTCAAACTTCACGCTTTGTAAAACGGGATTGAAAATTCTAAAATATGGCGCGGCATCTGTGCCAGTTCCCGCAGTCCATTGCCAGCCGCCATTGTTTGCCGCCAAATCTCCATCCAATAAATTTTCCATAAACCACGCTTCACCCCAACGCCAATCAATCAACAAATCTTTCACTAAAAAAGATGCAGCAATCATTCTTGCGCGATTATGCATCCAACCAATTGATTTCAATTGATGCATCGCCGCATCAACTATCGGGACGCCTGTTTTTCCAACTTTCCACTTTTCAAACTCTTCGACATTGTTTCGCCATGGAATATTTTTCAAGGCTGGATTAAACGACTCGTTGGCAACATGTGGAAAGTGGTACAAAATTTGGATATAAAACTCGCGCCAGATTAATTCATTCAGCCAAATTTCTGTATTGCGTTTTGCTTCTGCGCTTCTTGTCTGCGCCTCAGCTTGTTTCGCCGCACTGACGCATTGTCTTAACCCAATCATTCCGAATCGCAAATATGGAGAGAGTGATGAAGTGCCATCTAAATCCATGCGATTTCTGTCATTTGCGTAGGCATAGATTTTTTTATGCAAAAATTCTTCAAACCGAGTTTGCGCTTCCAATTCACCAGCAGGGAAGTGCTTGTTTGATTCAAATTTTGGTAATGGCTCAGATTTAATTCCAGCAGGTGTATCTATTTTTTCAGGAGTAGGAATTAAATTTATAGATTTGTATTGCGCCTTCCAAATTTTTGAATAAGGCGTGTAGACTGTGTACGGTCTGCCATCTCCCTTCAAAACATGTTTGGGATGATGAACTGTTTGCCCGTGAATTAATCTCAATGGCAGAACGTGTTGAATGAAGGCATCTCGTTTGCGAGCGTAAGGCGTGAAATCTTCTTCAGCATAAATAGCTTCGGATTTGGATTCGTCAAATAGTTTTCTTAATTCATCAACAGGTTTTCCTTTACGAATGATGAGATATGAATTTCGTTTTCGTAATTCTTTATCTAATTCATGCAAACCTTCGTAAAGAAAATTTTTTCGACGGCGAGATTGCGACTCAAATGCTGGGTCTAAAATAAATGTTGGGATGACAGAACCAGCTTGAAGCGCGGAATGAAGCGCGAGGTTATCTGTGAGTCTTAAGTCGCGGCGAATCCACCAAATCGAAGTCATATCAAAAACTTACGCAAGCATTTCAGGGATAACAGGCGAAGGCACTTCTTTTGGAAATAATTGATGTAACACGGTTAATACTTGAAATGCGGTATCTATTTCAAAGGTATAAAAGCCTTCGTAAATGCGTGGCTCGCCGGGCATACGATTTGCTGGTGTAATTTCTTCAGCTAGCAATGTTGCACTAATACCTGCACCATATGCAATGACATACCAATAGTGTTCCAGTGGTGTGTTTTGTGTGTTGATAAAGTTAGTGTTTGTGAGTTCAGGTAATGGAGAATCTGGTACACCATACAACCATAATTTTTTGGAAGAGCGGGCAACTTCTTGATAGCGTTCTAACTGCGGTGTAATGCGCGAAAAATATTGAAATGAAACATGCGCATCGGCAACCCTTTTATTGCGGATGATGAGGTCTTCAATCATGTGACTGATGGTGACCATACCATCCACTGTGAAGATGTAGCGAAAGGTGAGTTTTTGTAAATCGTTGGCAGTGGTGTTGCTTAGCAATGCTTCGGCACGTGGTTGATAGTGCGGAAGAATACGGTGATAAAAATTTCCTAATACATCGTTTGACATTTGTTTTATTCCTTTTTTATATTTTTTTCGGAAACCACGGGAAGAAAGCACTCGTGCGTTTGATGTACTCTGTATAACCGGGTTTATTTTCTTGTAGGGTTCTTTCAAGCATCGCAACGCCTGAAATTTTGACTAATAAATACGTCATAATGATTGGGCTAAAAATCGTCCACCATGCGCCTGCTGAAAAGGCAATGAGATAAAAGCCCCACCATTGAGCGGCATCACCAAAATAATTGGGGTGACGGGTCACGCTCCAATAGCCAGTGGTAAGTAACTTACCTTTGTTGGCAGGATTGGCTTTGAATTTTTTAAGTTGAGCATCTCCGCCAGCTTCAAACATAAAACCAATCAACCAAAGCCCTGCACCGACCAAATCACAATTGCATTGAAGTGGTTTTGGCGTACTAGAATTCACTGCAATCAATGGCGCGGCAATGATCAAAAGCAAAACGCCTTGTAGTAAAAACACTTTGAAGAAACTTTTCCACCACCAACTGGCTCCATTTTCTTCACGCCATTTGGCATAGCGAAAATCTTCGGGTTGACCATGATTGCGTTGATAAATATGAATCGCAAGCCGTAATCCCCAAATGCTGACAAGTGTTCCCAACAAGATAGTCCGATTCGAAAATGAATCGAGGTTAAGCCATGTTGTTATCCAGAAAACTATGATGAATCCTAAGCCCCAGAAAATATCTACAATGCTGGCGTTTTTGAGTCTCAAATTCAAAAGCCAGAGCAAAACCATTAATACTAGAATCAGAATTCCACTCAGTGACCATAACGATAAAAATGACATACACTACCTCTTACGTTTCAATATAATTTTTTAGCCAATGCTTAATCGGGTCGCCCTGACCATTAATTTGTTCATCCACTGCATTGGAATAACTTTTCATAAAATGTGAAAGTTCTTGTGGTGCGCGATTATGCGTTTTCAATAAAGTTTTCAGCCAATCCATTTCTTCGGTCACATGTTCCATGTCACCGAGTTGTAAGGCGGCGATGATGTTATTGCCTAAGAAATAAATTCCATTATTTAATTCTTCAGGGCTAATGGATAATGGCTGTAATTCTTTTTTCAAAGATGCTTCGATGAGCGTACGCTTGGTGACAAATCCATGCATAGCAGAAATATGCGCTTCAGACGCAGTTTTGGCAGGTTTCTCTTTTATTCTGCTTTTTAATAATCTTTCAACTTCTTGAATAGAACCTTCGATGGTGTTGCCGAGAAAATGTCCGGGCATATAGTCTATGATGTTGGGGCGCAAGTTGAAGATGCGTCCGCCGAAAGCCACATTTGTATTTTGTTTTGTTAATGCTAACAATGTGGTTTGTAATGAAGCGGCACTGACCAAAGTTTGAGCAACCAATATCACTAAATTGGCTCTCACTTTCATAGCGGTTTCAGCAAAGCGTTCGGTGGGGACGTTAGCACCAAGATAAATAACATTTAATCCGCGACGACGTAACAACAGTGAAGATAATAATGGTGTAAAAGTATGCCATTCATTCGGCGGGCAACCGATTAACACAGTTTGCGGTCTGGATGGTGGTGGCGAGGCACTTAACAATGCGTCAATGCGGCGCATGGCTAAACCAGATGCAAAATGTTCTTGTTGCACGCTAGCATGATTCATGTACCAGAGTTTGCCAATTTCAGATAATCCTTTTTGAATGACTTCAATACAAACATCTTCTATTTGAAAGATGGAAAAAGCTCGGTTCAATGTTTGTTCGGCTTGAATTTCATTGAAGTTCAAACAAGCCGAAACCCATTCTGTTCGCAAGGCAGACATGGTGGTTTCGTTTGTGTTAGAGGATGTGGAGGCGTTGTTAATGCCGAGGGGTGGCGAACCTGCTAAAGGGTCAGCGCCAGAGGCGGAGATTTCATTCCACAAATCTACTGCGCGTGAAATCGAAAGCCCTTCGCTTTGTCTTGTCATCAACCATTTGATGGTTTCAATATCATATTGTGAATACAAACGATGCCCGCCTCCAGTGCGTTGCGGTTTGGGCAAGCCATAGCGACGTTCCCATGCGCGTAAAGTATCAGCCGCTAGACCGGTTTCTCGTAGAACTGCTTTTAAGTTGAAGGCGGGGATTTTGCTTAACATTCTTGTCCTTTATGCTGGGTTTAGAGTTGGCTTGCCAACCTTTTGCACAGCAATTGTACTAGCCTCTTTCAAAATTCTTTCGGTTGTTAAGCGTGCCGATAATAAGACAATCGGTAAGCCTGTGCCGGGGTGAGTGGATGCGCCTGCGAAATATAAGTTTTTATATTTGTTATGCCGATTTTGCGGACGTAAATAACCAACTTGCCAAAAGTTATGACTCAAGCCAAACGCCGCACCTTTTTCAAGATTGAAACGCGTCTTCCATGTTTCAGGTTGGTACACCACCTCAAACTTGATATGCTCTTTCAAATCGCTGATTCCAAATTCTTTGAACAAACGTAAAAACACAGTTTCACGTGCGCGATTAATTAATGTATCCCAATCTTGTTTAGACCTAGCATCTAAATGCCCAACTGGAACTAACACATACAATGTATCTTCACCTTTCGGCGCGGCAGATTCATCTGTGCGTGCGGGAGCGTGAACATAAAATGAGGGTGATTCAGGTAAATTGTGTTTTTCAAAAATATCATCAAACGAAGCTTTGTAATCACCACCGAGAAATACATTGTGATGTGCTATTTGCGGATATTGTTTATCCACACCCCAATAAAACATAATCGTGGAGCAGGTATAAAGTTTTTCTTCTAACTTTTTCGCTTCTTTCACATCGGGCAAAAGTTCTTTGTAAATGTATGGCAAATCTGCATTGCCCACGAAAATGTCGGCAGTGTAAGTTTTTCCATCAACTGTTTCAACACTTTCTACTTTTGAATTTCCAACATGTATTTTTTTCACGGCTGAGTTATATACAAACTTCACACCAAGTTTTTCAGCAATATTCACCAAAGACTGAATCCCAGCATACATCCCGCCCATGGGATACCAAACACCTTCGGCTAATTCTGTATATTGCAAAAGTGAATAGGTAGCAGGCGCGTCATACGGACTTAATCCCAAATACATGTTTTGGAATGTAAATGCCGCTTTGAGTCTTTCATCTTTGAAGAATCGGCTTGTATTGGTGTAATGTTTTCCTAAAGCCTTTAATTGAAAAATTAATGGCAGATTTTTCAAACTGAAATACTCAAAAATATTTAAGAAATTTCTGCCCACAAATTTTTCTAAAGAAACTTTGTAATGCTTATTGCCTTCGGCGATGTAATTCAAAAATCCGCTGAAAGCAGTCTTTTCTACTTTTTCTAATTGAGTTTGCATCTTGCCAATATCAGAAGTTAATTCCAATTGCAAGCCATCTTCAAAATACACTTTATAGGTTGGGTCAATGCGGCGTAAATCCAAATGGTCACTCATTTTTTCGCCGAGAGAGGCAAAGGTTTCTTCCCAAACTTCAGGCATCAGAAACAGGGTGGGACCAATATCGAAGCGGTGACCTTCCTCAATAAATTGATTGCAACGACCGCCAGGCGTATCGTTTTTTTCCAAAACAGTCACATCGTATCCATTTTTTGCGAGGCGGGCGGCGGTGGCAATTCCGCCAATTCCAGCACCAATTACCAAAGCGGTAGGTTTCATAAAAATCTCCTTGAATAGTTCTATTCTACACAATGTCTATAATTTGTCAAGATTTAGTTTTGCAAAACCTTGACAAATCTGATAAATCCCGTAAAATTCAAAAAGATTGATATGGGCAGTTCAGATTATTTCGACCAGGAGAAACTTATGCAAACCACCACCCAATGGGAAAGCAGGCTGTTAGACCTAGCAGGTCATATTCACCCGCACCCGCAAGCCAAACCCTTCTTTTCGTATTGGGCTGGCGATGCTTCCTTGCAGATTGCGTATAGGCATGCAGAGCAGGTCACAGCCAAACACAGCAAATCTTTTCATTTAGCATCAGGCTTACTTCCAGAAGAAAAACGCTCAGCCGTTCGGGCTTTATATGCTTTTTGCCGCACTGTAGATGATATTGTGGATGAAATTGACTACAAAAAAGATAGAGACTTTGAACTAAATTATTGGCGTGAGATTGTGAAAACCGCTTCGCCTCCTACGGGCGACTTGGTTGCTCTCGCGTGGGCAGATACTTTAACCCGATACCACATCCCGCACCATTACGCCTTGCAACTCATTGATGGTGTTGCCCGCGATTTGAACGAATCTCGCTACCAAACCTTTGATGAACTGGCTACATACTGTTATGGCGTGGCTTCCACCGTTGGTTTGATGAGCATGTACATTGTTGGCTTCAAAAGTACAGAGGCGATTCCGTACGCTATTAAATTAGGCGTTGCCTTACAAATGACAAATATTCTGCGTGATGTAGGGGAGGATTATCGAAACGGGCGTTTATATTTCCCTAGTGAAGAATTAGAGCAATTTGGCATTTCAGAAAACGATATTGCTCAAGGAAAAGTGACCGAAAATTGGCGTGAGTTTATGCGTTTCCAAATTAATCGCACTCGCCATTTATACAAAGACTCAAAGCCTGGCATTGATTTGCTTGAACGCGAAGGTCAACTTGCCATTCGTGCCGCCTCTGTTTTTTATGAAGGCATTTTGGATGTAATTGAAAAAAATGATTATGATGTCTTCACTCGCCGAGCTTCGTTGAGCAAGTGGGGAAAAATTGCCAAAATTCCAACTTTGCTTTGGGCGAGGTAAACCAAAGTACTAGAGTGCATTTCACGTTTAATTAATCTTTTGCTATTACATTTGAAGCCTATTTTGAAGCCTACATAGAAGATAATTCGTCTCAGCATCTTGTAGTGTATCTTCGTACTACAAAATTTGACTTGATGAAACGCTTCCTTACAGGTAATTTTTCAAATCTAGCCTTCGTTATTGCCATCACAATTTTGCTCATAGCGGGAATATTTTCGTTCGTCAATTTGACTACGCTGATAAACAGCAATACAAACATTAGCCAGACGTTATTAACTTTAGCCAAATTAGAAGAAACTTTAACTCTGATTGTAGATGCAGAGACCGCCCAACGGGGATACGTCATTACTGGTGATGAAACATATCTTGAACCGTATTACAACGCAATTGACCCAGAAACAGGCGTAACAAAGCATTTAGCAGAACTACAATCCCTTACGGCAAATAAGCCAGAACAACAAACACGATTACAAGACCTCATGCCACTTGTAGATGAAAGGTTGAGGGTCATTAAGCAGGTGGTACGTCTAAGACAAGAGGCGGGCTTTGAATCTGCTCAAGACGTCATCTTAAGCGGCACAGGCAAAGAGACCATGGATGCGATTCGTCAAATCATCATTGAAATGGAAATGGCAGAAAATGATTTGCTTTTGTATTGGTCAGATATGTCTTCGACATATTTGCGTAACACGTTAATTGCAATGACTTCTGCGGCACTTGTGAGTGTCTTATTGTTGTTTACTTCTTTTTATTTTGTGAATCGTGAAGTGCATGAACGGCGCATTGCACAAGATGAATTGCATCAATTGAATCAAGAATTAGATAAGAGAGTACAAGAACGTTCTGATGAATTGATAGAAGTTAATCAAAAATATGTGCGTGTGTTAGATACCATGTTAGAGGGTTGCCAGATTATTGGTTTCGATTGGCGTTATTTATATGTCAATGATGTCGTTGCAAATCAGGGGCATGTAACAAAAGATGAATTGATTGGGCGTACGATGATGGAAGTGTACCCCGGCATTGATGAAACACCTTTGTTTAATACGTTGCGTCATTGTATGAAAGAACGCACGCCTGCCCGCATTGAAAATCAATTTGTATATCCAGACGGTCAATCGGGCTGGTTTGAGTTAAGCATTGAGCCAGTTGCCGAAGGGTTGTTTATTCTCTCGGTGGATATTACTGAACGTAAACGCACAGAAGAAGCCATTCAACAACAACTTTTCCGTTTGAAATCATTACGCGCCATTGACCTTGCTATCCTTGGTACAACGGACTTACGTTTAACATTGCGAACAGTGCTTGATGAAGCAAAAATGCGTTTGCATGTAGATATTGTACAAATCGAATTATTTAATCAATCTATGATGATGCTTGAAACCATTGCGGTCACGGGCAATCACACCGAAAAAATGCAATCGTTCATTTCAAGACTCGATGATGGCATAAATGGAAAAGCCGCATTAGAACGTCGCACAGTTTTTGTAGATATGATTGATGAAGATGAATCGAATGACCCATTTCTGTCAGCAATCATCCACGAAGATGGACGCGCTGTTTATTCCACGCCTCTTATCGTCAAGGGAAACTTGATCGGCGTTTTCAACGTTATCTTCCGCCGACCCTTTAAAGCCTCACAAGATTGGATTGATTTCTTTGAGACGTTGGCTGGTCAGACCGCTATGGCAATTGATAGCGTCAAATCATTTGAAGAATTGCAACGTTCGAATTTAGACCTTGCGCTTGCTTATGACACAACCATTGAAGGTTGGTCTCACGCCTTGGATTTGCGTGATAAAGAAACAGAAGGGCACACGTTGCGCGTTACCCAAATGACGCTAAAACTTGCTCGTTTGGCTGGTATGAATAGCAATGAACTAGTGCATGTGCGGCGTGGTGCTTTGTTACATGACATTGGCAAAATGGGCATCCCTGATAATATTTTGCTAAAACCTGATAAGCTGACATCTGAAGAATGGGCGATTATGCGTATGCACCCAACCTATGCTTATGAATTGTTATTGCCAATCAATTATTTGCACCCCGCATTAGACATTCCATATTGCCATCATGAAAAATGGGATGGCAGTGGCTATCCACGTGGGTTGCATGGCGAGCAGATTCCGTTATCTGCCCGTTTATTTGCGATTGTAGATGTATGGGATGCATTAAGATCAGACCGTCCATATCGCCAAGCATGGATAGAAGACAGGGTGATTGAGCATATTTATTCCCTCAATAACACCCATTTTGACCCTAAAGCCGTTGAAATTTTTATGCAAACAATAAAAAGATGACTTGAAAAGAAATTCCCAAAGCCATTCGCTAGAATGGCTTTGTTGCATTAAAATCAGGCATGTTTAAAAATAAATTTAGTATATTTCTTGTTTTTCTATTTCTGATCTCTTGTGGAGGCTCTGTGACGACAACCCCTGATTCAATTCCTTCAAATTCTACAATTCGCTATCTTGCACTTGGTGATTCATATACCATTGGAGAAAGTGTGCCTGAAAGTGAGCGTTGGCCCAATCAATTGGCTGAACTAATTGGCGGAGATGTTGAGATCAAAATTATTGCCCGCACAGGTTGGACGACTTCTGAGTTGTGGGAAGGCATTCAAAAAGAAACGCTCATACCTCCTTTTGATATGGTCTCTTTATTGATTGGTGTCAACAACCAATATCGTGGATATGATAAAGAAGAATATCGTCAAGAATTTATTTTTTTATTAAATAAAGCAATTGAATATGCTGGTGGAGACAAAAACAAAGTTTTTGTTGTTTCGATTCCAGATTGGGGAGTCACCCCGTTTGCTCGAGGTCGAGATGCAGAAACAATTGCCACTGAGATTGATGCGTTTAATCAAATTAATAAAGAAGAATCAGAAAAGTTAGGCATCGCTTATGTAGATATTACTCCTATCTCCCGCGAAGCAGTCAATGATGCTGACTTAATCGCACCAGATGGTTTGCATCCTTCTGGAAAAATGTATGCAGAATGGGCAAAACTTGCCCTGCCGATTGCCTTAGAAATTTTGAGATAAGTGGAGAACATAAATGCCAAAAATAAAATCAATTCATCACGTTGCTGTTGTGGTTGAAGACATGGAAAAATCACTCGCTTTTTGGCGTGATGCTTTAGGAATGGAATTGCATGAATTACGTGATGTGCCTGCCGAAAAATCTCAGGTTGCGTTTTTGCCAATAGATGGTGCCGAAGTGGAATTGGTGATGCCAACAACAAATGATTCGGGTATTGCAAAATATCTTGCCAAGCGTGGCGCAGGGATGCATCATATTTGCTTACAAGTGGATGATATTGCGGGCATGTTATCTCAACTTAAACAAAAAAATATCCGATTAATCAATGAAGAACCACGCAAAGCGGATGATGGCAAACAATATGCTTTTATTCATCCTGAGTCAACGGGTGGCGTGTTGGTTGAACTGTATCAAATTTAATCATGATTGAATCTGTCGAAAAAATTCTTGAAAAAGAATGCGGGCTTGCCAAAGACAAACCAATTATTGTCGGTGTGTCTGGAGGACCTGATAGCTTGTGTTTAATGGAAGTAATACGCAAAGCAGGTTATCAAATAATTGTGGCATATTTTGACCATAAGTTAAGACCTGAGTCACAAGCAGATGGTCGTATGGTAGAAAAAACTGCAACTCGTTTAATGTTGCGTTGTGTCATCGATGGTGCAGATGTGCAAGCCCATGCTGAAAAAAATAAATTATCAGTTGAAGAAGCCGCGCGTAATTTGCGGTATCGCTTTCTGTTTGAACTGGCACGAAAATATAAAGCTCAAGCTGTTGCAGTTGGTCATACAGCAGATGACCAAGTGGAAACAATTCTCATGCACTTTTTACGCGGCAGTGGCATGAACGGTTTGAAAGGGATGTCATATCGTTCTATTATCAAAACTTTTGATCCTGAAATTCCAGTCATTCGACCATTGTTAGATGTGTGGCGTGAAGAAACAGTTGTGTATTGCGCAGTCAATGGTTTGCGCCCGCATTATGATTCAACCAATGATTCATTAAACTTTCAACGCAATCGAATTCGTCATCTTTTGATTCCTACACTAGAAACGTATAATCCAAAATTTCGTGAAGCCGTTGCACGTATGTCACAATCTTTGAAAAGTGATTATGGATTTATTGTCGAATCTTTACAAGCGGCATGGGATGAGATGCTTGTTGAAGCCGATGAGACGTTTTTATCTTTTGATGTAACTCGACTTTCATCCGCTTCAAAAGGACTACAACGAAACTTGGTCAAGCACGCCATGCGGATTCTACGCCCCAACATTGATGTCAACTTTCAGGCGTTAGAGCGTGCCGTTCAAGTGATTAACTCGACCGATGCTTCTGCCAATGTGGATTTGAAAGGTGGCTTGTGCTTGGTTCGAGAATCCAATTTAATTTATATCGCTACATCCAATGCAGAATTGCCATTTGATATTTGGCCACAAATGCCAAGTGCTGAATCCATTTCTGTTTCTATTTCAAATCAAATTTCTTTGGCAGGTGGCTGGAAGTTTACTTCGGAGCATTGGCGTTTGCCCACTTTAGCAAAAGAACAAGCCGAAGAGAATGATGACCCGTATCAGGTGTGGTTAGATGCTGAAGGTTTACCCGAACAATTTGAATTAAGGGTGAGGAGAATGGGTGATCATTTTTCTCCACTGGGCATGGAAGGTCATACGCAAAAAATATCAGATTTTTTTGTCAATGAAAAGGTGCCGCAACGTGCGCGTGACCGCTGGCCCCTCTTATGTGCAGGCGATAAAATTTTGTGGGTGCCGGGCTTTCGCCCTGCC
>DDVH01000049.1 GCA_002345215.1 Anaerolineales bacterium UBA2317
TTTTTATGTCGAAGCGTGAATTCGTTTAAGTTAATATCAAAGGATTTTTTTCCTTGTATTGTTTCCATTTGTTTTCTCCAATCTGTTTGAGTTGAGTAAAGACAGATTGGAGAAGGTGGTGCACGAGCACACTTAAACGAAAATAGACGGATGCGTCAGGCACCGTCGAGGTCATCGGGTGTTGGATTTTTATTGATACAGGGAATTAACGCTTAGCAGGGAGGGCGGGGCGTGTTCATGCAAAAATTTTAGCACGAGAAATTTTTTTTGTATTAAATTTTTCTATGAGTTATAATCTCTTTACGCCCTGATAGTTCAATGGATAGAACAAGGCACTCCTAAGGCTTAGATGTAGGTTCGATTCCTACTCAGGGCATATATATGTGCAATAAAATAATTATAGAAGTTTTAAGAAAATTCTTATAAAACACCCTTGACTATTTTTTGTAATGTGAGTATTATTGCCAACGTTGACTGCTAGGGTGCCCCCCTCACCCTAGCAGTCAACATTTAACGAAGAAAAAAAACCGCCACACAAAATTTGTGTGGCGGTTTTTTGTTTTCTATTTCTCGTCATTGCGAGGAGTGCTTTAGCGCGACGAAGCAATCTTATGATTAACCTGGGATTGCTTCACCACTAAGAACAAGAACGTGGCTCGCAACGACATCATTTTATTTTTTATTCCCTTTTATCATCTGCCGTGCAGTTTGTAACAACTCATGCGCTGACCTTAGTGTACCTTCGCCCACTTCACCAAGCATTTGCGAAAGTTCGAGCAAGCGTGATTCACCTTCTAATGTTTCAACACGTGTGAGTGTACGACCTTTATCAACCAATTTTTGCACTTGATAATGTTGGTCACCGAAGACTGCAAGTTGTGGAAGATGCGTTACACAAAAGACTTGATGTGTGCGAGAAAGATTCCACAGTTTTTGACCGACCACCATACCGACACGTCCGCCAATGCCTTGGTCAATTTCATCAAAAATCAAAGCAGGTACTTCATCAGCACTTGCCATTACGTTTTTAAGTCCCAACATCAAACGAGATGTTTCACCGCCGGATGCAATTTTTGCAAGCGGTTTGAGTCCTTCACCAGGATTCGGGGCAACGAGAAATTCAACGCGGTCGAATCCGTTATGGTCAAATGCGAGGCGCGAATCAGCAAGTGGTAAACCGTTCGGGTCAGGTTTGGTTTGAAAATCCACACCAAATTGCGCAGAAGCCATTTTCAAATCATCGAGTTCAATTTCAATGCCTTTGCTCATTTCAGTAGCGGCTTTCTTACGTTTTTCTGAAAGCGCGCTGGCTTGTTTGCAAAGTTTTTCTAACAGCTTGGCTTCGTTCATTTCCAATTCATTGATTCTATCCGCCGCACCAGTGATGGTTTCAAGTTGTTTGCGAGCATCTTCACCATAAGCAATGACGTTTGGAATACTGCCGCCATATTTTCTTGTGAGCGAATGAATCAAATCAAGGCGTTCTTCAACATCATCCAAACGTTTTGGATTAAATTCAATTTCATCGAGATAATTTCTCAAGTTGTGAATGATGTCTGAAATCGCGTCTAACGCACCTTCGGCTTGGTTCGCCAATTCGTTTTGAGTTTCATCTATTTTTGCAAGTGCGCCTAATGCCTGCACCGCCTGACCAATCAAATCTGTTGCGGCAGGAGTTTCAGGCGAACCTTCTTCTAAAATTGCAATCGCTTCTTGTGCATTCTTTGCCAATGATTCTGCATTCGCTAATCTATCACGTTCTTTTTTTAATTCATCTTCTTCGCCTGCTTTTAATTTTGCTGATTCAATTTCTTCAGCTTGATACGTCAGCATTTCAATGCGACGGTCTGCATCGGCTTGGGCTTTGCGAATTTCTGATAATTCACGGCGTAAATCTAACAAAGCATGATAACTCTGACGATATTCACTCAACGGTTTTGAAACTTCAGCATATCTATCTAACAAACCTAAATGCGCACGCGGGTCAAGCAATGATAAATGTTCGGCTTGACCATGAATATCAATTAGTAATGCACCAATTTCTTTCAACAAACCAACGTTGACAGTCCTTCCATTGATTCTTGCAACGCTTCGTCCTTCTTTGCGGACTTCACGCATTAGCACCACATAATTGGGGTCATCCATCAAATCTTCACGTTTGAGGACTTCATGCACCGCTTCTTTTTCTGGACCTTTGAGTTGGAACACACCTTCAACAAATGCCGCATCTGAATCAGACCTGACGAATGTCACATCCGCTTTGCCGCCGATTAACATAACAACAGCATCTAAGATGATGGATTTGCCCGCGCCTGTTTCACCCGTCAAGATGATTAATCCATTACCAAAACGTAAATCTAATTTGTCTATGATTGCAAAATTTTGTATGTGAAGTTCGGTAAGCATAGGTTAAAGTTGAATCCCTGAAATGCGAGAATACACCATCGGCGTCACAACCACGGCATAAAGCACAACGGCTAATGCGGCAAACCAATTCCCAAAGAAAAACAAGAAGATGGCAATTGGAATAGCACCTAGTGCAACACCAGTAGCACAAGCATAAAACAATGAACGTGAACGGCGTTTATTAAGTGCGCGCAAAGTCAGGTTTGAAATTAAAACACCGGCTCCGCTAGCAATGCCTATTGCAAGAAAAAATATAAAAAATCCAATAAAACTAGCCACAAGGCTAACTAATGTGCTGGCAATTAGAGATGAAATAAACGTAATTCCAAAACCTATGAGATAGTCGTACCAAACAGCAGTATCAAACGATTTGCGACGTTGATTGACACAATCCTTGCACATGTAACCTGTTGGCGTACGAACAGCACAAGATGTGCAAATATAACGGTCACAATTTTTGCAACGCAATGTTGTTTCACGAGTCGGGTGAGCGTAACAATAAGTTAATTCTGTCATTTTCTAAAACCTGTTTTTTACCACGAAGTGTCACGAAGGTACACAAAGGAAAAATCTTTAAAACCTTTGTGATACTTTGTGGTTAATCTTTCATCGCGGTAAACCTAAAGAATTCTCATTCATATGATATGTAATATTTCGATAAAAATAACCTGCATCACCAAAGCGGACGAATTGAGCAGTTACATCAGAGGCGGTGATGAGCACATGGTCATCTTCCATTAAATTAATCGGTGCCTGACCATCCACACTCAAAACCGTATTTTCACTTTTCACTTCAATATCTACAGACGAACCTTCTGAAAGCACAACGGCTCTATCTACAGAAAGGTGCGGAGCAATTGGCACTAACAAAATGTTGCGCAATTCTGGCGGAAGGATTGGTCCGCCTGCCGCAAGTGCATAAGCAGTTGACCCCGTAGGAGTCGAAGCGATTAATCCATCAGCCATGTAACTCGTCAGGCGGTGTTCATCAACAGAAGCAGTTAATCGCACGGGTCGTAAATTTTGTCCGCGACCCACAACCACTTCATTCAATGCAATCCAACTGCCAAGCGATTCGCCTGCACGCATATGTTCCGCTTTCAACAACATACGGTTTTCAATCCATGCTTCGCCGTTTAATAATTTATCAAAGTGCAAACGCCAATCTTCACGCCCAATTTGAATCAGAAAACCAATTCTGCCCAAGTTGACTCCTAAAATTGGCACATTGCTCGGCGCACATAAATGACAAGCCCGCAACACACTGCCATCGCCACCAGCAATAATCAACATATCAAAATCGCCACGCCGCACACGCTTACGCAACTCTTCATCATAAATCGAGCCGAATGGCGCATCAATATTTTTTTCTTTCAAATAAGCAGACATCACTTCTGCTTCAGACATGGCTTCTGCATTTTTGGGGTAAGCCGTGACCACTGGGCGTTGCGGAATGAAAGACATAGTGCAATTATAAGGTACACAAGTACATAGGTAAACAAGTTTTTGACTATTCGACCACTTGACTAACCGACTATCAAACTAAACCAAACTTTCATCACAGACATTTTGATAACCGCATCTTTTACAACGGGACACCTGCTCATGTGACCGTGAGACATTTTTCTTAAAGTCATCCTCTCGCATATCCGCCAACAATTCAATCAAAGCACTTTCTAACTCTTTGGTATAACGAATCGAAAAATCTTTATTTTCGTAATGGATAATTCCATAAGGTGGGCGTTTGCCATAATTTTTTTCAACCAACAAACAATACGAAGCCAATTGAAAAATATGTGAGTCATACGGCTCTTCCGGCGCCAGACCAGATTTCACTTCCACTGGGATAATTTGCCCATCTTTTTGAATCAGATAATCTGGTTTGCCGGTAAGGCTAAGTGCCGCATAGAACAATGGCTTTTCCACTTTGCCCCAAGCGCGTGTATCGGTATAAATGACTTGTCCGCCGGGTAAGCCTGTGGCTTTTTGCTGGCGATTTGATTGCCAAAGAATAATCAACGCGAGAAGAAAGAGGAAAAGAATAATATATGACATTAGCTTTTATTGATTAGCCACAAAACCAAAATAATAAACTGTTTCTGTGTCTAAAGTTCCAAAAAAATCTTTACTTACTCTAATTCTAGGTTGCGTTGTAAGTTCATATCCTTCTGGTACATCCACATAAATTTCAAAATCTACATTAGGACAACCAGCTAAAGATACATGTGCATATGCTTCTCCATCATCATCTGTTTCTACAGGATAAGCAACATCAATATATTTATTCTTTACATCATCCACATATACAGAAACACCTTGCAGTGGCTTTTCATCTGAATCCAAAACACCATTTCTATTCGTATCTACCCATGCTACTGTATAGCCTGACCAAACACAATCAGCAATTCCACATGATGAAATAAGATAGGTAATAAAAGAGAAAATGCTAAGCAAAGTAATGAATTTTTTAAGAGTTTTATTCATAGTAAAAAAATCATAGCCAATGAAAAGCAAGATACGCCACAAGCAAAAGAGTCGCTATTAGGAGCAGAATCAAGCCAAGATTTCGAGTCAAAGAGGCGGCGAGCACTTTTCGCCCATGCTGGCGATGCAAATCCGTTCCAGCCACAAGTTCGGTCTGATTTTCAGAAGGTACACCAGTCTTCCGATACCACCACGCGCGGCGACAATACAGGTAATTTCCGATTTCCGAAGAGCGGATTGGTCGCATAAACCGAGTATAGCACAAATTTTCTAATCAAGGAATTCGTGATAAACTAGCAATGAAATTTTTACGGAGGCAGAGAATGAGCAAGCGTGAAACCTATTCCATTGACATTGCAGGTATAAAACGAGAACTTCCCCTTTTTGAAATTAAACCCGGTTTGCGAATTGCCATCTTAAATATTTTGGGCGATACGGAATTAGTCCAAGCCAGTGCAAAAGAATTAGCAAAAAAATTAAAAGATGTTGATTTTGATGTTTTAGTCACCGCCGAAGCGAAATCTATTCCGTTGGCGTATGCGCTTTCAGTTGAAACAAAAAAACCTTATATCATTTTTCGTAAATCATACAAAGCCTACATGGGCGATGCCATCAAAGCCGAAACGCTTTCTATTACAACGGGTCAGCCACAAACTTTAATTCTCGATGAAAAAGATAAAGATTTAATTCAAGGCAAAAAAGTTTTAATCGTGGATGATGTCATCAGTACAGGTTCCACGTTGCAAGGCATGCGCATAATTTTGGATAAAGCCAAAGCCACAGTCACCGCCGAAGCCGCAATTCTCACAGAAGGTGATCGTGCTCAATGGGAAAAAATTTATTCGCTTGGTCATTTGCCTTTGTTTACTGATTAATGACTCTCGCTTTAGGAATTGACCCCGGCACCGCCACAACTGGATACGGATTCGTGCGCCTCATGCCAGACGGAGAATTGTCCGCTGTTGCCTTTGGCATTATCTCCACTTCAAAAGATGATTCGGCATCCACGCGCCTTGAAATCATATTTGATGAACTCAATAAGTTAATCAAAAAATATAAACCTGAAACTGCCGCGGTCGAAAAATTATTCTTTGCAAGAAATGTAACAACAGGTATAGCAGTCGGTCAGGCACGCGGAGTCGTTTTACTTTCTTTACAAAAAGCGGATATAGAAACATTTGAATACACTCCGCTTGAAGTGAAGCAAGCCGTAGTTGGGTATGGCGGAGCAGATAAAAAACAAGTGCAAGAAATGGTGCGGACTTTATTACAACTCGATAAAATCCCCAAACCAGACGATGCCGCTGACGCACTTGCGATTGCAATTACACATTTGAATACAAAAAGATATTAATTCATGTAGTAAGGGCGAACGGCCGTTCGCCTCTACTGTTTACGGTAAAATATAAATATGATAGCCACTCTCCACGGACAAATTTCTCATATCGAAGACAATGCCCTCATCATCGAAGTAGGCGGTGTGGGATTAAGAGTCTTCGTCCCTGCGCCACTTCGAACAAGGTCTAAGGCTGGAGAAATGTTATTTTTGTTCACCCATTTACAGGTCAGGGAAGATGCGTTGACGTTGTATGGATTTGAGTCACAGGCTGATAAAGATTTATTTAACACATTACTCGGCGTGGATGGAGTCGGACCCAAAGTTGCTTTATCGGTTTTATCATCCATGACATTAGATGCGATTCAACGCGCGATATTTGCAGACGAAGGCGATTTATTAAGCAAAGTGCCGGGCGTGGGAAAAAAGACTGCTCAAAAAATGGCGTTACATTTGAAAGATAAATTAAAACCAACTGATGCATTAGCAAAAGTTGCCGCACTTGCAGATTATGACAGTGAAGTATTAGCCGCATTAACTGCATTGGGTTATTCAGTTGTGGAAGCACAATCGGCGATACAATCTTTGCCGAAAGATGCACCGACTGATGTAGAAGAGAGATTACGACTGGCTTTGGCGTATTTTCAATAAATAAATTGCGTTGTTAATTTTTGTAGGGGCGACGCATGCGTCGCCCCTACTTTGTTATATGGAGAACATTATGTTAAATAAAAAAATCGCATTTATCGGACCCGGCGTTATGGCAGAAGCCATGATTGCAGGTTTGCTTCGCAAAAAACTTGCGGATTCAAAAAATATTATTGCTTCTGGTCCGCGTGAAGAACGGATGAATGAATTAAATAAAAAATATGAAATCAAAACCACCACTGATAATTCTTCTGCAATTCATGGAGCAGATGTGGTTGTGTTATCTGTCAAACCGCAGAGATTAACAGAGGTAATGAAAGGCCTCAAAGGCATTCGTGCAGACGCTTTGGTTCTGTCTATTATTGCTGGTGCGAATATCAAAAAAATTAGCACTGGGCTTAAACACAAAGCAGTTGTGCGTTCCATGCCAAATACCCCTGGTCAAATTGGAGAAGGGATTACAGTTTGGACATCATCCAAAGAAGTGACAGATGAACAAGGAGAAATGACTCGTGCAATTCTCGGTGCATTAGGTGAAGAAGTTTTTGTCGAAGATGAATCGTATTTAGATATGGCAACTGCATTATCAGGTTCAGGACCTGCGTATGTTTTTCTGTTCACCGAAGCATTGATTGACGCCGGTGTTCATATGGGATTTCCAAGAAGAATTGCAGAGCAATTGGTTTTACAAACAATAAAAGGTTCTGCTTCGTTTTATCAGGGAGCAAGCAGACATCCTGCTACGTTAAGAAATCAAGTCACTTCGCCGGGTGGGACATCGGCTGAGGCGTTGTATTATTTGGAGAAAGCAGGTTTTCGGACTGCCATTTCACGCGCGGTTTGGGCGGCGTATCAAAGGTCACTGGAGTTAGGGAAGGAGAAGCCGGGTCATGTGGATGTGGAGGAGGAAAAATGAGCAATATGGATAATAAAGAGCCCCTGATAAAAACTGTTTTAAGTTTCATTTTGTTTTTAATTTTATTCGTTATTGTTGCATACTTTCTAAGCGATGCTATAGCAAGAGTCGCTCCAAATACAAATAGTCTGTTTGGAATTCTTTGTTCATTTATTTTGGGATTGCCAATAGGAATTTATTTATTTTTCAACTCGAAATTCATTAAAGCCACAAAACTGTATCAAAGAATTCTTTTTCCAGTTCTAATATTTCCACTATGTATTTTGTTATCACTTGGTTGGAATTTATATCAACAACGTCCTGAAAATCTTTTTAAGATTTTTGTAATGGATCCGATTCCAAGTGGTGTTTCAAACATTCAAGGTATTGACATTTCAGGCGGGTTTGATTTGGAAATTTTAGTTGCATTTGATGCAACACCTGAAGCTATAGAAATTATTATTAAAGAACATGAACTAAAAATTAATGAAAGTCCATATAACATAAAAAGCGATATTCCTTTTGAATATTTTCCAGAAATAAACTCTGAACAAGATTGGACGCTTTATCAAAAAGCTGAACTTGAAAAAGTTAACTGGTGGTCATTATGGGTAAACGCAGATAAAACAACTGCCATTTTTCAGTTGATTGATGGCTAACCCCAAAAACTATAAATTTGAATTTTCAGGAAGTATAATTCGGGGGCGATTTTAACTATGGCACTCATAACCGTTTCCTCACTCACAAAATCATACGGCGCGACCGATATTTTCGCCAACCTCACTCTTTCGATTGAGAAAGGTTCACGCTTGGGCATTGTTGGCCCGAATGGCGTAGGCAAGACCACGCTATTGCGAATCCTTGCAGGCGAAGATGAAAGTTCGGCGGGAACAGTCACCCGCTCGAGGGGAGTCCGAAGCGGATATTTATCGCAAGAAGCAGATTTCAAAATGGACGGCACGCTTTGGGATGCGTGTCATTCTGTCTTCGAAAATTTAATCAAGCAACAAAATGAATTGCATCGCCTCGAAGAATTGATGGCGACGAATCCTGACGTGATGGAAGAATACGGAAAGTTACAACAGGATTTTGAAAGCGCTGGCGGATATACCTATGAAACGCGCATCAAGCAAGTGTTGACAGGTTTAGGATTTGATAAAGATGATTATGAACTTTCTTTGGAGCATTTATCTGGTGGTCAGCGGACTCGAGCGTTTTTAGCACGCCTCTTACTCTCTGACCCAGACCTGCTTCTACTCGATGAGCCGACCAATCACCTCGACATTCGCGCCGTGGAATGGCTCGAAGGATATTTGAATCAATGGGAAGGTGCGGCGGTCATCGTTTCACATGATAGATACTTTTTAGATAAAGTGAGTAACATCATTTTTGAAATGTTGCCCGGTGCGTATGAAACATACAATGGCAATTACACTGCTTATTTGAAACAACGCGAAGAAAGAATCAAACGCAGGCAAGAAGTATTTGAAAGCGAAAAAGAAAAATTAAATAAAGAGATGGAATACATCCGCAAAAATGTGGCGGGACAAAATGTATTGCAAGCCAAAGGAAAATTAAAACGCATTTCGCGTTTGATTCAAGCCATTGAACAAATTGGTTTTGAAGCCGCATTGAGTCAAAAATGGAGTGAGACTGCTAGTGAAGTTTCTGTCACAACTTCTATTATGAGTGTAGAAGAAGCAGGCAGGCGGATTAATGCGTTAAGGTCACCGGTGCGAACGTTACCGAATCTGCATTTGAGACTCGGTTCTGAAAAACGCTCTGGCGATATGGTCATTCGCACAAAAGATTTACAAGTCGGTTTTTCTGATAAGTTCTTATTCAAATCACCTGATATTGAATTGAGACGACAAGATTGCGCGGCATTGATTGGTCCGAATGGTGCAGGCAAATCTACATTTCTAAAAACAATTTTAGGTCAATTAGAACCGCTGGCTGGTGAAGTGATTCTCGGTTCGAGTTTACATATCGGCTATTTTGCACAAGCACATGAAGGTTTAGATCCAAACAAAACTTTGCTTGAAGAAATTGATTCGATTATGCCGAATTGGTTGCCGGGTCAAATCCGTGATTATCTTGGTAAATATATGTTCAGCGGTGAAGATGTATATAAAAAAGTATCCATGCTGTCAGGTGGTGAGCGTGGACGTTTGGCATTATCAAAACTTGCTTTGCAAGATACAAACTTATTGCTACTCGATGAACCGACGAATCATTTAGATATTCCATCACAAGAAGTTTTGGAATCTGTGCTTGAAGATTACAAAGGCACGATTCTTTTAATTACGCACGATCGTTATCTCGTGGATGCCGTTGCAACTCAAATCTGGGAGATTGACCCAGATGATGGTCATATGACAGTGTTCAAAGGTACATACTCTGAATTGCGCGCTGAACGTGAGCAAAAACAGTATGAAGCGTTTATGGCAGAACAAAGAGGTTCAGGTTCCAAGTCTCAGGTTTCAGGTGTTAAGTCACAAGTTACAAGTCAAAAGTCAAAGGTTGAGGCGAAAGAGGAAAGAAGAAAGATTGCGAAAGTTCAGGAGTTGGAAAATAAAATTGCTGAACTCGAATCTACTTTGGCAAATTTAGCATTTCAATTAGAAAGCCCCATGCTCAAATCTGATGATGTGGTGAAAATCAGTAAGGAATATGAACGTGTGCAAAAAGAGATGGATGTCAAATTGGCGGAATGGGAAGGAATGCAGGGATGAAATTAGAAGGTAGTGAAAATCTAAAAAATATAAGTTTCAAGATTCTTCTGGTTTTTCTCGCCGTTATATTTCTTCCAGTTATTCTAATTATTGGCATTCTGTATTATGTTTGGGGATTTATTCTTTCATTTATGGCATGGACAATATGGGGCTTGCAAGGTCGAAATACTTTGCTGATTTACTCTGATAGTCCTATTTGGTTAAATTATTTTGAGCAAGAAGTTCTTCCTTATATAAACAAAAAAGTTATAGTATTAAACTGGTCAGAAAGAAAGCAATGGAAATTATCTCTTGCTGTTTTAATTTTCAAACATTTCGGTCGGCGTCAAAACTTTAATCCGATGGCTATTGTATTCAAACCATTTCGTTTTAACAAAGAATTTAGGTTTTACGAAGCATTTAAAGATTTCAAACATGGGAAATTTGACAAACTAGAAATAACAAAAGAAAAGTTTCTTGAAAGTATATAAAAACGGAGTAACAATGTCCAAACGTGTAAAATTTGATTTTGAAATTGACTTTACCAACGGCGGTGGGATTCAGGGACAGGATTTCCGCTTGGATATTGAAGGCGATGATATTTCTGATAAAGAATTGGCAGATTACATTGTCAAAGATATGAACTTGTTGATGGTTGGAAATGTCCGTATTCTCAATAAAGAAATTATTACTGAAAAACATAAACGCCAACCTATTAATGTAGAAATTGATTCATCTTATATTGATTTGAGTCATGTCATTTACGATGGCTTGATAACCTACAAAGGTTTACCTGCTCCAATCATTTGTGATTATCTCAGCCGTGAAGAATCTCGTAGCCGATATGCAGAAGGCACAGAATTTCAAATTGGTAAAATTGAAATGGTCACAAATACAGGTACATACATTGATTGTCCATTTCACAGATATGAAGATGGCAAAGATTTATCCGAAGTGGATTTGGAAAGTTTTGTAGATATTGAAGGCATTGTTATCCGTTCCGATTATAAAAATGGATTAACCATTACAGCAGAAGCATTCAAGAATAAAGAACTTCGGAATCGAGCAGTTTTAGTCCACACAGGCTGGGATGAACATTGGGCAACGGATAAATATTTCGAGAATCATCCATACCTCACAGAAGATGCGGCAATTTATCTGCGAGATTGTGGAGTCAAATTGGTTGGTATTGATTCCCATAACATTGACTTCACTGGTGGTGGAGAAAGACCCGTTCATTCCACTTTGTTGAAAGCAGAAATTTTGATTGCAGAGCATTTGTGTAATTTGAAAAATGTTCCAGATGAAAGTTTTACTTTCACAGCCGTTCCGCCAAAATTTAAAGGGGCAGGTACATTTCCAGTCCGCGCGTTTGCGAGGGTAAACAAGTAAAATAAAAATATG
>DDVH01000012.1:0-6419 GCA_002345215.1 Anaerolineales bacterium UBA2317
TGTCGTAGATGAATACATCCCCGAGCCAAAACGTGAAATGGACAAACCGTTCATGATGGCAGTCGAAGATGTCTTCTCCATCAAAGGTCGTGGAACCGTGGTCACCGGACGTGTAGACCGTGGTGTGGCAAAGAAAGGTGATGCCATCTCCATCGTCGGCTTACGCGACACCAAAGACAGCGTCATCACCGGCATCGAAATGTTCCACAAAGAATTGGACGAAGCCGTCGCAGGTGACAATGCTGGTATCTTGTTACGTGGTATTGAACGTGACGACATCGAACGTGGACAAGTGTTAGTCAAACCAGGTTCCGTCACCCCACACAAGAAATTCTTAGCCGAAGTGTACGTGTTGAAGAAAGAAGAAGGTGGACGACACAAGGCATTCTTCAGTGGATACCGCCCGCAGTTTTACATCCGTACCATGGATGTGACAGGTGACATCAAATTACCCGATGGTGTTGAAATGGTGATGCCGGGTGACAATGTCAACCTGACCGTTGAACTCATCGTGCCAGTGGCTCTCGAACAAGGCAGTAAGTTTGCTATTCGTGAAGGTGGGCTCACTGTCGGTGCTGGTGTCGTTACTAAAATTATTGAGTAAAATAAGTTAGAAAGTAAGGTAGTAAAATGGCTTCTAAGAAAAAAGACGTTCGACCCGTTATCACATTACAATGTGGTGACTGCAAAGAACGAAACTACACCACCGAAAAGAATCGTCGCAACGACCCAAATCGGATGGAATTCAAAAAGTACTGCTCACGCTGTAAAAAGCACACAGTACATAAAGAAACAAAATAATGTATTGCGTAGGGGTGAGGTATACCTCGCCCCTACAATCCTAGGCCAGTGGCTCAATTGGCAGAGCTCTCGTCTCCAAAACGAGCGGTTGTGGGTTCAAGTCCTACCTGGCCTGCCTAAGGCAACGCCGCGTGTCGCGGCGTTTTAGCCGTAAAATCATCAAGGAGTATCAAGTTGGCTGAGAAAGCAAAGCAAGTCAAGAAAAAAGAAAACGCCATCCAACGCTGGTTTCGTGAAACTGGTGGTGAATTGCGTAAGGTCAGTTGGCCCACTTGGCCCGAAGCACGCCGTCTCACAGGTCTCGTACTTCTGGTTATGGCAATCGTTGGCGTTTTACTTTCATTAGTAGATTATGCCGCAGGCGAAATATTGAAACTCATTCTCGCATAAACGTTGAATTGAGGAAATGATGGATTTAGAACCGCAAGAACAGTTTGAACAAGAAGCAGAAGAAATGGAAGCACAAACCGAAGAGCAAAACGCTACTTCGGAAGTTTCCGCTTCAGAGCCTGACGTTCAACCTGCTTCTGCACCTGAAACAAAACTTCCCGCCAACCTGCCTCCCGTCGAAGTGACTGTGGAAGGACCAGCTTGGTTTGTGATTCATTGTTATTCGGGTTATGAAAATAAAGTTCGTCATAACTTGGAACAACGTATCGAAACCATGGGCATGAAAGATAGAATCTTTGACGTAGTGATTCCGACGCAAGAAGAAATCGAAGTTAAAGATGGAAAACGCAAAACAGTTGAACGCCATATCTTCCCCGGTTATGTATTAGTGAATATGATTCTTTCTGAAGAATCATGGTATGTTGTCCGTAACACACCCGGTGTAACAGGTTTCGTTGGAATGGGTAACAACCCTACACCACTTCGCCCTGAAGAAGTTGCTTCTATCGTCAAACGTATGGAAGCCGAAGCCCCAACTGTAAAAGTTTCGTTCAAGCCGGGCGAACGTGTTCGTATTATTGATGGACCGTTCAATGACTTCCGCGGTGTGGTTTCTGAGATTGATATGGAACGCACCAAAGTTCGTGTGATGGTGAGTTTCTTTGGGCGTGAAACACCAGTAGAATTAGATTTCTTGCAAGTTGAGAAATCATAAAAAGAGTAAGAAAAATTTTCAATAGACAGTAGCAGGCTTCCCCGTAAGCCTGATGCGGTGGGAGGGTCTCCCAAATGACCCGCTAAAACCACAAGGAGTTTAAATCAAATGGCAAAGAAGTTAAAAGCAGTCGTTCGTCTCCAATTGGAAGCAGGCAAAGCAAATCCTGCACCTCCAGTTGGTCCCGCATTGGCGAGTCATGGTATTAACATCATGGCGTTTTGTAAGGAATACAATGCGCGTACATCCAACCGCCCCGGTGAAATTTTACCGGCGGAAATTACAATTTATACCGATGGTTCGTTTACCTTTGTGTTACGCACACCACCTGCCGCAGTTTTGTTACGCAAAGCCGCCAAGGTAGAAAAAGGTTCAGGCGTGCCGAACAAAGAAAAAGTCGGTAAAGTGACGCGTGCCCAAATTAAAGAAATCGCTGAATTGAAAATGAAAGATTTGAATGCGATTAATCTTGAAGGTGCGATGTTGCAAATTGAGGGGACTGCCCGCTCGATGGGTATTACGGTAACTGATTAATTTTGTGGGAGGGTTGTTTTTGCAACCCGCTTGAACCACGGAGGATAAAATGACTAAACACGGAAAAAAATATCTGGCGGCTCTCGCCAAAGTAGACATTGATAAAGTGTATTCTGCTCGTGAAGCAGTGGCACTTGCAAAAGAAACTTCCATTACAAAGTTTGATGCAACAGTAGAAGTGCACATGCGCACTACGTTGGATTCACGTCAGAATGACCAACAATTGCGTGATGTGGTTGTGTTACCTCACGGTTTAGGTAAAAAAGTGCGTGTTTTGGTTTTTGCTCAAGGTGAAGGTGCCGCCGCCGCTCGTGCCGCAGGGGCTGACATGGTTGCAGATGATGATGAATCATTGAAGAAACTTGAAGCTGGCGCATTGGATTATGATGTTGCGATTGCAACACCAGATGCAATGGGTAAGGTCGGTCGTTTGGGACGTGTGTTAGGTCCACGCGGTTTGATGCCGAATCCAAAGGCTGGAACTGTCGTCCCTGCACAAGATATGGAACGCGCAATTAAAGAAGCGAAAGCTGGTCGTGTAGAATTTCGTTTGGATAAATCAAACAACGTCCACGTTTCAATCGGTAAGGCTTCTTTTGATACTGATAAACTGTACGAAAACTATGTGGCTTTGATGGATGCAATCAATAAATCTCGTCCATCAGGTGCAAAAGGTAATTTCGTTAAAAGAATTACAGTCACCACCACCATGGGACCTGGCGTAAAAGCCGATCCCAATGAACATATTGAAGGTGTCGGGTAAAATATACCTGTTATCTTAAAATCCACTTCGCCTATGACGGCGGGTGTTCCTGAAAAAGTCAGTGCGAACGTTTTTTGACTTTCAAGGAACTTAATTTCCTGCTCAGGTGAAGACTACAGCAAATTATTCCCACCTCTGGGATTGCGAAAAGTCTTTGCCTGCGTTAAGTGGCAAAGACTTTTTAATCGAAAGGAGGTGAAAGACCTTTGGCAATTTCAAAAGAACGTAAAGAAGAAGTATTGACCCAATACAATGATTGGGTTAAACGCAGTCAGGCTGTCTTGCTTGTAGAATATACAGGCACCAACATGAAATCTCTCGATGCACTTCGCGCGAAGATTCGTGAATCTGGCGGCGAATTCCACGTTGTCAAAAATACATTGGCTCGCCGTGTATTTGCTGATAACAACATGGAACTCCCAAAAGATTATCTCGTCAAATCTACTGCGATTGCTTTTGCTTTTAGCGACCCTGCCTCAACCGCCAAAGCACTAAAAGATGGCACAAAAGGCAATGATTTCGTAAAAGTAAAAGGCGGTTTCATGTCTGGCAAAACGCTCAATGCCGCTCAGGTAAATGCGCTTTCCGATATGCCACCATTGCCCGTTATGCGTGCTACATTGCTTGGCGTATTGCAAGCCCCAGCCAGCAAACTCGTCCGTACGGTTGCAGAACCCGCACGCGGACTCGCCGCTGTTGTCAAGGCGTTCACAGAGAAGGGTGCTTCTCCTGCCGCCGCATAAGTTTGTTACTGTATAAAAATTTCAATTCAAAAATCATTAGCAAGGAGTGCTAAACAATGTCCGACAAATTAGAAAAACTCGTGGAAGAACTCTCCACATTATCAGTTCTCGAAGCCGCCGACCTCGTCAAGAAACTTGAAGAAAAATGGGGCGTATCTGCCGCCGCACCTGTAGCTGTTGCTGCTGCTGGTGGCGCCGCCGCTGCTTCCGCAGAACCAGTCGAAGAAAAGACTGAATTCGATGTCGTCATCAAAGACGCTGGCGCCAAGAAAATTGACGTCATCAAAGTCATTCGCCAACTCACCTCATTGGGTCTCGGTGAAGCCAAAGCCTTGGCTGAAGCCGCTGGCTCCAAAGTGCTCACCGGCGTTGGCAAAGATGCCGCTCAAGATGCCAAAAAGAAACTCGAAGAAGCTGGCGCGCAAGTCGTCGTCGAATAATTTCTTTGAGATAAAAAAAATAGACTGTTCATTTGAACAGTCTATTTTTTTCGCTTCATACTTAGGGGATACTTGATTCTGTAATCTCAAACTTTATTTTGCATTCGGACCCGTCGCTGAGACAATCTCACCATCATTCCATTCAGGGTCTGCTTCCAAAAATGAACGGAAAATCAAATATCGCTCATGTTGACTTGGGTCATCTGCATTCGCTTGATACGCTTCTTTATCTTGAAATACCGCCACAAGATAAAATTCATCCGAATCTGCATCCATTTGGAAAATATAATCTGCCATCCAACCCTTGATTTGGGCTGAGTCAAATGAATCCATCTTTTTCTTGAATTCGGCTTTATCTACCCCTTGCTTGACGCGAAACTTTGCAATGGTTCCGTACATGATTAACTCCTTGGTTAAGAGTTAATACACTTCTTAAATCAAAAAGAGACGGTGATAAACCGTCTCTTTTCATGTCATTGCGAGGAGAGACTTTGTAAAGTCTCGACGAAGCAATCTATTCAAATTTAGTTATATCTATCCACTTTGCGAATGACCATCACCACTTTACCTTTGATTTCAAGCGGCTCGGTCTTTTTAATCATAATCGGCTTGAATTGCGGATTGGCAGGTTGTAAACGATAGCCATCTTTTTCTTTGAAATAATATTTGAGTGTGGTTTCATTTTTGTCGTTTAACCAGACAGCCACCATATCGCCATTGCGGGCATCTTGAGCAGGCTTGAGGATGACAATGTCACCGTCATTAATCATGGCATCAATCATCGAGTCTCCTTGCACTTGCAAGGCGAATAAGTCTTTGCCTTTTTCTTTGGCAGGCATCAGGGAAGTGGCGACTTCCACAGATTCATCAGCATCAAACAAAGAAAAGTCCGAAGCGGGGACGGGGATGGGTTCACCCGCTTGAATGACACCCAAAACTGGAACGCGGAGCATATCTCCGAGCGGAGTATTTCCAACTAGACGCATACCACGCGAAATTTTTCGGTCACGTTCAAGCAGACCGGCTTTTTCGAGTTGGTCGAGGTAATAATTGACTACCGAAGTAGAGGAAATATCACAATATTCACCAATTTCACGAATGGAAGGGGGGTGTTTGTGCTCGCGTTGATACGAAGCGATAAAATCCAGAATTTTCTGGTGGCGTTCGCCTAAACCTTTGCTTTTTCGAACCATCATCATCATAGAAAATCTCCTGCCAGAAAACTGGCACTGCTGAGTATTCTTCGCTCATTTGTGCTAGGAATAATACTCGAACACCTGTTCAGTTGTCAAGGCTTGGAGGAGAGGTTTTGGTAGGTGAATATTGCAGGATTTTTAATAAAAGAATGTAGGTTAGATTTAGATATTGTCATGAATTGAAGGTATATTGGATAGAACTGCATTGACTGTTTGTTCAATAGTCCAATCACTTGAATCCAATACAATCCAGCTATCTTTTGGCATTGAGTCTAAGAAGTTATATATGGTAGGCACATGATTAATATGTTCCAAAGGACCGCCTCGTTTTTTTATTCTCTCAACCACGATGTCTGCTTTTGGGTATAGTAAAACACGATAAACGCTCGTCATTTCAAAAAGCGTTGCATACTGCTCAACAAAATTGAACGGAACACAGACGTCATCAATGACAACATCCACGCCGTGATTGGCATATAAACGTGCCATATAAATTGCTGTGGAGCGTGCTATTTGAAATTGTTGTATTACTTCTTCTGTAAAAACACCATTTTCTGGTCTTGCATATCCTTTCACCATTTTTTCACGCAGTTCATCAACTTGAATGAAAAGGCTTTTTGGAAAATGCTTAGCTACTAGATGTCCAACTGTGCTTTTTCCTGCCCAGCCATTCCTGTGATGAATATGATATTGTTCATTTTATGTTACCTGTTCTGTTGCAGTAAAGCCATAGATTGTGTTTGAAATTGTGTGATGGCATCAAATGCACCAATACCAATACCATCAAAAATTTGTTCCAATTCAAGCATGTTGTGTGTTAAGAAGATAAATATAGAA
>DDVH01000012.1:6725-33315 GCA_002345215.1 Anaerolineales bacterium UBA2317
CCACAAGGTTGAGGACTTGCTTTTTGAGGATCAAGTACTATTGCAACACCTAATCCAAATCCATGACCATCATTAAGTATTGACCTAGCGTTTACCAGTTGATTCTCGCTCAGACAATTTGTAACCATTCGTTTCAAAGTCTCAGGTTTTAATAAGCGGACATCATTTACAGTTCCCGCATTTAAGAACATGCGAGCGAAGGTAAGATAATCATCTACTGTAGACCAAAGTCCTTGTCCGCCGGACACATAAGCCATCTCTTCGGGTCGTTCGGGTAAGAACGAGCCCCCTGGACCTATAAGACGCTTACATAGTTGACCAGCATCATCAAACCCCTACGACTGGGCTCGTCGGTGTTGTTTGTCAAAGGGTACAGTAAAGCCAGTGTCATTCATTCCAAGCGGGTTGAAGATTCGGCGTTTGAGTATATCGCCCAGTGGTTCATTTTCCATGCGTGCAATGATTAAGCCTAAGAGATCCGTTGAATGACCATAGTGGAATGCCGCTCCCGGTTGATCTATCAAAGGTAGCGCGGCAAGTCTGGCAATCCAATCATCGGGGTGTACTTCACTGTCTATATCACCGCCTAGTGCTTCTTTATATGCCTGCACTATGGGACCAGAATGCCAATCTGCATAGTTTAGTCCGGAACGGTGGGTTAGTAGGTCTTCAAAGGTGATTAGCCGTTCCGCTGGATTAGTTTGATTCAATGAGCCTGTAGATGAGCGCAGAACACGCATTTGCGAAAACTCCGGTACCCAATATGTGATTGGGTCATTCAAGGCGAAGCGACCTTCATCCAATAACATAAGTGCCAGTGTAGATGTAATAGGTTTTGTCATTGATGCAATACGAAACAATGTATCCCTCTCCATTGGTAGCTTAGTTTCTATATTTCTCCAACCTACGCCCGTAGCATGTATGACTTCATTATTTTGCCAAACTAATACCGTTGCGCCAGCAAGACTGCCATGATCTACAAGACTACTGATAGTAGTTGTGATTAATTCTTTACTCATCAATTTATCTCTTTCATACTTAACCTTTATCCTACAACCAAGTCTGTCTTCTCATCCACAAATACATGACAATCGGCAAGCCGAGCATAATGCCGACAGTGACTTGGAACACTTCGCGTGTCGTCCAGCCGACTAAATTCGCAACGGGTTCAAAGAAGTTCATTCCAAAGAAACCTGTCACGAACGTAATTGGCATAAACAAAGTGGTGATGATAGCCAGCGTTTTCATCACTTCATTCATGCGGTTGTTGATGACGGATAAATATGTATCCATTGCGCCGCTGACGAGGTCACGTAAACTTTCGTTGATGTCATGCAAGCGTACTAGATGGTCATAAATATCACGGAAGAAGACTCTGTCTTTTGGGTCAATCACGCGATAATCATCTCTGGCGAGTTTATTTAATACTTCACGTTGGGGGAGGATAATTCTTCGCATAGATTGCAAGGTACGTTTCAATGCAAAGATTTGTTCCAATGTATTACGAGAGGGATTATCAAATATATGGTCTTCAATTTGGTCAAGTTGATTATCAATTTGCTCAACCAGCGGCATATAACTATTGACGAGTGAATCTGTGATTCGATAAAGCAAATGGTCGGGTCCATCGTGTAAATGGCGGGCATCTCTTTGGCAAGCAGACCAAGCATCCTCTATGGCTGAGATTAATTGGTCGTGGAAGGTGACAACGAAATTTTTGCCGAGGAAAATATCAAGTTCGTCAATTTCAGATTCAAACACCCCATGCTCTCGTTTGTAATTCATCACATTCAGGACGATGTAAATGTAATCGCCCCAATCGTCAATTTTGGGCGTGTGAGTCTCTTGCAGGGCATCGTCTATGGCGAGAGGGTGGAAGTTGAAACTGCGTAAGATGGGTTCTGCAATCTGTTCGGGTTCAGACATAAAGTCGACCCACAGCAACCCTCTACGGTCACGTAAGAGGCGCGGGAATTCAGCAGGTGGAATATCAGTACGGACAGGTTTTCCAGTGGTGTAATAAAGGGAGCGAATCAAAGTGAACCTCCGAAAATAAGATATTTTCTCTCAAAAACATCAAAAATATTGAAATTGACATTGAAATTATTTATATTTAACTTGACAAATCGAAAAAAAAGTTTATAATTTTGACATAATCCTGAATAAAATTTAACTTTCTGAAGCCAAACTTAAGATTTTTGAACCAAAAGACAAATTTTTTCAAAAAACAAATCGGAGAAAGCCCTTATGCGACCCGCTCCAACCATTTGCCCAATTTGCCAATCTGAACTTGAGATTGTGCGCCTACATTGTAATTCGTGCGACACTGCTTTAGAAGGTCATTTTGCTATGGGGCATTTTTCAAACTTAACACCGGAACAATTACATTTTATTTTTACATTTGTACGTTTAGAAGGCAAACTGAATCGCATGGAACAAGAGTTAGAGTTATCTTACCCAACCATTCGCAACCGTTTGCATGAAGTTATTCGCGCTTTGGGCTACGAACCCGGCAAAGATGATTCAGCCGATGTGGGCGAAGAAACGCGAAGTACAGTCATTGCAGATTTAGAAGCCGGCAAAATTAATGCCGAGCAAGCTATGCGTATTTTACGCGGCGAGGAGGAATAAATCATGTCTAAGACGATTTCAGCAGGACGCACACCTAAAATTGAAATTGAATTAATTGATGGTGATTTGAGTCTAGTGGGTTGGGAGGGTGATGATATTTTAATCAAAGCAGATGATGAAGAACTCCGCCTCACACAAGATGGCGACTTGATTCAGCTATCCTGCAACGATGACTTATCCCTCAGGCTTCCGAAAGGCGCAAATATCTCCATTCAAAAAATCAATGGTGATTCTTCTGTTCGTGGTGTTGTGGGTGGCATTCAATTAGGTGAAATCTCTGGTGACCTTTCAATTCGTGATGTAAATAATATTGCTATTGAAAATGTGCATGGAGATTTAAGTCTGCGTGGTGCCAAAGGGAATGTTTCTGCAAAACAAATTCATGGTGATGCTTCCATTCGTGATGTGGCAGGCAATGTTGCTCTTGATTCTGTTGTAGATGATGTAGCCCTGCGTGATGTTAAAGGGAATGTAAACGTCAATGTAGCCGAAGATATTGTTTTGTATCTTAATCCGCAAGCGGGCAATGCCTATGCAATCAATGCTGGTGACGATATTTTATTGGTCATGCCGCCCAAAGCAAATGCCACACTCACATTAAGTGCCGACAAAATTGATGTGGATTGGGAAGGCGTAGAACAAGATAAAGACGCCACGAGTCGAGTCATTACTTTAGGTGATGGTTCCGCAACCATGTCCTTAAGTGCCGGTGGTGACATTCGCATTTCAAACCGTTCAGATGCAGGTGATTCTGCCGAAGACTTTGGCAACTTTGCAGGCATTGGCATGGATTGGTCTGGTTTTGGTGAAAGAATTTCTCGCCGTGTAGAACAAGCCACCGAACGTGCTCAACGAAAAATTGATGAAGCCACACGTCGCATTGAAAATAAAACACGAGATGCAGAAAGACGTGGCAGACGCTTCAAGGGTGCGTTGGAAATTGGTAGATGGAAATGGGACATCACAGGTTCACCAGCCAAAGGTGTTCCTATGCCTTCAAAGTCACCAGTTTCTGATGAAGAACGTTTGGTGATTTTGAAAATGTTACAAGAGAAGAAAATCACTGCTGAAGAAGCAGAAAAGTTATTGGCATCGTTAGAAGGAGGCTCGTAATGTCTGCTGAAGAACGCCAAAAAGTTATAGAAATGGTTGCTGATGGAAAAATCACAGCCGAAGAAGCCGTGATTTTAATCCGTGCTTTGGATGAAGATGAATCAGAGGATTGGGATTCATCCGATGAAGGAGATTGGTAATGTCTTCTGAAGAACGCCGAAAAATTTTACAAATGGTCGCTGATGGAAAAATCAGTGCTGAAGAAGCCGCCACTTTGATGCGCGCATTAGATGAAGACAATGTTGAGGATGAGCCTCAAGTCATAATGTCAGCACCCATTGATACGGGAGAAAGAAGCGATGCTCCAGAATTAGAACAAGTTCGCAAGCGAGCAGGTTTCTTCTCCAATTCGATTTTGGGCATTGGTATCTTATCCACAGTTTTGTTTTCATGGATTTTATTTTCCATTCAACAAAATGCTGGTTTGAATTTTTGGTTTTACTGTTTTAGCCTGCCATTATTTTTGGGGATTTTGTTGATTGTGTTAGGCGTGGGCAGTAAAAATTCTCGTTGGATCTATGTGAACGTAGACCGAACAAATTCAAAAAAAGATAAAGATGGTCCGCGAAAAATTTCAATCGCTTTTCCGTTGCCGATTAAGTTTGCGGGCTGGTTCATCAAAAATTTTGGAAGCCGCATTGATGGTTTGAAAAACACAAATGTAGATGATGTTGTGCAAGCCATTGCTATGGCAAACCAAGGTTTCACTGACCCCATCATTGTGCATGTAGATGATAGGGAAGATGGTGAAAAAGTGCAAGTGTTTATAGGATAAGAATGGAAACAGTAAAAAAACAACCTTTATTAAGTGGCATCTTGATTCTATTTCTAGCTGGTATGGTATTTGCCAATATCGGCGGAAGTATGTACGATGGGTTACTGCCGTTATATCTCAAAGAATTAAATGCAGAAATTACAGACATTGGTTTATTTTTCACCTTGTCTCAATTTGTGCCTTTGTTATTACAAATTTTAGGCGGCTGGGTTTCTGATTCACTTGGGCGATTAAAAGCAATTGCTATCGGAAGTGTGTTTGGCTTTTTAGCATACTTTCCATTGGTGTTAGCCGATACATGGCAATGGTTATTATTAGCAACGGCTGTTGGTGCAGTTGCGCGTTCATTGGTCGGACCAAGTTTTGATGCTTTCATTGCCGAACATTCGAGTGAACAAAATCGCGGAAAAGTATATGGAATTTCTCAAGCCATCTTTATGATAGTCATGGTGGTTGGTCCTCCATTAGGCGGTTTGTTAACAGGTGCTTACGGTTTCAAGTTAATGTTATTTATCGCTGGTGTGTTTTACTTTATTGCCATGCTCATTCGCTTAGGCATGGCACGCGAAGCCGCAAAAACTTCAAAATCCAATACTGAAAAATTGACTTTTCAAAATTTGAAATCCAATTTCGGTGCAATGGCTGGCTTGATTTTCTCCGGCGGATTAATCACTTGGATGTTAATCACCGACGGCTTGCGCGATGTTTCATTCCAATTTTCTGGAAATTTATTCCCAGTCTATATGCAAGAAGTTGGTGGCTTGAATTATCAACAAATCGGCTGGGTCACTTCGATGTTTGGAATTTTTATGATGCTCAGCACGATTCCTGGTGGCTGGCTTTCAGATAAGATGGGTGAACGCTTCCCAATTGCATTAGGCATGGTTCTGCTTTCCGGCGCTTTATTTATCTTGATAAATATTCCGCAAGGGGCTTTATATCAATGGTGGTACTACGTTGGTTGGGCAGTAGCTGGGCTTGGCGCAGGTATTTCGGGTCCCGCTTATCAATCATTGATTAGTAAAGCAGTTCCAAAAGAACAACGAGGGCTTGCCTTTGGTTTGTTCAGCACAAGTTTAGGCGTAGTCTCTTTACCTGCCCCATGGATTGGTTCTCAATTATGGGAGAACTTTGGTCCGACCTTTCCTTTTACAATCACAGCAATCGTAATTCTGCTTTCAGTGATTCCGATTTGGCTAAAATTCAAATTACCAAAAGATTCTTCATCTCCGCTAGTGAGTGAAGAATTAGAAAAAGAAAAAGTGACTGTTGGAGCAGATTAAAAAATAAGCCATACAGAACTCTAAAAATCTCTATGAACTCTGTGTTCTCTGTAGCTAAAAACGAAATGGAAGGAAGTAATCAAAATGGCGAATACCGAAGAAAGAATGAAAATTTTAAAATTAATTGAGGAAGGAAAGATTAGTGCAGAAGAAGGTGCAAAACTTTTATCAGCACTAAGCGACTCACGTAAGAATATTCCAACTCCACCACGACCACCCGGTGCAGGTGGGGGAGCACGAATGTTACGCATCCGTGTAACAGATACGCGTACAGGTCGTTCTAAAGCCTCTGTTCAAATTCCGCTTGCATTGGTAGATGCAGGTTTGAAAATCGGTGCCCATTTTGCTCCCGAAGTGCAAGGTGTTGATATGAGCAATGTCATGGAAGCGCTTCGCATGGGTGTGACTGGAAAAATCATTGATGTCACCGACGAAGAAGATGGCGAGCACGTTGAAATTTTTATTGAATAATCTGAAAGGAGTGTGACATGCACTCACACATTCACAGATTGATGTTATGACCTTTCATGCAACCGTTTTGTTTAATACAAGGAGAATAAAAATGTATGCTTTTAGACTCAGCCCGTTATACCGTTTGATGCTTTAAATCGTTTACAACAGTAAAAAATTTTTCCTCCAAGAAGAATTTACTGATAGAAAAAATGACGCTAGGTTGTCAATCAAAACTTGACAACCTAATGTCATGGGGAGTTTTATTATTTAATCACTCTAAGGAGAATGAATGCAAGAGACTTCTACAAATAAGCTTTCGGGCATGTTTGGTTTCACAATTGTATGGATTGGGCAAATTGTCTCAGTGCTTGCCAGCATGATGACTCAATTTGCACTCACCATTTGGATGTTTCAAGAAACAGGCAGTGCCACTGCTTTAGGATTGCTACAAGTTTTCTTTATTACGCCATTTCTTATCATTTCACCGATTGCCGGTGTCATGATAGACCGTCATAACCGCAAATTGATGATGATGGTCAGTGACTTAGCCGCAGGTGTAGCCACAGTTTTAATTCTCGTCTTCCAAGCGATGGGTATTCTTGAGTTTTGGCATTTATATGTTGCCGCCGTCATCAATGGTTTAGGAAATGCCTTTCAATGGCCCGCATATTCAGCCGCTATTTCGACCATGGTTCCAAAAGAACAATTGGGTCGAGCCAATGGCATGATGTCTTTAATAGAAGCAGGACCAGGCGTGATTGCTCCATTGTTAGCAGGTGTATTACTTCCATTCATTGCGCTGACGGGCATCTTGTTTATTGATGTATTCACATTTTTATTTGCCATCGGTACATTGCTGTTTGTGCATATTCCGCAACCAGAAAAAACTGAAGAAGGTGCAAAGGGTCAGGGCAACGTTTGGCAAGAAGCCGCTTATGGATTCAAATATATATTTGCCCGCCCAAGTTTGCTAGGGTTACAATTAATTTTCTTTGTCGGTAATTTATTTGCAGGCATTTCATTTACATTGGTTGCCCCAATGATTCTTTCACGCACAGGCAATAACGAAATTATTTTTGGTTCTGTGCAAACGGCTGGAGCAATCGCCGCTGTAATTGGCGGCATCATCATGAGTGCATGGGGTGGCTTCAAACGTCGCTCACACGGTGTGTTAGTAGGTTGGATAATTTCTGGGGCTGGCATAGCAATTTTAGGTCTAGTAGGAGGCGTGCCGGTTTGGATTCTTGGTATCGCTTTATCTGCCATCGTCGTTCCACTAGTGAATGGTTCCAATCAAGCAATCTGGCAAGCCAAAGTTGCACCCGATGTGCAAGGCAGAGTTTTTTCAGCACGTCGTTTAATTGCTTGGTTTACAAATCCAATATCGCCAATCATCGCCGGCACACTAGCAGATTTTGTGCTCGAACCACAAATGCGAATTGATAGCCCACTTTCACAAACATTCGGTTGGCTGGTTGGCACAGGCGAAGGCGCAGGTATGGCGTTAATAATTTTCTTCTGCGGTTTGTTAAGTGTTTTGGTTGGTGTGGCAGGTTATTTTGTTCCCGCCATATCCAAAGCCGATACATTGTTGCCCGACCATGATGAATTAAAAAAAGCAGAACCACTTCCTGCTTGATGATAAAAACTCCGAGAAAATTTTTCTCGGAGTTTTTCTTCGCTTCTTTCCTAAGGGGATAACTGCGTGCTGAACCTGAACATTTCCATCCCAAAATAAAATTGCCTGCGTGTAAAAGATAACCCGCTTTTTTCTAACACTCTTTGTGAAGCGATATTTTCAGGGTCAGTCAGACCAATAATTTCTTTTAATCCATTTTCAATTCCAAATTTAACGGCTTCTTTTGTTGCTTCGGTTGCATACCCTTTGCCCCAAAATTCTTTGCTAAACAAATAACCGACTTCGGTTTCGTTTGTGTCTGGCAAAAATTCTAAACCATCCCAACCCATCAGTTGACCAGTCTCACGTATCGTCACAGCCCAGTGACCATATTTATATGTTTCCCAATGCGAAATTTGATGATTGATATACCTCTCAACTTTTTCCATCCCCCAAGCCTCTTTTGTCGGAAAATAACGAAAGATATTTTCTTCTTGCGTAATCTGAAATAAAGATTCTTTGTCATCTAATGTCAATGGACGTAAGATAAGTCGCTCTGTTTTTATAATTGGGATGTGTGATAAAGTATTCATGCCTTAAGTTTATATCAATATGCTCAAATTGGAGACCCTATGAAAGTAGTGATTTTTGGAAGTGGCGGTGTTGGTGGATATTTCGGCGGCAGACTTGCCCACGCAGGTGAGCATGTTACATTCATAGCAAGAGGCGAACATCTCAAAGCCATACAACGAAATGGGTTGAAAGTATCCTCTGTCCATGGCGATTTTCTGATTCATCCTGCCCAAGCAACTGACTCAACTGAATCAATAGGTTATGTTGATTTAATTATCCTTGCCACCAAAGCTTGGCAACTTGATTCTGCCATTGAACAAATTAGACCTTTAATGGGTGAGAATACAGCAATCCTTCCTCTATTAAATGGAATGGAACATATTGATATTTTAGTTTCCGCATTTGGAAAAGAACATGTTCTTGGTGGCTTATGTCGAATCAGTACATTTGTTGAAGGTGCAGGTCATATTCGTCACATGGGGATTCAACCCATCATTTCTTTTGGCGAATTAGATAATACAAGAACAAAACGAATTGAAGCGATTTACAAAATGTTTTCAAAATTAGAAAACATCACTACTGAAATCCCTGCCGATATTCATACTGCTATGTGGGAGAAATTTATTTTAATTTCTAGCACAAGCGGAGTTGGTGCAGTTTCGCGCATGCCGATTAATCAATGCCGCGATATACCCGAATTTAGAAACATGCTCATTCAAGCAATGTATGAAACAGCAAACCTTGCTCGTGCACATGGAGCTTCAATTGCAGGTGATTTGGTTGATGGAATCATGAAGCGAATCGATGCGACCCCAACAGGCATGTTAACTTCTATGCAAAAAGATATTATGGAAGGTCGCCCATCTGAATTGGATAATCAAATTGGTGCAGTGATTCGTATGGGAAAAATAGTCAATATCCCAACGCCAACTCATGAAAAAATATATGCTGAATTATTACCACTTGAACAAAAAGCTAGAGGAATTAAATGAAAATCATTTCTTTACAAAAAGACGATAAAGATTTAATTCAGCAAGCCGCACAATTATTAGTAGATGCCTTTCGCGAACACTGGCCTGAAGCTTGGCAAACATTAGAAGATGGCTTGCAAGAAATTCAAGACATCATGGAAGAAGACCATATTCTGCGCGTTGCTGTAGATGATGAAAACAAATTACTTGGCATCATCGGCGGTCTTTCACAATATGATGGCAAAGTCTGGGAATTGCATCCGCTCGCGATTCAACCAAATCTACAAAAACAAGGAGTTGGGAAAAAACTAGTTGAAGATTTTGAAGAACAAGTTCGCCAAAGAAATGGATTGACCATTTTGCTCGGCACAGATGACGAAAATAATATGACTTCACTTTCAAATGTTGATTTATACGAAAACTTATTTGAAAAAATAAAAAACATCAAAAATATAAAAGGTCATCCGTATGAGTTTTATCAAAAGATGGGCTACACCATTATCGGTGTCATTCCCGACGCAAACGGAATCGGCAAGCCCGATATTTTGATGTCGAAGCGAGTTAACTAAACCTACCCAAACGTCCAGTATCATTCCATTCCTTTCGGCGATACACTCCAGAAGTTCACAACATACAATCTGTGAAAAGGAGTCACTATGAGCAAAAATATTTTTTCACAACTTTCTGATGCAATGGCAAATGCCGTTGAGCAGGCTGGCAAATATACAGTGCTGGTTGATGCGCGTCGTCGTCAATCTGCCAGTGGAATTGCAATTGCAAAAGATTTGATATTAACTGCTGACCATGTCATTGAAAAAGAAGAAGATATCAACATCATATTTGGTGATGGAAAAGAATCGAAAGCCCGCCTCATTGGTCGTGACGGGGGAGCTGATTTGGCAGTGTTGAAATTAGACTCAGCCTCTGCCTCTCCCGCTGATGTTGCACAAACTCCCGCACGAGTTGGCGAGTTTATTTTAGCAATCGGGCGTGGCAACAAAAGCGGAATCGAATCCAGCTTTGGGACAATCAATGCCATTGGTGGACCCGTCCGCACAGGACGAGGCGGTATGTTAGAAAAATACATCAAAACCGATTTTGTTTCATACCCCGGCTTCTCTGGTGGACCATTAATCAATGGCGAAGGTCAAGCCTATGGAATCAATACTTCTGGTTTTGGTGGCGGTGGTGGAGCGATTACAATTCCGATGGACATTGCGTTGAAAGTCGCAAAAGCACTTGAAAAAGATGGCAAAATCAAACGTGGATATTTAGGCATTCGTAGTCAAACTGTGAACATTCCAGCCGAAGCAAAAAAGCAAATGAAACAAGAACAAGATACAGGTTTGTTAATCGTCGGTATTGAAAAAGATAGCCCTGCCGAAAAAGGCGGATTAATTCTCGGTGATATTTTAGTAGGTGTAAATGGACTGGCTATTGAACATCACGATGAATTGTTTAATCGTTTGAGTGGTGATGTGGTTGGAAAATCTACACCAATGGATGTATTGCGTGGCGGAAAGTTGCAGACTGTAAATGTAACTGTTGGAGAAAGATAATTGATTCGAGTCACGATTGTTTCGCCGAATCATGCTTTGCGGGTTGGTTTAAGAGAAATGTTAAGCCAGCAAGCAGACATTGAAATCATCGGCGAAGTAGTGTATCTTGAAGATGTAAACGAAAGAGAGACTGAGGTTGCAATTCTTGCCTCAGTCTCTTCCGTGCGTTTATTGGATGACAAAAAGAATTTTGCGATTTTATTTTTGACGGATAATATTGAATCTGTGCGCGGGATGTTAAATGCAAAGACGCAAGTGTGGGGCGTGTTGTCACTTAATACAACCGAAGAAGAATTGGTTGCAGGAATTCGAGGCGTAGGCGAAGGCTTGTGGGTTGGTGTACCAAGTTTGGTTAAGAGTCTGATGCGTTTGCCGAAGGGTGAACATGTTTCAGGAGAAGAGTCACTTCAAGAGCAGTTAACATCGCGGGAGAAGGAAGTCTTAGAAAAAATGGCAGAAGGCTTGGCGAATAAACAAATCGCATTGTCACTTTCAATTAGTGAGCATACAGTCAAGTTTCATCTTTCGTCATTGTATGCAAAGTTGGGAGTGGCGAGCCGTACCGAAGCAGTGAAGCGGGGCATTGAACTTGGTTTAATTTCTCTTTAATTTTCGCTGTCATTTCTCTGCAATGAAGTAGTACTGAAAGGCGGGTAAAATTGTTTGAAGTTTATACGTCAAGGAACACATGGCAGATTACCATTTTCAATGGACGTTTGATTTGAAGGCTTCACCCGAAGCCTTGTGGCATCTTGTTTCGGATACGAATCGATTTAATCGTGATACAGGTTTGCCGCCAATGCAATTGTTGGGGATAAAAAATCGCGTTAAGCGGGTTAAGTTCAAAATTCCTTTGTTGCGCGTGGAGTGGGATGAAGAACCATTTGAATGGACGTATCCATATCGTTTTGGAATTTTGCGGCGTTATGTAGCAGGTCCATTACTTGAAATGCGCGTGGATTGTCGCCTTGAACGCCTTGAAAATGGTGGCACACGTTTAGATTATCAAACTTGGGTTAGTTCGCGTAATATCATTGGTGATATTGGAATTCGATTGGGGATTGGACTTGTTGCCAAAAAACAATTTGCTGATATTTTTAATTTATATGACCGCATCGCTTCTCGTGGTGACCCTGCTTATGCAGTTGCAACTGGCAGACATCTTTCTTCATCAGGACATGCTCGCTTTAAGGCTTTAAGTCAGCAATTGAAAAATGAAGGTGCCGACGAAAAAGTATTAGATAATTTGTATGATTATTTGCATCGTGCTGATAATTTATCAGTTCAACGAATGCGTCCGTATGCATTAGCCGATATCTGGAATTTACCGCGTAGAACGGTGTTAGAAACTTTCTTGCGTGCTACTCGTGCAGGCATGTTAGATATGTTTTGGGATTTGCTCTGCCCCGAATGTCGTGGTGTTGCAGAAGATTTTGGAAAACTTAGTGACTTAAGTAGCCACGCTCATTGCAATACCTGTCAAATTGAGTTCAATGCTAATTTTGACCAAAATGTAGAAGTGATATTCAGACCCAACCCATCTGTGCGGGCAGTGGATAATGAAATTGAATTTTGTGTTGGAAGCCCACAACGCCAGCCTCATATTATTTTTTCTATGATTGTGCCACCGCGCGAAAAACTTCCATTTGGCACGATGTTGAATGAAGGTCGTTATCGTTTAAAAGCCTCTGGCTTGGAAGGTTTTCAATTGGTGAGTGCATATCCAAATGGCACAGAAAAAAGAGATTTCACTGTGGATGCCTTAGGTTGGCATGATGATATTTTAGATGTCAGCCTGACGCCTTATATCCGTTTGATTAATCAAACCGATTCAGCCCAAACGTTTCAACTGGAACATTTAGTATGGTCAGACCAAGCCGCCACCGCCGCCGATGTGACTACTCTACAAATTTTCCGTGATTTATTTTCAAGCGAAGTACTTCGCCCTGGCGAAGAAATTTCTGTTGGTTCAACAACTTTGATGTTTACCGATTTAAGAAATTCAACACGGCTCTATCGTGAAATTGGAGATGCCCCTGCTTTCGGGCGTGTGCGTGAACATTTTGAAATTTTAGAAGAAGCCGTCGCCGCTGAAGGTGGAGCCATTATCAAAACGATGGGTGATGCGGTCATGGCGGCATTTCGTAAACCCGTTTCATCCATCAAAGCGATTTGGAAAGTTCAAAAAGAATTAGAACGTCGTGGCGTGCCACCTTTAACAATCAAAGTCGGTATTCATTACGGACCTTGTATCGTTGTTAATCTCAACGACCGCTTAGATTATTTTGGTTCAACAGTTAACATTGCCGCGCGTTTACCAAATTTTTCAAACGGCGGCGAAGCCATTTTCTCCGAAGCCATTCGCAACGACCCAGAAGTGTTGGAATATTTAGAAAAAAATGCCGCGCCTAATTCACTCACTCGCTTTCAATCTGAATTGCGCGGGTTTGATAGCCCAATGGAATTGTGGAGAATTAAAGTTTGATATAAAAAATCCTGTATGGCTACAGGATTTTTTTATTCGCTTCATTCTTAAGTGGAAACTTGATTCTATTCTTTCTTCATATACTTTGCTTCAAACATTGTTTTCTAAAATCTTTCTCGTTTCTTCAACATCTTTCCCGATTTGCTGAATCAACGCTTCTACAGACTCAAACTTGACCTCATCCCGAATGCGTGAGACAAATTCTAGTTTGAGATATTGGTCATAAATATCACGGTCAAAATCGAGGAGATAAGCTTCCACGCTTTGGATTTGTCTTTCTGGTGTGAATGTGGGATTGAATCCTACACTCGTCGCCGCCATAAATTTTTCTTCGCCTAAAGTTGCCCAACACGCATAGATTCCATTTGAAGGTGTGGCTTTGCCTTGTGGATAATCAATATTTGCAGTGGGGAAGTTGATTTGTTTTCCACGTCCCGCCCCATGGATGACGATTCCGCCAAGCGGATATTCATAGCCAAGTAATTTTGTCGCTTCACTTACATTTCCAACAGAAATGAGTTTACGGATTTCTGTTGAGGAAATGAGTTTACGGATTTCTGTTGAGGAAATGACTCCGCTTTCATCACTCAAAGCGGGGATAACTTCTACTGTGTAATTTAATTCTTTTCCAATTTCGGTTAATCGCGGAGCGTTGCCTTCACGACCTTTTCCCAGAGCAAAATCATAACCAATTAACAAGTGACTGAGTCCTACAGTCTGTTTGAGGCTAGACATATATTCAAAAGCAGTAGCAGTTGAAAGGTCACGTGTGAAGCGTTGTGTGATGACTACATCAACGTCAAGTGAATCTAAAATCAGTGCGCGTTCATCAGGCGTGGTTAAGAGTCGAATTTCTTTACCAGTTAAAACGCTGGCAGGATGCGGGTCAAATGTTAAAACGACGGCTGGAGAATTTTTTGCATGTGCATCATCCACAAGTTTTGTGATGATTTGACGGTGCCCGCGATGTACGCCATCAAACACGCCAATGGTGAGATATGAATTTTTTAAATTTGCTTCTTCAAGAGAATGATAATGTTTCATAAATAAAAAGCCGCCAATGACGGCGGCTTAATTTTATCCTATACTTATTTAATCAGTAAAAAATACTTTCTTGGGTTGCCATTCTTTAGAACCATCGGCTTGGACGGTGAGTTCCATCAATGCAACCAATTCGCCTTGTGTGCTGATGCCACGAACTTTTTCGTTGACAGTATCGGCTTCTTTGGCTTTGACGCGATGCCCGTGACGTACGCCTTCTACTTCATCAGGATTCAATTCAACCGAGGGCCAATCAGCCAGTGCTTCGGCGGCAGGGATTAAGAATTGATACCAATTGCCAGCATTGAAGGCTTCTTGTAATTTTCGTAATGGAGTGGCATCACGTAAAGTGAATTTTCCGCTTTTGGTGCGGCGCAAACCAACTAAGTAAGCACCACAACCTAATTTTTTACCTAAGTCATTCGCAAGTGAACGGACATACGTACCTGAAGAACAATGCACATCAATCACAACTTCGGGCGGAGTCCATTCCAACACTTCAAGATGATGAACTGTAATTTTTCTTGGTTCAAGTTCAACCTCTTCGCCTTTGCGAGCTATTTCGTAGGCTTTTCTTCCGCCTACCTTTACTGCAGAATGGGCAGGTGGTACTTGTTCAATTTCACCCACAAATGTTTTCAAGGCTTCTTCAAATTCTGCCTCAGTCACATTCACAGGGTCTTTGGTTGGGGTAAATTTGCCTTCGGCATCAAAGGTATCTGTTGTGCCGCCCAAACGAATGATGGCTTGGTAGCGTTTATCGGAAGCAGAGACGTATTCACTTAAGCGAACTGCCGGACCAACTAAGATGACCAACACACCAGAGGCACGGGGATCAAGCGTACCTGTATGCCCTGCACGGCGTAAGCCGGTTCCATTTCGAATCGCTTGTACAACATCGTGTGAAGTCATGCCAACGGGTTTATCCACCACGAGTGCGCCAGAAATGGCATTCTTTATGTCTTGACTATTCATAGGGTATTCCTCCTGTATTTAGAGATTAATTATGACACAATTATCTGAAATTGCAATATTACTCATAGTACTATTATGTTAATAAAACTTACAAATTTAATAGTTCTTTAGTTTTCTTTAATACTTCTTTTTGCACATCAACTAAACTTCCCTCAATATCTGCTCCTGCGGCGGCGGCGTGCCCACCACCATTAAAATATTTTGCAACAGATGAAACATCTACATTTGTATCTAATGCACGCCATGAAATTTTCACATGATGATTAGCTTGCTCTACAAAAACCATTCCCACTTTATGATTATCAATTGCTGAAATCATATTGATTAAATCCGCGTCATCATTCCCACCATAGCCTGCTGATTTTCTATCTGCTAAAGTCAATGTTCCCCACACAATTCCATCTTTTGTTTCCAAACTAGATAAACCAGCTCCCCAATATTTTGCGGCTGGATATGTTTTTCTGACCAAAGACTGCATATAAATCTCCGGCAGATTTACACCCGCTTCCATCAACGTGGCGGCTTGTCTCAGCGCCTCAGGCGTTGTATTTGACGTGCGAAAGCCTAGCGTGTCAGTGATGATGCCCGTCAACAATGCGGCGGCAACAGGTTTCGTAATTTTGAATCCCCAAGTAGGGATGTAATTCGTGAGGATTGCGGCTGTGGCAACTTCATCGGCTTCGATTAAATTTATTTTCCCAAAATTTTCATTGGTTTTGTGGTGATCAATATTAATATCTGGTTGACCAAAATTTTCAAACACTTTCCCCGTTCGTTTAAAGTCTGCACAATCTACAGTGATAAACGTATCATGTCCACCACTGGCTTCTTTTTTGACGAATTCATATCCTTCTAAAAACCTGAAAGCGGCAGGAATGCCGTCAGTCAAAACCATTTCTACTGATTTGCCTGCTTCTTGTAAAGCAAGCCCTAAACCTAATACAGAACCGATTGCATCACCATCCGGGCGAACGTGTGAGGCAATCACGATTTTATTCGCAATTGCTAATCTATCCTTTATTTCCCCTATGATTTTATTATCCACTACTATTCTCCATAAGTTTTCACCACAGAGACCACTGAGTTCACGGAGAAGAACTTTAAAAATCTCTGTGCGCTCTGTGTACTCTGTGGTTAATTCTTTTTACTTCTTCTCTCGTAACTTAGCCAACATTTTCTCAATATGATCTGCGTTTTCTGGCGTCGGGTCCCAATGAAATTTCAATTTGGGGAACGCGCGCAATTCTACTTTAGAAGATAAGATTCTGCGTAGGAATCCTGAAGCAGATTCAAGTCCGGCAAGAACGTCTGCCGAACGTTCGGCACCTTCCACCGCAGAGACGTACACATTCGCAAAAGCAAGTTCTCTATCCACTTTTACATCTGTGATAAAAATTTGCTTCAAACGTGGGTCGTTGACTTCATGAATCAAAAGTTGAGCTAACTCTTGTTGGATGCGGTCTTCAATTCGTTTAATTCTAATTCCAGATGGCATAATTCAATTTACAATTAATAATTGACAATTGTCAATTATCCACTATCAATTGCTCTCCACTGTGTAGCACTGTAACACATCACCAGGTTGAATGTCATTAAAGTTTTTGAAACCAACACCACATTCAAAGCCCTGACGAATTTCTTTCACATCTTCTTTTTCATGGCGCAGTGATGATAAATCACCTTCAAAGACAATGTCAGCACCACGATATACGCGCACTTTGGCACCGCGTTTCAACTCTCCTTCGATGACTTTACAACCAGCAACCTTACCAAACTTTGATGCAGAAAAAACTTGCAACACTTGCGCACGCCCAAGAATTGTTTCAACCAAATCAGGCGCGAGCATACCTTTCAACGCTTTTTCAATATCTTCCGTCATGCGATAGATAATTTCATACAAACGAATATCTACGCCTTCTTTTTCAGCCATACGGCGCGCATCAATGTCGGCTTGCACATTGAAACCGATAATAATCGCCTTCGAAGCAGAAGCTAACATGACATCATTGTTACCAATGTTGCCCGTTTCAGCATGTAATACCTTCAAACCAATTTCACCTTGACCTAACTTATTCAACTCCGTGATGATTGGGTCAAGCGAGCCTTGCACATCGGCTTTGACGATGAGATTCAAATCTTTCGTTTCACCTGCTTGCACATTCGCAAACAAATCTTCGAGCGATACTTTTTTCTTAGATTGAGCCGCGACCTTTGCCGCTTCAATCCTCTCGGCGACAATTGCTCTTGCTTCTTTATCAGATGCCACGACTTGAAACAAATCTCCAGCGGCTGGAACATCACTCATCCCCATCACAGATACAGGGGTTGAAGGACCTGCTTTTTTCACAGGTTTGCCTTTGTAATCATTGATAGCACGTAACTTGCCATAAGCAGTCCCAGCCACCACAACATCACCGGCTTCAAGCGTCCCATTTTGAACGAGCAAGGTCGCAATCACGCCTTTCGATTTATCCAACTCCGCTTCAATAATCGTACCAACCACTTTTCCGCTTGGATTGGCTTTAATCTCATTGCTATCAGCAACCAGCAAAATGCCTTCAAGCAAATCATCAATACCTTTCTTTTGCTTGGCAGAAACAGGTACAACCATCGTATTCCCACCCCAATCATCTGGCACAAGCTCTAATTCTGCTAATTGTTGTTTCACTCTATCGGGGTTGGCGTTGGCTTTATCAATTTTATTTAATGCCACCATAATTGGCACACGTGCCGCTTTGGCATGTGCAATCGCTTCTCTGGTTTGAGGCATCACACCATCATCCGCCGCGACGACTAGAATCACAATATCAGCACCTTGCGCGCCACGCGCTCGCATTTGAGTAAATGCCGCGTGACCGGGTGTATCTAAGAACGTAATCAAACGCCCTTTCATTTCCACTTGATATGCCCCAATGTGTTGTGTGATTCCGCCTGCCTCACCAGCCGCCACTTCGGTAGAACGAATCGCATCCAACAAACTTGTTTTCCCATGGTCAACATGACCGAGAATCGTCACCACGGGGGGGCGTTGCTTCAATTGAGTTTTATCTTCATCCGCAATTAACTGTCGCCATAATGGCACTTCACCCACTTCTTCTTTTACTTCTTCTTCCACAACTTCTGCAACTGCTTCGTAACCATATTCAGCAACCACAATCGCGGCGGTATCAAAATCCACCGTCTGATTAATGGTTGCCATGACACCATTGGTCATTAATTTTTTAATTAAATCAATTGGGCTTTTTTCAATCATTTGTGCCAAGTCGCGAACGACAATGCTGGCAGGTAATTCAAGTTTATTTCCATTGCTACTCATAAGCCGACTCCTTCCAAAATATTCAATAACTCTAAATTTCGGTCAGCCATGAGTATAAAATTTACATGGCTAACCGCTCGGCTCTGCTTCTTTGGGCAGAGAATTCATAAAAGTTTCCAAACGTACACGGTCATCATCATTTAATTCCGTTTTTAATGCGTTCGCAATTGCACCTTTTATTCCACGTGACCAGCACGAATGTTTATCGTGCAAATACGCGCCGCGCCCGGCAACCTTACCTGTTGGGTCTACAAAGACACCATCTGCCTGACGAACAATACGAATCATTTGCCTTTTGGGCAAAGTCTCGCGGCAACCAACACAAGTACGTTGCGGAATATGTTTCACACGTCCTACAGGTTTTGTTTTCACGTCCGTTTTCTAAAACGTACTACCAATCCTCGCCACCGTCATCATCACCGCGTTTATGTTTCTTGCGGCTGACAACTTCTCCGAGGTTTTCATCAAACTCCAATGCAACGCCTTTTTTCTTGCCTTTCTTGCCTTTCTTCTTATCTGCCTCTTCGTCAGTTTCTCCAGCAGATTGGAACATCTCTGGCTTCATTTGGAATAATTCATCCAACGAAACACCATCTTTGGCGTGTTCAGTATCTTCTTCCTCTTCTTCGGCGACTTTCTTCGCTTCTTTCTTACGTTCAACCTGTTTCTCAGGAAGCGGCACTTCTTCTACCTTTACAGTTGTTTCTTCAACTACTTCTGCAACAGGTTCTTCCACCTTCACAGGCTCAGGGAAGGACAAGCCAGCCAAAGTCTCTTCAATGTTTTGGATTGCTTTCGCACCAATACCAGCCAAACCGAGAATCTTGTTCGGATTCGCTTTCAAATCAAACATTACCTGACCAACATTCTCATATCCTGCTTCGGTGAGAATATTGATGATGTGTTCTTTAATACCAGATTCAGTGACAGGCATTTCATAAGCCGCCGCAGGAATATCTGCTTTGATAGCCGCAGTCTGCTCATCGGCTTCACGCACAGCATCTTCTTTCACTTGCACCAAGCGACGTTCAACTCTATCCACAAATTGACCAAGCAAAGTATATTCTTCCGGCATAATGGCGCGTTCTTCGGCTTTCTTCGCCAAAATTTCTTCCACTTGCGGAATCATCTCTACTGCTTGCGGAAGCATCGCTTGAAGTTCAGAATCAGATTTCAACTTCGTCAATGAATCGCCAGAGGCTTCGCTCAAAGATTTAATATCAATGCGCCAACCAGTCAACTTAGCGGCGAGGCGGGCATTTTGTCCATCACGCCCAATGGCTAAACTTAATTGGTCTTCACCTACAACGACAGTTGCCGTGCGAGCATCATCACCATCTGCTAAATACACACCACTAACACGTGCCGGTGAAATAGCTTTTGAAATATAAACAACAGGGTCAGCATCCCATTGAATCACATCAATTTTTTCATCATGTAATTCTTTGACGATTGCCTGAATACGCACACCCTTCATACCCACACATGCGCCGACGGGGTCAATGCCGGGTTGTGTAGCAGAGACTGCCACTTTAGCACGCGCACCGGGTTCACGCGAAATCGCACGAATTTCAACAATGCCATGATAAATTTCTGGCACTTCATTTTCCATTAAACGGCGTAAAAAGTTACGATGCGCACGTGACAAAATAATTTGCGGACCACGTGTGCCGTCTTTTACTTCCATCACAACCGCACGAACACGGTCATGTAACTTCAAACGTTCGCCGGGGATTCTTTGATTATTCGGCATCAAACCTTCGGCTTTCATATCTAAACCTATGGTGATACCTTGCGCATTCACAGCTTGCACCAAGCCAGACACAATTTCACCTTCTTGGCGTTGGAAATATTCCATTTGATTGGAACGTTCTGCTTCACGAATACGTTGCTGAATGACTTGACGTGCTGTTTGAGCCGCCACACGACCAAAGTCTTTCGGTGTGCTTTCAACCACAAGCATATCGCCGGGTTGCACATCTTCTTTTACTTTGCGGGCTTCTTCTAAAATAACTTCAGTGCGCTCATCTACAACACTATCTTCCACAACTTCTTTTTCAGCATACACAGTCACCATGCCGGTCTCTGCGTCTAACTTGGCTTCCACGTGTTGTGCAGTGGACGCCCCCACAGCGCGCCGATACGCCGAAACCATCGCCGACTCAATTGCCGTGACGACTATATCTTTTGATAATTGTTTTTCTTCTATGACTTCATTGAAAGCCAGTGCAAAATCATTTTTTGCCATACGTGCTTACTCCATGCTCCTATTAAGCGAAAAAGTGGGGGATACCCACTTCTGGTTGCTTCCGTTATTGGGTTGTCCCGAACGAGCAAGATTTTAGCATAAAGGCATTTTCATGGCAAGACCTAAAACATTGCCACAGAGAACACAGAGTTCACTGAGATTTTTAAGAGGTTTTCTCAGAGGTCTCTGTGAACTCTGTGGCTAAATCTTTTCGCTTATAATTTTGCCCCATGACTCAAAATGAAATGCCCAAAGCCGCATTACGTGGCGAACCTTCGTATGTGTGGCGTGCTGGTCAGCAACGCCGCTTCGAGATGATTCTCAAATTTGCAGGCGAACGCATTCAAAAAAATATTTTGGAAAACGGATGTGGTGTTGGTATGTACGTCAAAAAAATGGCTGAGGCTGGAGGGAATGTCACAGGTTTGGAATACGATTTTGACCGTGCGAAAGAGGCGCGAAACATCTCAGATAAAATTATCAACGCCGCTGGAGAATTTCTTCCGCTTCCTTCTTCGACGTTCGACCTGATTCTCAGCCACGAAGTGATCGAACACGTCAGCAGTGACCGCTCCGCGATTGCCGAAATGATTCGCGTGTTGAAAGTGGGTGGGCGGGCTGTGATTTTTTGCCCCAATCGTTGGTATCCGGTAGAAACGCATGGCATTTTTTGGAAAGGGGAATATTATTTTGGAAATAAATTGTTTGTGAATTATCTTCCGCGTTTTTTACGCGATAAACTCGCCCCACATGTAAATGTTTACACCAAAAAAGATTTAGCGAAATTATTTGAAGGCTTACCTGTTAAATTTATTGAAAAAACAATTATCTTTGGTGCATACGATAACATTATTGCAAGATTTGGAATGTTAGGAAAATTTTTACGCGCAATTTTACAATTCCTTGAAAAAACGCCCTTGAAAATATTGGGCATTTCACATTTTTGGGTTGTGGAAAAAGTATAGTATTTATGAAAACCTATATATTTGGATTCAAAGACAGTGATATTGAAGTGATAAGAATTGCGCTTGAAAAAAGTTTAAAAATAAAATTTTCACCCCATGATAGTTTGTATTTAGGCGGTGAATATTATCGTCATAGTAATGAGAAAAAAGAAACTTTTATTTTACGTAAAAACACAGATTTATTAGACAATGAACTTGCTGAATTTGAATATCCTGAATTCAATATCCTTTTATTTGTAGAAACCTCTCAACAAGAAAGAGAAATTCAAGACTTGATTGTAAAAAGTTTGGTTAAAGGCTATGTTTTAAAATAGGAATTTAAATTCACAAGTAATTAAATTTTATTCTTCATCACTTGTTGACCCCGGCTGTTCCACTCTAACAATTTCACCGTGATAATTAATCACAATCTTGAAACCCATCATGCCTAAATAGGCACGCATATCTTCGGGCAGACCTGTTTTTAGAATCAAGTCAAATTGCTGTTCAATATTTTTCAATTGATTTTGAATCATGGCTTGTGAAAATGGGTCATCTTGACCTAACATCTTGGCAGTTTCTTTTGAGAGAAGGTCTTCACTGCCTTTCATCATCTCTGCAAATTGACTTAATACAGCACGGTCAATTTGTTCAGCAGGGATGTGACGCTTAAAGCCATCATCATCTACAACATAAGCAGGTTCAGTGCCGATAAAAGCAGATTCAGCAAGTTTTCCATTTTCATCTACAACTAGACCAGCAAAGAGAGGAGAAGAAGTCATTGCGTTATGACGATTCTTTCCTCTTTCTTCTTTCCAAATTCAACGAAGAGGAAAGAAGAAAGAGAGATTCGTTACCTAACTTTGTCTTCCTTCAACAGCCGCGAGCAAAATACCAGCCGCAATACCAAGTCTGCGGTCTAATCTGCCGGTGGTATCCATGCTGAAATCAATATTGAGTTGATAGGCAAATGGGTTGAAATTTTGTTTCAAATCTGCCACGCGAGTTTCACCAAAAGTAATGTCGTAATTTTGTGGCACAAGGCTAGATAAAAATCTGCGTATCAAAGCCAAACCCATGCTGTCTTCAAACAATTTGCCGATGACATTATCGTTAACGTCTAACACTTCCCATTCGTCACGGAGCAATGAAGCGAGCCCTCTACGGCGTAATGCCCCAACTTTCTGATTTGTGGCACTATCTACTACATCAAATGCGGCGGAGAAATCAATGATTTGGCGGGCTTTAATCGCCAGTACTTCTTGTGTTTTCGCTTCATCTGCATACACGCGGATGTCTTCTTTCCAGCGGAACATTTTTTGCTCACTGAACATGACTTGATTGCCAGCGGCATCAAAAAAACGGAATTTGCCAGTCAATGCGAAGACTTGGCGTTTGAGTAAATACTGCGAATGTTGAAAAATTGGATTCATTTCTTTTTCCTTTTGATTTATAAATAATTTTCAGAAGAATATCATTAGAAGGTCTTTACTGCATTCTCTCAAAAGTACTATTCAACAATCACTCGCGTCCCCTGACCGGGCAATTGCAAATAATCTTCATTGGCAGGCACAACTGGACTTGTCCAGCGATACACCCATTTAGAAATACTTGATGGAAGATTCACACATCCATTACTGCGCGGGCGACCATAATCATTGTGCCAGTAGGTTCCATGGAAAGCGTGACCTGACCCTGTAAAGAACGAAACCCAAGGAACACCGGGCAAACTGTAAATGTTTGCAACGGCATCACCAAAATTTGTCATGTGAATAGATGGACCTTTGTGATATGTAAACCATTCACCTTTGGGAGTTTCAGTGCCTCTATCTCCACTAGAACAGCGCACAGATAAAACCATGTTTTGCCCTTCAAAGGCAGTCACCATTTGAGTGGCAAGGTCTACATGTAATAATTTTTCTTCATTAGGAACTTCTGGAGAGAGTTGCGTTAACTCTTCGTCAGGGATAATGCGCATGTTATATGCAGGTGCATAAAAAGTTTCTTTTAGCACATTGTCATAAAACTCATACCAAACTGTTTTTTCTTCGCGTGTGACGATAACTTTATTTATCCAATGCGTGGTTTCGTAATAAATGCGATGCGCATTTTTTGCAAATGTATATGGCGCACGATAAGTGAGGCTATATGGCACACTGACTTCGGCAACTTTGCCTCCAGTAGGAATTTCATAGACAGGTTTTTGATATTTTGTTTCTACAGGCAAAATCACACCAGACGGAACAAAGCCTCTGTCAATTTGATACCAAGTGGTATTAAATTTATTATCAAATTGGTCACCTTGTGCATCACTGATTAAGTCAATCACTTCATCTTTACGAAGCAAATCAACTTTGTTAGCAGTTAAAAACGGTGCATCATAAATTTGCACACCACTGAACAATGCCAACCCTTGCGAGGTAGGCGGAGCGGCTGAGGCAAAGTCAATGCCGAGTTCGGAGAGAGCAAGCCCAAGTACGCCAGAGGCGGTCAGCTTTAAAAAGTCTCGACGGGAAAGTTGAGAAATAGTCATAGTCAAATTGTAAATAAAAAGTTTGAGAGGGAGTTAAGAAAATTAAATCTTAATTTCAACTTTTGTTCCCAAGCCGTTGATAGAGAGTTCTTTGTTGTAAGGCACTTGAGGCGTTGTCCAAAGATATAACCATTTTGCATTGCTGTTATATAAATTGATACAACCACGTGAACGTGGTCTGCCGAAATCATTGTGCCAAAATGTGCCATGAAATGCAACGCCACTTTCATTGATGTATTGCACCCATGGAACGCCGGGCAAATCATAACCATTCGATGCTAAATCACCAGATGCCATGTGACGTGAAGGGCGTTTGAACCACGTTACAAAATTTCCTTGTGGCGTGGTGTATGTGCCACTTCTTAAAATTCCACCAGTAGCGACGGGCGCACTAAAGACAACTTGATTATTTTCATACGCAATGACAATTTGACTCTCTAAACGTACGACAATTTTCTTTTCACGGTTCGGAACTTCGGGAGAAATGGGTGCTAATTCCTCAACAGTAAATATACGCAGATGCTCTGCTCGCGCATAATACAACTTATCCCATTTATCATCTCTTATCTGATACCAAACTTGACCATCTTTTTCACTAACAATAAAGGACTTAATCCAATGTGTGGTTTCAAAATAGATTCGATATGCCACGTTTGATTCAGCATCTGGTTCTTCATGTGCATCTGTAAACGGCACACTGACTTCACTCAATAAACCTTCTTGCGGAATGTCTAAACGCGGTGTGTTTAGATTTGTTTTCACCGGTTGAACATTGCCAGAATAGGTATAGCCCACTGTATCAATTTGATACCAAACACGATTGTGTGCAGAGGTATCGTCACTGACGGCTGTGTTGGTGATGTTGACCAATGAATCGCGTGTGTAAATTTTTAAACGGTTGGCTTGAAAAGTCGGCTCATCATATACCCAAATGGTACGTGTGGTCACGCGCCCTTGTTGAGGAATAAATTCATCCTGAAAATCAAAATTGAGCGGAGGCACAAGCAAACTTGCCATGCCCAATCCACTCAATTTCATAAAGTCTCGACGTGATAATTTTTGATTCATTGTTCATTCCCTCTCCCTTTTGGGAGGAGAGGGCTAGGGTGAGGGTTTAATCATGCACATTTACAACAGTACCAACCACTGCAAAGTTATATGCCCATTCAGCATCAGGGATGCTCAAATTCACACATCCATGACTCATCGGCACGCCAAAATTATTATGCCAGTATGTGCCATGAATACCATAATCACCAGAAAAATACATAATATAAGGAACATCGGGTAAATAATACCCAGGTCCAGACATTGGCGCAGAACGTAACTTAATCCAAACTTTGAATTTACCTTTAATAGTTGGTGTTTGCCAAGTACCAGTTGAAACCACAAAGGTTCTTACTAACGTATCACCTTCATAGGCATACATACGTTGGTCAGAAAGGTCAACATCAAACCAGCGCACACCATTGCCCGGTGAAGCAGGTGGAACATACGCCACAGCAGTTGGGTAAATTGGCGTTGGTGTATCTGGAACAATTTCTGCATAGGCAACACCTTCACTCGGTGGCTCACTTGGCAAGGTTGCAACTTCAAGAGTAGCAGTTGCTAATTCTAACGTTGCCGTTGGAGGCACATCCGTTGCCGGAATATCTGTAGGTTGAATAACAACCGCTTGTTGTTGAATAAATTGTGTGGCTGTAACAGTTGGGAAAATCTCTTGAGCAACAGGTTGTACGCCAGAAGGTGTATAAGTTGGTTTGGCTACATTGAACTGAGCAAAAGATTGAGAATCGGCTGACGCGGGTGAAGCAGGTGACCCATTAAGAATTGAAGCGAAGACGGGAGATGTCACTGCCGACCAAGCCGCGAAGATAAAGACGACACATCCAACAGCGATTAAGAGAATCGGCAAAATCAAATTTCGCTTCTTCTTTCCGCCTCTTTTTTGACCTTCAACCTGATTCTGATTCCTCGACTGATTCCCACCCTGTGCGTTTGAAAATTGGTTGTTCATGAGCGCACCTTTCAATTATTTCTACCATTATAAACACAAAGATTCGTTTTTACCA
>DDVH01000010.1:0-43839 GCA_002345215.1 Anaerolineales bacterium UBA2317
GATGGAACTCTTGGGATGTACTATTTAATCCGCGTGAGCGTTTCATTGAATTAATCTATTATTCAAGCAATCCTAGTTTACAATCAATCCTGTTCATTGGCATATTTTCTGCCTTGTTTATTTTTATTTATATTACGATTTATACATTCGGTTTACTTTTACAGGAACAAATTGAAAAAACATGAAACCTTTAATGATCATTCGTGGCGGAGGCGACCTTGCAACTGGAATCGCATTGCGGTTGCATCGCGTTGGTTTTCAAATCGCAATTCTTGAATTGGATAAACCGCTGGCTGTCCGTCGAACCGTTTCATTTTCAGAAGCTGTGTATGAAGGAGCACAAACTGTCGAAGGCGTAACATCAAGGCTTGTGTCGGCAGACCAGTTTCAAGTCACGATGGAGGCGGGTGAAATTGCAGTGTTAATTGACCCGCATGCCAACATCTTAAAGAATCAATTTCTGACGAGTCCACAATCTACTTTTGTGATTGATGCGCGACTCTTAAAATCTGAACCTGAGCCTTTACCTTCAGAAGTCGCGCTTCATATCGGACTTGGACCTGGTTTTACCGCGGGAGCAAATTGCCACGCCGTGATAGAGACTCGCAGAAGCCACACGCTTGGCAGAGTGTATTGGGAGGGCAATGCTCAAGCAGATAGCAAACAACCCGATGGTGATGCGCGGCGTGTGTTGCGTGCACCCACTAGTGGAAATATAGAAGTATTAAAAACGATTGGTGATGTTTGTAAAGCAGGCGAAAAAATTTGTTTGATAAATAATCAGCCAGTCATTAGTCCGTTTGATGGAATCTTACGTGGCTTGATTCATCCAAAAGTAGATGTGATTGAAGGCATGAAAATTGGTGATGTTGATTCTCGGAATGACCCCGATTTGATTCGTTTGGTTTCAGATAAATCTTTGGCTGTGGCAGGCGGTGTGTTGGAAGTGGTATTTACGAAGTTAGCCGATAGCATTTAGCGATTAGCAGTTAGCCTTTGGCGGCTAACATTTCACGGTCAAAGATAGAGGGGTTGGTGTATAGACCTTCACGCAAATAGGTGCGGGCAAGTTCAATATCGCGTAAAACTTTTTGTATATTTTCATATTCAGCATCACATAGTAAGACACCAACATTGGCTTTCATTTCTAAATCGTGGTGACGATTTTCAATAAAGCGTTTCATGCTGTCTTTAACGCGTGAGGCAATTTTCAGCGGGGCTTCTGGGCTAGGAATATCTTCTATCAAGGTAAAGAAAAGATGATGGTTGCCGGACCAAGCCATGGTGTCGGTCGGGCGAAGCGTCATGCGAAATTGGTCAGCCAGTTTACGCAAAAAGTCGTCATATTCACTTTGGCTAATTTGGTTTTTGAGTTTGGGGAGTTGGTCTACTTCTGCAAATAAAACACCAAACCTTCGGAACGCACTTTGTTTGATGCGCTCTAAAGAAAAAGTGAGGCGCACATTGAAAAACGAATATGAATACAAACCTGTGGATTTATCATGCGATGGCTCATTGATTGCGCCACTCGTTGTCTGTAAGCGTTGCACCAAATTGCTGAGTTGATTAATATCTACAGGCTTGAGCAATAATAAATCAGGCTCAACGGGTAAAGTATCTGCAATCGGAGCGTAGGCTGTAATGACCACGACAGGCACGCTTTTCAAACGCTCGTTGTCGCGCATGTTTTTCAAAATATCCACCCCGCTCATTCTCGGCAATTGCAAATCAAGCAGAACGATGTTGGGTGTAAAGGCTTCTAGCCGTTCCATGGCGTCTTTGCCGTCTAGCACAATTTCGGTGTGATACCCTGCCACATCTAATACATGCCGAAACAACGCGACAATATCACGGTCGTCTTCGACGATTAAGGCTGTGGGTTTTTCCATAAGGGTATTATACGACTTAAATCCTCACTTGATTTTTAATTTTCAGTAAAAAACTACCTCAAACTCAACCAATTCAAATCTCTTAAACCTGCTGCTAAATCTTCGCGGAAATCATGTTCGGTCATACGCCATTCCCAATTGCCGCCTAACTTACTAGGGAAGTTCATACGTGCTTCGCCGCCTAGACCTAGCACATCCTGCATGGGCGCAATAGCAAACATAGCAACAGATTTCCACACGGTGCGAATCAAATCCCATGCAAAATCATTTCCACTGATTTGTAAATATCGTCGGGCAAAATCTTTTTCTTTTTCATCGGCTGTGGCAAACCAACCAAAAGCTGTATCGTTATCATGTGTGCCGGTGTATGCCACACTATTTGATTCATAATGATGCGGTAAAAACGGATTTTCTGGACCCGAAAAAGCAAATTGTAAAATTTTCATGCGTGGCAATTTGAAGGCATTTAATAATTCAACTACATCCGCTGTGATTAAACCTAAATCTTCCGCAACGATGGGCAAGCCTTTGCCTTTGTTCAAAAATTTATCAACGGCTTTGAAAAAATCATGGCTAGGTCCTTTCTTCCATTTGCCATGTTCAGCAGTAGTATGATGTGCAGGGATTTCATAATAACCAGCAAAACCGCGAAAGTGGTCAAAGCGCAAAATATCAACCAAGTTTAATGTGGCTTGTAAACGTGAAAGCCACCAAGCATATTTTTCTTTTTTATGCGCCTTCCAATCATATAAAGGATTGCCCCATAATTGACCTGTGGCTGAAAAACCATCTGGTGGAACGCCTGCCACAACGGTTGGATTGCCATGTTTATCTAAGAAAAATAATTCGGGGTGCGCCCATACATCAGCAGAATCATACGCGACGAAAATCGGCACATCACCAATGATTTGAATCCCTTTTGAATTGGCATAAGCACGCAGTTTATTCCACTGGCGAAAAAATAAAAATTGATAAAAAGCATATTTTTTGATTTCTTGACTCAATTCTTTTTTTGCTTTTTTCAATTCCGCTTCATCTCTACGCTTCAACTTGTCACTCCACCCATTCCATGCCCCACCACCATTTGATTCTTTTAATGCCATGAACAATGCGAAGTCATCAAGCCAATCTGCATTTTGTTTGCAGAATTTTTTAAATTCTTTATGAAAAGATTCAGGCGCAGAATCAAAACGAGAAAATGCTTGGGTTAAAAGATTAAGTTTACGCGGGATGACCAAGCCGAAGTCCACTTTTGAAGCGTTTGCATTTTCTTTCATCATATCTAAATCGGCTTGAGTCAATAATCCATTTTCAAATAAATCATCAGGGCTGATTAAGTATGGATTGCCTGCGAATGCTGAAAAGCATTGATAGGGTGAATCGCCGTAGCCTGTGGGACCAAGCGGAAGAATTTGCCAAAGTTTACAACCAGTGGATGCAAGCCAATCTATAAATCGAAAGGCTTGTGGACCTAAATCGCCGATTCCATATGGGCTTGGCAATGATGTGGGATGAAGCAAAATACCGGAAGAACGTTTGAATGTCATTTATTTCACCAAAGAGAGATATAGTTTAAGATATTCTTTTGCGGATGCGTTCCAAGAAAAATCTTGTGCCATGCCATTGAGTTGAATTTGTTTCCACGCTTCTTTATCGGCAAAAACTTTAAGTGCTTTTTTAATTGCACCGACTAATGACATGTGCATTGGTTTTTCAAATACAAAGCCTGTTTCATTTTGTTTGACAGTATCATTCAAGCCGCCAACTTTACGAGCAATTGGCACACAACCATAACGCATAGCAATCATTTGTGCGAGACCGCATGGTTCATAACGCGATGGCATGAGCAACATATCTGTGCCTGCATAAATTTGACGAGCCAAGCCTGCATCAAAGCGGGCTTCAACTTTTATTTTTTCAGGAAATAATTTTTGTAAATCTTGTGCGGCTTCTTCAAGTTTTGGGTCGCCTGTGCCTAAAATCACTGCTTGAAAATCTATTTTCTTCATAGTTTTCAGAGCATTGAAAGCAATGTCCATGCCTTTTTGAATATCCATGCGCGAGACAATTCCAAACAAAGGAATGTTTTGGTCGTGAGGAAAACCTAATCTTTCTTGCAATAATTTTTTATTTGTCCAACGCCTTTCTAAATTATCCGCATCATAATTCGCGCCGATGGCATTATCTGTTGCAGGGTCGAAAGAAATTGTATCAATGCCGTTCAAAATTCCACTTAAAGTCTCGTGGCGGATTTGTAAAAAGTCAAACAAGCCTGCGCCATATTCTTCCGTCAAAATTTCATTTCCATAAGTCGGCGAAACCGCTACGATTGCATCCGAAGCCCACAACCCTAAAGGCATAGGCATAACGCGTGCCCAATCAGGCAAATCGGTTTGTGCAAGTTTTACGCCATAACTTTCCATAAGATCGCGCACATCTGGTCCCATAAACGGCAGGTTATGTACAGTCATCACATTGGCAATGTGTTTTGCGCCTTCTTCCCAACGCTTCGTCAAATTTCCATACAAACTTAAAGCAGTATGCCAATCGTTGGCATGAATGACATCAGGAGTCCAATTGATATGATTGGCAAGTTTCAACGCCGCTAATGAAAAGAAGACGTATTTTTCAGCATCGAGTTTTGCATCCGCCGAATAGACAGACCCATTAGCACGAATCGCTTCACCATTGATTAAATAAACGGGCAAGCCATCAACCAAGGTTTCAAACGCTTCAACTTCGACTTCCGAATTGTTTCTTGAAAGCGTATAAATCCCCAACGGGTTGACATTTTCTGCCTTGATGACAGGATGATATGGCAAGACCAAACGCACATCTAATTTGACATCATCATTTGATAATGCTCTTAATGCTTTTGGCAATGACCCTGCTACATCACCCAAGCCACCCACTTTGACAAACGGGTCGGCTTCAGCGGCAAGGAAAAGTACGTTAATAGTTTTTGGCATAATATATTTTTATTATTATAAGACCCTAAAGGTTTTTTTTAACCTTTAGGGTCTGGTTTTGGGAGCCTGATGGGTTTCGAACCCACAACATCCACATCCACAGTGTGGCGCTCTGCCGTTGAGCTACAGGCTCCATAATGCGGGCAGTATTTTACCATGAATCAACGGATTTTCAGCATCGCCTCGGTTTCGCCGTCTACAATTTTGCCTGTCTCTTCAAAACCTAAACTTCCATACAACTTTCGCGCTACTTCATTATGTGGTTCATAACTAATACCAACCATTTTGATTCGTTCATCAGCCCGAAAAAAATCGAGCATCCAATTCATAGCAAATTTGCCATAGCCTTTGCCCTGAAAATTTTCATCCACCATTAACCGCTGAATAAAGGCTTGATGCGTCGGATGCGAAAAATTTAAGGCATACATCAAAAAACCGACAGGCTTGTCATCATCATAAATCGCAAACGGAAACAAATCCCAATGCCCTTCATATTCATCACCAAATTTTGATTGAGCAATTGAATACAAATTTGAAGCCACAAAAGTTTTCTGGTCTTCGCGGACTTTTAAACCAATGATGTCTTGCCAATTCTCTATCGTGATATTTCGGATTTCAGGCATTCGATAACATTCCTTTTACCGATTCAACCAACGCTTCTTTCTTGACTTCAACTTGTTCGCCGCTTTTCAAATTTTTGACTACCACCAAGCCTTTTGCATCTTCATCTGGACCCAAAACCAAAGCCAGTTTCGTTTTCATTTTGTCCGCAAATTTGAATTGCTTTTGTAATTTCGCAGGTTCAGGAAATACAAGTGTATTAATCCCAGCATTTCGCAATTGAGCAGATAATGCAAATGATTTACTCAAAAATGTTTCATCAAACAACGTCACCAAAACATCTGCAGGCGTGGGATTAAATTCAGGCAATAAACCTTTTTCTTGTAAGACAATTCCCATGACCACATCACCCATTGCAAAACCAACACCGGATAATGGATTTCCGCCGACATCTGCTAACAAATTATCATAACGTCCGCCACCTAAAATAGCACGCTTGACAGAACCACTTGTATCAAATGCTTCAAAGACGGTGCCGGTGTAATATAAGAGTCCACGCATGATGTTAGGGTCATATTTGACATATTCACTCACGCCCAATGCTTCCAGTGCAGAGAAAAACTTTACTAACTCATCACTTTCTTTCCACAACTCAAAATTAGACAAAATATTTTTCAAGCCATCTAATTGAGTTTGATTCAAACCAAGTTCAATTGCATACGCATCCCATTTCGCAGATTCCATTTTAGAACGGCGGTCAACTAAATTGGAAACATCTAATCTTTTTTCATTTGGGATTTGTAATTTATCAAATTCAGAATCCATTAAGCGACGATTGTTGACATAAATCGTGGCTTGGTCAGGAGTCAAACCCACAGACTTGAGAAATGTCGAGGCAACAGCAACCAACTCTGCATCCGCTTGAGGCGAATTGACTCCCAACATGTCAATATTCCATTGAAAGAATTCACGCGAGCGTCCTTTTTGCGGTTGTTCATATCTCCAAAACGGACCGAATGACCACCAACGCACAGGGTACGCCAATTCGTTTTGTTTGGCGGCAATCATGCGTGCCAGTGATGGAGTTAATTCAGGGCGAAGTGTGACGAAATCTCCACCACGATCTTCAAATGTGAAGGATTGTTTTTTGACAAGTTCTTCGCCAGATTTTGCGGCGTATAAATCAATCGGTTCAATAAAAGGCGCATCCCATTCTTGATAGCCAAAAGCCTGAGATGCCGCGCGGACTTTTTCATAAATGAAATTTCGCAACGCCATTTGCTCAGGGTAAAATTCGCGGGTGCCTTTTATGGGTTGAATCTTGTTTGCCATAGTGCGCGAATTTTATCATGTCGTTCAAAATTCAGTTGGTGAATTTTGATGTATAATTTATATAACCGATGGTCGAGAAGTTGCAAATGAAATAAGCAATGTACTGAGACCATCAATACATAAAAATTACTTTATTAAATGTTCGTCTCGATACGGGCTTCGCCTACTCGACCAACGAGAATCTCAAGGAGAAAAAAATGAAAATTGATTATCAAGAACCTAGCAAAGATTTATTAATGCGCATTGACATTCACGAAAAATATGGTTCTGCCAACATTGACGTGTGGACGAACGATTTATTGAAACCGCAAGCAGGCATGAAAATTTTAGATGTGGGATGTGGCGCTGGCAAATTGAGTTTTCTATTTAATGAATATACAAAAGGTCAAGCACAAATCACAGGTGGTGATTTTTCAGAAGAATTGTTAGACAAAGCTCGCGCAAAAAATAAAGAACTCGGCGCGAACATTGATTTCCAATTTTTGGATTTCAATGAAAAATTCAAATTTGAAGACAATACATTTGATTTGTGCACTTCGGCATTCGCAATCTATTACGCCTCTGACTTGAAATTTACATTTGGTGAAGCACACCGCGTTCTCAAATCTGGCGGACGCCTTTTCGTGTCTGGACCATTGCCTGAAAACAAGCAAATGTTCTATGACATTATCAAAGAAGCCACGAATGCGACCATTCCTCCAATGCCTGGTTCTTCACGCTTCAAAGGTGAAATTTTCAACACAATTGATAGCATTTTTGCAAAGACCGAATTACACAAATTTGAAAATCATCTCACCTTTCCAAGTGTTGCACCATTCATTGACTACGTCCGTGCTTCGTTGAGTGAAGATCGTAGATTATGGACTTCGATGTTCAATGACAAAGATGAATACGAAGCTTTGATTAAGAAGATTGAAGCAGTTGCTCAAAAATGGCTCGACCGTGATGGCAAGCTGGTGATGACCAAAGTTGTCGGTGGGATTTTGGCTACAAAATAATCATGTAGGGGTGAGGCATGCCTCGCCCCTACAAATAAAATTATGAATTTCTCCGGTAAACGAGTCCTTTTCCTCGGCGCGCATCCAGATGATATTGAAATCGGATGTGGCGCTTTGATTCATCACATTGCAAAGAAAACAGAAATTCTGTGTGTAACATTATCTGATAATCAGAAAAATCCTGATTTGCAAAATGTAAAGAATGAACATCTTGAATCAATGAAAGTATTGGGCATGCCACAAGAGAAAGTTGTTTTTGGAAAATTCACAACACGGGTTTTTCAACAATCACGCCAAGAAATTTTGGAATACTTTCTCAAACTGCGTAAAGAATTCAAACCTGATTTAATCTTTACTCATTCCAAGCAAGATGTTCATCAAGACCACAATACAATGACCGACGAAGCCTTACGCGCCTTTCGCGGCATCACAGTCTTAGGTTTTGATGTAGTCCGTTCTTCGTATGGATTCTTCCCACATTTTCTTGTTGAAGTTTCTGAAGAAGATGTAAACAAGAAAATTGAGGCATTGGCTCAATACGAAACCTATAAAGATAGATACTATTTCAATCAAGAATTAACGCGTTCGATTATGGTACGTCATGGTGCGTTGGCAGAAGTTCCGTTTGCAGAAGGGTTTGATATTTTGAGGATTGTAGGACGATTTTCGATTTCAGATTAACGATTTGAAAGAAGAGGAAAGATGAAATTCGAGACTCTGTATCAAGAATTGACTCAAAGCACAGAAATGCTTGGGGCTTTGCTGGCAGGTATAAGTCAGGAAGAAGCGCAAGCCAAACCAAGCGCAGGGAAATGGTCAATGTTGGAAGTCGTTTGTCATCTTTATGATGAAGAGCGTGAAGATTTTCGAGAGCATTTGGATTTTATTTTGCATCGTCAATATGAAGAATGGCATCCGATTTCTCCATTCACGTGGGTGAAACTCAGAAAATACAATCAACAAAATTTTGTTTCAATGAAAAAGAAGTTTTTTAAGGAACGTGAAAAATCTTTAGCATGGTTGAAAAGCATAAAAAAATCAGATTGGAATACAAAATATAAAAGCAAGTGGGGAACGATGACAGCAGGTGATATGCTCTCATCATGGGTGGCTCATGATAATTTGCATATTCGTCAATTGGTGGAATTACGTCGTTTTCGAATAGAGAAAGTAACAACACCTTATAAAATTCGTTATGCAGGAGAATGGTAAAAAAAGAGGAAAAGCAAATGCTTTTCCTCTTTTTGAATTACATTTATTGCTTAGTAACAGTTGCGCTAGCAGGTTGTGATGATGTAGCACCTGCGCCAGAAGCAGTGGCATTGTTGACGATTGAAACAGCATTCATATTTTCCAAAGTAATAGTGTATGTTGCAGTACAAGTGACAATTGCGCTCGGTGCTAACGTGATGTTAGCATCACCACAGTTGAACGGCGTTGGGCTAATTAAGTTATCACTGATTGTAAACTGTGCAGGACCGAGAGTCGTAGTTCCATTATTGGTGATGGCGTAGGTATAAGTAATTTGCTGACCCTCTTGATTATAAGTTGTGGGATTTGCTACAACAACCAGTGAAAGATTTGTCGCCACGACGACTTTGTTTAATGTAAAACTAGCAGGTGAAGATGTAACACTAGCACCAGAAGCGGTGGCATTGCTTACAATCGAAACAGAATCTAAGTTTCCTTGCGTAATCGTATATGTTGCTGTACAAGTAACAGTTGCATTGGCTACAAGCGTTGTATTTGCATCACCACAGTTGAAAGGTGTACTACTAAAAAGATTATCAGTGACTGTAAATTGCGCAGGACCAAGTGTAGTATTGCCACTATTATTGATGACATATGTATAAGTAATTTGCTGGCCAACTTGTTGGTAAGATGTTGGATTGGCAGTGATAGTCAATGACAATGCTTTTATAGATGTACCAAGCGTCCCCGCCGAATTGCGCGGAATGCTAATTTCTCTACCTACTGTTAATAAATTTTCGTTTGCAATTTGCAAAATACTAGGGTCGGCATTGTACTGTTGCGCAATAGAAACCCAAGTTTCACCAGCCTTAACGGTATGTTTCACAACGCAAGGCTTACCATACACTGTGCCTTTGCTACCAATATTTGGAACAGTGATAACCATGCCCGGCGAAATTTGAGAAGGCACTGGAATTTGTGGATTCGCCGCAACCACTTGTTGCGGGTCGGCTCCATGACAACGCGCAATCTGCCATATCCAATCACCATCATCTACTGTATACGAGATTGTGCTACCCGAAGTCAAATTCGTTGTTGGGCTAGATTGAGCAACCACGCCTCTATTTACGGTGACGCTTGTTTGCGCTGATGGAGCAGATGCCCCACCCGAAGCAGTGGCAAGGCTCGTAACCGAGTTTGCGGTCACATCTGCTTCGGTGACAGTATATGTTGAGGTACAAGTGACAGTTCCCCCCGCAGGAAGAAGCGTGTCTATATTTCCGCAGTTGAATGGCGCGGTACTAATCAAACTATCACTGATTGTGAATTGAGCAGGTCCCACATCTGAATTGCTAGTATTCGTGATGACATAAGTAAAAAGGATTTGATTACCTGCTTGTTCATAGGTTGTGGGGTTTGCTGTTGTGGCTAAAGACAAGTTTTGCGCTTGTTGCCTAGAAATTGTCACCATCACTTGATTGGAACTAATCTCATTGATGGTTGCCATAGAAACAAAAGTAACGGAACCGATGTCAATATCAGTTTGTGTAACAGTATGTGATGATGTGCAAATAATCGTTTCATCAGGGTCAAGAGAGTCGTTGGCATTGCCAATAGTGTTCAGTGCGGGGCAATTGACGGTGATACCTGTTGCAATGACGCTACCTGCTACACCTGTAAGCCCAATGTTTTTCACGGCATACTGAAAGTTGATGACTTGCCCCACTGTGTTGAATGAAGTTGTATCTGGCTGAATGCTTAACTCTAATATCGGCGTAGCGGCTGGAGTAGCCAGACTGGCTTGTTGTGGTGTGATATCTCCAAGCGTGCAAGACACAACCAGTAAACCAATGAGCAACAAAAGTATCGCGGTGTAAATTTTCGAAGTCATGTTATCCTCTCAAGTCTGTGGTATCGGCTTCGACAGTATTAAGTTTATAACACAGAATTTAGAATTTATTCTACGCGCAATAGGAAGAAATAAAAAAGCACTCTACCCGTAGAGTGCTTTTTTTAGTGAAGCAATAGAAAAAATTATTCTTTCGGTACGCCCACTTGAATCATCCCATCCACTACACGGACAGGATATGCAGGAATATCTACCACAGCAGGCATTTGCACGGCTTGACCAGTGCGAACATCAAACTCAGCACCATGGCGCGGACAGACAATATTATGCCCTTCAATCATCCCATCCCCTAGCGGACCATCATCATGCGTACATACATCACCAATTGCAAATAATTTATCTGCGATGTTAAGAATGACGATAGGTTTATCACCTAAATCAACAAATAAACGCTCGCCGTTTGGGAGTTCGGAAGCGGGCGCAATTTCTATAAATTCTGCTTTGGATTCATCTAAGGTTGTATAGTTAAACATATCAATTCCTGACGGTCTATCGTCCACCGTCTTCGGTCTAATAATTATTCCACCAACTCATCACTTGCCTCACCTAAACCATAGACTCCTGCTTTCAACACTTTCAACGAAAGCAATGCACATTTCAATCGTACAGGACCAAGGTCAATGCCAAGCATTTCAAGAATGTCATCTTTTTTGAGTTGTTTTACTTCTTCCAAAGGTTTGCCGATGATTGATTCCATCAACAAATCTGCAGAGGCTTGCGAGATTGCACAGCCATGACCATCAAACAATGCTTCTTTGACATTTCCATTTTCATCTAAACGCAAATTGATTTCGATATGGTCACCGCATAAAGGGTTATTATCCGCAAAGGCAATATCATGCGGGTCTAGTTTTCCGCGATAACTTGGATTCTTATAATGCTCGATGATAACTTCGCGATATAAATCGTCCATAAAATAGTCCTAAAGTCTAAAAAGTCTTATTAGTCTAAGAGGTCTGACTAGTCGGACTTGTTCGACCATTTCGACCTGTAAGACCAATGAGATTTACTTAAACATTTCTTTCACTTTATACAAACCATTCACCAACAAATCCACTTCTTCTTTTGTGGAATACATATAAAACGAAGCGCGGCTGGTAGCAGGGATTCCAAATTTTTCATGCAAAGGTTGCGCACAATGATGACCCGCTCGAACGGCAATGCCATCTTTATCTAAAATTTGTGCCACGTCATGCGGATGAATTCCATCCAATGTAAATGCGGCGACTCCACCCTTTTTATCAGCTGATGGACCAAACAATTTCAAGCCGGGGATTTCTTCCAAGCGCTCTAAAGCATATTCCGTGATTTGATGTTCGTGTGCGGCGATGTTATCCATGCCGATGTTGGATAAATAATCCACAGCGGCACCAAACCCAACCGCCTCAGCAATTGCGGGTGTACCTGCTTCAAATTTATGCGGCAGTGTATTTGCGCGAAACGACTTTAATTTGACTTCCTTTATCATGTCACCACCACCTAAAAACGGCGGCATGGACTCAAGCAATGCGGATTTTCCATATAAAATACCAATGCCGGTTGGTCCGCACATTTTATGAGCAGAGAAAGCATAAAAATCTGCATCTAATTTTTGCACATCTACTTGCAAATGCGGAACAGATTGTGCACCGTCAATCAATACAATTGCGCCAACTTGATGCGCCATTTGAATCATTTCTTGCACAGGGTTAATCGTGCCGAGGACATTGCTCATGTGTGTAAATGAGACCAACTTCGGCGCACGGTCAAGAAGCGATTTGTAAGAGTCTACATCCAGTAAACCGTTTTCGGTCACGGGAATAAAATCTAATTCGATATTTTTTTCGACTTGTAGCATGTGCCATGGAACAAGATTGCTGTGATGTTCCATTTCAGTGAGAATGACCAAATCACCAGATTTCAAATTTGCACGTGCCCATGAATAAGCGACAAGATTAATTGATTCGGTTGTATTGCGCGTGTAAATAACTTCACGTGACGATTTTGCATTGATAAACTTTGCGATTTTTTCGCGCGCACCTTCGTACATAGATGTTGCTTCTTCAGCGAGCGTATGCACGCCACGATGAATGTTTGCGTTTGAACGTTGATAATAATTATTCATCGCATCAATGACTTGCTGAGGTTTTTGCGAAGTTGCTGTGGAATCCAAATACACAACGCGAACCCCATCTCGAGTTTCGCGTTGCAAAATTGGAAAATCTTTACGAATTTTATTTACATCAAGAGACATAATTTATAAAAGGGTGCGTCGCGCTTTGAGGTTAGGCAATATCTTAACCATTTATACGCAACGCACTCCGGTTTAATAATCTGGAATGAAATCTTTTTTGACAATACCCTTTTTGCCGGGCACTGGGCGAATGTGTTCAGAACTTAATGGATACCATAAAATTCTATCTGGCACCATCCAACCATCCGTTAAGAAAACGTTCGAGCGAAATTGCACTGCCACCATTTTATTATCTACTTGTACCACAATGCCTTTAATCCATCCGCGAATACGTTCACGGCTTTTTTCATGGTCACAAAACACTTCCACATTATCACCCACTTCAAAAGCATGTTCAGCGGCGGGTGCTTTCATAAATGTGAATTGAGTGGCTGTACGAATCACAGGTTCAGCTGGGCGAACCACACGACGCACCACTGGCATGGCTGGGCGTTTTGCTGGCGCAGATGAAGATGCTGACATCATTTGGCGTGTCACTTCTTCCATCGTTTGCGTCGGCAACTTTTCCAGCGACTTCATCACTGGCTTTGTTGCAATCGTTTTATTCATCTTTGCAATGCGATGCTTCTTAACAGGCTTTGATTTTTTCGCAACGGCTTTTACTTTTGATTTCGCCTTCATCACTGGCTTGCGAATCGGCTTGGCTTTCAAAACTTTCTTTTTTGCAACTGGCTTGGCTTTCGCCTTGATTTTTTTCGACTTCAATGTTGGCTTCGATTTAACTTTTGATTTTTTTATTGCCATTTTTTACATCCTATCTTTCAGTTTGATTCTTGCCCGCCTCGTTCTAAGGGAGACTTGCTTCTAATTTTTTACATTTTCTTCGTAGGGACACAGTGATGTTGTGTCCCTACACACTTTATTTCGACAATTTATCTTGTATGGCTTGTTGGAATCTTTCTCTTACGCCTTCAAATGGAATGCGTTGCATGATGGGGTCAAAGAAACCTTCTACAACCAATTGCTCTGCTTCTCTTTGCGGAATACCACGCGACTTCAAATAGAAAAGTGGTTCTTGTTCTAACTTGCCAACGGTGGCACCATGCGTACAACGCACATCATCAGCAAGAATTTCTAAACCTGGAATTGAGTCTGCACGGGCTTGGTCATCTAAAACCAAATTGCGATTCGCTTGATAACCATCTGTCTTTTGTGCACCAGGCGCGACATAAATCATGCCTTGCCACACCGAGCGACTCTTTCCTTTTAATGCACCTTTGAATAACAAGTCACTGGTGCAATGTGGAGCATAGTGATTTTGTTGGGTATCATGGTCAAGGTGTTGAGTACCATCTGTAAAATAAAAACCAGACATTCTACCTTGTGCACCTTCACCGGCTAAATCTAAATCAGAGAAGTTTTTGGTGAGACGTGAACCGACTGCACCAAAAATCCAATCCAAGTTGCCGCCACGTTCTACGCGAGCACGTTCGTGTGAAAAATTCCAGACGTGCCTGCCCCAAGATTGCAATTCGACGAATCTCAAATTGGCATTTTCGCCAACATGAATTTCAACAATGCCTGAGTGCATAGCTGGGGTAGATTCTTCAGGTGATGCGGCTTCGTGAACGTAAGTAACAGATGCGCCTGACTCTACAAACACAATCAAATGCGAGAAGTGAGCAAGGTTTGCACCCGGTCCCCACAAGACTGAGTGAAGCGGAGTTTCTACCTGAACATTCTTTGGCACATACAGTAAAACACCATTTTGTGCCAAAGCAGAAGTGAGTGCAGCAAATTTTCCGCTATCTGCTTTGACGATTTGCCCGATTAACTTTTTGAGCAAATCGGAATGATTCTTTTCAGCCGTGCGGAAATCGGTGAAGACTACGCCTTTTTTCGCGAGTGTTTCATCTAACTCAACCTTTGAACCACCGGGCAGTAAAGTGATTTGTCCGCCGTGCTGTTCGCCAGTTAATGGTTTGAGCAAATAATCTGGCACAACTGGCAAATCTTCATACGCACCATCTTGTGGAATTTTGAAATCTGATGCGGGTAATAATCTAATGTCAGTACGGCGCCAAGCTTCATCTGTTGTAACGGGAAGAGAAAGCTTCTTAAACGAATCCCAGGCTGAGGCGCGGAAAGAAGCGAGTCCGTTTGACGCAGGGACATCTGCTTGGGTGAAAGAAAAATCTTTCGCGGCAGAGTCACTTCGTCTCGTTCTTGATACTGTAACTTTTGGTTTTTCTTGCATTACCCAATACTTCCTTCCATTTGTAATGCAATCAAGCGATTCATTTCGACTGCGTATTCCATTGGTAATTCTTTGACGAGCGGTTCAATGAAACCTGAAACGACCATGGTGGTGGCTTCTTCTTCACTGAGACCGCGTGACATTAAGTAAAAGAGTTGTTCTTCACCAACTTTTGAAACCGATGCTTCGTGACCAATGGTGACATCATCTTCATCAATTTCAATGTAGGGATATGTATCAGAACGAGATTTCGGGTCAAGCAAAAGTGCATCACAAACCACATTGGATTTGACACCTTTCGCACCTTTGTAAACTTTCAACAAGCCACGATAAGAAGCACGTCCGCCAGATTTGCTGATTGACTTGGATGTAATTTTGCTGGTTGTGTTCGGAGCAAAATGCACCATCTTTGAACCCGCATCTTGAATTTGACCTGAACCTGCGAATGCCATCGAAAGCATTTCACCATGTGCGCCTGGTTCCATCAAATAACAAGATGGATATTTCATCGTAACTTTACTACCGATATTTGCATCTACCCATTCATGGGTTGCGTTTTCAAATACTTTGGCACGTTGAGTTACCAAGTTATACACATTGGTTGACCAGTTTTGAATGGTTGAATAACGAGAACGTGCACCTTTTTTGACAATAATTTCAATCACACCTGAGTGGAATGAATCGGTTGTATATTGTGGAGCGGTACAACCTTCCACATAATGAACGGATGCGTCTTCATCTACAATAATCAATGTGCGTTCAAATTGACCCACATTGGCAGTGTTCAAACGGAAATATGCTTGCAAAGGCAAATCAACTTTTACGCCTTTGGGCACATACACAAATGAGCCACCAGACCAAACGGCTGAGTTCAATGCCGCAAATTTATTATCTTCAATTGGAATGACTGTTCCAAAATATTCTTTGAACAAATCAGGATGTTGGCGTAAACCATCTTCAATCGAAAGAAAAATCACACCTTGTTTTTCAAGATGTTCTTGAATAGAGTGATACACCATTTCAGATTCATATTGTGCGCCTAAGCCTGCCAAAAATTTTTGTTCGGCTTCTGGCACGCCCAATTTTTCAAACGTGCGCTTAATATCATCAGGAACATCGTCCCATGATTTTTCTTGTTTCTCAGTCGGCTTGACGTAATAATAAATATTATCCAAATCAAGTGTGCCTAAATCGGGTCCCCAATTTGGCATCGGGCGAGAAAGAAAATGCTCTAACGCTTTCAAACGAAATTCGAGCATCCATTGTGGTTCGCCTTTCATGCGCGAAATATTTTCAACCACTTCACGGCTCAAACCTTTTTCAGATTTGAACGTGTAATTATCATCACGGTCATGAAAACCGTATTTATACTCACCAATTTCTTCTAGGATTTTTGTATCTTCAGACATGTGATTCACCATTCTTTAGATGACGAGCCGCTTCTTGCTTAACTTGTCACCTGCTACTAGTAGTCAACAGTTTCTTACGCCGCGACATCTTCCGTTTTTTCGCGCAACCAATCATACCCATGTTCTTCGAGATGAAGCGCGAGTTCTGGTCCACCAGATTCCACAATGCGCCCACCCATCATCACATGCACGAAATGCGGTTTGATGTAATTCAACAGGCGTTGATAATGTGTAATGACCAACACACCAAGTTCACTTCCAGAAAGAGCGTTTACTCCCTCCGAAACGACGCGAAGGGCATCAATATCCAAACCTGAATCGGTTTCATCTAAAATAGCAATCTCTGGTTTGAGGGTTGCCATTTGTAAAATCTCAGCACGCTTCTTTTCGCCACCAGAAAAACCATCATTCAAATAGCGACCTGCGAAATTATGGTCCATCTTGAGCATGTCCATCTTTTCTTTTAACATCTTACGAAATTCAGGAATAGGCATGCCTTTATCATCAGGGTTTTCTGCACGGCGGCGAGAGTTAATCGCCGAACGCAAAAAGTTTGCAACGGTTACACCCGGGATAGCAACTGGATATTGAAATGCCAAGAAAATACCCGCACGAGAGCGTTCATCGGGTTCCATTTCCAACACATTTTCGCCCTTGAATAATATTTCACCTTCGGTGACGGTGTAATTCGGGTGCCCCATCAATGTGTATGCCAATGTGGACTTGCCCGTGCCGTTTGGTCCCATAATTGCGTGAATTTCACCCTGTTTGATTGTGAGCGACAACCCCTTTAGAATTTCTTTATCTTCAATACTGACGTGGAGATTTTTTATCTCTAATTGCGACATTCTTGTAAAACTCCTCAAAATTTACCACTTTTGGGCTGAAAATAAGCCCAATACTGGCGTTTATAATCGTTAATCGGCGGTAGTATAGCAGGGTGAGGCGAAATTGTCAAATTTTTATGATATTTTTCTAGTATATTCGAGGGAATTGTAAATTTAGTCACAATATTAACTTCATTCTATCTATACCTAATAACCGAAAGAAAAACCTATAATGCCTTCAACAAGCATGAAAAAAGTTTTTCTTCGCACAATTCTGTTACTTTTTATTTTGGCTTTTCTCTTTTCAAGCCAAAATCTGCCCGCCCATGCCCAAAGTGACAAAATCATCTTCGCAGTAATCGGCGACTATGGTTTAGCAGGTCAACCCGCCGCAGATGTTGCCGCGTTGGTCAAAAGTTGGAATCCAAATTTTATCGTCACATCAGGTGATAACAATCAGGATGATAAAGCCGATAACATGGATGACAACATCGGACAGTATTATCATGAATATATTTATAACTACAAAGGGAACTATGGTGAAGGTTCACCAACCAGAAGATTCTTCCCTACAATCGGAAACCATGATTGGGTCATCATAAAACCATACTTAAAGTTTTTCAGTCTACGAGATTATGAAACTTATTATGAATTTATACAAGGACCTGTCCATTTCTTCATGGTTGATAGTGACCGCCAAGAACCTGATGGTTACACGGCAAAATCTGAACAAGCAAGTTGGTTACGAAAAAGATTAGCCGCCTCAACTGCTCCATTTCAAGTTGTTATATTTCATCACCCAGCTTATTCTTCGGGGAAGCATGGCTCGTATGCATATATGCAATGGCCCTTCAAAGAATGGGGCGCAGATATTGTCTTGAATGGGCATGACCATGATTATGAACGTTTGCAAGTAAACGGGCTGACGTATATTGTCAACGGTTTGGGCGGCGGAGGCATACGCAATTTTGAAACAAAAATACCCGAAAGCCTTGTCCGCTACAATTTAGATTATGGTGCATTGCGAGTAGAAGCAACTAGCTCTTATATGAAATTTCAATTCATCACTCGCGCAGGTGTCTTAATTGATGAACACATCATTGGGCAAAGCCATGCCAACGTAACATCCATCACAAAAATAAATCCATCACCTACTAATGCAAATATATTAAATTATCAAGTCACATTTTCTGAATCAGTGACAGGCGTGGATGTTTCAGATTTTATTCTTTCAACGGACATTCCAAATGCAGTTATAGATAACGTCTCTGGTTCTGGAAATAGTTATACAGTTTCTATCTCATCAATTAATTCTGATGGAACCCTGCGCCTCGATCTTGTGGACGATGACTCAATTACCAGCGGCAGTTTACAACCCCTCGGCGGAGTTGGCTTGGGCAATGGTAATTTTTCAAATGGTGAAACTTATACGATTGATAGAACGCCACCAAAAGCGATTTCAATCACTCGTATTAATGCAAACCCAACGAGTTCAGCAAGCATAGACTTTCAAGTCACATTTTCTGAACCTGTCACAAGTGTAGATTTATCTGATTTTGTATTGCTTACAAACAATAATGCACAAATAAGTAATGTGATTGGCTCTGAGAATCTTTACACAGTCACTGTCAACACAAATATCGGCAATGACGAAATCCGTTTAGATTTCGTAAACAACGGCAGTGTTTTTGATTTAGCCAATAATCCAGCGAACGAAAACTTTACAAGCGGAGAAACATATAGCGTTGATAGAACCGCACCGTATGTCACATCCATTACGCGAGCGAACGTCAATGGCTTGGGCGTAGATTTCACTATCCGCTTTTCAGAAGCAGTTTTCAACGTAGATGGAAGCGATTTTTTCTTATCCACAATCAACAATGCAACCATTACAAACGTCGTAGGAGCAAATGATTTATACACAGTTTCTGTTTTACTAAACCCCGGCACAGATGTCATTCGTTTAGATTTAATCAACAATAACAGTATTACCGATTCTTTCGGAAATTTGTTGAATACAAATTTTACAAATGGTGAAGTGTATTCAACTAGTTTTGGTGTACCTGTAGTTGCCTCTATTGTTCGTGCTAGCAATAACCCAACCAATGCTTCAAGCGTGGATTTTATCGTCACGTTTACTGAACTCGTAAACGGCGTGGATATAAATGATTTTGTTGTCAGCAATAATGGATTTGTCACTAACATTAATGATGCCAATCCATTTTATATTGTCACGGTAAATACTGGAACAAACGAAGGCATTTTGAAATTAGACTTAATTGATAACGACAGCATCATCAATTCACAAAACATTCCGCTTGGTGGTGAAGGAATTGGAAATGCTAATTTTACAAACAGTGAAAGTTTTACAATTGATAGAACGCCACCGCAAGTGACATCTATTGTACGTGCCAGCAATAATCCCACCATTGATTCATCTGTCAATTACATTGCCACATTTTCTGAACCTGTCATCAATGTTGATACCGCTGATTTTTTTATAACAACCTCAAACTTAAATTCTTTTGCAATCAATGTACAAAATCAAAATCCGTTTTATATCGTTACAGTTAGCACAGGTGCGGGGTCTGGTAATTTACGTTTAGATTTAATCAATAACAATTCTATCAGCGACCTTGCAGGTAATATGTTGAATCAACATTTTACAAATAGCGAATCATTCACGATTGCAAAACCGCCCGTCAATTTTGATGCGCCCAATCTTTTTACGAATCGTACCCCTGCATTAAGTAACAATCTACGACCAAACATTTCATGGTCAAATGTAAAAAATGCACAAGCCTACGAAATTTTTATCGCACGTGACTCAAACTTCACACAACTTGTTTTAATTCAAACAATCAGCAAAACTGATTTCACTGTACCCACACCTTTAAGTGATGGCACGTATTATGTTCGCGTGCGTGCCTACAACAAAGATTTATACCCCGGCAAATTCAGTAAATCCTATTCTTTTGTGATTGACACAACGCCTCAACCCGTGCCTCAACCTGTCAGCCCCGCGGATTCATCCACTGCACCTCAACGCCCCACCCTGCAATGGACAACTACCATTGGCGATATAGAATATCAAATTCAAGTAGATAATCATTCCGATTTTTCTAGCCCTGAGTTTTCAGCCACAAACAAAAAAGCATCCATTCGTACATCTACACTTTCAAAAAACACAACTTTCTACTGGCGCGTAAGAGTCAAAGACAAAGCAAGCAATTGGAGCGAGTGGTCAAGTGTGTTTAGTTTTTTTGTGAGGTAGGAATCTGTTCAAGAATCAAAGGCGAAGATTCAATATTTTTATTCGGCTGACCAGGAATCTTTTCAGTTGAACCTTGTGATGAAAATTTTGTATCAAACAAAAATTCAAAAATCTCAGCAAAGACGACACGAATTCCAGTAAGCATAGAATCGCGCATGATTTGTAGGTAACGATTGTCTTTGTGAAAAGCAAGTCTCCATAAGGCTTTGGGGCGGAGATGATACAGGGCTTCGGTTATTTTCACACCTAAGAATAATTCAAACGGTTTGAGATGTGGTGTAGCAATCACTTGATTTCTATATGACCATTTTGCTAAATCCTTTTGAATGATATTGCGCGGGTCTGTGGATTTTCCATCGGATGTCCAAAAGTGAGGTGTGAGATACATGGCATTCAAAATATCAGAATCAAGTTCTAACATTCCTTTGAACTTCTCAAATAAAGTTTTCCAAGATTCTTCTTCTAAACCATAAATAATATTTGTTAAACTAATAATGTTGTTTTCTCGTAAAAGCCTAACGGCTTCTTTTGAAATTTCAAAGGGATTATTTTTACGAATATCAACGATGACATCATCTTTCAGAGATTCAACGCCCATCACAATATAATCCACGCCTGCTTTTTTATATAACGGAATCAAGTCAGCATCACGGACAACATCAGCGGCGGTCATGTTGAGGTTGAGGGAAAGTCCTAAATCCGCTTCGATAATTTTTTCAAGTAATTCTTTGGCTACATCTCTATCAGCCGCAAAGTTTTCATCTGCAAACCAAATGATTTTGACTCCATATTTATTTTTTAATATCTTAATTTGATTAACTAAATCATCAGTACTGCGATGTCGCCATTTTTTCCAAAACATCCATTGACCACAATATACACAAGTGAGGGTGCATCCGCGTGAAAATTGTAAGCCAGCGGCATGGTCGAAGCCGAACATTTGATAATTTTCCCATTCCAATAATTCCCAGCCTGGGCGATATTCATCTAGGTTTTGTATGGCAGGTTGTGGATGATTGACTATGATTTCACCATCTTTGCGCCAAACAATGCCGCGGACAAGACTTAAGTCGAGGTTGTTTTCACAAGCAGAAATTAAGTCAAGAAGCGTTTTTTCTCCTTCTCCACGAACAATAAAATCAATTTCTGGAACTTCATCTAAAATATTTTGGTAAGCATACGAAGGATATACTCCCCCATAAATAATTTTTACGTCTGAAAAAACTTTACGAATTTCTTTTACAGTTTGCAGGGCAACATTATGACTTGCAGTTGAACCTGAGTGACCCAGCAAAATATAATCGGGTTGAAATTTTTTTATTTCATTAATAAGTTTTTGATAAGACCAACCATTCATATCGTGGTCAATTAATTTCACTTGATGCCCCGCATCAATTAACGGTCCACCAATTAAAACCAATCCAAGCGGAGTTAAATATCCAAGCCCCACTTTGTTTGCAATGAAATGGCGAGCAGGGTTGATGAGCAAAATTTTTGCAGACATAGCAACTCCTTGTTTTTAAGTTGTAATTGTGAAATATATCACTATTTGATTTTATGTCAAGACTTTAACATGACCCACTAGGTATAATTCTCGAATGTCAAAATCAAAAACGATTGTTTATCTCGAAGCCTTATTTGCAGTGATTGTTTGGGGAGGGTCTTTTATTGCAACAAAAATTGCAGTTGAACAAATCTCCCCTGTTTCAGTTGTATGGATGCGATTCGCAATGGGAATTCCAATTTTATTGTTTGCAGTTTTTGCACGCAAACAATTTGCATTTCCAAAAGGAAATGAATGGGCATATTTCGCATTGCTCGGCTTTTTAGGAATTTCATTTCATCAATGGTTGCAATCAAATGGTTTGCAAACTTCACAAGCCACCACCACAGCATGGATTGTGGCATCGTCACCTGTTTTTATTTCTATTTTGGCTTGGTTAATTTTAAAAGAAAAACTTTCTCTTATTCAAATTGCAGGCATCGTGCTTGCGATGCTTGGTGTTTTGGTTGTAGTAAGCAAAGGTGAATTTGCATCTATTGCACTTGGCAACTTTGGAACGATTGGGGATTTTTTAATTTTGATTAGTGCACTTAATTGGGCAGTCTTTTCCATTCTTTCAAGGCGCGGGTTTCAAACGCATCCATCTACCCGATTAACTTTTTGGGTGATGACTCTCGGCTGGTTAATCACAACAGTTGCATTTGTTGTAGGAAAAAATTATACAGAAGTCACATTGCTTGATTCGCGTGGTTGGTGGGCAATGATTTTTCTTGGTATATTCACAACAGGCTTGGCATACATCGCATGGTTTGATGTGTTAAGTCAATTACCCGCCGCGCAATCAAGTGCATTTCTTTTTCTTGAACCACCTGCTAGTATGATTGTGGCGGCAATTGTTTTATTTGAAAAAATTACATGGGCTTCTATTATTGGTGGCGTTGTGATTATTTTAGGTGTTTGGTTGGTGAATAAAAAATGAAATCAAGAACAACAACTGGCGCAAGCATTGATAAAACAGAAAAAGGATATATCTTAAGAATCCCATCTGGAGATTCGTCCGCTTATCGTTTTGCACAGATTGATGATTACTTTGGACTTGCTCGAAAAAATTTTCCGCATCATTCCTTGACCTTGAGCCTGCGTGCTAGAACCTCAGCCTTTCCTTTATCTGGAACTTGGGGATTCGGCTTATGGAATGACCCATTTGGAATGAGTCTCGGCTTTGGCGGAAATAAATTCCGCTTACCGACATTACCCAATGCCGCTTGGTTTTTTGGTGCATCGAAAGAAAATTATTTATCATTTCAATATGATTACCCCGCCAATGGATTCATTGCCCAAAGTTTTCGTTCGCCAAAGTTTCATCCATACTTAATCTTGGCTGGGTTAGCATTTCCATTTAGAAAAATACAAACCCGCAGATATTTATCCGAAGTGATTGTGGAAGATTCATGTGCTCTTAGTGTAGACCCAACTCAATGGCACGATTACAAACTTGAATGGAATCAAGAGCGTGTTATTTGGTATGTTGATGATAATAAAATATTTGAATCGTCTGTAAGCCCAAAGCCACCCTTAGGCTTGGTCATTTGGATAGATAACCAATTTGCATCCTTCACACCCGATGGAAAATTATCATTTGGTGTTTTGGAAAATCAAGAATCGTGGTTAGAAATTGCAGATTTGGAGTTAAATAAGTAGGGACACGGCGGCGCCGTGTCCCTACAAAAACTAGAACAAACCTGTCCAAAAAGTTGGGAAGAAACCTTTTATCAAAGCATCGGCAATCAAACCGAGAATTAAATATCCGCCAAATTGACGATTGTGTTGAAAAGCAAAACCTGAGAACCAAACGGGCCAAAACGCTTTAGCAATTTCAGGTGCTTCGGCTGGTTTGGGATGATTCAAAACTTTGATCACGGCTAAGGCTTCTTTGTATGCTAAGAAGACAATCAACATAATAGGCGTGAAAAAGCCATCTAAAATTAAGAATAATGTAACTGCATAAATCAAGACGATAGCAACTTGGTCAACACGACGGGCAAACTTCTCACCCACACGCACTGGAAATGTACCAACACCTTTGGCTTTGTCATCATCATGTTTGTCAATATGTTTGGCGACATTGATGCTGGCAACACTTAATCCAAATGGAACACCAGCGAGAGCAACATTCCAATCCCAAATTCCTGATAAAACAAAATACACACCACCAATCAAAATGGGTCCCCAGATTAAGAAAATAGAAAATTCGCCAAGTCCCCAATATTTGAATGGATAAGTGTAAGCAAGTAATGTCACAGCACCGACTGCAAATAAAATAATCGTCGTGCTTGAAAAACCTGTGTAATAAAGTGCATAAATTCCTGAAAGCGTTGCTAAAAATCCGCTGACTAAAAACCAACGAATCGAAGTGGCTTTATCCCAAAACTTTTGCACAAGTGGATGCACACCATATTGCGAACGGAAATAATTATCTTTATCTACACCGCGAGAAAAATCGGTGTAATCATTGAGAATGTTATTCGTGCCATGAGCAATGAATAAACCAAGAGTCACGATGAGGAACGGCACCCAGCTAAAATATCCGTCACGAGCCGCGAGAATTCCTGCAATCACACATGAATACACAGTGACAAGAGTCACAGCAGAACGAGTCGCAATCAACCATTTGGAAACAACATCTAATGCGTCCCATTCTTTTTTATCATCCATTTTTATTAATTGCCACGAGGCCTTGCGCCACATGCTAAAATTGATATTCATAATTTCTCCTTTTGTAATTTAAAAATTATACTACCGTTTGTGAAATATGATACAATGCGAATCGGAGACCAAAATGAAAGAAACCAAGCAAGAATATATCCCCGCTTTAAGTTTTCGTTTTCTCACCCCCTTTTATGATTTCATTCAAAAATATATTGTGCGTGATGTGCGGTATAAAACTTTATTGATTCAACAAGCAAACATTCAAGCAGGTCATAAAGTTTTGGATTTAGGTTGTGGCACTGGCACGCTTGCCATTATGGTTAAAGAATCACAACTTGATGCAGATGTGTTTGGTTTGGATGCTGACCCCGAAATGTTAGGTGTTGCCAAACAAAAAGCAGATGAAAAACACGCTTCAGTCACATTTGACACAGGTTTCACTAACGAGTTGCCTTATCCTGATGCGACATTTGACCGTGTTATGTCCAGCATTATGATTCACCATTTGAAAACACCTGACAAAATTAAGACTGCACAAGAAATTTTTCGTGTGCTGAAACCCGGTGGTGAATTACACATCATTGACTTTGGTAAACCTTACACATTGTATGGGAAATTATTAGGTCCGTTTTTATATCGCTTTGAAGAAGCTAACGATAATATTGCTGGTGATTTACCCAAAATTTTCGGTGACCCCGGACTAAAAACTGAAATCGTGGGTCACTTCTGGACGTTCTTTGGTGATTTGGCTTTTCTCAAGGGAAAAAAGATTTAGCCACAGAGAACACAGAGTTCACTGAGATTCTTATGGAGAGAAATGGCGAGAATTGAATCCAGCATCATAGTTTCAAAATCCATAGAAGATGTGTTTGCGTTTTTGAGCAAGCGTGAAAGTCATTTGCGATTCATTCCGCGCATGGTTTCATTGACTCAAACATCGCAAGGTGATTTTGCTCAGGTTGGCGGGACATCCGAAGGAATGTTAAATTATTTCGGAATCAAAATTCCAGTGGGATATGAAATTACAGAAAATGAATTAAATCAAAAGTTATCTATGAATGGCAAAATGCCTTATGTCAATTTCAAAGATGGATATGTTTTGAATAAAAAAGATAATGGAACAGAAATTACTTTCTGGCTAGATTTATCTCCATTTGGCTACACGAAAATCTTTTCGCCGCTAGCCGGGCTGATTGGGAAAGTCCATGCTTGGGAGACGTTGAGAAACTTAAAGCGTGAGATTGCTTCGCTACGCTCGCAATGACATAAGAAATGGCAATTGACTTATACAAACCCTTCACCAATCCAATCACGAAAGAGACGTTTCGTTGTATTTCGTCTAAACCTGAATCTTATACAATGGAATGGACTGTGGCGCCCGGAGGATTTGTCCCGTTTGAACATGTTCACGTGGCACAAGATGAAATTTTCCACGTAGAAAGAGGCGAGATGCGGGCAAAGGTCAATGGTCAAGAACAATTTGCAAAAGTCGGAGATACGTTAATCGCCCCGCGTGGAGTCAAGCATATTGCATTCAACGATAAAGATGAGCCGTTGGTCTGCATTGTGGAATATAAACCTGGGCTTGACCATTACACGACAATGCAATGTTTTGCTGGCTTGACGATGGATGGTTATATTGATAATCGTGGCTTGGTGAGCATACCGAGAATTTTATATTTGCTAAAACGGTTTGAAGCCTTGTCACTCCCCCGCCCCGCCTTTGCACCTGAATGGATGTTTCGATTGGGTATGGAATTTTTTTATCACGTTGGCAATATGTTGGGTTGGGAAAGTTTGTATAAGAAATATACACATAAATAATTTGTAGGGACGAGGCATGCCTCGCCCCTACAAAACATAACAGGAGAATAAAAATGAATCTAAAACTTTGGATATTCGCAATACAAAAACCCGTCAAAGAAAATGACATAAAAGTTTGGAATAGTTTTGATGTGATTGCCAAGTGGTTAATTTCCACACGCGCCACGGTGACACAACTCACTTTGTTATCTGGTGTCATCGCAGGCTTGCTTGCTTTCCGCGATGGCTTTTTTGATTTTCCACTTTGGCTGGCAATGACCTTGGGAATTTATTTCGCACACTCTTCTGAAAACTTAGTCAATGACTATATTGATTTCACGCGCGGCATTGACGAAGATAATTATTATCGTGGTCAATATGGCATTCATCCGCTCGTGCATAAATTTTGGACCAAACAAGATTGGGCACGTTGGTTTATCTTTGCAGGAACAGTTGCAGTTGCATGTGGTTTATTTGTTGCGTTTTATACAAACTTTTCACCACTCGTGATTGGTTTATTTATTTTCGGTGTTGCTATTTTGCCAACCTACGCTTGGCCCCTCAAATATTTAGGTCTAGGTGAAATTTTGATTTTCATCAATTGGGGCATGGTCTTAATCCCCGGCATGTATTCAATTATGGCTGGAGAAATTCCAAGTAACTTAACTCAACTTGTTTTAGCAGGCATGGCTTTCGGATTTGGATTTGGCAGTTTCAACTGGGGCAAACATATTGATAAAATTGAAGCGGATAAAAAGAAAGGCGTCGGTTCACTCCCCGTTCGGCTTGGTGAATCTGCAGCAAGAATGGTCAACATTTTTACAGTTTTACTTGCTTATGCTTTAGTTGTTTATCTCGTTATCACTGGATTTTATTACCCAACTGTTTTACTAGTTTTCCTCGCCGCAGGTCGCGGATGGAATGTGATTAAATTATTGAGCAAACCACGTCCAAGCGAAGCACCAGCAGGTTTTGATTTATGGCCCCGTTGGTTTTCAACTCCACAATTAATGCACATTCGCTTATTTGGAGCAATGTATATTTTGGGAATTATTTTGGATATTGTGTTGAGAAATATTTTATAAGAACATTAGCCACAGAGACGCAGAGGTCTCTGTGAACTCTGTGGCTAAGCATGTAAAGGACTCATAAAATGAAAATTGCAATCACTGGTGGAACAGGTTTTATTGGCAGGCATTTAGCAAAAGATTTAATTTCTCGCGGGCACGAAGTCATCATCATCTCGCGCGGATATTACACACGCAACACACAACCAATTCAAGGTGCGACCTTTATTCAACTCGATGCGCGGGATACAGAAAAATTAACCGAAGTATTTCGCGGATGTAATGCTGTTGCTCATTGTGCAGGTACAAGTGTTGAAGATGGCAAACAAACTTTGGAGCAACTCCATGCAGATGGTGCGCGTTCTGCTGTTACTGCCGCGGAGAATGCAAACGTGAAAAAAATTGTGCTGGTGAGTTATCTCAGTGTGAGACCCAATACAAAATCAGAATATCTCAATACCAAATGGCAAGGCGAAGAAATTGTGCGCGCATCGAAACTCAATTACACAATTCTCAAAGCAGGTCTTGTGTATGGTTCAGGCGATCATTTACTAAATAACTTGAGCAATCTATTTAAGAAAATGCCTATCTTTGCACAAGTAGGATTGAAAGAAAAAAATGTAAGACTACTTGCCGTTGAAGATTTAGTAAATGTGATTCGCGAAACCCTATTAGACGAAAACCGCCTCTCTCGTCAAACCGTAGCTGTGATGGGACCCGAAGAATTTCCCTTCTCCCAAGCCGCGCGACGAATCGCCAAAGCACTTGGCAAAAATATTATCGTTTTACCTTTCCCAGTTTTATTTCATCGAATTTTGGCATTCTTCTCTGAGCGATTTATGCCCAAGCCATTGATTACAAAATCCCAAGTCCAAATGCTTGCGGATGGGATTAGTCAGCAAACACCAGAAAGTGTTGCTTTACCTGCTGATATGCAACCGAAGATTCAATTTACCGAAGAGCAAATCAAAAAGGGATTGCCGAAGTAAAACAGTTTGTTTCATCCACAAGGAGAATTTATCATGATAGCAATTCGTTTGTTTGGGTTAGTAGGTGCTCTTATTTCTGCTGGTATCACCTATTACAACTGGATGCAATTTAATCCAGAAAGAACCTATTCTATGCGTGCGGCAGTAATCGCTCCAGCTTTTGTGGTGTTATGTTTGCTCATCTTTCTTTTCCCAAAATATATGAAACCAGAAACCACTATCGACAAGATTGTCGTCTTGTTTTTCTTTATGCTAGGAGTTGCGGCAGGTGTCTATAATTTGTACTTAATGAATCCCAGTATGTTTGGACAATAACAACTCCCTGATGAAATGAAACCGAAAATTAGTTTTACAGAAGAACAAATCAAAAAGGGATTGCCAAAGTAAAATTAGTTTAGATTTTAAGTATGATTTTTGCGTATTACATAAACCTAAGATTTATTCTATTTAAGAAGGAAAATTTTAAGCATGAATTTAGATTCACCTTATAAAGTTGATCAAGCTGGGAAGTTTTTTGAAAATGCCCATATAACCTTCCAGCAAAATCAAGAAAAAATTGCACAATCAGAGTCAAATGCAGATTTTGTTTTAATTGAAGAATTGCTCAATCTTCAATATGATTTTGCCTCAATATATTTATCTATAGCGGCACATTTTGTAGATTATGAATATGGCTTATTTCCAATATTATCATCCGCATTTTACAAAAATATGTTTGCGTTTTACGCATCCACTGAACTGACAAAAAAGGGCTTGTATGGTCCAGCACGTTCTATATTAAGATATATATTCGAAAGCATAACAATTGCAAAATTTTGTTCGGTAAGTCGCAATCAAAACCTAATCCAAAAATGGATTAATGAAGATCATATAGGATTAAGTAATGATGTTATAAATAAAATTAAATCTCCTGATAATTCCAATCTTAAAAAATTTCTAAAACCATTGAATTCTTTTTCTCATCATACTAGATCTGCTCAACAAGTATCATTTAATATCGATGAAAACTGGGGCGAGTTAGATTTTAATATTGACCTATTGAAAGTGTTACTTGAATGTAATTATCATGTATTAAATGTACATATTGTTAATAATTCTGCTATTTATTATGTTAAAGCTTATGACCGCGATGAAACACAGCATGAAAAAGGTAAATCATTGAAAAAAGATTTACGAACAAAGTTCTCACTATCAAAAAAGAATCTACCTAGTGAGTATAAATATGTTATCCGCGATTTCATAAGAAAATGGGTTGTCAAACAGCATAACACTTAATTCCTTACAGGCTCACATCCAACTTCTTCAACCCTCTAAATATCGGATGCTCTTGCCATTCCAAAATATCTGATTTCAATTTCAAATTGGGAAAACGGCGCAAAATAGTTTCAAATGCAATTTCAGCTTCGAGGCGAACCAACGGCGCGCCGATGCAATAATGAATTCCAAGACCGAAACTGAGGTGGCGACCTTCACTGCGGGTAATGTCAAATGTATTGGGGTTATTAAATCTTTCAGGGTCACGATTGGCAGAACCGAGAATCGTGTTGACCAAATCACCTTTGCGAATTGTTTTCCCTTTAATTTCAGCATCTTCTAAAGCAGAACGATAGGTAATTTGCACGGGGTTATCGTAACGAAGAATTTCGTCAATAGCACAATCAAGCAAATCAGGATTCTCTTTCAAGAGATTCATTTGGTCAGGATGTTGAAGCAAAGCCAATATCCCATTGCCGATTAAGTGAGTCGTAGTTTCGTGACCTGTGCTTAATAAAATGTTGATGTTGGCAACGAGCTCTTCTTCTGTCAGCGTGGCGACTGCCGAAGGTTCACGAGTCAAGCGTCCCGAAGTGTGATGCGGAACAGGGCAAGCAGAATCATCTGAAACTGAAAGCAAAACACTTAGCAAATCGTCACCCATGTTTTCACGGCGTTTGTTTGCTAAATCTTTTATGTATTCAGTCATCTCTTCCAAACTATTGGCGGCGCGTTCTAAAAGATGTCGCGGTTTGTTTTTGACAGTTCCAAGAATCGCAAATAAATCATCAGACCATGTTTTGAATTTGTTACGGTCGCTGGGGGGCAAACCAATTAATTCTGCAATCACCATCACAGGCAATGGATAAGCAAGGTCGTGAATCACATCCATTTCATTTTGAGTTGCATCCAATAAATCATTTACGGTTTGTTGAATAAATGGACGAAGCCGCTCCACATAACGCGGCGTGAAAGCATGATTCATCAATCCGCGCAGATGGGTGTGATACGGAGGGTCTGAATAAAAAACAGTTTTGGAAAAAGAATGATAAACAGGTTGGGCAATTTGTTTTTCGTTTTCGTGCAAGCGCTCAAAATTTCTCATCAACCCCTGCGCGCGAGAAAAACGTTCATCAAGATACAACGAAGCAATATCATCATAACGCGTGAAAACCCAAAACCCCATTTCATCATCCCAGTGAATGGGGTCTTGCGTGCGAAGCCTTTCGTAAAAGGGATATGGATTCGCACGGATATTTTCACTTTGTAAATTCGTGAGACTTAATGAATCCATTTTTTGAGATTATACTACATCCTTCTTGTTTGTGAAATTATTTACAATCAAAGGTTTGACTTCTCGCCTCTTCCTTGATTTGTACTTGGTTCATAACCCTAAACTTTTTGCTTCGTTCCACAGTTTGTCCATCTCGTCTAAAGTCATGTCGGACAAATTTTTGTTTTGCTCTTTTGCTTTTTTCTCAACATGTGCAAATCGTTTTTTGAATTTCAGGTTTGTATTTCGCAAAGCGGATTCAGCATCCACATATTTCCAGCGTGCGAGATTCACTAGTACAAAAAATAAATCTCCAATTTCAGAGGCGAGTTCAAAATCAGTATCCGCTTTTTTGATTTCTTCAATTTCTTCTCGAACTTTATCTAAAACGCCGTCTATTTCTTTCCAGTCAAAACCTACTCTGGCGGCACGATCTTGATATTCTTGCGCCTGACTCAATGCTGGCAAAGAAATTGGAACTCCATCTAAAATTCCTTTATCTTCTTTTTTGCCGCCTCTTTCTTTTTCTTTGAGTTTTTCCCAATTCGCTAATACGCCATCTACACTATCTAATTTCAAATCTCCAAACACATGCGGGTGACGGCGAATGATTTTGTCATAAATATGTTTGATAATTTGTGTGGAATTAAATTCTCCTGCTTCACTTCCAATTTGGGCGTTCAAAACAATTTGCAAAAGCAAATCCCCAAATTCTTCACGCATTTCGGTTGTGGAATTTGAGTCCATGGCTGAGATAGTTTCATAAGATTCTTCTAGCAAGTGTTTTCGCAAAGTTTGGTGAGTCTGTTCTTTATCCCATGGGCAACCGTCTGGAGCACGAAGATGGGCTGTGATTTCTGCGAATGACTCAAAGGATGTCCCTTTGCCGAGTGAAGGAACATAAAAATTGAAAGTTGAAGAAAATGTATTTCCGATTTCACTCAATCTTTCTTCTTTCCTCTTTCCTTCTTCAACGGTAAAAACTTTATGTTCAGAAGGATAAACCGCTAATAAAACTTTTTTGATTTGCAACATTAATTCTTGCGAATCAATATTCAAAATTAAAGTATCACTGTCAGGTGGTGTGGGAGGATAATGCAGAGGCGTAAATAAATGCCCGTCGAGCAGAGTCAGCTTGGAGGGTGGTGTGAGGCGGAGTGTGTCAAAGGTTGAGGTTACGAGAGAAAAATCCATTTTGTCACCATGTTAAAAATATAATCCGTAATTCGTAACTCGTAAAATAAATTACGGATTACGCATTACGGATTATTCTAATTGATTGTAAAAATCTTAACGCTTGGTATAAGTTGGTGCCTTGCGGGCTTTCTTAAGACCAGGTTTCTTGCGTTCTTTAATGCGAGCATCACGCGTGAGCAAACCTTTTTTGCGAAGGGCTGAAGTCCAATCCGCATTGAGAACTTGCAAGGCACGAGCAACGCCGAGGCGTACAGCATCTACTTGTCCTGCTACACCACCACCATTAACTAACACGGTGATGTCATATTTTTTTGCTTCTTGGCCAACTGCACCGAATGGGCGTAACACGCTTTCAACATCACCATAGCGAGAAAAGAAAGCGGTTGCTTCTTTTTCATTCACGGTGAATTTTCCGCTTCCGCTTACAACGCGAACGCGGGCGGTGCTTTCTTTACGGCGACCAATGCCTTCATAATATTGAGCCATATTCACTTACCTCTTATTCTGCTTTCTTAATTTGAGTGCCATGCGGGTGATTTGGTCCCGCGTAAATTTTCAAACGCTTCAACACAGCACGTCCCATTTTGTTGTGTGGCAACATGCCCCACACAGCATCGCGCAATGCGCGGTCTGGATGTGTAGCGAGTTGGTCGCGCAATGAAATGCTTTTCAAACCACCAGGGTAGCCAGAGTGGTGATGATACATTTTTGAAGTGAGGCGTGATTCTGTTTTTGTACCAGTCACACTCACTTTTTCTGTATTCACAATCACAACAAAATCACCCATTTCAACACCAGGGGTAAAAGTTGGTTTGTGTTTGCCAAGTAATAGGTGTGCCACGCGTGTGGCAAGACGCCCAAGGTTTTGCCCTTCGGCATCAATCACAACCCAGTCGCGCGTTATTTCAGCGGCTTTCGGATAATAAGTCTTTTGTTGCACGTTCATCTCTCCGTTTTCTAAATTCTTTCAATACTTTACTTCTATCAGCGTTAACCCATGTGCAGGTGCAAGCCCTGATGGAAGTTTCACTTGTTTTTTTAATAAAGCCTGTTCGACATCTTTCCGCGAACATTTTCCTTGCGCCAGCGACACTTGAACAAACACCATTCTTCTTACCATTCGATATAAAAACGCATCTGCCGACACTTCAAATTGCCACTCGTTTTTCGGCTTTTTCTTCCACTCCGACTTTGTCACTGTTCTTACGGTCGTTCCGTTTTCAGTCGTCTTTGAACCGAAAGAAGAAAAATCAAATGTACCGAGAAACAAACTTGCACTTTCTTTGAGGGCATCTCCATCAAAAGATGTTCGAACATGCCACTCAAATTTTTCTCTTAAAGGGTCACGAACCTTTTCATAAAACAATCGATAACGATATGTTCGTGATGTTGCATCAAAACGCGGGTGAAACTCTGAATTTGTCACCTGCATTTTTTTTACAACGAGGTCATGTGATAATTTCGCGTTCATTGCTTGCAGTAACTTTTCTGTGGAATATTTCCACTCGTCAAAGTCAAATGCGGCAACTTGTCCACTCGCATGAACTCCTGTATCGGTTCTGCCAGCCATCAAAACGCTTGTGCCAGTCCAACCGATTTGTTGCAAAGCTTTTTCTAGCTCGCCTTGCACCGTTCGAGAGTTTGCTTGCTTTTGGCTACCAACAAAATTAGAGCCATCATAAGCAAGGATGATTTGGTAACGTACCATTTTAGCAATTAGCCTTTAGCACTTGGCTAATCACTTTCTTTCTATTCTTCTACTAATTCGAGAACTACCATCTCAGCCGCATCGCCGAGGCGTGGACCAAGTTTGATAACACGGGTATAACCGCCATTACGAGTGGCGAAGCGTGGGGCAATTTCGTCAAACAAACGCTTGATGATTTGATTATCACCAAGTTTCGAAACTGCCAAACGGCGGGCATTTACTTTCTCGTCAGCGGCACCGTCTGCGCTTTTCTTGGCGAGCGTAATCAACTTTTCGGCTTCACCGCGTACTGCCGCGGCTTTGGCTTTGGTGGTTTGAATCCGCTCGTGTGTAAATAATTGTTTAATTAGGTTGCGACGCAGAGCAATACGTGCACTCTTTGTTCGTCCTAATCTGTAACCTGCTACTGAATGTCGCATTTCTTAACTCTCCGATGATTGGTCTTTCATATAGCCCTTTTCGCGCATTTTGTCGCGGAGTTCATCTAAACTCTTTTCGCCAAAATTACGAATGGACATGACCGCGCTTTCGCCTTTTTCAAGGAGTTCAAGCACATCACCCACTGTGGTGATGCCTGTACGCTTCAATGAATTGAAAACGCGTACAGAAAGGTCTAGGGCTTCGACGGGGGTATCAGCCAATTCACTGCTTAAGCGACTCCCTGAGGTTTCGCTGCGTTCGACTGCAACAGTCAACATTTCTTCATTGATACCAGCAACATAGCGCAAGTGGTCAATGAGAATACGGGCAGAAGAACTCAAAGCACGTTCAGGAGATACTGTGCCGTCTGTCCAAATTTCTAAAATTAATTTGTCAAAGTTTGTGCTTTGCCCAACGCGAGCAGAAGCCACTTCCCAGTTTACGCGTTTGACCGGGCTGAAAATTGCATCCACTGGCAATTCACCAATGGGCATGTGTCCGGAACGTTCGTTGGCTGGTGAATATCCGCGACCACGTTCAACGACAAATTCAACATCGAGTTTGGTCTTGGGGTTATCCACTGTAAAGAGATAAGTATCTGGGTTGACTATCTCAATTTCAGCAGGAGTGATGATGTCTGCGGCGGTGACGGTGCCTTCGCCTCTGACTTCCAGATGCATGCGAGCGCTGTCAACACCATCCATCTTGATGCGGATTTGTTTAATCTGCAACATGACTTGGATGACATCTTCACGTACGCCGGGGATGTCGCTAAATTCATGCAAAACATCCGCAAAGCGAACGGAGGTAATTGCTACACCTTCTAAGGAAGAGAGCAATACGCGGCGCAAGGCATTGCCGAGCGTCACGCCATAGCCACCTTCGAGTGGGCTAATTACGAATTTTCCATAATTTCGAGCTTCTGCTTCACGCTCGATTTTTGGCATTACCATGTTTGTGATGATACCAGTCACGGTTCACCTTTCCCTTTTGATTCTGCTTCAAGTGGCTGACCAGTTTCCCAGTCTGCACTTGAAGCGGTTTGGAGGATTAGCGTCTGGAATAATATTCGACGATTAATTGTTCGTCGAGTGTTCCGTCAATTTCTACACGTTCGGGCATACGCGCCACAGAACCGCTCAATGTTTTGATATCACGGTTGAGCCAGCTGGGGGCGTTACGTTTTTCTGCATAGGCGTTCAGGTCTTTGAAGTAAGTTAATTTGCTAGAACCTTCGCGGACTGCAACTGTGTCACTTTCACCAAGGAGCATGGAAGGCACGTCAGTGCGGCGACCATTTACAGTGAAATGACCATGTGTAACGAGAACGCGTGCTTGTGCACGGCTGGATGCATATCCGAGCCGAAAAACAACATTATCTAAACGTGATTCGAGGATTTGAAGCAAGTTCAAACCTGTCAGACCACGGCGTGTGATTGCGGTGTCGTAATAGCGACGGAATTGGCGTTCTAAGACACCATACACACGACGAGCTTTTTGTTTGGCGCGCAATTGGCGGGCAAAGTCGGAAGAACGCCCCATGTTACTTCCGCCACCACCACGATTGCCTGTGCGACCATGTTGACCGGGCGCGAAACTGCGTTTTTCAAAGGAGCATTTGGGGGTAAAACAACGCTCGCCTTTGAGATAAAGTTTTTCACCTTCGCGCCGGCAAAGTTTACATACCGGACTTAATGATTTAGCCATAAATCAACAACCTCATTCTTATACACGTCGCTTCTTGGGCGGACGGCAACCATTATGTGGAACAGGCGTAACATCAGAAATGGAACGGACTTTCAATCCCATTGCTTGTACTGCACGAATAGCATTTTCACGACCTGGACCTGGACCTTTAACAATCAAATCCACTTCTTGTAAGCCGAGTTGTTGCGCGGCTTTAATTGCTTGCTCTGCGGCAAGGCGGGCGGCAAACGGTGTGCTTTTGCGTGAGCCTTTGAAACCAGCGGAACCAGCAGAACCCCAAGAAATGGTATTGCCTTCCGGGTCTGTGACGGTAACAATTGTATTATTGAAGGAAGCAAAAATATGCACCTGCCCGTAGGACAGATTGCGCTTCCCCTTTTTTGCGCCAGTGGCGCGACGTGTGGAACGTACACTCTGAGCCATTTTCTATATACCTCTTCTGGCAGGATTACTTCTTCGCACCGCGACGGCGACCACGCCCAGCCACGGTTTTCTTCGTACCTTTGCGGGTACGAGCATTTGTCTTTGTTCGTTGACCATTCACCGGCAAATTGCGGCGATGTCGCAAACCACGATATGAACCAATTTCAATCAAACGTTTAACGTTCATTTGAACTTCGCGGCGCAAGTCACCTTCAACCTTAAAGTTCTTAGAAATATATTCACGAATCGCAGAAACTTCAGCTTCGGTTAAGTCTTTGATACGAGTATCAGGACTCACTTTTGTATCCGCTAAAATTTTTCGTGCACGAGTCGGACCAATACCAAAAAGATAGGTCAAGCCTACTTCAGTGCGCTTGTTGCGCGGGAGGTCAACACCTTCGATTCTTGCCATAGGTAACTACCCTTGTCTCTGTTTATGTTTTGGATTTTCGCAAATAATATACACAATACCTTTACGTCGAATAATACGACACTTGGCACAACGCTTGCGAATGGATGGCGAAACTTTCATAAAATAAATCTCCTAAAACTTACGGCTGTTCAACTCACAGCCAAACATCTAATTATACTGTTCTACTTTCAATTCGTCCATACTTTTTATCGGTCATCTGCTGTGATTACAAGACAGTCAGGATGAGGGGTTCTCCTTCGGTGACAGCAACAGAATGTTCAAAATGTGCCGTCAATGAACCATCAGCAGAAACAACCGTCCATTGGTCTGGCAGAACGCGGGTTTGAAACGTTCCAATGAGCACCATCGGCTCAAGCGCAATTGTCGTACCGGGCTTCAACATTATGCCTGTACCTGCAACGCCAATGTTTGGCACTTGCGGAGCTTCGTGCATTGTTCGCCCAACACCATGCCCCGTGTATTCACGCGTGACATGCAAACCATTGCCTTCAACAAAATTTTGTATCGCCGCAGAGACATCGCCAGTGCGATTTCCCTTTCGCATCTTTTGGATGCCAACAAAGAGCGCCTCTTCTGTGACTTTGAGCAGGTTTGCCGCTTCGGGAGAAATTTCTCCCACCCCAGCCGTAAAAGCTGAGTCCGCAACAAAACCTTCGTAAATTGTTCCGCAATCTATCGAGACGATATCCCCTTCCTTTAACTTTCGTTTCGGGTTAGGAATTCCATGCACCATCTCATCGTTGAGGCTGACAGTAATAGATGCAGGAAACGGCGGACGCCCATAGCCTTTGAATGGCGATACACATCCATATGACTTCAGCACTTCCTCAGCAGCCGCGTTGAGGTCAGCAGTCGTCATACCTGGTTGTAAAAGTTCTCTTACTTTTGCCAGCACGGTTGCATTGATGCGCCCTGCTTCGCGCATAATCTTCAACTCTGCAGGGGTTTTTGTATTTATCTGGCGGTCAAACATTTCACTATAAACCTTTTATAAAACAGAGCCTTCTATCCTGCTCTGATGCCTCACAAATTATTGTTTCAAAGCCGCAAGCAAATCTTTTGTAACTTGCTCTACTGCTTGCGTTCCATCAATCTTGATTAACTTACCAGCCGCTTCATAATGTTCAACCAATGGCATGGTTTGTTCAAAGTACACACGAATTCGCTTTGATACAACTTCTGCCTTATCATCTTCACGTTGGTACACTTCAGAACCGTCAATATCACATACGCCTGCTTGCTTTGGCGGATTAAACTTCTCATGATAAATGTGACCTTGTGCTTTGCACGTCCAACGTCCACTAGCACGTTCTACTAAAACCGATTCTGCCGCAGTGATATATGGTACTGCATTCACTTCGCTACTAAACTCAGCCAACATGTCATCTAGTGCTTCTGCTTGGGCTGGGGTGCGAGGGAAACCGTCTAAAATGGCACCCAACTCGCAGTCAGGTTTAGAGATGCGGTCTCGAATCATGCTGATGGTTAAGTCATCAGGCACCAATTCGCCTTTATCTAAAATAGCCTTCACTTGTTTACCAAGTTCGGTTTGATTTTTAATGTTCTCACGAAATAAATCTCCAGAGGAGACATGCGCGAGTTTGCTCGTTTCAGCCAAAATTCTGGCTTGCGTACCTTTACCAACTCCCGGCGGGCCGAGCAAAACAATAAATGTTGCCATCACATCTCCTTAGCGGACGAGTAATGATTCCTGATAGCCATGCAGTTTTAATTCTGCATCAATGTTTTGGAAGGTGTCACGTACCACACCAACCACAATCAACAAACCTGATGATGTAATTAAGAAAATACTTGTTTGCGAACTTGCGGCGGCAAGGCCAATCGCGCCAAGTAACAAACTGACTAAGAATGGCAAAATTGCCACAACACCTAAAAACACAGCACCAATTAAAGTAATGCGGCGTTGTACTGTACCTAAATATTTTTGAGTAGGAGCACCCGTATGCACACCCGGAATGCTGGCACCCATTTTCTTTAAGTTCTCACCATAATTTTGTTGGTCAAACATCACAGTGGTATAGAAAAATGTGAACGTAACCACCATAAGGAAGTAAATTAACCAGTACCCCCAATTGCTGGTAGCTCCAGTTGTATTACCAAAAAAGTTTTGGATGTTAAGGAAGAAATCTCTTACACCTGGGTTTTCACTATTCACAAACCAACTAGCAACAATAACTGGAAATTGCAAAATGGCACTCGCAAAAATCAATGGGATCATACCGGAAAGGTTAACCATTAGAGGTAATGTTCCCTTCACAGGCATAGACATTCGATTCCCAACGCGGCGACCGGGATACATAACAGGCACATTGCGACGACCTTGTTGTACGTACACAATCACCAACACGGTTAACACAATGACTACTAATGTTAATCCCAACATAACCCAGCGGGTTTGTTCATCTGCGAGTAAAGCCACAAGTTGAGCAGGGATTTGTGAAACGATACCCGCGAAAATAATCAAAGACAAACCTTGACCACGAATACCATATTCTGAAATTAATTCACCAAGCCAAATCGCGAACATAGTTCCAGCAGTCATCGCAATCAAAACTGTCCATGAGGCAAGCGCAGTATCTGGATTGGTTAATCCAAATGGCAAAATTGGTTGACCAATTCCTGAGTTAATCGATAAAGAATTGAAAATGTTAATTTGACCAATTGCTGAAAGTGCCGCCATTGGAACTGCTAAATAGTATGTCCATTTTTCTTGCCAACGACGACCTTCACGTGGGTCTTCTTGAATGCGCTTCTGCAATGAAGGGATGATTGGAATCAACAATTGCAGAATAATTTGGGCGGTGATGTATGGATACACACCCATTGATAACAATGAGAAGTTTGAAACTGTACCGCCGGAGAGCAAATCTAAGAAACCTAAGAAGTTACCTCCCGCCGCAGAAGAATTAAGAAATGCTTCAAGGATTTCTTGATTCACACCCGGAGCAGGCACATTTGCCGCCAAGCGATAAATCACCAACAGAATGAAAGTGATGATTAATTTACGGCGAATGTCTTCTGACTTCCAAAGATAGCGCCAACCTGAAAAAGTACTCTTCATACAAAGGTTCCTTTGCTACGAGCTTTCAGCAATCAATTCGACAGAGCCGCCAGCTTTTTCAATTTTGGCTTTGGCAGAGGCGCTGATGCGATGAACACGAACTTTGAGGGCAATGCTCATGTCGCCGCGCCCCAACACAACTATCGGGTTGCGTGAATCGCGTAACAGATGAGCGTCAGCGAGTGATTCAGGTGTCACTTCCCCATTGGCTTTGAAAGCCTGAGAAAGTTGGTCTAAATTCACTTCGTTATATTCAATTTGATTTGGCGGGGTAAAGCCTTCACCGCGAATAAATGGCAAACGGCGATAGAACGGTAAGTTACCGCCTTGGCGATACAAGTGACCGCCTTCGCCAGAACGTGCACCTGCACCTTTTGTACCGCGACCAGCAGTTTTACCTTGCCCTGCTGAAATACCGCGACCAACACGTTTGCGATTCTTTTTAGACCCAGGATTGGGTACGAGGTCATGTAATTTCATCTTATTACTCTTCAATCTTGAGCATGTGAATCACTTTGTTCAACATCCCGCGTAAAGCAGGTGTATCTTTATGCTCAACAGTTTGATGTAAACGGCGTAAACCTAAGGCTTTCACAGTTGCTTTTTGGTCTTTTGTATAACCAATTGAACTGCGAACCCAAGTTACGCGAATTGTTTTACCGGAGGTTTCTTTCTTAGGCATGTTGCTTTCTCCGTTCCCAGAATGGGACTAGTTCATCTGCACGTTTGCCACGACGAGCCGCTTCAAGCGCAGGTGAACGCAAACCATCTAAAGCATCGAATGTAGCCATTACAACGTTTAAGACGTTCGCACTTCCCATTGATTTGGTTAAGATGTCGCGCACGCCAGCCACTTCCAACACAGCACGCACGCCTCCTGCCGCGATTACGCCTGTTCCTGCTGAGGCGGGCTTGAGAAACACCTTTGCACCAGCAGTTTTACCTAATGCTTCGTGTGGAATGGTCGTACCGGAAATATTGACGGAGCGTAAATCTTTGCGAGCGCGTTCAGAGGCTTTACGCATTGCATCAGGCACAGCATTGGCTTTGCCAATACCCATACCAACCGTACCTTTTTTATCACCAACTACAACAGTCACGCGGAAGCGAAAACGGCGACCACCCTTCACCACTTTTGCAACACGAGCAATTTCAATCACACGCTCTTCAAAAGCGTCTTGTGCTTCAAATTGTTGTTGCGGTTGTTGTCTTTCAGCTTTTTGTTTTTCTGCCATATCTTTCTCCAAAGGTTATAAACCTAGAATTGCAAGCCGCCTTCGCGTGCACCATCTGCCAATGCTTTCACACGACCTGTGTAACGAAAACCACCACGGTCAAACACAACCGAAGAAATGCCTTTTGATTTTGCGCGCTCAGCAATGGCTTTGCCAATTGCTTTGGCTTGTTCGGATTTCTTCATACCTTTAACTTGTGCACGCAATTCTTTATCAACAGTAGAAGCAGAGACAACTGTGTTGCCATCTACATCATCAATCACTTGTGCATAAATACCAGTGATGCTTTTGAACACGTTCAAACGTGGGCGGTCTGGTGTGCCAATGACACTTCTGCGGACGCGGGCATGACGGCGTTCACGAGCAATTGTTCTATTTTTCTTAGCCATGTGTTACTTGGCTCCTTTCCCGGCTTTACCAGCTTTACGGCGAACTTTCTCACCGAGATAGCGTAAGCCTTTGCCATGATAAGGTTCTGGTGGGCGCACTTTACGAATATTCGCGGCGACCTGACCAACCAATTCTTTATCAAAACCAATTACTTTGATTTGACGAGTTTTTGCATCTGTTTCAAATTTGACGCCAGTTGGCGGATCAATTTTTACAGGATGCGAATAACCAACAAACAAAGCCAGTTTTTGTCCTTCCATTTCAGCGCGGTATCCCACGCCTTCCACTTCGAGGATAACTTCAAAACCCTTGCTAACACCATTAATCATGTTTGCTAATACAGCACGAGTTGTGCCATGCAAAGCACGTTCTTCAGGGTTATCAGAGTTACGGGTAATCTTCAACTGATTGTTTTCCATTTGAATTGCAATCAAACTGGAAAACTCTCGTTGCATTTCACCTTTTGGTCCCTTCACACGCACTTTAGAACCATTAAGTTCAACTTGTACGCCTGTGGGAATTTCTACGGGTAAACGACCAATACGAGACATATTAAAACTCCTACCAGACCTTCGCAATAATCTCGCCGCCCACGCCTAACTGTCGAGCGCGTGCGCCGGTCATTACGCCTTTGGGAGTTGAAAGAATGGCAACGCCAATTCCAGAAAGCACCCAAGGGATGTCTGTTTTCTTGGTGTAGATGCGACGACCAGGCTTGCTGACGCGCTCTAAACCGGAAAGAACGGCTCGTCTTTCTCGGCGTTCACCAACATATTTTAATTTTAGGCGCAAAACTTTTTGTGTTTCGTTCTCGCCTTCTACAACTTCAAAACTTTCGAGAAAGCCTTCTTCTTTAAGAATTTTAGCAATCTCCAATTTAATTTTGGAGTTGGGTAATGCTACCGAAGCATGACCAGCCATCACCGCGTTTCGGATGCGGGTCAGCATATCAGCAATAGGGTCAGTAAATGACATAATAACTACCTCCACCCGGCTACCAAGATGACTTCACGACGCCGGGGATATTACCCTTCAACGCCAATTCACGGAAACAAATTCGGCACAAACCAAAGCGGCGAATATATCCGCGTGGTCGTCCACATCGCTGACAGCGATTGCGCACCTGCACAGCATGGCGGCGGCGCAATTCACGATATTGCATACATTTCTTTGCCATAAGTTACGCTTCCTTTTTGCCAGTGAATGGCATTCCGAGCATTTTCAATAATGCACGTGCTTCGTTATCATTTTTCGCGGATGTGACTAACGTAATTTCCATACCGCGTAATTTATCAATTTTGTCGTATTCAATTTCAGGGAATACCAATTGGTCTTTAAGACCCAATGTGTAATTTCCACGTCCATCAAACGAGTTGCCTGAAATACCACGAAAATCGCGCACACGTGGCAAAGCAATATTAACCAAACGGTCAAAGAACGCCCACATGCGTGGACCACGTAAGGTCACTTTGGCACCAATCAAACGACCTTCACGGAGTTTGAAATTTGCGATGCTCTTACGGGCTTTGGTTTGAATCGGTTTTTGACCTGCAATTTGAGTCAAATCACTGGTTGCCGCTTCAAGTGCTTTGGGGTTATCCATGGCTTCACCCAAACCAATGTTGATAACAATTTTTTCTAAACGTGGCACTTGCATTACGTTTTTGAAACCAAAGTTTTTCAACAAGGCTGGCGCTACATCTTTTTTGTAAAGTTCTTGCATTCTATTCATATTCATCACTTCAACGATTAATCAATCGTTGCCTCACAATTCTTGCAAACACGATGTGCGCCTTCATCATCACGTTGCACACCAATGCGGGTTGGCTCACTGCATTTTGGGCAGACCAACATCA
>DDVH01000010.1:44116-50554 GCA_002345215.1 Anaerolineales bacterium UBA2317
CGTGTTTGTGTTTGTTTTTGATGTTTGGTGCGCACATTCACACCTTGCACAACAACTCTGCGTTCATCAATGATGACATTGATAACTTCGCCACGTTTGCCTTTATCTTCGAGGCGGCCGCTGATTATTTCGACCGTATCACCTTTTCGAATCTTAACTCTCATGCTTTGCTCCTACAGCACTTCCGGGGCAAGCGACACAATCTTCATATAACCCATATCGCGTAATTCACGCGCCACAGGTCCAAAGATACGTGTGCCCCTCGGGTTTTCACCATCAGCGTCTAACAACACTGCGGCGTTATCATCAAAACGAATGTATGAGCCATCTTCTCTGCGCCATTCTTTTGTACAACGCACAATCACAGCTTTAACAACTTCGCTTTTCTTCACAGAACCTTGCGGCGCCGCGGCTTTTACAGTGGCAACCACAATATCACCAATCGCGCCATACTTACGCTTTGAACCACCTAACACATGAATGACAAGCAATTCACGCGCACCGCTATTATCAGCAACTTTCAATCTTGACTCATGCTGTATCATGACTATTCTCCTACACCTTGATCAGCAGTGCGGATTTCGCGTTTGATAACAGATTCAACTGCCCAACGCTTCTCTCGTGACATCGGCTTGGTTTCCACAATTTGGACTTCATCTCCAATTTGACAGCCGATTTCGTCATGAGCCTTCACACGTGTGCTGGAATAGACCACTTTTTTATAAAGCGGGTGACGATATTTACGGGTGATTTCAACCACCACAGTCTTTGTCATTTTATTACTGGTGACTACACCAATGATACGACGACGGTTGTTCATTTTTCACCTTCCACAGCGGCGCGTTCAATTTCGCGCAGAATTGTTTCCATGCGGGCAATGTCGCGGCGCAAAATCTTCAAGCGACTTGGGTCAGTCAACTGCCCCGTCACTTGTTGGAAGCGTAATTTCATCACTTCATCACGCGCATCTGCAATCTTGGTACGAATTTCTTCTGGCGCCAATTTGCGAATATCTTCAGGTTTCATTGCTTTCATTTCTTATTCTCCTTCCGTGTGGCGGGCTACCACTTTGGTCTTGATGGAGAATTTATATTGAGCGCTTTTCAATGCGGCAATTGCAACATCAGAAGCTAAACCTGCCACTTCAAACATAATGCGACCCGGTTTCACCACAGCGACATAATATTCAACATTCCCTTTACCAGAACCCATGCGGGTTTCTGGCGGTTTGTGTGTAAATGGTTTCGCAGGGAAAATGCGAATCCACACTTTGCCACGGCGTTTCATTTCGCGCACAATCGCACGACGAGCCGCTTCAATTTGACGGGCGGTAATCCAACCCGGTTCTAACGCTTGCAAGCCAAAATCTCCAAAGGAAACTTCTGCGCCACGTAAGGCTTTGCCTCTCATGCGTCCGCGCATTTGCTTGCGCCACTTAACTCGTTTGGGCATCAACATCTCAAATACCTCATTCTATACAAAGCAACGTCTACTCGCTGACGTATACGCCTTCGGTTGCTTCGGTTTTTTCTTCAACTTCAGGCGTTGATTCGCCTTTATAAATCCATACTTTGACGCCAAGCTGACCGTATGTGGTAAGAGCCTCGTCAATTGCAAAATCCAAGTTTGCCCGTAGGGTTTGAAGCGGAACACGTCCTTCGCGCAACCAAACATCACGAGACATTTCTGCTCCACCTAAACGTCCGCCAACCATAATCTTGATTCCTTCAGCACCTTGTTTCATGGCTTGTTGAATGGCGCGCTTCATTGCACGGCGGTAGGCGATACGACGTTCGAGTTGGTCTGCAATATTTCTGGCAACCAATTTTGCGTCAGTATCTGGTGAAGCAATTTCTTTAATATCTAATTCAATCTTTTTGCCAACTAAGGTTTCAAGGGCTTGGCGAATTTTCTTAACACCTTCGCCTTTGCGACCAATCAAAATACCAGGTTTGGCAGTGTGAACTGCAATGCGGATTTTGCCCGGTGTACGTTCAACATCAATGCGAGAGATACCGGCTTTGCCATCACGCACTGCATCAGGTAAATCTTTGCGGAGTTCGCGCACTTTTTCATTGGCGGCGGCACCACCTTTAGAAAGTTTACCGAGCAATAAATTGCGAATGGCAAAATCTTGATGTAATTGTTGACGATAGGTACTGCCTTCGGCAAACCAACGCCCGCCCCACGGCTGATTCACTCCAAGACGAAAACCAACAGGATGTACTTTACGACCCATAATATCTCCTTATGCTCCGCGTTCTCTTAAGATAACTGTTACATGTGAGGTGCGGCGCAATATCGGCTTGAAACGACCACGTGCACCAAAGCGTCTCCACTTGCGAGTTGGGGCTTCATCGGCGGTAATTTTCGCAACGAATAAATCATCACGACTGACACCAAAATTTTCTTCTGCATTTGCTACAGCAGAAGCAACTAATTTTTGAACTGGACCAGCGGCGCGTTTATTGACAAAGCGTAAAATTTCTAAGGCTTCGTTTGCGTTTTTGCCTCTTACCAAATCAATGACAGCACGAACTTTTTGTGCTGATTGAGGAAGATGGCGAACTTTTGCTTGAATATCTTGCATGATTCGAATCTCCTATGCCGCCGCGGCTTTTTCAGCGGTTTGATGTCCGCGGAAAGTTCGGGTGGGGGCAAATTCACCTAAACGGTGACCGACCATATTTTCAGTAATATAAATCGGCACATGGCGGCGACCATCATGAACAGCGATGGTGTGACCTACCATTTGAGGGAAAATCACAGAAGCGCGGCTCCATGTGCGAATAACTTTCTTTTCTTTTTTGGCATTCATCGCCTCAATGCGTTTGAGCAATTTCGGTTCGATGAAAGGACCTTTTTTCAATGAACGTGACATATCTGCTTACCTCATCTACTAACGGCTCGTCTTACTACGACGGCGAACTATAAATTGGTCAGTCTTCTTATTTCGGCGGGTCTTCTTGCCGAGTGTTGGTTTACCCCAAGGGCTTTTCGGACCCGGCAAACCAATCGGTTGGCGACCTTCACCACCACCATGAGGATGGTCACGTGGACTCATTGCAGTACCACGAACGGTTGGGCGAATACCCAAATGTCGTTTACGACCAGCCTTACCTAACTTCACATTACTATGGTCTAAGTTACCAATTTGACCAATCGTTGCATAACAAACTTGATAGACCAAACGAACTTCGCCAGAAGGCATACGAATTTGAGCAAAGTCACCTTCTTTAGCAAGTAATTGAGCCGCACCACCAGCAGTACGAACCATCTGACCGCCTTTGCCGGGCTTAATTTCTAAATTGTGAATCATCGTACCGACTGGAATGTTGCTGATTGGCAAAGCATTGCCAGAACGAATTTCGGCGTTAGGACCAGACATCACGCTATCACCAACTTTCAAGTCAAGTGGTGAAACGATATATCTTTTTTCGCCATCGGCATAATGTAACAAAGCCAAACGCGCAGTGCGATTCGGGTCATACTCAATCGCGGCAACTTTTGCAGGAATGCCAAATTTATCGCGTTTGAAATCAACAATACGGACAAAGCGACGTGCGCCTCCTCCACGATGTCGAACTGTTACTCGACCTTGAGCATTTCTTCCGCCTCGATTCTTTTTAATCACTAACAAAGAACGTTCCGGAGTAACACCTTTTGTAATTTCTTCAAAACTATGCCCGGTCATGTCGCGCATACCGGGGGTAATTGGTTTATATTTCTTAACTGCCATTATTGCACTCCCTCAAAGATTTCGAGGGGTTTGCTTCCCTCGGCAAGGGTAATGATTGCCTTCTTAAAGGAAGGCTTACGAACTAACATACGTCGGGCGCGTGTACGGCGTCCGCGTTTTGCAGGGACATTCAAAATATTCACTCGTGCAACAGTTACATCAAACAAAGTTTCAATTGCATCTTTTACAGAAGTACGTGTGGCTTCTTCTGAAACCACAAACACATACTGACCCAATTTGCCGGATTGATAACTTGATTTTTCAGTGACCAATGGGCGCACGAGAACATTGTATAAGTTCGTCATGTCTCGCTCCTATCCACCGAATTGCGCTACAAGCGCATCAATCGTTTTGACAGGCAAAACGACTTTATCAAAATTAAGTACGTCACGAATATTCAAATAACTAGCGAGCAACACTTTTGTATTATCAATGTTATTCGCAGAACGCATCACTGAATCATAGTTTTGGTCTTTGGTTGGCATCAATACTAAAGAAGTTGAAGTGCCAACTAAATTCGTTAAGGCATCTACCATACTTTTGGTCTTTGCTTCTTTAATATCTAAATCTTCTACAACAATAATAGAAGACTCAGCGGCTTTGACGGATAACGCCGAGCGAAGTGCGGCTTGGCGCATTTTCTTCGGCATTCTTTGCTCATAACTACGTGGATGTGGTGTATGAATACGACCACCACCAACCCATTGCGCCGCCCGGCGTGAACCTTGGCGAGCGCGACCAGTACCTTTTTGCTTCCATGGTTTACGACCACCACCACGAACTTCAGAACGAACTTTTGTATCGTGTGTACCGAGACGGGCATTTGCCATCTGGCGAGTGTATGCCTGATGCATCAAATCTACATTTACAGGGGCTTCAAAGAGTGCGGCGGGTAATTCAACCTCACGAACTTTTTTGCCTTTGATATCTAAAACATCTACTTTCATGGTTAATCTGCTCCTACGCGCTTATTGCTTGCGCGACTCCTTAATTACCACAAGGCTGCCCTTGCCACCTGGAACAGCACCATTAATGGCAATCAAATTACGTTCGGCATCTACCAACACAACTTTGATGTTTTGTGCGGTGACACGGTCAACACCCATATGACCCGCACCACGTGCACCTTTAAGCACACGACCTGGTGTAGTACCAGAGCCACGTGAACCGGGCGCGCGATTGCGGTCAGATGTACCATGTGTAGCATTCATACCGTGGAAGTGATAACGCTTTACACCACCTGCAAAACCTTTACCTTTGCTAATGCCAATGACATCAACGCGTTCACCAGCGGCAAAAGCATCAGCCACTGTAACTTTATCGCCGACTTTTAATCCATGTTCTTTTGCACGGAATTCACGCAAGAATTTCAAAGGTGGAAGTTCGCTGGTTTTTAAGTGACCCATTTGACCATTGGTTAATTTTTTAGGGTGCACTTCAGCAAACCCAAGTTGTACTGCAGAATACCCCTCTTTATCATTGGTACGAATTTGGGTAACAAAACATGGCCCAGCTTCAATGAGTGTGACGGCAAAAGCCACGCCGTTTTCATCGAAGACTTGGGTCATGCCAATCTTCTTTCCAATTAGCCCTTTCAACATCTTAAATTTCTCCTTTATAAGTTATTGACGAGACTGCCAGTCGGGGCATCGACCGCATCATCTCCGTGCAACGTAGTCAGTAGGTCTGGTGCGAAGCGGTTGTGTTGGTTCTACACACAGACCTGCTCTTACGTTGTCTCATAAATAATCTGCTAATCAGCAGTTATCTATAAACTAAATTTTGATTTCGATATCAACACCTGCAGGCAGGTTTAAGCGCATCAACATATCAATCGTTTTTGAATCTGGGTCTAAAACATCAATCAAACGATTGTGTGTGCGGATTTCAAAATGCTCATGCGAATCTTTATCAATGAAAGCAGAGCGCCGTATTGTAAAGCGTTCTAGTTTGCTTGGCAAGGGTACCGGACCAACAACATGAGCACCTGTGCGTTCAGCAGTTTCAACAATCCGTTTGGCAGATTGGTCAAGCACACGATGGTCGTAGGCTTTTAGGCGGATACGTATTTTTTGTTTAGCCATGATTCTCCGCCTTACTCAATAATTTTAGTAACGACACCAGCACCGACAGTGAGCCCACCTTCACGAATAGCAAACTTACTGCCTTGTTCGAGAGCCACTGGCACGATGAGTTCAACGGTGAGGTTGACATTGTCACCCGGCATCACCATCTCAACACCATCGGGTAATTTGATGTCACCTGTCACATCCATGGTGCGGATGTAAAACTGCGGACGGTATCCACTGAAGAATGCCTTGTGACGTCCACCTTCTTCTTTCTTGAGAACGTACACTTCAGCTAAGAACTTCTTGTGTGGAGTCACGGAACCTGGTTTGACTAATACTTGTCCACGTTCGATGTCATCACGTTCAATACCACGAAGAAGGATACCAGCATTGTCACCTGCGACGGCTTCGTCCAGTTCTTTGTGGAACATTTCGATGCCGGTGATGACGCTGTCTTTGGTGTCTCGTAAGCCGACGATGGAGATGGCATCACCTTTCTTTGCCACACCACGGTCTACACGTCCAGTGACCACTGTTCCTCGTCCTTTGATGGAGAACACATCTTCGACTGCCATCATGAACGGTTTGTCCATTTCACGTTTTGGTTCGGGGATGTATTCATCTACGACA
>DDVH01000011.1 GCA_002345215.1 Anaerolineales bacterium UBA2317
GTCTCAAAGGCGTGGCTGAACAATAAATATTTACATTCAGTATTAACTGGCGTGCGTTGAAAATCTAAACCATACCAAGTTCCGCCCACTTCCAAGCCTTTATCTTTCGGCATAATGTTTAAGTAGCGGGTACAGCCAGCAATTCTCCCCGAAGGCAAATGAATCGCAACAAACGGTAAATCTGTCCCTGCTTTTTCACGCTCCAATAAATCAGTTACAAAAAAACGAAAATCATCTTTTGTATTCATTCCGCCATATAACATGAACTTCCAAAATTCATGACCAATTCCAATTTCAGCCAAGCCATCAATGTGTGCTTCGCTTATCGGTTCCAAACGCACATACTTGCCTTGCAAGGTCACGCGTTCAATCCATTTGCTCATCGCAACCACTCCTCTTCGTTTTTATCTTGTGTCGGAAGATATTGCATCTGCGGTCCATCCATACCTAAAAATTCTGCCAACGCAGATTTCATCGCAATCCGATCATCCCATAAATATTCAGTCTTCCCAAAACACATAGATTGTTCATGTCCTTTGCCACATGATAAAACAACATCGCCTTCATCTGCAAGCGAAATCGCAAACTTGATGGCTTCGCCGCGGTCTGGGATTTTCCAATATGATTTTCCCTCGCTTCTTTTTTCTAAGGGGATACCTGATTCCATTTCATTCAATATTTCATTCAGGGACTCAGTACGCGGGTCCTCAGCAGTGAAGATCACATAATCAGCCAACTCAATTCCAATCTCTGCCATCATACGGCGTTTTTCTTTATCGCGTAGCCCCGCTGAACCAAACACACAAATGACTTTACCATTCGTCATTTTTCTACTGGCTTCCAAAACAGATTTCAAGGCATTCGGCGTGTGAGCAAAATCTACAATCGCAGTAAAGTTTTGCCCCATATCAATTCTTTCCATTCGTCCAGAGATTCCCTCTAACGCTGCAATTCCTTGCGCGGCAATTTCAGGTTTGATTCCTAAACCATAAACAGTAGCAGTAAAAGCCGCTAAACAATTTGAAACATTGTACGCGCCAGCTAGTTTACTAATGATTTTTACTTTTTTTTCTTCAATCTTTTTATCATCAAGTAACTTGGCTACGCGCAAATTGTTTGGATTAACATCAAAGGAAATTCCGGATGGGCTATATTCAATATTCTCCCCGCGAATATCAGCATTTTCACTTAAGCCATAATTGATTTTGTCGACCATAATAAAATCGTTCAAAAAATCAAACGACTTGGCATCGTCGCGATTAATCACCGCCAAACGCGGATTGCCTTGTGGTTTTTCCTTCGTCCATACAAGGCTTTCAAATAATCTAGCTTTTGCGGCACGATAGTTTTCATAACTGCCATGTTCATCCATGTGTTCGTGTGTAATGTTGGTGACTATGCCAATATCAAATTCACAAGCATCTACACGATGTTGCGCCCAGCCATGTGATGTGGTTTCAAGTACAACATGCGTTAATCCAGCCGCTACCATTTGAGCAAGATACTTTTGTACATCATGCGCATCCGGTGTAGTGACGTGAAAGCCTGTATCTAAAACTTTTTCACCGATCACTGCATTGACGGTTGAAATCATACCCGTTTTGATGCCAGCCGCAATTAAGATTTTATAAATGATATTGCTCGTAGTCGTTTTGCCATCTGTGCCGGTCACGCCAATTACGGTTAGTTGACGTGCAGGAAAATGATAAAAAGCAGAAGCAAGCCAGGTCAAAGCATGACGCGTATTTTCAAGTCTAATGTATGGGACGCTGAATCCGCTCAAATCTTTCTCACCCACTACTGCGACGGCACCATTATCAATGGCGTTTTGAATGTAAATATGTCCGTCTGTTGTGCCGCCTTGCATGGCAACAAATAAATCACCGGGTTTTACGGCGCGGCTATTAATTGAAATGCCTGATATTTGAACATCGGGTATGTTCGTTTGTTTGAAAGGCTCAGGGATTTCGGAAAATATTTTTTGAAGGGATGGATTGATTTTCATGGTTAAATAAAATGAGTTTTGACGAAAGTATATCGTCAAAACTCATTTTTGTTTATTTCATTACAAACTTAATTTGCCTGTGATTGCTTGGTCATCTTCGTCTTCAACCACTTCAAGCGGAAAGTTTCTTCGCGTTCGCGTTCTTCGAGTGAACTGATGATGAACTCGATTTGATGTTTGTATTGCGGAATAAAAATATGTTGAAGCGCGTTCACGCGACGTTGTGTTTTGCGGAGTTCGTTAGCAAGGCGCCACACAGCAGCTGTGAGCATAGATAGTTGCGGAATGCGTAACAAGACTTCACGAAATGCTGCGCTGGCTTCATCGAGTACAGCGGCAGTGTCGCCGGGGCTGTAAAGTAATTTTGGCGGTTCGCCGCGTGCTTCAATTTGTGGAATTGCTACACCCATGATTCCGCGTAGTCTGAGGTGCACGTCGACTGTTTTGTTGACAGCAAGTGCCGCCCATTCGACATGGTCAGACCCCATCACGAGGCGTGCTTTTTCCATCGCGCCGTATGCGGTTTCAAGCAAAGCCCAAACTTCTTTTTGAAGTGTATCGGCTTCTTTTGCTACACGGACTAATTCACCGGTTAGGGCTTCGCGTTTGCGATCGAGGATTTCATAACCCTCTTTTGCAAAACGCAAATCCTTTTTGAGGCGGATTAAGTTCGTGCGAGTGGGTGCAACATTAATTTGTGGCATCGTCGCCTTTATAGTATTTTTCGATTTCGTCGAGGTTGACGCGGGTCAATTCACTCTTCGGTAACATCGAAAGAAGTTTCCAACCGATTTCTAATGTGCGTTCAATGGTGCGATTTTCAGTGAAGCTTTGGTTAACAAACTCACGTTCAAACGCGCGTCCAAACTTAAGGTATTTCTGATCGACTTCGCTCAACTCTTCTTCACCGATAACCGATGCCAACGCGCGTACATCTTGCGTCTTGGCATAGCCAGCGTAGAGTTGTGCACCCCAACGTGGATGATCATCGCGTGTGCGTCCTTTGCCGATACCGTCTTTCATCAAACGAGAGAGGCTTGGCAATACTGCAACTGGTGGATACACGCCTGCGAAGTTAAGCTCACGACCCAACACGATTTGACCTTCAGTAATGTAACCGGTTAAGTCTGGCATTGGATGTGTGATGTCATCGTTCGGCATCGTAAGAATCGGGATTTGTGTAATCGAGCCTTTGCTGGTGCGGATACGACCGGTTCGTTCATATAGGGACGCAAGGTCGCTGTATAGATAGCCTGGATAACCCTTACGGCTTGGTACTTCACCACGAACATTTGAAATCTGGCGAAGGGCTTCACCATAGTTGGTCATGTCGGTAAGAACTACCAACACGTGCATATCGCGTTCATAAGCAAGATATTCAGCCAATGTCAGCGCAGCACGCGGAGTAACCACACGTTCCACTGGGGGGTCATCTGCAAGGTTGAGGAACATTGCCACACGGGTCAACGCACCGCTCTCTGTAAATGAACGGCGGAAGTAATCTGCTACGTCGTTCTTAACGCCCATTGCAGCAAACACAATAGCGAATTCTTCGCCTTCAGTTTGTGGTGCACCAGCTTCTTTACCAAGTGTTGCCTGACGTACGATTTGTGCCGCGAGTTGGTCATGCGGCATACCTGCACCGGAGAACAACGGAAGTTTTTGTCCGCGTAACAAAGTATTCACACCATCAATAGTGGAAATACCGGTTTGAATATAATCACGTGGATAAATACGTGCTGTTGGGTTAATGGGTTGACCGTTTACATCTGCATAACGATCCGTTAATGGCTCAGGTCCGCCATCAATCGGAGTTCCTAAACCGTCGAAGATACGTCCAAGCATTTCTTCAGCAACTGGAATGTGTAGTGTGGTGCCTAAAAAGCGGACGCTGGTTCCGTCAATGGATAAGCCAGTCGAACCGGCAAATACTTGTACAACAGCAAAACCTTCACCGACTTCAAGCACACGACCGCGACGGAGGTTTCCGCGGGCATCTTTAATTTCCACGACTTCGTCATAGCTAACGTTCGTGCCGCCTTCTACGACCATGATTGGTCCTTCAATACGGCTAACGCCAACGACTTCTTGACCGCCTTGTACTGTTACATTACTCATGATCTGTACTCCGCATCTAATTGACCCATTTGATCGTCAATTTCTTTTTGAATCTCTTCAAATTTATGTAATTCTTCATTTGTAACTGTAGATTTGGCGCGGATGATTCTATCTACAACTGGCAGGTCGTGGATTAAGTTGATTGGTGCGCCGCGTTTGACGATTGCCATACCACGTTCGTGGAAGTAAAGCACCAATTCAAGCATGCGAATTTGTTTTTCAATAGATGAGTAAGCGTCAACAGCCTCTGTCGCGTTTTGCTGCAAAATGCCCTCACGAATGAGGCGGGTTGTTTCCAACACCATGCGTTCTGTGAATGGCAGAGCATCTGGACCTACAAGTTTAACGATTTGTGACAAACGGCTTTCTTCGCTCAATAATTCCATTGCGCGATTTCGCATACCAAGCCAATCTTTACCTGTCTGTTCACGCCACCAACCACCAACATCTTCTAAATATTCGCTGTAACTATCCAACCAGTTGATGGCTGGGAAGTGACGGGCAGAAGCGAGGGATTTATCTAACGCCCAGAAACAACGAATGAAGCGTTTAGTATGTTGTGTCACTGGCTCAGAGAAGTCACCGCCAGGAGGAGAAACTGCACCTACGATGGATACTGAACCTTGTGAACCATTCAAGTTATTGACATAACCTGCACGCTCATAAAATTCTGCTAAACGACCTGCGAGATAAGCAGGATAACCTTCTTCTGCGGGCATTTCTTCGAGACGACCAGAAACTTCACGTAACGCCTCAGCCCAACGGGAAGTAGAATCTGCCATCAAAGCGACGTGATAGCCCATATCACGATAATATTCTGCAATCGTAATGCCTGTATAAATGCTGGCTTCACGAGCCGCCACCGGCATGTTGGAAGTGTTCGCAATTAAGACTGTGCGTTCCATCAATGGGCGACCAGATCGAGGGTCGATCAGATGCGGAAATTCTTGCAATACTTCAGTCATTTCGTTACCGCGTTCGCCACATCCAATGTAGACGATAACTTCTGCGTCTGCCCATTTTGCAATGCTGTGTTGGGTAACTGTTTTTCCAGAACCGAATGGACCAGGAATACCAGCCGCGCCGCCTTTGGCTACAGGGAAGAAAGTGTCGAGAATTCTTTGTCCAGTAATCAAAGGAATATTTGCACCGCGACGATTCACAAACGGACGAGCTCGTCGAACGGGCCAACGTTGAAGCATGGTGATAGTCTTTTCTTCTTTACCCATCTTCAATTTTGCAATTGGATCGGTGACGGTATATTCACCAGCCGCAGCGACCCAAGTAATTGTGCCTGAGTCATCTGGGTTGAGCATTACGCGGTGTTCAAAGGTGTCTGTTTCCATAGCCACACCGAGAATGACACCGCCTTTTACTTCATCGCCAACTTTTACTTTCGGCGTATATTTCCATTTCTTTTCGCGGTTAATTGAATCAAAACGTGCACCACGATTGATAAACGAACCCATTGCCTCTTCAATGAGAGGAAGCGGTCGTTGCACACCATCATAAATACTTTGGATTAAGCCAGGTCCTAATTCAACAGACAATGGCAAACCCGTACCATAAATCGGCGCGCCTGTTTGCATACCGGCAGTTTCTTCATATACCTGAACTGTCATTTGATCGCCTTTGAGACCAATCACTTCACCAACGAGGCGATCCTCACCTACCTCAACAAGTTCAAGCATACCTACATTTTTAGAACCGCGAGCACGTACCACTGGACCGCTGATCCAGGTGATTTTTCCTACTTCGTTGCTCATGCCTTTTCTCCCATCAACACTTTATATACGGAAGAACGAAGTGTACTTTGTAAGCGGCTCAAACGAGTTTCGAGGGTGTTGTCATAATTCAACTTACCACCCGAAGCGCTCACCACTACGCCAGTACCTTCTTCAAGTTTTGCGCCAGATGAAAACTTGCCATTTAAATCTTTAGCAATATCATCTAACTTCAAAACTTTTTGTGTTGATTCATCTGCGCGAATTTCTGCTTCTTTTGTATTCAATTGAGTCACTGCTTCACGAGTCAACATTTTCACAATATCAGCATAATCAGCGCGTTTCTTCACACCATCTAATTGTTTCTTCACTTCTTCAAACACACTATCTAACAACTTTTCACGTGCTTCCAATTGCGCTGAACGCGCCTTCAGTTGAGCAGTTGCAGAGGCTTGACTCTTCAAACGGTCTGCTTCTTGCTTTGCGCGGTCTAAGATAACTTTCGCCTCAGACTCCGCCTCAGACTGCGCTCGCTTAAGAATGGCATTTGCCTTCTCTTTGGCTTCTATTTGCAACTGCTCAGCTTCATCACGTGCTTCAAGCATAATGGCTTGCGCAAGCAATTCAATATCTTCTGATTCAGATTTCATAAACACTCAATCCAATCTCTTTCCATAAATTTATAAACAATATAGAAGGAAAGATTTATAACTTGATACCAATCGCCCGAAGGACGATATCACCAAGAGATGCCTGACCTTCTGGAACACCGCCGCTGGATGGAATCTCAACCACCAACGGAATCGTACTACGTAGTTTTAGGTGTTCCATCCGTGCTGGAATTAATTCAGCCACATCCTGTGTGACGAGCACAATCCCAACTTCTTTGTTGGCTTGGGCTTCATCCAATGCCTGATTCACTTCATCAGCAGTGGAGGCGACTCTACCACCTACACCTGTGAGAGAAAAACCAAGCACTGCATCAGGATGACCGATGACCAGAATTTTCATATCAGTCCTTTCGTTCGCCGATTAAGGAAGAACGAGGAAGGAGATAATCAAGCCGTAGATAGCAATACCTTCGGAAAGACCTACGAAGATTAAAGCACGACCAAATGATTCAGGTTTTTCAGCAGTTGCACCAACAGCCGCAGCACCAGAACCACCCACTGCAATACCTGCACCAATACAAGCTAAACCTGTAGAAAGAGCAGCAGCCAGAGTTGCATATTGGTCAACGACTGCTTCTTGTGCAGCACCAGCAGCCAAAGCAGAGCTTGGGGTGGCGAACCAAACAACGGCGAGTCCAGCGGCGAATAATCCAACTAAGAAGTTGAAACCGTTGAAGCCGTTAACTAAACGAGAAACTGCTTGGGCAGGGCTAGTCTTACCATTTTGAAGTAAGTACACCACTGCAGGGATTACAGGAACCAAACCAACTAATACAGCAAAAACTAAAAACATTGTTTATCTCCTTGTAGATAATAGAAAATTATTGTTTAGATTCGAACGCGTACAAATTCTCAAAATTATTTTTATACAACTCGTGAAGGGCTTACGCCTCCTCTTGAGATGGTTTTAACTTCAACGGCTCAAAACGCATACCACCACCGTGGAAGAATTTCCCTAAAATCTCGTAGTAATGCAAACGCATGGTTTGAATATACACAATCAAACCTTCAAACCCGATAATGAAAATATTACCAAGAGCAATCGTAATCCAGAAACCTAAATCTGCTTCTTCACCTGCTAAGGCAAAAATAGCAAGACTCAAACCACCATGTGCCACTGCAAAGGCACCCACACGCACAAATGAAAGTGTATTAGATAACATACTAATAACACCTTCAAACAAATCCATAAAAGATTGCACTAAGAACATGGCAATGCCACCTTCAATATATGGTTTGTGACCTTCTGCAATATTACGGAATAAACCATTGAACATTAAACCGAGTGCAAAGATAGGTGTGAGAATGTTGAACGGAAGTGGAAGTTGACTAATTGTTAATGCAACTTGTGGCGCAATTGGAGTGCTTCCTAAAAAGCCTCCTAAAAGAGAAAGGAAACAGACAAAGAAAAGGAAGGCAACAACACCTGTATGACCAAACAAAAGGTGTGACCAGTCTTTCACGCGAATATTGTTAAAGAAGCTAAGCAAGTAACTCAAGAACAAGATGATGATACCCACATCAATTGCCACACGCAAAACAGAAAGGATATTCTCACCATGAATTGGGCTTAACCAAACTGGATGTAAATCAAAACCTAGATAATCATGTACATAGTGACCTTCAAAACCGAAGATACTTCCGTACATAACACCAAAGAAAGTAACCGAAATACCACAGTACACAAACAGCAAACCAATGCTTTGTAAGGCTTTCAGCGCAATTCGGTTATGAGCCAAGTATCCAGCAAGCATCATTACTAAGCCCTGACCAATATCACCAAACATTGCACCATACAACAACGGGAAACTAATTGCTAACAAAATAGTTGGGTCAAATTCACCATAGCTAGGTCTTCCGTATGTTGTAAGTAATTCTTTAAATGGGCGAAGCCATTTATTTTCATTTAATGCCACAGGAATATTGGAATTATGGTCGTTACGACTTGGTGTGTGTGTTTCAATCAATACTTCTTTTGAAGTATTCTTTAATTTTGTTGTCAAATTTTCTAAGCTTGCAGTCGGCACCCAACCCACAACCACATAAGTATGGCGCAATTGACCAAAACGAACAATTGCATCTGCCATTACACGGCTAACGTGCGCATCCCAAAGTAATTTTTGTAATTCAGTTTTATGTTTATCAGCCAACGCAAGAATACTGGTTTCAAGGTTAACTATCTTTTTCTTTGTGGCATCAATTTCGCGCTTAAGTGTGCTTGTAATTTGCTCAGGTGTACCGGCAAATTCTTCTGGCAAACTCAACGGATTCAAATATGCACTTTTTGCCGCACGGTCTAACACATCCGCATTGCTTTTTGGACCAAGCACCCATACCACAGGTTTTTGAGAGTCTTCACGCAACGTAAAGAAAACATGTGGCACACGCCCAATACTAGTTTTCAAACGGCTAATATTGGAAGCAGGAACCACACCTAAAATAGAATGCAAGTAAGAAGATTTATTCAACGCACCGACTTCTACCTTAACATCAGCGATTGGCTCTAATTGGCGTAATTGACTTTCAAACAATTCCAAACGCTTCTTCTCAGTGGATAACTGTTCGCTAATCCCTTTGACTTCTTCATCAATCCGATTCACAGCCGGGGTAAGAGCATCCAACTCCACCATTGATTCAGCATCTGCTTTAGTAGGGTATTCTTCTGCTACACCTAAGGTTTGCATAATGGTTTGAATGCGACGTTCTAAAGCAGAGTAAGTAGCAGCTTTATCTTGCCATACACTAGGACCTAAACTTTCTAAGCCCAAATACGTGCTATCCACCTGATGAAACACACCGTGACCGCTTAACACTTTAGCAACAGCCACAATATCCTTTGAAGGGATAATCAATTCAACTTCAGACATCTCTTTCGGAAAAAACATAAAGTCTCCAAGTAATTCCCTCTTTCTAGAAGAGGGATAAAGTGAGGTTTACTGAACTAAACTCGTCTTCAACAACAACGGACGATATTCTTCGTCTGCAACGTTTGAAGATTTTGCTTCAATCAACACAATCAAATCTTGAATTTCAAAATCGCTCAACAATAAATAGGCTAGCGGAATACCAATGTGGAATGGGTCACCGATAAATGCCGCCATACACTGTTTAACCACTTGACGCTTAAGCTGTTGTTCCAACTTTGGCAACCCAGATTGAGGGGTTTCAAGAAGCGCACCTACATCTGCAACAGTGGGGTAAATGCGTGAAACCACATCTGCAATATCTGAACCAGCCGCAATTGCACGAACATCTTCATCGCGCACACGGAAACCAAACGGCAATGTATAGTTAATCAACTCTTCTTCAGATAATTTGTGATAAATCTTATAACGAATCACCCACATCAAATTATTCATATCTAACAAAGAGCCGATAATTTTCACAGCCATTTCACGGTCTTTGCCAGAAAGTTTCTTTGCTTCAGCCCACAAACGACGCCAGTAATCTAAATCCAACGCTACTTCTATCGGAAACAAATTTTGTTCCGCAGAAAAACGCTTCATCGCAAAAGACATAGTAGATTCATACGGCGTGCCCTTCAACAATTCAACCGCTGAACCCACATTACCTGATTCAACCATTGCTTGGGCTGGGATAGAAGAAAAAGAACCGTATGGGAAAAGTACTTCATTCACGCGTTCCCAACTAGATGATTCCGTATTCCAAGACGAAACAGTTTGAATACTACGTAAAACCGCCTTCAAATTACCCACTTCAAAATAACGATACAACTGCTTGACCAGCGGGCGGGTTTGTTCCGGCGCTTGTTGCACCACACTGGAAAAAGAATCCGCCAAGCGATTCTTAATTTGAAGAATCACACGGCGGGGAGTTAACTCATTGTCTTTAAGACCAGTAAGATACTTTCCGTAAGGAGTGGCCTTAAGCGCACTAAGTAAAGATGCAAAATCAGGTGACTCACTCAAACGAGTCATATCTTGCGGAGTGAGCAAATCAGAATACATTGCCCGCACCCGCGAACTTATTGCCGCATAACCAGAAATACCGCTTGCCATAAGTTACGCCTTGCCAATAACGCGTTCCAAAACAAAAGCCACAGCCTTATCAAAATTCTTTTTGGCTTGTGCCTCAAACTCGCTATTCTTTGAAGCGATTTCAGATTCAATCTGACCAGACGCATCAGCAGATTGTGCCGCCGCAATCAACTTGCGGGCTTCTTCTTGCGCATCAGCCTTCGCCTTTGCAATCAAGGCTTGTGCTTCTTGCTCTGCTTTCACAGGAATTTCCTGCGCTTCACGTTTGGCTTTTTCTTGAACCTCTTGGGCTTGCTTTTCTATTTCAAGAACTTGCTGAATTTTCTTTTCACTCATTAGAAATCACCTCACTGGAATACTTACTACCGGCTCGCAATTGTAAAGGATAAAACTACCATCATCAAGGTTTTTATAAAATTTGGAGTCAAGTTACTTGCACCTTGAACTCCAAAACTTCGATTGTGTAATTATGCACAATTATAAGGGTGAGCCAATAATTTGTCAAATAGATTTAACCCCGCCTCTCCCCTACGTGGAAACTTGATACCAATAATTCAGCTTTTACTTACGCTTAGACTTTTTCCTGCTCTTTCGCTTACTCCACAAATACTTCACAACATCATCAAAAAACGGAAAGCCCACAATAATCCCCAACACCGAGCCAATCACCCCCGAAGTTCGCACAAAATTGACCGAAAAGCCGAAGAAATCAACCGCTTCAATATCCACAATCTGAGCAGATACCGCTCTGCGACTTTCTTCGCCTGTCACTTTATCTACAAAAACCAAATTGACCCAAATCGTTCCGCGAAATTTACCCACTTGTGGAGCACGAATACTCCAATAAAATGTTAAAGGAAGACCTTGTTGCAACGGTTGATACACATCACCAGCAGGTTCTACTTGTAAACCAGCAATATCAAAACGTGTTTCAACACCAACGTTATGTGTTTCATACAAATTTGGAATTTGAATCACTTCACCAGTGATTACATTTTCTTGATAAAAAGCAGTTGGCGTGATATTGTCTAAATCATCTACCTCTAAAGTTAAGCGAACAATATCACTAGCAGAATCTGCTTTTATTTTTAGCGGAAATTCTAAAGTTAATCGGCGTGTTTCAAGTAAAGCAGGTTCAAATGATGGAGGCTGTGGCGTGCCAACCACAACAGCTTCTGTAGGTGCAATTTCTGTTGCTGATGTGCTTGGGGATTCTGTAGGTTCAGTTTGCACCGCAGATCCACAAGCAGACAATATGAAAACAATTATCCACAATATAAAGACAGAAAGAAAAACATGACGTGAAGAAAAATGCTTGAGGTTCACGAAACAAGCATCCCGTTAAGATGAAGCGATGATGGTGTTGGCAATTGCATCTCTTGCGGAGAAATATCTTGAATACGAATCTCAGTACGGCTTGGTAAAAATCCCCACAACAACAATGCGATGGAAATAGATAAGATGATGATGGCGAGGATAAGGCGGATTTTTTTCATCTGCCAACTTCTTCCACTTCAATATACCACTTGACGCGCGTGCCAACTCTATCCCGTAACGTCCACGCTAAAGATTTAGGCATGGATTCAAATGTTTGTAAAATTTCTTGAATGCGTTTTGAGATTAAATCTTTTTCTTCATTCGTAAGTGATGTTTTGCTTACAATCTCTCTGACTTTTTCTAAATTCAGTGACGTTGTTTTATACAAGCCCCAATCGCTACCACAAAGTTCAGCGATAATATTTAAGTTAATCGTTTCTTTGTCATGATTTCCTGTTTCTACATTTAACAACAAAGAAGCAATATCCATAGCGTCTTTTTGATTCAAATCAATAATTTGAATTTTGGATAAAAACAATTCTGCCAGTGGAATCGTAACAGGGTCGGCAGTCAGGCGATTTTCCATTGGAATTTTATGGCACATTTCAAAATCACCGACAAAAATATCAATCTTCATTTCACTTTGGTCGTGATAATAAATTTGGCGTTGGTCACCATTTAAGATATTGAATTGTTTATGCGGGGAATATCCAACCGTTGGCATAAAGGATTCAAATTCGCGACGTTGTTTTTTAGCAACGACAAAATCTAAATCACCATATTCGCGAATGAACAAAGGATGATTCTTTTTATTATGCACATGTACTGCTAATCCACCGATTGTGCGAATTTGAATTTTGTTTGCTTCTGCCGCTTCTACTAAGCGATAAAGTTCTTTGAATATATCCATAAAAAAGAAGTGACAGTCACTTATAAAGTGACTGTCACTTGTAGAATTTAACTTTACTCAGCAGGGATTTCAGCAGTGACTTTGTCTAAGTCAATGCCTTTGCTCTTACGATAGGATTTGAAACCGAAGTAAATCACAGCGGCAAGTACATACATAGAAAGCATGTAGATGACCGAGTTTGTATTACTAATACCAATACCGTACAAAACATTCGGGTCAATAATCCATTGATACAAGAGATAAACAAGGAAGCCACCAAAAATGACTCCTGCTACTGTAATCAACGGAATGCCAAGCACGTTATATTTTGAAATCGGGGATGATTTGTATAAATCAGGCTTGGTATATGGCAAGATAATTGCTGAAATGGTTGTGCCGAGGAATGTCACTGCAATGACGAGAGTTGAACAAAGCGTCAGTGTAGCAAAGTTGGCGATGTTGTAATTGAACATGTACGCCACAATCACGGATGGCACAATCATCAATAACAAAGCATTGACAGGTGTTCCAGTGCGTTCATCTAATTTCGCAACTGACTCAGGAAGTAAACGGTCAAATGCGGCGGCGAAGATAACGCGGGTAGAAGAAAGGAACACAGTTGCACACCAGCCGAACCACCATAAACTCATTAAGCCTACGACTAAGAATTGAACCAGTTTGTTGGTAGTTAAAAATGACGCGAGCAGAGCAGGATAGGGCCAGATAGGAAGCGCAGGCGCTACATCTGTGTAACCCCAAGCATAGTTCCACCAAGCGGCTCCGGCTTGCACATAAAATTCCCATCCCATTGTTCTACTAATAGAAAAGAGCAAAACAATGCCGAGTAAAGTGGTCACGCCTAACGCCCAACCCATACCAGACATGTTGCGTTTGAAATCGGTTGCGCCACGAACTTCACCATACAAGGTTGCGCCCCAGTTGGGCCACAAGTTAAAGAAGACCATGTAAGGGATGACGAGGAATACAACTGCAAGTGAACCACCCATTAAAGGTGTGATAGCACCAGCATCCGTTCCTAATTGAACAGTAGCATCATATACGCCGGGAGCCGCACCAAACATGGACGTGGCATTGGCTTCTAAACCGGCTTTGAAGGCTTCGGGGGAACCGGTTAAGAACAAGACAATCACAATCAACAAGCCAAGCATACCGCCATAGAATGAAAACTTTTGAATGCGTGCATAGGTTTTCATTCCTAACATAATGAAGATGCTGACGATGATAAGTGTCAGGATGGAAGCGGTGAAGGCACCATTTTGTGTGCCGGCAAACCATAAGGCAATATCTTTTGCGCCGAAGATGCCAAGCAATGGCACCAAGACAATATGACGGAACATATCACCATATAACGGCACCCACAACCACAAAATAAACCACCAACCTGTGACAGCCAAAATGAAACCGACTGCCCCACCGAGGATACGGCTTTGCCAAACATAATCACCGCCAGAACGAGGCATCACAGCAATTAATGCGGCATACACTACCACTTCAAAGAAAATAAAAATCGCGCTGATAATCAACGCATTCACCATACCACCCTCGAAATAATACATCTGACTAAAACTGTATAAACCGAGCGTGATAAGGTTAATGGAAAACAACGCATACACAAATGCGTCGAAGACTGACCAAGAACGTACCATGCCAGTCGCTTTACGGACAAACAAGTTGCTCATAACAATTCTCCTTTGTTAATTTGTAAGTAGGGGCGAGGCATACCACTTCGTGGCACTTTGCCTCGCCCCTACAAATAACCTAACCTGTCGTCAAAACGTAATCTTCAACTTTATTTTTTCCGAGATTGATAAGTGCACCTAACAACGTGCCTTGCTCATACATCGAGCCGGGGTTGATGCACAAAGTTTTACCGATATGTGAAACGCCACGTCCTTCGTGAATGTGACCATGCAAACCAAGCAAAGGCTGAGTTTTTTCAATCGCTTCACGTAACGCTGTTGAACCAACTGCTTTCAAGGCTTGCCCTGCCATTTTCGGGCGTAAATTTTCATCTAACTCCGGTGCTTCATCTAAATTAGATTTATAAGGCGGCACATGGATATTGAAAATGGCTGAATGCGGATTCTTCAATTGTGATGTCATCGCTTCATACCTGATTTTGAGTTGGTCCTCGTCCTCTTCACGATGCGTATTCCACGGCGTTTTATTGCTCCAACCGGAGGCTATCATTTCATGTCCGCTTGCTAAAGTAACAACCTTCCCCTCTGAATGGACAACCGTTCTGCTTTCCATAAGGATTTCATCCACTTCATCCATATCATCATTACCGGGGCAACAATAAACCTTCATGCCAGTGCCAGACAATTTTCTATCGGCAATCTCCATCCATTCTTGCACAACCTTTAATACTTCTTGCAAAAAGATTTTGCTGACGCGCTCTGGGTCTTTTTCGAGTTCGGCAATTTCGTCTGGATTGGTCATATAGGGATAATAACCACGACTACGGACACGCTTTTTCATATCCGTTAATTCGTCTTCATTTGTGATATCAAACACCTGTTCCAGCAAAGTGACACGGTAATTTGCCCCGCCTTGATGAATAAATGGCACAACTGCTTTGCCTGTCATATCGCCCCCGAGAATGAGTTGGTCAGCCTCATAGAATTTGCCCGCGTTCAAAAACTTGTTCCAGCAAATATCTGACCCGTGAATGTCTGTTGCAAAAAATATTTTAGTCACATGCAGTTCCTTCATTGAATGAGATAACTTGCAGAGGTGGTGCGTTAAAGACTGGTTAATTATACCCCTCGAAATCAAGTTTGCAACTGGGATTGTTAACAGGCAGTCTCGTCATTGCGAGCCGCCACTCTTGCATGTAGGCGGCGAAGCAATCTCCAACTTAATCATCAGATTGCTTCGCTCGTTTCACTCACTCGCAATGACGGAATACAATAACTTATAATAAAAATAAAAGGATAAAGCCCATGACTTCAAAAAGTGATTTGTATTACTCTGATTATCTTGAATTAGAAAAAATATTAAATAGCCAACATCCGAAAAGCGGATTTGCGACAGATGAAATGTTGTTCATCATCATTCATCAAGCGTATGAGTTGTGGTTCAAGCAGATAATTCACGAGTTAGATGCGGTGCGAACTATTTTTTCTAAGGAGAATGTCAATGACAATGCGGGTGAGATGAGTATTGCGGTGCACAAATTAAAACGGGTGGTGAAAATTTTTGAGGTGATTAATCAGCAAGTGAATATTTTAGAGACGATGACTCCGATGGATTTTTTGGAATTTAGAAATTTATTACAGCCTTCTTCTGGATTCCAAAGTTTGCAATTTAGAATGATTGAGGCAAAGCTTGGCTTGAAGATGGAACATCGTTATCAATCGGAATACTATAAACACATCCGCCCGGGCGGGTTTAATGCTGAGGATTATGCAACCATTTCAAACGTCGAGAAAGAGGCGACTTTGAAGCAGTTAATTGTCAAATGGGCAGAGCGGACTCCTTTCTTTGATGAGGCATTGTGGGGAGAATATCAAAGTTTGTACCCGATTGAAGAGGGAACCCAAAAATTTTGGAGTGATTACAAACAAATGTATGCCAATAGTTTGTCGAAGGCAGAGCATGGACGTTTGAATGAGTTGGAAAAGGTTTTTTATAAAGAAGGTTCGGGTGATTTTTCGATGAATGCCATGCGGGCGATTTTGTTTATTATGATGTATCGCAATTTACCGATTTTTCATTTGCCATTTGATTTGTTGACAACGTTAATTGATATTGATGAATTGCTTTCACAATGGCGTTATAAACACATGTTGATGACGCGTAGGATGATTGGGATGCGAGTGGGTACAGGTGGAACCAGTGGTGCGGGTTATTTGGAAGGTGCTTTACGCCAGCATTATATTTTTAGAGAGCTAAATGAAGTGACTACCTATTTAATTGAACGAAGCAAATTGCCAGATTTACCCAATGCTGTGAAAGAGAAGATGAGTTTTAATACAAAATAGCATTTCATTGCGAGGGCGATGCCTTCGCCCGAAGCAATCTTATGATTAAGTTGGAGATTGCTTCGCCAAAGAACGGCTCGCAATGATGATAATTTGTAATAAAATAGAGCAAATCTCTTTAGGAGCCCTTTTGGTATGGCGAAAAAAGTTTCAGGTATAGATAAAACTATCAAGAAAAAAAGTGCCAAGCCGAAGGGTGGGAAAGAGGCGGGAAATATCCTAGAGCAAATCCATCAATTGGCATGGACGGGGCAACATGTTAAAGCAATTGATGTAGCCACCCAAGAATTAAGTATGTCACGTTTGCAACGTGATATAGAAATGTCTCTGCTCGATTTACGCGCAGAATCTTACATCGCCCAAGGTCAACTTGACCTTGCTATGCAAGATGCCAAGGCGATGATGAAGATCGCCAAAGGCGATACTCGATCTTCGAATACTCGAATATCGAAACCCGATTCTCGGCTCTTGACGCAAGCATTGAATCGCCTTGCCCTCGTCCAAATGCGGACGGGTGACCTGAATGGCGCGGTCAAATCGGCGACCAAGGCGGTGAATGCCGTAGGGGCGCGGTCCCCGCGCCGTACCACAAACAAAGGGCGAGATAACCTCGCCCCTACCCGCGCACTCGCCTACTTCCGCCTTGCCGAAGCGCAATTTCGCACCCAAAAGAATGAAGCCGCCATAGAAAATGCACAAAAATCTGTTGACCTGTATCTAGCAAATGGTGATTTCTCAGGCGCGGGTCGCGCCTATTGGGCATTGGCAAACGCCTACGCGCAAACCCGCCAGTTTGAGAAATACAACGATGCCATACACCAAGCCTTAACCTATTGCCAACAAGCAGGGGATGAATATGGCATTGGCAATGCGTTGAATGCAATGATCATAATGGAAGCAGACATCACCAAAGCCATGCGGAATTCGCAACAGGCAATTGAAGCCTTTCAAAAAGCAGGCTACCTTGACCGCATTCAAATTCCCAAAGGCAATCTTTCAAATTCCTATCTTGACCTTGGTTTGTCTACCCATGCGGCGCGTTTGCAAAGAGAAGTGCTTGAAGTCAACCACAAGATGAATGCCAAAATAGCATTCATGTATGTTTTGGGAAACACAGTAAATACTCAAATTATCCTCGGGGATTTCGAATCTGCCATTGCAAACCAAAAAGAATTCGAAGCCATGGCGGCAACGCTTGGCGACCCAAATATGGAACATCAAGCCCAAATGAATTGGTCTGACTTCTATTTTGCCAAGGGCGATTTCAAAGCCGCTTTGCGCCACCAAAAAGTAGCGCTAAAACTTGCACAACAACATCAAATGGGAGGGGAAGTTGTTGTATTTACTGAGTTGGGCAAACTTCACCTTGCAGATAAAGACCCCATCAACGCACTGAAGGCAACCACAAAAGCCACAGACCTTCATCGCGCCCAAAATTTCTCCAAGCAGGATAGTTTTACACAGCAAGCCATTTGGTGGCGACATACTCAGGCACTGCTCGCCAACAAAAAGAATAAAGAAGCACAGGAAGCCCTCAATCGGGCTTATGACTTTTTGCTTGAAAGCATACAAAACATCCGCGATGAAGGTCTGCGCCGCAACGCGCTCAACAAAGTGCCTGAAAATCGTGAACTCATCCAGTACTGGGTAGAGAATGGCACAAAACGTAGTAAGGGCGACTCGCGAGTTGCCCCTACAAAAGACCGCCTCTTTGCCTACCTTCAAATTGAATCTAATTTACGCGAGCCTTTTCAACGTTTAGCAGATTCTGGTCTACGCCTCAACACCTTGAAATCCACAGAAGCCATTCAAACCTTCCTTGTGGAAGAAGCGACTGAACTCATTGGCGGTGAACGTGTGATGTTGATTCTGGAAAAACAGACTTCCGAAGTTTTAAAAACTTCGGAAGTTTATGTCGCAAATTCCATCCTCCCACGCGGAGAAGATGCGAATAAAGTTCTTAAATCTATAAATAAATATATTTCGCAGGCTCGTCTTACACGAACAGTGCAGTTAATAAAAGACCGTCCATCGTCCAAGGTCAACGGTCTGGGTCGCATCATTGCCCCATTAATTGCTCAAAACCAACTGCTTGGTTATTTGTATGTAGATATGGATTCCATCTACGGTACATTCGACAACACCGATCGTGACATGCTCGGCATGTTAGCAAATCAAGGTGCTGTGGCGTTGGATAATGCTGGCTTAATTGCAGGACTCGAGCAAAAGGTTGAAGAAAGAACCGCGCAACTTCAAGAACATATTTCCGAATTACAAATCATCAACTCCATTCAGCAGGGACTCGCCGCCGAATTGGACTTTCAAGCCATTGTAGATTTGGTTGGTGACAAATTGCGGGAAGTGCTTAACTCAGGTGATATTGGTATCCGTTGGTATGACAGCAAAACCAACATCATCACACCATTGTATGAATACGAACACAACCAAAGAATTTATATTGCCCCAGCGGTTCCCCAAAAAGGTGGTCCGTTCGAAAAATTGCAAACTACCAAAAAACCTTTGGTGTTCAACACTACTGAAGAACAAGATGTCTTTGGCTTAAGTGTAGCTCCAGGCACTGATCAAAGCAAATCAACAGTGTATATCCCAATTATTGTTAGTGATTCGGTAGTAGGTTACATCATTACTGAAAATCATGAACGCGAATATGCATATGGCGAATCTGAAATTCGTTTGTTGACTACCATCGCCGCTTCATTAGGTACTGCCTTAGAAAACGCGCGTCTCTTTGATGAAACCCAACGCCTCTTAAAAATCACGGAAGACCGCGCCGCTGAACTCGCCATCATCAACAGTGTCAGCGAAGGCTTGGTGCGCGAACTTGATTTTCAAGCCATCATTGATTTGGTAGGTGAAAAGATTCGCAGAGAATTCAAAGTGGAAGATATGTATATTGCTCTGTATGATTCAAAAAGCAATATCTTAACCACACCTTATTACATCGAACATAGTGACCGATTCCCTATTGAGCCACGCGAGTTTCGTCGTGCTAGTTATGCAGGCTGGACAATTACAAACCGCACCACACTGGTCATCAACGAAAATATTGAACAGAGAAAACTAGATATTGGCATAGATGCATCGGCTTTTATTGGTGATGATAATGAAGAAGACTTGACTCAAAGCGTAGTCTGTGCACCTATTTGGTCTTCTGGTCAAATAATCGGTGTTATCACTCTATATTCCAACGAAACAAATGCTTTTCCTGAATCCAGTGTAAGTTTGCTCACTACTTTATGTGCCAATCTAGGCGTGGCATTACAAAACGCTCGTCTGTTTGATGAAACCCAACGCCTCTTAAAAATTACCGAAGAACGCAATGCTGAACTTGCCATCATCAACAGCGTGCAAGCGGCTTTGGCGGCAGAACTCAACATTCAGGGCATTTACGAAGCGGTGGGAGATAAAATCCGTGAGATTTTCCAAGGCAAAGATGTGGGGATTCGCATCTATGATTCAGTTACAAAAATGGAACACTTCCCATACACCTATGAAAATGGCGAACGTATTCATATTGATTCAGAGCCCGTTGGAGATGTGGGCTTTGGTCCGCTTATTTACCGCACAAAACAGACTCACATCTTAAACGAAAATATACTAGAAGAAGCGAAAAAAGTGGGAAGTTACATAATATCAGGCACTGAAATGCCAAGATCTCAAGCTATGGTTCCGTTAATTGCAGGCGATCAAGCGCGTGGGTTAATCGAACTTGTTGATATGCAACGCGAACATGCTTTCAGTGAATCAGATGTTCGTTTGTTGCAAACGCTTGCAAGCAGTATGAGCATTGCACTTGAAAATGCCCGTCTGTTTGATGAAACGCAAAGACTGCTAAAAGAGACAGAAACGCGTGCGGCTGAGCTGGCAATTCTCAACTCAGTCGGTGAGGCGATGGCGAAAACGTTGGATGTGAAAACCGTCACCTACAATGTCGGCGATAAAATCCGCGAGATATTTAATGTAGAAATCGTTGATATTCTGATGTTTGACTTAAAAACAAACATGGTGCAACTCACTTATAGCTATGCAGGAAAGTATTTTGAAGATGAACCAGCATGGGAATTAACTGAAGGTGGGCTCACTACTAAAATTATCCAAACGCGCCAGTCTTTGTTGTTAAAGTCTGCCAAAGAGATTGAAGACCATGGCGCGCAAGCATACGTCACATCACCAAGCGATGAACCCGATATCGAATCTTATATGGGTGTTCCCATTATGGTCGGTGAAAAAATATTAGGTGTGGTAGATGTTCAAAGTGTGAAAGCAAATGCGTTTGATGAAAGTAATTTGCGCCTCTTACAAACTTTATCTGCAAACATGGGCATTGCTATTGAAAATGCGCGCCTGTTTGATGAAACCCAACGCCTCTTAAAGATTACCGAAGAACGCAATGCTGAACTCGCCATCATCAACAGTGTGCAAGCGGCTTTGGCGGCAGAACTCAACATTCAGGGAATTTATGACGCGGTCGGAGATAAAATCCGCGAGATTTTCCAAAACAAAGACGTAGGAATTCGCATTTATGACCCCAAGACCAATCTGATTCATTTTCCATACGCCTACGAAAACGGTGAACGAGTCTTTATTGAGTCTTTTCCATATCAAGAGGTTGGTTTTGGTGGGCATGTTTTCCGCACCCGCGAAACACTGGTCATCAATGAAAATATAGATGAGGAATCCCAAAAGTATGGAAGTTTTATATTTGATGATACCGCTGCTTCAAAATCTGAATTGTTTGTGCCATTAATCGTCGGCGACCAAGCACGCGGCTTGATTAATTTATCCGATTATCAAAATGAACATGCTTTTAGCGAGTCAGATGTTCGTTTGTTGCAAACGCTAGCCAATAGCATGAGCATTGCGCTTGAAAACGCCCGCTTATTTGATGAAACCCAACGCCTCTTAAAAGTGACAGAAGAACGTGCCAAAGAACTTGCCATCATCAACAATGTACAAGCCGAATTATCAGCCAGTATGGAAATGCAAGGCATGTATGAACTGCTTGGAGAAAAATTACAAGAAGTCTTTGATGCGCAAGTGGTAACGATTATTGAATACGACCCACAATTGAATCGCAGTACTTGGCGGTATGCAGTTGAAAAAGGTGAACGATTAACGATTCAGCCATCCCAGCCGATTGGTTTTTCCAAATATATTATTGAAACACGCCGCATGACCTTAATCAATACAGGTTTAGCAGAACGGCGCAAAGCCTTAGGCGGTGCAGTGGCGGCGGGTCAACCTGCGAAATCATATTTAGGTGTGCCACTTTTAATTAACAATGAAGTGCGTGGAGTTATTTCATTACAAAACGTTGACCATGAAAACGCATTCAGTGAATCAGATGTGCGTTTGTTACAAACCTTAGCAAGTTCTATGAGTGTGGCACTTGAAAATGCCCGTCTGCTAGAAGAAACGCGCCGCCGTGAGCGTGAAAATGTTGCTCTGCTAGATATCAGCCGTGATATTTCATCCAGACTTGAGTCATCAACCGTGTTAGAGGGAATCGCCACTCATGCGAAAAATGTATTGAAAGCCGAACTGAGCGGCCTCTTCCTCCCCGAAGGAAATGGTCAGGTATTTAGAGCCATTGCCGCCATTGGCGATGAAGCGGAAAATCTGCGTAATGACACTATCAATGTAGGTGAAGGCATCTTAGGAAACATTGCCCAAAATAAAATCGGTGAAATTGTCAACGATGTTGAGCATGATTCGCGCGCGATTCAAATTGCAGGTACAGAAATTGGTTCGGATGAACATCTCATAGCCGTGCCATTGCTTGCTAATGCTGAATTAGTTGGTCTTATGGCAGTTTGGCGCAATGGAAAAAATAAAGAGTTTCTTGAAAGTGAATTACAGTTCTTAAATGGGCTTGCACGCCAAGCTGTGATTGCTGTGCAAAATGCAAAATTATTTGATGAAGCCCAATCAGCGCGCGCAAGTGCCGAACATGCCAACCAAGCCAAGAGTTCTTTCCTTGCAACCATGAGTCATGAACTGCGCACGCCATTGAATGCCATTATTGGTTTTACGAGAATCGTGCGTAGAAAAGCCGAAGATGCCTTGCCCGACAAACAAAAAGAAAATTTGGATAAGGTTTTATCGAGCGCCGAGCATTTGCTTGATTTAATTAACACCGTTTTAGATATTGCAAAAATTGAAGCAGGCAGAATGGATGTGCAAGCCAGCAACTTCAGCATCAATGCTTTGGTTGACCAATGCTTCAACACAGCCCAACCACTCGTCAAGCCAACTGTGCGTTTTGAAAAACAAAATGATATTACATTACCACTGATTTATTCAGACCAAAACAAAATTAAACAAATTGTTTTGAATTTGTTAAGCAACGCCGCCAAATTTACACATGCAGGCAAAATCAAGATCAATGTGGCGCATGAAAATTCAATTCTCAAAATTGATGTGGCTGATACAGGCATCGGCATGAACGAAGAAGCCCTCAGCAAAATTTTTGAAGAATTTCAACAAGCCGATTCCAGCACCACGCGTGAATATGGCGGCACAGGTCTTGGGCTTGCCATCAGTCGCAACCTCGCCCGTCTGCTCGGCGGTGATTTAACAGTCGTCAGTGAATTAGATAAAGGATCAACGTTTACATTGTCTCTGCCCATTCATTATCAAGATGAAAAACCCGCTTCATCATCTGACGTTCAAGCTGATTCTGTTCCATCAACATTTTCTCAACCCAATTAAACACGGAGACTTCGTCATGCCTAATTTAGATAACTGTCAGCAAAATTTTACTTGGCACAATTGGAACGGAAATCTTACAGCCACCCCATCTAATTATTGTAAACCAACAGATGCTAATGATTTGCCCAAGATTGTATTAGCGGCAAAGAATGCAGGTAAAAAAGTCCGCGTGCTCGGCGGCGGCTTTTCATGGACACCCGTTGTGCCAACCAATGATTACATGATTGACATGACAAATTTCAACAGAATCATTTCAGTGGACATGGAAAAGAATCTAGTCACTGTTGAGGCTGGGATGATGGTTGGTGATCTCTCAGTTGAACTTTCAGAAAAATATAAATTATCTCTTGAAACTGAAACAGTAATTCCTTATGTCACAGTCGGCGGTGCGGTGGCATTGGGTTGCCATGGAACTGGCTATAACCAAGGAACATATTCTGACCTCGTTGTAGGCATGGAAGTAATCTTGGCAGATGGTACATGGCGAACTTTTACTGTTGAAAGCGATGGCGAAGAGATGATGAATGCCTTGCGTGTAAGTCTGGGTGCGCTTGGTATTATCTTCAGTGTCACTTTACAATGTGTGCCATTATTCAACTTGCAAGTAGTGGATGGGCGTGCAGATATGGTTGATACGATTAATAACATTCAAAAACTTGTAACAAGCCACGATTATGTTGAAGTATTCTGGTTTCCCTTTAACAAACAGTGTTGGATAAAAACATGGGATAAGACACCGAAACCTGCTACTGAAAGCGAGATCAAATGGGGCTGGGATGAATTAAAAACATATCTCGAAATTTCAACCTTTGGGAAGTTTCTAATGGATAGGCTTCAAAATACACCAAGCCTAACGCCTCTGATTATGCAATTTTTTTCATTTCTAATGCCTGAGAATAAACTAGCGGATAATGTTATAGCCGAGTCTTCGTTGGTATTTCACTATCAAACATCCTACCTTCAAGTGTGGGATATGAGCTATTGTATTAACATCCCTAACAATGATTTTACAAACGTACAAAAAGCTTGGAACCAAGTAGTAAATCGAGTCAATGCACTAAAAGACCAAGGTCTGTATCCGCAAAATATGGTCTTACACACACGCTATATACAAAATAGTAGTGCGTATCTATCACCAACTGTTGGCAATGACCATACCTGTTGCATAGAAATCCTGACATTTAATGGAGATGGTCGCCCAACCAGCCAATACGAAGATTACTTTAAACAAATAGAACAAGATTGGATTGCGCTAGGCGGCAAACCACATTGGGGAAAAGCTATCTATTCTATAGACAATCTCAAGTCTATGTATGGTGCAAACATGGCTAAATTTCTTCAAATCAGACAAAGCCTCGACCCGAATCAGGTCTTTATGAACGACTTTTTATATCAAGTCTTTCAAATGCAACCCTCTAAATAAGAAAACACATGTCTAGTATTCGTTTTCCAATTCCCGAAATGCCCCCTCTCCCCAAGCAAATGCAAGGGCGTCCTTTTGGGTTAGATGAACAAGGAAAACCAATTAAGCAAAGTCGTGGGGTAGTTTATAAAGGTTCGTTAAATTATCTATATCAAGTGATAGGAAAACATACTGCCCTCAAATTGCCTGCTGAATTAAATTCACAAGAACGGGCAAAAAAAATAAAAGAGGCTCAAGAATCAGCCTTCCACGAAGTAGTGAAGCGGCTTAATGATGCAATTCCTGACCCACAGTATCACGTCACAGCCGAATATCTTTTGAATGAAGGCAATAGTTATTCACGTGAATTTTCAACTTTCTTTTTTGAAATTTGTCGAACCGTTTGCGAAGACCCTGATTTCCATTTCAATAAAGGCAAGTTTAATGATGACAGTGCAGTGGCGTATATGATTCGCCCATTTCCATTGAATAGCGTTTTCAAAACATTTCCACGTTTCGTAGCAAAGTATTCCAATATTGATATTGAAACCATTGAAACGACTGCTACCTCAGCCGTATTGCGAATGCGCCCAGACCAGCAATTGGCTGATTTACCCAAATCACTTCATCAACATTCCATTTTAGCAACCTGCCATTCATTCCAAGGATATTTGGTTCATTTACCAAAGTTTCATTCTGGTTTAGCCCCAGCAGAAATTAAAGAAAGAAAATGTCGTTTACAAGGCGATGAATATTGTGAATGGGAATTTACTTGGGAAACTCCACGCCCACAGGTTGGGTTGAAAGTATGGAGTGGCATTGTTATATCAGTAGCATTATTACTTTATACATTCTTGCGTTTACCTGCTTGGGAATGGATAGAGTTAGTAGCACTTCTCCCTGCTTTATGCACTTGGTTTGCATATCGAATTGAAATAGGCAATTACGAACGTGACCGCCAACAAAGAATCCTAACTGAGCAAAGTGAAAAAAGCGAACAACAATATGATGAGTTATTAAAATCAAATAGCAGTTTACAACTGTCAAATGTCAGCCTCGAACAAAAGATTTCTCAACTGACCGCCCTATATGAAATTGGATTAGCAGTCAGTTCAGTTTTAGACCTTGATGAATTGCTTGAAAAAAGTTTACAAGCAGTCATTAAACATTTGAACTTTGACCGCGCCATGATTATGCTCGTAGATGAAAAACAAAAAGTGCTCACAGATGGGCATATTATTGGTGGTTCAAATGAATTAATTAATGCTGTCAAAAACCTATCTATCCCTCTCGAAAGAAAAGATTCCCTGCTTATGCAAAGTATCAATAGCCATGAGCCTGTTCAGGTCAACAGCATAGATGAAATCAAGGATGAAGCGCAACGCAACTCATTGATTCAATTTGGAATCACAGGATACGTCAGCGTGCCATTAATTGTACAAGGAAAAATCATTGGCGTATTGTTAGCAGATAATTCACAAACCAACAGACCCATTCCTCAGGATTCAGTAAACTCACTCGTCATTGTTGGAAGTCAAATTGCGAGTGCAGTAGATAGCGCACGCTTGTATCAAACACTAGAACAACGTGTTAACGAACGCACACAGGAGGCAGAAGAGGCTCGCGCCTTAGCAGAGAATGCTAACAAAGCCAAGAGTGCATTTCTTGCTACTATGAGTCATGAACTGCGCACACCACTCAATGCCATTATTGGTTTCACAAGAATCGTTCGTGGAAAATCAGAAGGCGTTCTTCCTGAAAAACAAACTGACAATCTTGATAAGGTTTTATCAAGTGCCGAGCATTTACTTAATTTAATCAATACAGTTTTAGATATTGCAAAAATTGAAGCAGGGCGCATGGATGTGCAAGCCAGTAACTTCAGCATCAATGCTTTGGTAGACCAATGTTTCAATACTGTCAAACCACTGATTAAGCCAAATGTGAAAATTGAAAAAGAAAACGATATAACCCTTCCGCTTATTTATTCAGACCAAAACAAAATAAAACAAATCATTCTCAACCTATTAAGCAATGCCGCCAAATTTACTCATGACGGCAAAATTAAAATCAGTGTTTATCATCAAAACTCATTTTTCAAAATTGACGTAGCCGATACAGGCATCGGCATGAACGAAGAAGCACTGAGCAGAATCTTTGAAGAATTTCAGCAAGCCGATTCCAGCACCACCCGCCAATATGGAGGCACAGGGCTTGGGCTTTCTATTAGTCGCAACTTGGCTCATCTACTAGGTGGAAATTTAACCGCTACGAGTGAACCAGATAAAGGCTCAACCTTTACACTTTCACTCCCAATTCATTATACAGATAAAAAATCCGCTTCACATTCAGACATTCAGCCTGATTCTGCACAACCAGCATTTACTACACCCGAAGCTGATTCTTCTAACTAACTTGGAGGAAGTTATGAAAACAATTCTTGTTATCGAAGACACCGAATTAAATATTGACCTCATCACCCAACTACTGGAAGATGAATACAACCTCGTCATCGCCAAAGATGGCGCACAAGGCGTAGAAATGGCACAAAGCCAACAGCCTGATTTGATTCTGATGGATATGGCACTCCCCGTCATGGATGGATACGAAGCCACAAAAAAGATTCGCGAAACCAACAAAACACTACCGATTATTGGTTTATCTTCACACGCCATGAGCGGAGACGAAGTTAAAGCCCTTGAAGCAGGTTGCAACGACTACCTCACCAAACCGATTAACGACAAATTGTTATTTGATAAGTTGAAAGAATATTTAAAATAATTTATCTGCTCTTTGCGCCGTCCTCGGCGCAAGAATGATTCATAAAACGCCGCCGAGACGGCGGCTTGAGCTAATGGAGATTCATGAACAAACCCCGCATCTTAATCGTTGACGACGAACCCTTCAACGTAGATTATCTCGAACAAGAACTCGAAGATTTAAATTATCAAACCATCACAGCAGTGAATGGAAAAGATGCACTTGAAAAAATATCAAATGAAAAACCCGATTTGGTTTTACTCGACATTATGATGCCCATTATGGATGGCTTCACCGTGCTTGAAAAAGTAAAAGCCGATTCTGAAATTCGTAATATTCCGATCATTGTCATCTCTGCTAATAATGATTTACAAAACATCGTCAAAGGCATTGAACTTGGTGCCGAAGATTATCTCCCCAAACCATTTGAACCAACACTTCTCAAAGCTCGTATTCAATCTTGTTTAGAAAAAAAACATCTAAGAGATTTGCAAGACCTATATCTCAAAAGTTTAGAAAACGAATTAAACATCGCCCGCGATATTCAAAAAGAATTTTTACCAGCCGAGTTACCCAAAATTGAAGGGTGGGAAATTGCATCCTACTTCAAAGCCGCTAAAGAAGTAGCTGGAGATTTTTATGATGCATTCATTTTGCCTGATGGCAGTTTGACATTTCTTGTTGCAGATGTGTGCGGAAAGGGCATTGGCGCGGCATTGTTTATGACACTCTTCCGCAGTTTACTGCGCGCCGCCTCCACAACGGATCAATTCTCAAGCGAACAAGATTTGAAAAAATTGACCCATTCACAACGCCTGCACCATGCGGTTTCACTAACGAACAATTACGTTACAGACGCACACGCAGAAGCGTATATGTTCGCTACAATTTTTATCGGCATTTTAGACCCAAAAAACGGAAAGCTCACCTATATTAACGGTGGCAATGAGCCTGCTTTGATTGTCGAAAAAAACGGACAAATACATACCGAATTACCCTATACAGGTCCTGCAATCGGTGTAATCCCAAACACAGTTTTTAAGGTCAAAGAAACTACGCTTTCAGATGAAGATTTATTAATTGCATTTACAGATGGCATTCCAGATACATTAAATAGCAACGGAGAATTTTTCGGCAAAGAAAAAATGCTAGAAATTCTTAAGTCAAAAACAAAGCCAACTGATTTTGTAAATAAAATGGAAGAAACCCTACAAACCTTCATCGGCTCAGCCGAACAATTTGATGACATCACACTACTAGCATTAAAAAGAAAAACCGAATAATATTGGGCGCGATTTCCCTTTATAAATAATTTAAGTAACGGGGATTAAATTCTATTCTTGCGAGGCAATTTTGAAACAACCTATTTTAGTCAGCATCACAGGCGTGGATAAGCCTGGTATCACTGCCGCAATCACAAAAGTTTTAGCAGAATACAATGTCCACATTTTAGATATCGGTCAATCGGTCATCCATGATGCGTTGTCGTTGGGCATGTTGATTCAAATCCCAGAAAATATCAGTGACGGAAATATTATCAAAGATGCTGTTCAAAAAACAGTAGATGAATTAAACATGCAAGTTCGTTTTGTCAATATTCCACAAGAAAGTTACGAACATTGGGTTGGTCAACAAGGCAAACGTAGACATATCGTCACGTTATTAGCCAAACGAATCACAGCCCATCAAATCAGTCGGTTATCACGCATCGTCGTTGATAACGGATTAAACATTGATAAAATCATCCGCTTATCTGGTCGAGTTCCATTAAATGAATTAAGTAATGGAAATAGTAAATCATGTGTTGAGTTTTCATTAAGTGGACCCGTTTCAGATTTAACCGCATTACGCAGACAATTCCTTGAACTTGCAAATGAAATTGATGTAGATATTGCTTATCAAGAAAATAATGTCTATCGTCGCAACAGACGTTTGATTGCATTTGACATGGACTCAACTTTAATCCAAGCCGAAGTGATTGATGAACTTGCTAAACGCGCAGGCGTTGGAAAACAAGTAGCCGAAATTACAGAACGCTCCATGCGTGGCGAATTAGATTTCAAACAAAGTTTTACAGAACGAGTTGCACTACTAAAAGGTTTACCCGAAACTGCACTTGCTGAAGTTGCAGTAACACTTATGTTAACCGAAGGCGCAGAAAAACTTATATCCACTGTAAAAAAATTAGGTTACAAAACTGCCATTCTTTCAGGTGGCTTTACATATTTCGGACGAATGCTTCAAAAAAAACTTGGCATTGATTATGTTTTTGCAAATGAACTCGACATTGAAAATGGCATCGTCACAGGTCGAGTCAGTGGTGAAATTGTAGATGGTGCAAAAAAAGCATTTCTGTTAGAAAAAATTGCACAAAACGAAGGCTTCTCTTTAGAGCAAACCATCGCCGTCGGTGATGGCGCAAACGACCTCCCCATGTTGAGCATTGCAGGTCTTGGCATCGCCTTTCGCGCCAAACCAATCGTCAAAGCCTCTGCCAAACAATCATTAAATGTTTTGGGGTTAGATGGAGTTTTATATTTGATGGGGTTATCGGAACGAGAAACGAAATAACGCTTCTTTCTTGATTTCTAATTGGTTCTACACTTCAACTATTTTCTTAACTTGTGCTTGATATAACCTTAAATTAGAGGGTAAATCACCCTTGACTTAAAGTAAAGTTTGCTTTACACTATCAAAAGTCAAGGAAACTTTACAGGAGAAAAATCATGAACAAGAATAATTCTGGTGCACGTTTTGCAGTTTTTTTAGCCATTGGCATCGCAATTGGTGCCGCACTCGACAATATTGCCCTGGGTATGATAGTTGGTGGTGTGTTAGGAATGGCATTCGGCTCTATCAAAACTAAGGAAGATGATGATAAAAAAGGAGATAACAATGAATCAAAATGAAGTGATGAAACGATATTTCAAAGAATTTGGAATATCAATGGGAATTTATGTTGTGGCAGTAATAGTAAGCACAACCATATTAAACAATTTTGAATTTCCACAATTTGCTCAAATCATCATTACTTTGATTCCAGTTATCCCAACAATTTTTGTTGTCATTTCAATTTTACGAGGCTTGAGAGAAAGTGATGAACTGCAACAAAGAATCCAATTGCAAGCAGTCACTTTTTCTGCCATCACTACTGGATTAATCACCTTCAGTTATGGCTTTCTCGAAAACATTGGTTTTCCACCCTTCCCCACCATTTGGGTTTTGCCAATTATGTTTTTCTTGTGGGGCATTAGCCTCGGCTATTTTTGGAAGACATATTCATGAAAAATAATCTCAAAGTATTGCGTGCCGAAAGAGATTGGTCACAAAAAGAAAATAAGTTTCCAGTGCAAGAAAATAAATTCATCACTATAAAAACACCTAAAACAGTAGGTAAATAACCTTGACTAGTAAAGTTTACTTTATATCATTGAAAGTCAAGGGAACATTACAGGAGTAAATCATGAAATCAGAAAATCTAGGATTAGGTCTTGCATTAGGAATTGTAATTGGCATTGTGATTGGCACTGCATTCGATAATGTTGGAATCGGTATAGTAGGTGGAGTTTCTGTAGCAACAATTATCTCTGCCATCGCTTCCATCATGCGCGACCTAAGAGCCAGTGACGAGCTTCAGAAAAAAGTTCAATCCAACGCGATTATGTTTTCCGCGATAACCACAGGGTTAATTACATTTGGCTATGGCATTCTTGAAAGCATCGGCTTTCCGAAATTTCCCACCGTTTTGATTCTGCCGATGATGTTTGGTCTGTGGGGAATTAGCCTCGTCTATTATTGGAAAAAATACCAATGAAAAACAATCTCAAAGTTTTACGAGCTGAAAAAGATTGGTCGCAAGCAGACTTGGCAGATAAGTTAAATGTCTCGCGTCAGACCATCAATGCGATTGAAACAGGGAAATATGACCCAAGCCTACCTCTGGCATTTGATATTGCAAAATTATTTGGGAAAAAGATTGAAGAGATATTTACCCCAGATAAAACGTAGGGGCGACTCGCAAGTCGCCCCTATAAAATCAAATTGAAATTTTAGAAAATGTCTCGCCGAAGATTAATCCGCGAACATGGTCTGAGGATAAGAAAGAGTGTGGGAATCCCAAATCAATTGGACTTGAGTCATTGAGGCGTTGCATCTGTTCTTGAGTCAATTCAAAATCTAAACATCCCAAATTATCTTTCAAATGTTTTTCACTGCGTGCGCCAATGATTGGAATAATATTTTTTGATTGTTGACGTGCCCAATTGATAGCAACTTGTGAAGGCGTGCCATCCACTTCTTTAGCAATATCCATCAATAACGAAGCAATCTTTTTTATTTTTTCACTGGTATCACTTGAACGTTTGGGTTCATCGGTTGGAGAATTATATTTTCCAGTTAACTCACCGCCTTCCAAAACGCCCCAAGTTAACACAGACATATCATGTGCAGTTACCATTGGAATTAAATCTCGTTCCAATGCACGGTCTGCAATACTATAAGGTGCTTGCAACGCAACCAAACGTGACCAACCTCTTAACTCAGCAATCGCATTGGCTTGCGACACAACCCATGCAGGTGTATCAGACATACCAACGTATAAAATTTTTCCAGCGCGCACAAGGTCATCTAAAGCACGCATCACTTCTTCAATCGGTGTTACATAATCCCACATGTGCAAATAAAATAAATCAATATGATCCGTGTTCAATCTTTGCAAACTGCCTTCAATCGAACGCATCATATTCTTGCGATGATTGCCACCGAAATTTGGGTCGGACTTTCTTTCGGTTAATGTATATTTTGTTGCAATCACAAAATGGTCACGGTCATTTTTTATAAATTCACCAATAAACTTTTCACTCGTGCCGTTTGTATAATTGTTTGAAGTGTCAATAAAGTTTCCATCTTCTTTTACAAACAAATCAAACATTTTTTTACTTTCATCTTTTTCTGCACCCCAGCCCCAATCATTTCCAAACGTCATTGTGCCAAGACACAACTCCGAGACTCGTAATCCGCTTTTGCCTAAAAGTTTATATCGCATGTTTATCTCCATGTGCGAGTGCGTCGCACTTTATGCAATTAAATAAATTTTCCAGTTAAGGAGTGCGACGCACCCTTTTCAGTCTTCCATAATTTTGACAGTGTCTCAATTTCCTTCCAGCCTTCACCTTCTTTCACACGCTTCACTTCTAGACTTGTGAAATAGGTGTCTAACACTGCGGCTCTTTCTTGCGCCAACGGCGGATTGCAATAATCCTCTTCTTCCCAAACTGCAAAACTGGAATCATGTTCATCAAGCCGTGCATTATCTAATCCATATTGCAATGCTTGACCAAATGGTTTCATCTTTTTGATTTCGCCACTATCGAGCCTGTTTCTTAATTCTTTCAATAAATTTTCATGATATTTTGCTTTGACGAGATAATATGCCATGATATTTTCCTTTCTTTATGTAGGTCATGCTTTTAGCATGACGTCACGTTACAAACGTGACCTACAATTTCTCAACTACTAACTGAAGTTCTGTCACATATTGATTTGATTCTTGCGCCAGATATGTTTGTGGAAGTTCAAATTCCAAACCATCTGCTCCATATTTCAAATAGATTTCGCGAATCGGTCCTTTCATTTGATAACCATTGACATCAATCCAATTCAATAAAGCATTGTAGGCTTGACCAATATTCAAATAATTCCCCACATGAACGACACATGCCACTTTGAATTGCTTCGGCGTTTTTCGCACCCGAATCGATTCACTTTCTGGAATCGCGTATTTCAATGGCACACATACTTCACAATCAATTTCTACATCACGATATTCATCGTCATAATAAATCGTAAATGGAGGTTTATCTGCGCGTGCATTTTCATATCTAGCAATATATGTTTCCACTAAATCAAACATTTCTTGAATGCGATTGTCATCCTTTGCAACTTCACGATACGCCCCAACCAATTCTGATTCAATATCTCGCAAAATAACATCATATTTTGTATGATTCGCGGTTTGGTTCATTTGCTTAATCCGCGCTTCCAAGCGGTATAATCTTTCTTGTTCTGTTTGCATTTGTTGTTCCACATCAGCACGTTTTAGTTTCAACATCCCCAATAACTGCTCACTAGATACATCTTCATTTAACATCTCTGCAATTTGTTCAAGTGAGAATCCTAAATCACGCAATGCGATGATGCGATTCAAACGTGGCAATTGATCTGCTGAGTAATAACGATAGCCCGTAAACGAATCCGTTTGTGAGGGAGTCAATAAACCGAGTTGGTCATAATGCCTCAACATCCGAACAGACACGCGGCTCAAACGCGAAAACTCACCTATCTTGAACATGGCTGTAATATACACTCTTACATAGTGTTAGAGTCAAGGGGTAAATTATAATGATGACATGACTCGCTGGCTTGACCCTCAACCTATAGAAATTCCCGCTTCTTTTTCTGACCTCAACCTGCCTCTACTCATTCAGCAGACTCTTCTCCGACGCGGAATCAACTCAAAAGAAGAAGCCGAAACGTTTTTATATCCCGAAAAAGTTTTATCAACGCCGTTTCCAAATATTGAATCAGCAGTTGAAATTATCAATCATCATATTGAGCAAAAAAATAAAATTTG
>DDVH01000046.1:0-14945 GCA_002345215.1 Anaerolineales bacterium UBA2317
TATTGAAACATCCAATGGTGTTATCCACGTCATTGATGCAGTTCTTCTCCCGCCTCAATAAACGTACCCATATCCTCTCCTCTTTATTGTTAGTGTAAGTCAAACAGACGGGCATACGCCCGTCTGTTTGATTCTTTACATGCACAGATATTTTTTACTTTTTCATTTGCCGACGTTGCACAATCGAATAGATTGCCAAACCTAGCATAATGACTGCCACAACCCAAGCAGTATTTGCTACAAGAGACTCATTGGCTTGTTTAACTGCGATTCCTGCGAATGACCATGCCAACACAAAAACGTAGCCGCTGTCCCGACGAGTGAACGTCATCACAAATCCAAGCGCAGAGGCGATGATGAGCATAATCACAGCCCAAACTTGCGGAGCGAGTCCAAATCCATTCCAATTAAGTAGATATAAATAATCGGTGACGTTGGCAACTGTGGCGACGGTTATCCAGCCGAGATAAATACTGAAAGGAATATCTACGCTCCATTTTTCAATATTGCTGACAGAAGTTTTCCCAACATTTAATTTGAGATAACTTGCAATAAGCAGACTCAATAATGTGAGCATGACCAAAACGCTCAAGCCGAATAAGTTGTAATGCCAACAGAATAACCAGGCGGCATTGAAGAGGCAACTTAATGCAAATAGATATCCGAGATTTCGTAAACGCGGATTTTCTTTTTGAGCAGGTTGGGCTTGATAAATGGCGAAGGCAATCCAGCCGAGATAGATGATGCCCCAAATCGAAAAGACATAACCTGCAGGGACGAAGTAGACCAGAAAGCGGTCTGAAATTTCAGCAGTGCTTTGATTGTTGAGAGGCAATGTTGTGGCAAGGATATTGACCGCAAGAGCCAGTACGATGGCGAGGATGTTAGTAATTTGACGTGTTGTATCTTTATTCATGTTTTCTCCAAGTTTTTTTATACTTCTTAGATGGAGTTTTGTAGATTTTATTACTGTCAAATGCTATCATATTTTTGCACAGGTTTGTTAATTTTATTCACATCGTACTGTAAATCACTTGTAAGTCAATTTAATATTTTTCACATCTATCCAATGATAAAATAGCGCGTTTTTGGTAATCAAGAACGACTAGAAGCACGTGCTTCGAGTCGTTCATTTGTAAAAAGGAAACTATTTCAAACAATGTCTCTCACTGAAACTACTTATGAATTTAACAAACAACTCCCTGCCCCGCCGCGTGTACCGGGCTTGCCATTGCTTGGCAATGCGCTTGATTTTTTGAATCGCCCAATTGAATTCTTTTTAGAGAGTTATCATAAATTCGGTCCCATCTTTCGCATTACTGCCGCGAATCAAAAATTTGTGGTGATGGCTGGTTTAGAAGCCAATCGTTTTATGGCGCAAGATAAAGATGAAATTTTCACCAGCGAATCATTATTCGGTGAATTTGCCGCACAAATGGGTTCGAGAAATTTCTTGGTCGCACAAGATGGCGCACCACATCGTCACATGCGCAAGGTGATGCAACGTGGATATTCAAAAAGCGGAATCGCCCCCAAACTAGATGACTTCGTGCGCCTCACCACTGACTTTACACATGCGTGGCAACCCGGGACATTAATCTACGCCCGAGACCAATTTCAAAGACTCGTTACTGAACAATTAGGCACAGGTCTTACCAATCATTCATCCAAAGAACATTTTGAAGCGATACGAATTTATTTGGGAACTTTGTTAAATGTCTTGGTGATTAAACGTCAACCTCGTTTGATGCTTTCTTTGCCCAAATATAAAAACGCGAAGAAAAAAGTAATGGAATTTGCAAAATTGGTTTTAGAAGAACATCGTCACAATGTCATTGAGCATGAACCAGATTTAGTGGATGACTTACTTGCCGCTAAAGATTGGAATGGAGACTCTCTGACAGAAGATGATTTATTAGCCGCCACGATTGGTCCATTTTTTGCGGGCATGGACACAGTCGCTAACACGATGGGATTCATGGTCTATGCAATACTCAAGCATCCCGAAGTATATGAAGCGATTCAAAAAGAAGTAGATGAGGGTTTTGCGGACGGAGTCCCACCGTATCAAGACCTTCCGAAAATGCAAAATCTATATGCAGCAACCATTGAAACGTTGAGAAGATATCCTGTTGCGCCGTTTACTCCGCGTGGCGTGGCGAAAGATTTTGATTTTGCTGGGCATCATGTGAAAGCAGGTGAGGAAGTGATTTTTGCAAATGGATTGACTCATTTCTTGCCGGAATTTTTCCCAGACCCGTGGAAGTTTGATGTAAACCGTTACATTGCGCCACGAAAAGAACATAAACAAGGGCAGGGAATTTTTGCGCCGTATACATTGGGTCCACATACTTGTTTGGGTGCAGGTGTTGCCGAAGTGCAATTGATGGTGACTGTGGGTGCGATGTTACGCGCTGTGCGTTTAGAATTAACTCATCCAAATTATGAAATCAAAACGAAGTTGATGCCGATTCCTGGTCCTGACCCGAAGTTTAAGATCCGCGTTGTGGAGCATAGGAAGATATAAACATGTAGAGGCGAGGCATACCACTTTGTGGCACGCGTGCCTCTCCCCTACTGGCAGAGAAAATGTTCAAATTTCTTTACTAGAATTTATCGAATTCTAGTAAAGAAATACTTCATTTCTAGTAAAGAAACGGGTAATTTCCTTACTAGAATCTAGGATTTTATAGGCTAGAAATTACATCATTTGAACGATGTAGCCTCGCCCAATCTTTTCATTGGACGCGGAAATACCACTGCGTGGCACAAGCCGCGTCCCTACAATTCACAAAACAAACTCCCCTTCCTTTTAGGGAAAGGGCTGGGGGATGGGTCATTTTGCAAATTTATGTTTGGGGATTTATGATTTTTTCTTATTTATCTTTAATTTCTTGGCTTTTTCTAATAAACGTAATTACTGTGGTTTAGATTGTTCATATATACTTTTCGCTTGTTTTTGTTCTTTTACAAAACGGCGACTTGTCCTCCTATTACGTAACTCTACCCAAGCACTCCGAATATGTTTGATTGTTGAATTGCTAATACCCATGTAGTTACTAAGAACCACATTATCCACATATTCTAAAGCTTCCAAATCCTTTCCATTTCTAAGCAAGAAATCAACCTTTCGTGAATCAATTTCAATTTTTGAACTGTAAGGTATAGGTAGATGCTCGGCTTCGCTTGTTTCAAGTTCTAATACACCACCACCATAACTACGACCACTAACTTCTGCCCAAGCGAGTGTCAAAGAATTAAAGCATATTGCTGCTAGTTTTTCTGGTTTTGTACCGTTAATAAATCTAACTCGGTGTATGGTATCAGTCGATGTTGCGCCAGCACGATTTACTACAAACAATGGATATTTGTGTATCTGGCGAAACATAAAAGCATCAGGTACATATATTGAAGGAACATCAAACCAACGTTTTCTCACTCTACATTTGTAGCCTTTATGAACATCCTCAGATTCCCCATAAGCAATGTATTCTTTGATTTTGTTAGGAATTTCTCTTTCAGGGATACCGCTTAAATTCAATAAATAACCAGGCTCTGTAAGTTGATATTTGTCAAAATCTTCTTCATCAAACACGATAGATTTTAAAGTTGATGTCTTACCTATAATTGGTAAAGTAAATTTATTTGCAAGCAATTCCTTTCTTGTCTTCTCATTAAAAACAAAAAAGCTATTTCTACCTGTTACTACACCAACATCAATATTAACCAAGTGTCCTAACGGAATAACTAACTTGGATTTTTGAACATCATCTATTGCATAAAAGGACTTTTCGTTGAGAAATAACCCTGTCCATTTCATCAAAGGTCTAGAATGTTTAATTGGAATATGCTTTACTACATCCTCCAAATTCTCGGACTTTAATAAGGCATCCTTATCTTCAAATTCAATTGTATGGATATCTGATTCGAGAATTGATATTTCTCTCTTACCTTCTGCTAGTAGCAAAACCACCTCTTGTTGAATTTCAGGGAAAACCAATTTTTTAAATCCGACAATAACTATATGGGAAAATTGTGCTGATAAACGTTTGCGAAGTTCACTAGCATAGCCAACTTGCAAAAGTTCTGCTGGCAAAACCATGGCGAGACGCCCACCCTCGTTTAATAACGCAATACTTAATTGAACAAAAGCAGACCAAACATTTGCAAGTTTAGTTGGTCTATACCCAATATTGCGCAGATGCCAAAAAGCTTTTTCTCTACTCTCGTTATCAAAATATTGAAAACGAATATAAGGTGGGTTTCCAAGAATCACGTCATACTTACCCTTATTTTGAATCTTTTCAAAGATATAAAAAAAATCTCCACAAATAAATTCGGTCTCTATATTGGGTAAATCATAATTACCAAAACGAGATTTAGTTTTCTTTAACTCATCTGCTTCAATTTCGATAGCAGTAATTTTCGAGGAAATTTTTTTCTTACTTTTTTTAAGAGTAGTAAATCTACGTAATATCGAATCAATAAAATTCCCATCTCCACAGCTTGGCTCGAGTATTTTTTCATTTCCGACACGAATTGCCCATTTAGTTAAATAATCAGATAACTCAATTGGTGTATAGTAACCACCTCGAAGTTTCTGATTATTTGGTAGGCGTTTATTTGAGTGAAATCGTGTTTCCATAATTAGAAATTATATTCTAATCTATTTTATTTGGTTATGACAGGATATTATTCTTCTTCCTCGTCGCTATCTTCCTCGCTATGAGGCGGTAATCCTTTATAGCGATCTAAATAATGTGGAAATAATGTATCTGAAAAAGTTTCAATGCGAAGAGGGGAATTTAAATTAGGAATGTTTTTATCTATTTCTCCTGTCTCTGGGTTCCAAATAATAAGTGAAATTGCTTCAGCTAAATGTGCTTGATCTAAAACGTCTTTTCTACTTCCTAAACGTTCCAGAGTTCTAATTATGTCAAACTCTTGTTTTGCACCTAAGGCAGGTTTAGGTACAACCACAATAAATGCGACAATAGCATATGGAAATCTAGTATGAATTGTAGTTGCTTCTGTTGCCAAATCATTAATCATATTTTGCCAATTCTTACCTACACTTTTTTCTTCATTTAATGTTTTACTATCAAAAACTATACGTGGTCCATCAGGGCGGTATGCTACATCATAGTTTTGTGGTCTAACTCCACCAATAACGCGCACAGCACCAACTTCTATACAATCAATTTTTTCTGGGAGTAATGATTTTGAATTTGGTTTTACAACAGGGATTCCACCTAAAGCAGTTGCTAGTGCTTGTCCAACTGCTAAGTCAATAAATGAAGCAAAACGAACACTCTGCTGTCTGTCAAATGAAAAAGGTGCCTTATCCTTCTTTTTTTCATTTTCAGGGTTCTCATCACTTAACCATAGTTTTCCCCATCTTTTTAATTCTTCTTCAGAAATATTAATTGCTGGCATTTTGTCTGCAAGTGCGGGCATAATTTTTTCCTTATATATTACGAAAAAGCTCTTCGAGGCTAACTTTTAATGTTTTAGCAATCTTCTCTATATTCTTGAAACTAACATTTCTTTCCCCTCTTTCTATCGCACCAATATAAGTACGATGTAATCCTGAAAGAAAAGCCAACTTTTCTTGACTTAATCCTCGTTCAATTCTTAACTTACGAATCTTTTCCCCAAAAAGCTTTAATCTATTCATATTTTAAGTTTAGCAAAATGCTACTAATAAGGCGACAGAATATAAGTAGCATAAACATTAACAAAAAGAGACGGCATCCCTCGCTGCCGTCCCATTCCCAATTCCCTATTCACTTACTCTTACAACTTCGCAAACCTAGACACAACCTTCGCCAAGCCTGCTGGACGATCCATCCGTCCACCTTGATGGATTCCAATTGGCGTGCCTTCTTTGGCATACTTCAACTCCACAAACGCCTGACCCGTTTGGAAGCGTTCTCTATCCAGCGCACTGGATGTGACAAAACCAATCCGTTCGCCATTTGCATTGACAACTGGGTCGCCGTTGTGTGCCATGGGATTGCGTTGTTCATCAAAGCGGAAACGAATCACAACGCCTTTGCGTTCTTTTTCTCTAGCAACATACGCGTCACGCCCAATGAACCACGGTTTATATGTTTTGACGTAAGACCCAAATCCACCTTCAGCGACTCCTAAATCTCTTCCGTTTAAAACGCTGGTCGAGTAGTCCCGCATGTCTTCGCGGGACGTATCGAGACCAGAACCAAGTCCCATTTCATGACCATATAATGGCAAACCTGCTTCTGTACGTAATGAGTCTCTTGCTCCCAAACCAATCGGTTTCACTCCAAACGGCTCACCGACTTTCAAAATTTTATTCCACAACTCAACAGATTGTTCAGGATGCACAAATAATTCAAACGCCATCTTCTCACCTGTGTAACCTGTGCGTGAAACAATCAAATCAAATCCACCAATCACAGCATCACATAATTCAGTGCGCTTTAACTTCATGATATTTGCATGTGCTTTATCATCCACACCCATGGCTAATAAAATGTCACGCGATTTCGGTCCTTGCAGAGCAATATCAACTCGCATAGCAGAACCAGCTTTCGGGTCACGTAAGTTGCGGATGTTTGCATCATAACCATACGTACGAGTCCATGGTCGTGCGTTATCAATCTTAACTTTTCCATCACGCACACTTTCTAACCATGTGCGCACCTTATCATCATTCGATGCATTCACAACAACCAAAAAATTATCCCAGCCGCGGCGATACACCAACGTATCATCAATCACATCGGCATCGGGCGTTAAGAAATGTGTATATAAACTTTCGCCGGGTTGCAACGCGCCGCAATCATTTCCGCAAACTGCATCGAGGAAAGAAGCCGCATCCGCGCCGCGCACGTCATACACGCCCATGTGACTCACATCAAACAAACCTGCGCCATTACGCGTGGCAAGATGTTCTTCAAAAATAGATGTATACACGACAGGCATTTCCCAACCTGCAAACGGAACCATTCTCCCACCCAAATCTCGATGCGTTTGATTCAATGCTGTTTTTTGTAAGGGCGGATGGCCATCCGCCCCTACTTCTGATTCATTCCACTTAAATTCAGGCAACGCTTCTTTCTTGACCTGTGAATTGATTCCGATGAAATAAGGTTTATCTTCACCTGAACTTTTTTCTGCCTTCTGCTTTACAGCCTTCTTACTATCCATCACCACAAACGGACCAGGAATTCTCTTTGCTGAAAAATCTTTCTTGCCATCTAAATTAAATGACATATATCCATCAGATAAATCTCGTAACCAAGTTCCAACGACACCTGCATTTTTTGCAGGCACTTGAATTTGATACGTTGTATCATCTACTTTTGCCAATACACCTTTGACCACACCTTTTGGTGTTGCAATGGTTGTTTCTTGTGCTTTGCCTTTTTTCAATGCTGACAAATCAGATGAGACTGCATAATCTAAAACTTGTCTTACACGTTGACCAGTTATTTCAAACACACCCGATGTAGATTTATCATCTACAAAATAATAATGAGGGTATCCGCTTTTCTTATATTTGAAATCAATACCTGCGGTTTCACACAACTTTCTGATTTTTAATTTGGCATCATTCAATACATTGAAGTCAACTTTCGCGCGGCGTTGTTTTCCTTTTTTGACAGTATCCACTGAATGAGGTGCACATGCCAATAAAACATCAGCCATGATGTTGACGAGTTCACGCGTTTTCTTTTCATCGAATCCGCGTTGTGTAATCCATGGTGTGCCCAAACGAATCCCGCTTGGATCCATAGAATTTTTATCACCCGGTATCGTATTGCGATTTACAACCACGCCAACCAAATCTAAAATGCGAGAGGCTTGGTCGCCGCTTAATTTTGTGCCATCTTCCCCGACAATACTCGTACAATCCACATTTACTAGATGTGTATTTGTGCCACCGAATGGCACGCGAAGTCCGCGCTTTTCAAATTGGTCTGCCATGGCTTTGGCATTTTTCAAAGTTTGTTCTTGTAACTTCTTAAATTGTTTTGTTTGTGTGAGTTTGAAGGTTAAAGCCAAACCAGCAAACACATTGACGTGTGGTCCACCTTGTTCACCGGGGAAAACGGCTTTATCAATTTTCTTGGCAATTGCTGAGTCTGTGGTCATCAACACTGCGCCACGCGGACCATCAATTGATTTGTGTGTGGTGGACATCACTACATGAGCAAATCCAATAGGCGAAGGGACAACGCCTGCTGCAACAAGTCCGCCGATGTGAGAAATATCGGTCAACAAATATGCGCCGACTTCATCGGCAATTTCTCTAAACTTTTTCCAATCTGGCATCCATGAATAGGATGAATAACCAGCGATTAATAATTTTGGTTTGTGTTCATTGGCTAAAGCATGTACGGCTTCATAATCAATTTTTTCGTTTTCATCAATTGTGTAATGTACGGCTTTGAACCATTTCCCACTTCGGTTTACAGACGAACCATGTGATAAATGCCCGCCATGCAATAAGTTAAGTCCCATGACTGTATCACCGAGATTTAATAAAGCATGATAGACAGCATTGTTTGCAGGTCCACCGGACAACGCTTGCACATTGACGTAGATTTGATCAGCAGTGATTCCATTTGCTGCGAAAGTTTGTGCAACGCGTCTGCGAGCCAATGCTTCGACCGTATCTGCATATTCCACGCCTTTGTAATAACGTGGGTCACTGTTGCGGCGATAATTTGCCAAACGCGCGGGGTAATCTAAAATTTCGGCATCATCCATCCAACGTGTTTCTTCATCTGGATAGCCTTCGGCATAAATATTTTGAAAGGCAGAAGATAACGCTTCTCGCACTGCCATTGGGGCTGTTGACTCAGAAGCAATCAGAATCAACTTACGAGCTTGGCGTTCTTGTTCAAGTTGGGTTAAGTCATAAACATCTTTGTCTAGTTTTTCTAACGAACCGCGAAATAAAAAGTCGGGCATGGGAAATGTCTCCTAAGCAGAATCAGGTTGAAGTCAAAAAAGAAGCGTGCAAATGAATTGTAGGATGTTCAAGCGAAAGGGTCAAGCCCTCAAGGACGCTATCAAAATAAATGTGACTATTGGGTCTTGAATTTCAATCTTAAAGAATGTACACTGTTTTTATGTCAACAAAAACTGGTCAATTGAGAGAGTTGCAAGGCAAGCACGAATCGTTGTTGCGATTGGTGGAGTTAAGTGTGGCGTTGAATTCCAATTTGGAATTGAACACTTTGTTGCAAACGATTACAGCCACTGCCACCGAATTATTGAATTGCGAAGCCGCCTCGATTTTATTGTACGATGAAAAAAAGCCTCGCTTATTTTTTGCGGCGGCAACTGGCTCAGACCCCGAAAAACTTGCCGAAATTCCAGTGCCAATTGAAAACAGTTTGGCTGGAACAATTTTTCGTACCAATAAACCTTTGATGATTAATAACACTGCCGAGCAAGACCCGCGTCATTATTCTTTGGTTTCAGATCATATAAAATTTAAAGTGGAAGATTTAATTGGCGTGCCGATGAATATCAAAGATAAAACGGTCGGCGTGTTAGAAGCGGTCAATAAAAATAATGGAAATTTTGATGAAGCTGATGTTGAAACGTTATCTGTAATTGCATCTCACGCGGCAATTGCAATTGAAAATGCACGTTTGTTAAAAACCACGCAACAAGCCCTCAAAAAAGTTAAAGAAAATAACGAAATCAAAAGTAATTTTTTGGCATTGGCTTCGCACGAGTTACGCACGCCGTTGGGAATCATTATGGGCTACGGCGCGTTTTTGCAGGAAACTGCCAAAGGTGAATCATCGGAGCATATTCATCAAGTGTTGAGTGCGGCAGAACAAATGCATGGCATCCTCGACCAAATGAGCAACCTGACTTTGCTTCAAACCGATGAAATGATGATGAATCCGCAACGAGTTCCGATACAGGATATTTTGAGTTTTGCTGTGGATGAGATTAAGTACTCCGCTTCGCGCCGTGACCTCAGCCTGACTTATGCTTTTCAAGATGCGCCCATCTTCATTCATGTTGACCAAGAAAAAACAATTCTGGCATTTGTAAATATTTTGAATAATGCTGTGCGCTTTTCAAACAGTGGTGGTGAGATTACAGTCGGTGCAGTGCAACAAAATAACGAAGTGCTAGCATGGGTCAATGACAGGGGCAAGGGTATTCCTGTTGATAAATTGCAAAAAATCTTTGAAGAGTTTTATCAAATTGAGCCACCCAATACACGCAGTTATGGCGGATTAGGAATCGGGCTTTCGATTGCCAAAGGTTTAATCGAAGCACAAGATGGGAAGATTTGGGCTGAGTCTGAAGGCTTGGGCAAAGGCACGACGATGAAGGTTGTTTTTCCGTTGGTAAAGTAGTGCAATTATCACCACAGAGAACACAAAGTTCACAGAGATTTTAAAAAGGTGTTCTCTGTGCGCTCTGTGGTGAAATCTTTTATTTCTCACTTTCGCAATTGACATTCCCCTACGCTTCAATTAGAATAGCCAACGCTTTTGAATTTGGGCCTGTAGCGCAGTTGGGAGCGCGTCTCAATCGCACTGAGAAGGTCAGGGGTTCGAATCCCCTCAGGTCCACTGAACAGTGAGCAGTTTTCAGTAATCAATCACTGTTCACTGAAAACTGTTTTACTGATTACTGAAACAAAGGGGCCCATAGCGCAGTTGGGAGCGCGTCTCAATGGCATTGAGAAGGTCGAGGGTTCGAATCCCTCTGGGTCCACTAAAAATTAAATAAAAAGTCATAGCAGGAGTAGTAAGTCATCTCGGCAGCGAGAAGGGAAAGCAAGGTGGAAGCCCTTCAATGGTATCAACGAGAAGCTATAAAAAAGACCGAACTCGCCTGTTTTCTCGAAAGAGAGACTTGAATGGTGAAGCAATGTAGTCATTCACGGGTCAGCCCGTTATAGCGTTTGAGAGGTTTATTAGTCTGAATAGTCTAAAAAGTCTTACTGGTCTGATTTGTTGACCTGTTAGACTAATAAGACCGAAAGACCAAATAAACAATTCGGGTGGTACCGCGGAGTAGTCCTTCGTCCCTGATGTGGATGAAGGATTTTTTATTTAAGTCTTGAAAGGAGGCTCGTATGAAATCAAATACTATTTTCTGGAAACAAGGACCATTGCTTATGAGCCTTCTCAATTTATATTTCATTTAATAAGGTAAAACTTTTACCTGAAACTTGATACCTGACACATGAAACTAATAAAGAGGAAAGAATGACTAAAAAAAATGAGATAAAAGATAAATCTTTTAATCCGCAAGCCTTTGAGCCGAAGTGGCAAGCCAAATGGGAAGCGGATAAGTTATATCGGGCTGTGATTGATGAAAGCAGACCGAAGCATTATGCCTTGACCATGTTGCCCTACCCAAGCGGTGATTTACACATTGGTCACTGGTATGCCATGACTCCACCAGATGCGCGCGCCAGATTTAAACGCATGCAAGGTTATAACGTCATGTTCCCAATGGGCTTTGACGCGTTTGGTTTACCAGCCGAAGGTGCGGCGATTAAACATAACATTCATCCGAAAATATGGACGTATCAAAACATTGAACGCATGGAAAAACAAATGCGTACGATGGGTGCCATGTTTGATTGGGAACGTGAAGCGATTTCATCTGACCCTGAATACTATAAATGGACACAATGGTTTTTCATCCAGTTGTATAAAAAAGGGTTGGCGTATCGTAAAAAAGCCTCAGTGGATTGGTGCCCGAAAGACAATACCACTTTGGCACGTGAGCAAGTCAAAGGTGAAGATAGAGTGTGTGACCGTTGTGGAACACCAGTGATTAAAAAAGAATTGGAACAATGGTTCTTCAAAGCCACAAAATATGCTGATGAGTTATTACATTTTGATGGCATTGACTGGCCCGAATTTATCAAAGTTTCACAAACCAATTGGATTGGAAGGAGCGAGGGTGCATCTGTTATTTTCAAAACAGAGGCTGGCGATTCAATTGAAATCTTCACCACTCGCCCTGATACGTTATGGGGCGCGACGTTTATGGTCATGTCACCAGAGCATCCGTTGGTGGATAAAATCACCACGCCAGAAAATGCGCAAACTGTCAGCGAGTATAAGGATCAGGCGGCGAAACAGACTGACATCCAGCGTGAAGCGAAAGATAAAGAAAAGACGGGTGTCTTCACGGGCGGATATGCTATCAATCCAGTTAATGATGAAAGAATCCCAATCTGGGTTGCCGATTATGTTTTGATGTCTTACGGCACTGGTGCAATTATGGCAGTGCCTGCACATGATGAACGTGACTTTGAGTTTGCAAGAAAATTTGGTTTGAAAATTGTTCCAGTGATTCAACCTGATGGTGTCGAACTGAATGGTGACACAATGGAACACGCCCACGAACATGAAGGTGTGATGATTAATTCTGGTCAGTTCAATGGCACACCTGCAACCAATGATAAGGGTTTGAAAAATCCTGCCATCAAAACTGTGATTGAATATTTGGAAGAAAAAGGAATTGGCAAACGTGATGTCAATTATCGTTATCGTGATTGGTTAATTTCGCGTCAGCGTTTTTGGGGTGCGCCGATTCCGATGGTCCATTGTGAAAAGCATGGTTGGAATCCATTGCCTGATGAGCAATTACCTGTTTTGTTGCCTGATGATATTACTGAATGGAAGCCGACAGGTGAAAGCCCATTGAAGTTTCATCCAACATGGAAAGATTCAACTTGCCCAATTTGTGGTGAATATGCCATGCGCGAAACAGATACGATGGATACGTTCATGTGTTCATCGTGGTATCACTTGCGATATTTGAGTCCGCATAATGATAAGGCGCCATTTGATGAAGCTGAATACAATTATTGGATGCCAGTAGATACATACACTGGCGGAAGCGAACATGCCAACATGCACTTGTTGTATTTCAGATTTTTCCATAAAGCCTTACGCGATATGGGAATCACTGAAGGTGGTGAGCCCACTATGCAATTGCGTAATCAAGGCATGGTCTTGGCAGAAGACAATAGCAAAATGTCAAAGAGTAAAGGCAATGTGGTTGCGCCAGATGTATTAGTCCAAAAATATGGAGCAGATACAGTCCGTGCTTACATCATGTTTTTTGCGCGTTGGCAACAAGGAGCACCTTGGGATTCACATGGCATTGAAGGAACAGCCAGATGGATTCGTCGTGTGTGGACTTTATTCACCGACGACGCTTCAAACTCAGGGACACCTGCTTCTGACGAAGTCAAAAAGAATCTGCGCCGACGCGTTCACCAAACCTTAAAGCGAGTCACCTATGATTTTGAACATTTTGAATTCAACACCATCATTTCATCCTTGATGGAATTGTTGAACGATATGTACAAAGCGCGTGAAGCAGGAGCCGTTGGCACACCCGAATGGAACGAAGCGACAGAAATTTATATAAAAATGTTAGCACCTGTTGCACCACACATCGCCGAAGAATTGTGGACGAATCATTTAGAGAAACCATATTCCATTCATCAACAAAAATGGGCAACTGTAGATGAATCCGCCGCCAAAGATGACACTATCGAAATTCCAGTTCAAGTCAATGGCAAAGTGCGAGATAAAGTCATTGTCTCTGCTGATGCAAGTGAAGAAGAAATCAGAAACGCCGCATTAACTTCTGAAACCATCCAAAAGTATTTAGAAGGCAAAGAACCCAAGAAAGTGATTGTGGCAAAAGGTCGGTTGGTGAGTATCGTAATATAAGATAAAAATCCCTGATGAAGTTTCATCAGGGATTTTTTATTGGCTTATAATTTCTTAATGCCTAAAGTTCAACTCTTCATCACATGTTTGACCGATTCATTCTTCCCGCAAACTGGTCGAGCAGTAGTAGACATTTTTCAACGCCTCGGCATTGACGTGGAATTTAATCACGAACAAACCTGTTGCGGACAACCTCAATTCAATGCAGGCTTGAGAAAAGATGCTCGTGTGGTTGCAGAACATACCATAAAAGTTTTTGAAAACATAAGCGGGGATATTGTCATGCCATCAGGTTCGTGTGCTCATCACTTCAAACATGGATATTTAGAATTATTTGAAGGGGATTCAGTTTGGCTTCCACGTGCAAAGGCTTTAGCGAACAGAGTTTATGAATTTACGGAATATCTTGTAGATAAATTAAACATCACGGATGTTGGCGCAAAATGGGATGGACTATTAACTTATCATCCATCTTGTCACACCTTGCGCGGAATGAATATTGATAAACAACCTCGTGCATTATTACAAAATGTAAAAGGTGCAACACTCGTTGAATTGCCAAATGCCCAAGAATGTTGCGGATTTGGCGGCATTATGTCTGTGGAGCACCCTGAACTTTCAGCAGAATGGTTGAAGCGAAAGATAATGAATCTCGAAGCGACTCAGGCTTCCACGTTAGTGGTGACTGATGCGGGTTGTCTGATGCACATCTTAGGCGGGTTGAAACGTCAGAAAAAAAATCAACGCGTGATGCATATCGCGGAAGTATTATCAAATATCACGTAAGCGGGGATTTAAGATTCGGTCAAGTGCAAAACCTAGTAAAGCAAAGCCAAAGCCCGTAATCAATAACAAAGCTAACGGTTCTAAAACCCAATAATAATGACCTTGTATTAAAGCATTGTTATCATAAGCATCGCGTAAAAGTTTTCCCCAAGTAGGAACACTTGGGTCACCTAAGCCCATTAATGCTAAAGATGTTTCAAGAAAAACATAACCTGGCACAAGCACAACAATTTGTGGAATTAATACAGGAAAAATGCGCGGGATAAGATACTTGAAAATAATTCGCCAATCACTGGCGCCATAAGAACGCGCCGCATCAATATATGATTGTTCTCGAAATTGCACAAAGATAGAACGATAATTTTTGATTGCACTACCAAAAATATTAAATAGAATCGTTGCGCCAAGAATCAACCAAATGCTTCT
>DDVH01000046.1:15215-21806 GCA_002345215.1 Anaerolineales bacterium UBA2317
TTGATTTCAGTTAATCGTTGAATGAGTGCATCAACCCAACCACCAAACCATGCTCCAATGGCGGCAATCAACATTGTAGTGAACGAAGTAATTGTCACTGCAAGTAAGCCAAAGGCTAATGCAATCGGCAATCCCCACATCAATGCTAATGACAAATCACGACGGCGCATATCTGTGCCAGCCCAGCCATATACTTGTCCGTGAAGTATTACTTTTGATTCGGTGTTGGCATCTTTTTCAAATTGAACAATATCAACACGAATTTGATATTGCCCCGTAAGTGGTTTTAATTCACTGGCAGATGCATCACTAAATAATACTTGTTGAGGATAAAGACTTTTTAACTTTCTTTGTAAGGTTTCATCTTGCGAAACGTAATAAGAAGTTTTTTGTGTGACAGAAAAAGATGATAAATAGGTTTCTTCTCCTGCAGGGTTGATAAACGTCAAAGAAACAAAAGATGGATTTGATTTGTGTTGAGATTCAATTGCGACGACTACATCTTGTGGGAAGCCGCCTGTGAATGGATAGTCAAATGTAAATAAAGATTGTTTGACTATCATATCTCCACTTTCGGATATAGATGTTTCTACCGCTTCTTGATTACTTTCGGAAAGAATCAGCGTCGTAGGCAGTTTTTCACGCCGAAACAGATTTGTCCATGCGGGCGGTGCCAGTTTGGGATATTCTGTCCAATCATAATCTTGTGAACGCCATATACGAATAGATTGTTCATAAGACATGTTCATAGAAATATAAATGGCACTGGTGACGAGAATCGAAATAATGATGATGCCACTTATGGCTGATGGATACTTAATAAGTTCGCGGAAAAAGTTTGATGTAGCTGACCAAATTCGCTGTAACGCAGTTTGCCAACTTTTACGAATATGTTGGGGATTAAATTTAATGTTGGGAAGAGCACCCAACTTGAAGCGAGGAAAGAGGCGCGGTTTTTTATCAGCAGATGTTTTTTGAACCGTAGCATTTTTAGATTGTGAGTCAATGTTTAATTTTACGCGTGGGTCAACAAGTGAATAGACCACATCCAAAATAAAAACAGTTAACGCCAGCATGTAAGCATAGATAACTGTAAAACCAACAATGACGGGTGTATCAAATGCTTGCACGGCAGTGAAAAACGCAAGCCCCATACCAGGCCAGCGAAATACCAACTCGAGCAACATGGAACCTGACCAACTGCTGATGAGCAATAATGAAAAACTAGTTAATAGATTTGGTAATGCTGGACGTAATAAATAATTTTGTTCTATTTTATTTTTCGGTAAACCACGCGCGCGCGCCATTTCAACATAATCATCTTCGGCATAGATGAGGAAAAATGTGCGCCATGAATATACACTTTGAAAAAAACTGCTTAAGAAAATTGCACCGACAGGTAATATCATATGACGCAAAACGACCAATGCAGAACCATATTGTTGTGTAGCAGATGGGTCGGTACCGTACATACCACCCGATGGAAGAATTCTTAATTGAAAAGCAAAGAATACTATTAAGAATATTCCATAAAACCACGGCGGTGCTGACGATAATGGCGAAAGCATTACGAAGAATTTATCTAACCAAGTGCCGTATTGACGTGGCAGCGTCAGTGCAATGCTGATACTAATTAAAAATAAAAATATATTTGACGTGGTGAATAATAATAAAGTGCGTGGTAGATTATCTAAGATAATGTCTTTGACGAGGCTACTATCTAAACCGTAGCGTGAGGTATTCATCAGGCGTGCTTCGCCAAAGTCTAGGGTAATTCCATTCTTTAGCCAAAGAAATGTTCGTAATAGAAAAGGCTGATTTAACCCTTCGGCTTCATACATAGCCAGACGAGCTTCTTCAATCAGTTTTGCTCGTTCTTCTAATGGTTCATCTTTAAGCCAACCACTTCCGAGCATGATGCCAATTCTTTCTTCAATTCCACCTTTTATCATCTCATCTACATAACCACCCATGTTTGCAATGACGATGGTTAGATATACCGCAATAACCGATGTGATAAAAAGTGAGAGAAACCGTGAACTAGCATACGCAATAATTCTTTTAATTTCATTTAGGCGCATGAACAAAACACCTGAAGTTTTATGGTTTTTCGATGTGTCATGCGAAGTATTATATAATGAATTAAAAAACGACACAAATTGATATGACAAACTTCTTCCGCGAACGAATCAAAGAATCAATCAATAATTCAAATTTACAAACGGCATTGGATAACAACACAGAGCGCCGTCTGAATGGACGCGCCGTCGCATTTGAATCCATTCCTGATTGGCGTGAGAGACGTCAACGCGCCCACAAAATCCGTGCGGATGTGATTGATAATCTTGATGAATATTTGAATCAATTTATTGCAAAGAATGAAGAGAATGGAGTCGTTGTCCACAGGGCAAAAGATTCAAAAGAGGCAATTCAAATTGTTTTACAAATCGTAGGGGCGGACGGCCGTCCGCCCCTACATAAATTAATTGCCAAATCAAAATCAATGGTGACAGAAGAAATTGAACTTAATCACGCGCTTGAAAAAGAAAATATAAAAGTCGTTGAAACAGATTTAGGCGAATACATTGTACAACTTCGCAAAGAAAGACCGAGTCACATCATCACCCCTGCGGCTCATCTCAAAAAAGAACAAGTGGCGCAACTCTTTCACGAAAAATTAAATATCGAATACACAGAAGATATTCCGACATTAACTGCAACTGCCAGAAAAATTTTGCGTGAAGTTTTCTTAACAGCCGATGTTGGAATCAGTGGCGTAAATTTTGGCGTTGCAGAAACTGGAAATATTTGTGTTGTTTCCAATGAGGGCAATGCGCGCATGGTTGCGACCATTCCTCCAATTCATATCGCATTGATGGGTATGGAACGTATCGTTCCAAATCTTGATGACCTTTCGCTTTTCATTTCATTGCTCGCGCGTTCTGCAACGGGTCAAAAAATTTCTGTTTACACTCAACTACTTCGCAAGCCCCTTCCAAATCAAACACGTCATATCATCATTCTCGATAATGGACGTTCGCGTTTGCGAAATTCGCCGCTTAAAGAATCTTTGTATTGCATTCGTTGCGGCGCGTGCCTCAATGCTTGCCCTGTCTTTCGCGAACTCAGCGGTCATGCTTACATCGGAAAAGATAAATCTATCGCGCCATATCCCGGACCGATTGGTTCGGTCATTTCGCCGGGGCTGATGGGTGAAAATTTTATTCATCTCGCGCAAGCCTCGTCACTATGTGGCGCGTGTAAAGATGCTTGCCCTGTGGATATTGATTTACCAAAAATGTTGACTCGTGTAAGAGCAGGTAAAGTGAATAGTGAACAGTTATCAGTAATCAGTGAAGGTGCTGGATTAAATCAATTAACAAAATTGTTTTTGCAGATATACACCCGCCTCTCGACTCGCCCCAAGTTGTTTGCATTCTCTCAAACATTTGCCTCGCTGATAACTTTTCTGCTCTCGCCATTCTCGCAGTGGATTCATCTGCCTGCTTTCACTGGTTGGGGATACAGCAAAGACTTTCCGCGTTTTGCAAGTAAAACTTTTCGCTCGCAATTTATTTCAACACAAATAAAAAATATCGAACCAAAATCAATTCAACAAAATGTTCCTGATTCACCAATTCCCACAATACCGATTCCCGATTCCCTAATAAACCAATTCACAAAAGAATTATCCGCCGTCAGCGGAAATGTTTATCAAACAAAAAATGTTCAACAAGAAATAATTGAATTTATAAAATCAAAAAATATAGACAAAGTTTTTCTTGAACGGAATACATTAGATGAATCTTTATTAAAAAAAGAAAACATTGACTTCACTTATGAGTCTGACCCACAAATCCGCTTGGGCGTGACAAATGCCATAGTCGGGCTGGCAGATACAGGGTCAGTGCTTGAAGCGGATGAAGCACTATATCCATCTTTGTTACCAGAGATTCATATCGCTATTCTTAAATCAAAAGATATCGTGCCATCATTGCCAGATGCGATTCATTTAGTCAAAGATAAAAATGCGGCGGTGTTTATTACGGGACCGTCACGCACGGCTGATATTGAAATGACTTTGACGATTGGTGTGCATGGACCGAAGGAATTGCATGTGTTCGTTGACGTTTCAAATTCGGGATGATACAATCTCGCGCACTTAAATAATGTACGCCCCTATCGTCTAGTGGCCTAGGACGAAGCCCTCTCAAGGCTTAAACCGGGATTCGAATTCCCGTAGGGGCACAGGTTAATTAATAAAAAAAATGACAGTCACTTTCAAAGTGACTGTCATTTTTAATTTATGGTCCAGGTGGTCCACCAGCAGGAACACACGCCAACTGACTTGAATTCGGTGGAGTCATACAAGTGCCGCTCATATTCCCAACCGAACAACTTGCACCTTGAGATAATCCAGCACAAGCATCAATCGCTTCTTGTGGAGGTTGTTGACCTTGACCAGTCTGCCCGCCTTGTTGATTCTGTCCACCTTGTTGTCCCTGACCTTGACCACCACTTGTTCTCACTGATGCTGTACCTTTGAAACAACCAACTGTATATGGAAATTCATGAGTTGCATGATAATGATACATCTCAACCAATTGACCATCCCATTCAACTACTTCAGTATGACCATGACATTCATCTAAATCTTCATTGGTTACTTCCTCACCATTTGAATCGTAATAACCATAAATTCCAAAACCATCAAACGCGTAACCCATCAATGCTGAATGTCCAGCAGTTGTATCTGTTGCACAATCACTCAACGAATGATAATGATACACACCTGATTGTTGTGGATGACCATCACAATTATCTTGCACTTCATGCGCGCCCGCATCTAAACCTTGTGCGTCAAACGCATTGAACATCGGAACACCCGAAAGCATAATTCCTATTGCACCACCAACACAACTTGGTTGACTTGCAATTGTTGGGTTCGCAGGTAAAGAGACTGTAACATTTTGTTCACTAATCGAATTTGGATTCCTATCCACAGCATACGCATCATCACTTGATGAAACGGGATACGTTCCCGTTGTATGATTTGGTAAACCATTTCCAGTAAACACACGTTGGTCACCTTGAATCGAAATTGTAAATTCATGGGGCCACGAAACCGAACCATCCACAACGGCTTTCATCAACGCATTCCAAGTGCCATCGCCATTCATCCAATTGCCTGTGCCTGTTGCGCCTCCGCCATTAAATGTTGTCTGGCAAGAAAATACATAACCCACTTGCGGGCTCGTGGAATATTTTCCATCACCAACTTCAAGACGAGTCAAATCAACATCTGATGTATGAGGTGCATCCGAATGTGAATGTGATTCACTTTCCGCTTCTGACGTAGTGGATGCTTGATTCTGATTTTGGGAACTTTGGTCATTCGCCTCAGGCTGAGACTCTGTTGCAGGTGCAGAACCAGTTTGCGGCGGAGGTGGAGGCGGGAATAAACACGCCGTCACTAAAAAACTTATCACAAATAAAAACATTATCCTTTTCATCGCATTCTCCTTGTAAAATAATTTTACAAATGAAAACAAATGACAAAGAGTGTCTCAAATCATCACATGCTTTGTAAGTTTATGAAATTAATCATAAAGACCCATGACAATCTTCATGGGTCTTTGTTTATTGATTAAGTTCCCAAATCAATCGCAAGCCTTCAAGCGTGAGCCATGGAGAAATAATATCAATCACTTTTGTTTCTTTAGCGACGACTTCTGCTAACCCGCCAGTGGCGATGACTTTCATATCGCTTCCTAACTCTGACCTAAACCTGCCCACCATTCCCTCAACCATACTGACATACCCAAACAACAAACCCGATTGCATGGCATGGATTGTATTTCGTCCAATCACAGAAGGCGGAAGTTGCAAATCAATGCGTGGGAGTTTTGCGGCGCGTGTATAAAGTGCTTCTGCCGCCAAATTGATTCCAGCAGTGATTGCACCGCCTAAATATTCACCATCTTTTGTAATAGCATTAAACGTTGTAGCGGTTCCAAAATCAACAACACAAGCTGGTCCGCCATACAGTTTCATCACTGCTACTGCATCACAAACTCTATCAGCCCCAACTGCGCGTGGGTCTTCATAACGAATTTTTATTCCAGTTTTGATACCGGTATCAACCACCAAAGGTTTTTGTTTTAAGTATTCTTCACAAGCCTGAATCACTCTTCCAGTCAATGGCGGCACAACAGATGCTAATGAAATTCCAGTTATATCTTTGACTGTTTTCCCTGCATTTTGTAACACACCTAAAAATTGCAAACCATATTCATCGGGCATACGGTTATGGTCTGTGGCTAAACGCCAATGCGCGCCAAGTTTATCGCCTTCATAAAGTCCAAGTGTGAGGTTGGTATTGCCAATGTCAATGACGAGGAGCATGAGGATATTTTACCGCTACAATGCAGAATAAAACGGAGCAATTGCTTTCAGTATAGAAAAAATAAAATTGAAATTGTTAATTGCAATTGTAAAAACAATTAAACCCAGAACAATTTGAAACCAAGTTTTCTCTGCAAATTCGGATAAAGATAAAGCAATAAAAAATATAAGCGCATACATCCAATA
>DDVH01000036.1 GCA_002345215.1 Anaerolineales bacterium UBA2317
ATCAAATCCAAAAAGCGATTCACATTTTCCTTTCAATGCTTTTGCCAGCGAGCCACCCATCAAGCCTAATCCAATGATTCCTATTTTTGCATTTCCTAATCGAAAGCCATCCTCCATTTGATTTACCATCCAGCAGTAGCAGGTTTTTTGATTGGAGCAATGCGACGACCCATCGCTTCTGCAATCGCTTTGACTTGATTCACCATCTCAACAAATTTTTCTGGCTTGAGAGATTGCTTGCCATCGGATACAGCTTTGCTTGGTTCTGGATGCACTTCAACAATGAGACCATCTGCCCCAGCCGCAATTGCCGCGCGCGCAATCGGTGTGACGTAATTGACATCGCCCGTTGCATGAGATGGGTCGAGAATGACAGGCAAGTGAGTTAAGTTTTTCAAAACAGGAATTGCATTGATGTCGGTTGTGTTGCGTGTGGAAGTTTCAAATGTGCGAATGCCGCGTTCACATAAAATCACTTGCTTGTTTCCGCCAGCCAAAAGATATTCAGCAGACATGAGCAATTCTTCAATCGTTGCAGATAAACCGCGTTTCAATAAAATTGTTTTGCGAGTTTCACCCAATACGCGCAACAAATTAAAGTTTTGCATATTGCGTGCGCCCACTTGAAAAACATCTACATAATCAAGCATGAGTTCAAGTTGGGTTTGTGACATAATCTCAACCACAATTGGCATACCCGTTTGTTCGCGTGCTTCGGCAAGATATTTCAAACCTTCTTCACCCAAGCCTTGAAATGAATAAGGTGATGTACGTGGTTTGAAAACGCCACCGCGTAAAGCATTAGCTCCTGCTTCTCTGACTGCATGAGCCGTTTCTAAAATTTGGCTTCTTGATTCGACTGAACATGGTCCAGCCATCAAAACGATGTCATCACCACCGATGTTGAATCCATCAATTGGGAAAACGGAATTTTCAGGATGCACCTGACGTGAACCAAGTTTGAATGGTTGTGAAATTCTTTTCACGCTTTCGACTCCATCTAAAACTTCAAACGGGTCAAGTGATGGGACATGAAATTCACCCACCGCGGCGACGATGGCTGTTTCCACACCATACGTGATATGTGGCGTTAATCCATGTGACTTGACCGTAGCAATCACTCCTTCCAATTGTTGTGGTGTATAGTTTGGTTTCATTACGATAATCATTTTCTTCTCCTATTTATTCGGTGGTCGAGTAGCCGCGCTCTTGTCCTTTGCGGCGTACCGAGACCACAAGTTTATAAAATAATTTTTTGTTTACTATTAACTGGTGGTCTCGATACGGGTTTCGTTTCACTCAACCCTACTCGACCACCGAGTTGCTTATTGCGCCGCAACCAAATCAGGTCTTAACTTGACTGCGTCACGTAAATACACATGTGTAATTTCTTTTTGCGGAAGTTCTGTATTCCAATGCACTAATACCCGAATCACTCTCGGCAAACTATTCGGCACAGGGATTTCTCTGGCACATAACATCGGAACAAGTCCCCAACCCATTTCACGCGCGGCTTGCGCAGGGAATGTGGAATTCAAATCATCAGTCACTGTAAAAATGGCACTGCCAACATCTTCAGGTTTCATATCTTTATTCTCACCCAAAATTTCTTCAAGCAATTCACGTGTGGCTTGCAGAATCAAATCAGCTTCATTGGCTTGGACAGTTGTCGCTCCACGAATTCCACGAGTTGGCATAAACGTTTCTCCTAGGCTCCCCTCTCCCAAAATGGGAGAGGGGTTGGGGGTGAGGTAAATAACAAAAAAGAGCGAGACCGTTTGGTCTCGCTCTTCATGTAAACATACTTATCTTCGTCTACTTAAGCGTCACCAGCGGTAACCGAGTTTCGGAGACCGTAAAAATAAAAGTAAGCAAACCAGCGAGCAGACTTAAGCATTGGGCGATATTCTATGCAAGGGATGGAAATAAGTCAAGGGTGATTTTTTATTAAGAGGGTTGGTACATTATCCCGATGTCTTTAGAGACGCTTTGTTGAGCGCATTATGTTTCTGCAGTATCGACAAGCACATCATCTCACATCCTTAAATGTCTCCTAGTAAATCCCCGGAAACAATCGATAACGTACACGTCGCGCATATTCTTGATATCCTGGCAACTCTTCCTGCAACGTTCGGTCTTCCAGTGCAGTCCTGATTACCGCTATGACCAGCGCCACAGAAGCTGGAATGAGTGTCCACAAGGAACCTAGTGCTAACACAATTCCTAGCAGTGGCAGAATATTTCCGGCATAGCCTGGATGCCGAACGATTTGATATGGACCGCTATCACATACCACATGCCCTCGATCTATTTGAATACGTACCACGCCAGAAAAGAAACGGTTCTCCACCAATGCCCACACAACAAAAGTGTATCCGAACGCGATCAAGAAGATGCCAAGCATAACGAGCCACAATGGGAATACAGGTGACCAACCAAAACGATGATCTAGCCCAGCCACAATGACGAGAGGGAAACCTACACTCAGCGCCATTAACGGAGCAAGCACTTTATCCCATGCTTTCGCTCCTTGAATACCCTTAATACTTTGTCTTTCTGCCAACAATCCCGGATGCCGCCGTTCCGCTAAAATGCGTCCTCCCACGCCAGCAACAAAAACAAGAAATGAGTAGACCCACGCCTGCCACCAACCGAAATCTCCTCCGCACACCAATAGAACTAATGGTATGAAGAGATACACCACAACCAAAGCGACCCACCGGCAAGGAGAAATTGTTTGAACCGTCTTTTGATCAACCGCATTTGATGTCATGCTATCCTCCGATCATGTGAGAATTAGTCTACGCTTCCATCATACTGCTTTTGAATGTGCAGTAAACAATGCCATCTCCGCTTACCAATAAGTTCCACCCTTCAGGCTGTTCGTCCCGTGAAGACGGGGTGCACGCTTTGTTGGGCAGATTTTGCAAGACGATTTTGAACTATGGTTTTTGCCCTGTAAGCTTATTTTCAATCACGTCTTGGTTTGATTATTCGGTAAGCAGTTTCCACATTAATATACTCAACTTTGATAATTCTTGTTCTTACTTTACTTTTGCTTCCTCACAAAGTCGTTTCAATTCCGCAAATTCTGATTCCGTTTGTTTCAAAATGCCTTCCTTTATCTTACGCCCAAAAATTATGCTCATTAGATTCATTGGGAATTTCCAACGAATATTCGATTCCACCGTAATTACAGATTTGTCATCTTCTCCCGTAATTGAATAACAAACGTCAAGCTTATGAATTTTGCTCTCAAGTTGAAAAGTAATCATTTTATTTCGAATATACTCAGTAATAACTCCATGCATTACCAAACTATTTCCGCCCTCTTCCATCTCTTCCATAAAAGTCGTACCGATTTTTTCAGGTGTTTCTTTTATGATTTCTCCTTTTTTGACGCCTTTTTGCCAAAGCATTGCTTTTTCTGGATTGTCGATCCAGGGAAATACTTCGTCTGGTTCACCTAATACTTCAACTGCAAAATTTATTTTCATTGGCTTACCTAGACCTTACTGTCCAACGGTTTGCGTTAGCGGCGTGTGTACGGGCGTAGACAATGCTTGGAAGCAGAAAAATCTCAAAGCCATAAAAACCGAGTCTTCCCATTTAGGGAAGATGTCCAAAGGACAGAAGAGGTCAACTACACGCTTTGTTAGGTGGCGTTTTTGGCTATGAACCTTTCAATGTCTTGAATGAATTTCAAAGTTCCTTGCTCTATTTGTTTCGTCAAAACGTCTAAATTACTAAAATCTGGATTATCTACCAAAACATGTTCTACAACAGAATCTACACCTTTCGTAGGTTCTACAATTTTGTATTTGTTCCATTTACTCTTACTGATAATTTCCCAATATTTTGCAAGAACCTGCTTGTTTTTTCCAGACAACCAAATCTCAAACCTGAACGTATCGTACAGAAAAACAATTGCAATTTTCAAATCTCTATCTTTCAACGACTTGGGCAAGATAGAAAAATAGGTCATATCCATATACCCATTATAAAGACTTCCAGGCGTGGAGTAATCAGGATATTTGTTTGAGAAGAGATTCTTCAAACTCATCATATATTCCATTAATCCTAGATATGCTTTCTGAATCATCCCTTTCTCTAACTGGTTTCTAAATTCAACCATATTTTCTTGCAATGATTTCATGTTTGTCTCCAGCATTCTTCTGTGAATTGCGAAAAACAAAAAAATCTCATTTTTGCTTAACCCAAACCACAAGAAAAAAATACTAACTTTTTTGAAGATTGTATTTAGCGATGACAGCCACCTAACGGGCTCGTGCCCCGAAGGGGTATTGTGACATCGTCCCCGAAGGGGATACCTACACGTGGACTCTGCTTGGGAGCAGAAAAAACTCGAAGCCAGTCCCTCTCCAAATACGACCTGTGTATATTAAATCCTTTCCCAAATTTCAATGTCGTATTTGGGGATCGCGTAGCAGACCGAAGGTCGGGTGGGGCGACCATGGACTCTGCTTTGGAGCAGAAAAATCTCAAAGCCATAATACTCTCAAAACCGAGTCTTCCCCGCCTGCCCCAGAATGGGGGTTAGGGGAAGATGTCCAAAGGACAGAAGGGGTCAGTGCACGCTGTGTTGGGTGGCGGTTAATTGTAACTAATGTTCTAAGGTTCTATGATTGCCGTCCAGAGTACAACCAAATCACGCCCATCCGATGTAACTCCTGAAAACTGCCACATAGGAAAAATATCTCTTGCTGGCGAATCTGCTGGAAAAGCAAAAGGCGACATACCTAAACTTAAATCTTGAGCGAAGTAAACAAGTTTGACTTCATTGATAGTTGCTGCGGTGTAAGGACGACTTTCACCTGCGCCCCAACTTACACAAGAAGGTGAAGTAATCTGTGCAGTTGCATTAGGTTCATTTGGGTCAAATGTCATTATCTGCCAGCATTGCCCCATGCCATTTGTCTTTGGTGTATTTCCATTAACAAATTGATTCCATGCCGTAGAAGCAGGTTGAATATTGACAGAGTCGCCAGCAATAATTTTAAGAGGTCTCCAAAAAACTGAAGAAACTTCACCTGCTGAATTAAACCATACAAGGAGACGACCATTTAATGGGTCGTAATCATATAAAGGGTATCCATCAATTAATGGAACAACACGAATAGCACGTTCACGGTCACGTGATAAACGTGGCGGCTCCATGATATACGGAAAATCAAGCAGATTGCGAGCCTTCAAAAATGTTTCGGCGGTTTGGATACGCTCGTCTGGCGAAAGTGTTTTTGTTGGTGTTCCATTATCTGCTATTTGTGATGTGTTCAACACCATTATAAGCGGGTCAACAGAATCTAGCATTACACTACCTGCGTCACCCGTGATGTTTATTGTTGAGTTACCCGCTTCACTTGTGCTAGTTGAAGCCGTACCAGTAATCTTTAGTTGTGACATTAGCGCGGCTAGGCTATTATCATCTGGTAATCCAGCAGGGACTACCTGTTTGTACAATAACATTTGTGCTGGTGAATCAGGTAGTTTAGTGTTAAGTGTGTATGCTGGCAACTCTAACTTGGATATTGGGGTATCCGTAACCAAAATGTTATTGCTAGCGGTTGGTTGCGCTGTGCTTGTTGCCAAAGACTCAGGGCTATTTGCTATGTCTAATTTAGGCTCACATGCAACTATCATGAACAATAAAATGGTGGTAACAAAGAAAAATTTGCTTTGGTGCAGAATGTTTTTATGCATATTTCCTTCCTATCCTTAATGTTTAGCGAAGCCACCCAACGGACTCGTGCCCCGAAGGGGTATTGTGACATCATCCCCGAAGGGGATACCCGCGTGCGTGCGGACCGTGGACTCTGCTCGGGAGCAGAAAAATCTAAAAGCCAGTCCCTCTCCAAATATGACTGATGTATTCTACATTTCTACCCAACTTATGCTGTCATATTTGGGGATCGCGTAGCAGACCGAAGGTCGGGTGGGGCGACCGCGGACTCTGCTTGGGAGCAGAAAAAACTCGAAGCCAGTCCCTCTCCAAATATGACTGATGTATTCTACATTTCCACCCAACTTATGCTGTCATATTTGGGGAGGGTGACCGAAGGTCGGGTGGGGCGACCATGGACTCTGCTTGGGAGCAGAAAAATCTCAAAGCCATAATACTCTCGAAACCGAGTCTTCCCCTCTAGGGGAAGATGTCCAAAGGACAGGAGAGGTCAGCTACACGCTGTGTTGGGCGCACTTACTGTTTTAGCAGTATGAAAGATTCAAGGAACACGTCCATTTTCTCGAAATCATCCATGGAATTATTGTTAAACACGTAGGTAGCGATTCTGTACACGCGATTACCAACTAGGAAAACTCTGGCTTTGTATGCACCATCGGGTTTCTCCATACCGCTAGTTCTGAGTGCGCTATCTGCGATGATGTGCCGACCTGGATAACCATTGAGTGTAATCTCTGTTTCTTTCTTGAGTATGCCAAACGCACTCGCCAAGGCTTCATGGCGCGCCTGATCAAGAATCTCTCTATCAGTCAACTTATTCACGTCAGGCTCAGAAAGCTCACAATACTGAACAAGCCAATATACTCCATTGCCACGTGCAAAGAAGAAATGGATGTCTCTGGTCGTGCCAACACATGTGCCAGGGCGTATTTCATCGTTTTGTTCAACATCCGCTGGCATCCAGATTGCAAAGCTGCCAGACAGCGACTCGAAATTTGGTTCGTGTATGCTTGAGGACTGTGTGGGAGAAAAACCACAGCTAACCAATAGTAATCCACACATCACCGTATATAACCTTTTCACTGTAAACTCCTCTATTGAACGGGTGCGCCCAACGGTTTGCGTTACCTGCGCGTGGACTCTGCTTGGGAGCAGGGAAAACTCGAAGCCAGAAAAATGCTTGACTGCGAAGCGTGCCGCAGAATCCCACACGTCAGGCCGCTCGCCCCGCGAAGACGGGGTGCACGCTTTGTTGGGCAGTTTTTATGTTAATAGTGCTATAAAAACTAAAGGCAAATCTATAAACACATGAACGATCATCACGAATAATAAATTTCGTTGCCAAAAGTATAAACCAGTAAGGATAATTCCTAATGGAATGACCACGCCAATAATATGAGCAATATTCCATCCTGTTGCGTGAATAGCCACAAAAAATATTAGACTAATTACCCCGCTTATCCACTTATTCCCTGTAATTTCATGTAATCGTTCCAGAGGATAACCACGAAACAAAATCTCTTCGGTTATGCCTGCGGTGAGTACACTCAAAAGCAATATCCACCAAGAGAAATTCGATGTGACTTGCGTTATCGTTCCTGTATCGGATGGCGGAAAAACTGCGTTAACCAACAATGTGAACACAGGGACTAATAGTGATAACAGAATACCTAATCCAATAGCCATAAATATCCATTTCCAAGATAGCGGTTTCCAGCCAATCGTTGTCAATGGCAATTTTTCAATGCTTCGTGTGAAAAACAACATTCCAAAAGCCAGCCCCCAAAGTACGGCGAAGCCAATCAAGGCGGAAACTTGTTCGTCCACGTTTGGCTTGATGAAAATCGGACTGATAAACAAAACGTAAATTGAAGGGATAATCAGAGATAAAATTAATCCGAGTATCTTTTTTTGCATACTGATAACTATCCTTTGCAAGGAACTGCCCAACGGTTTGCGTTACCTGCGTGTGGGCTGACCATGGACTCTGCTTGGGAGCAGAAAAATCTAAAAGCCATAATACTCTCGAAACCGAGTCTTCCCCTAAAGGGGAAGATGTCCAAAGGACAGAAGAGGTCAGCTGCACGCTTTGTTCGGCGTCATCCGCTTTGCAAGACTACTCGACAAAATAGAGACCAATGCCAAATTCTGGAAAGTCTTTGTTTTTTACATAACCATCAATTGTTTTTCCAGACCATTTTATTGCTTCTCCAGGAGCAGTTCCTAAATAATTTCTTGCTTCGGCTAATTTACTTGGGCTGTCGTGAACCCAGTTAGCGTATGTTATACGCCACTCGGTTCTCAAACTAAATTGATTTACATATTTATTGAAAGCCCATATTGAAGAATCGGTTTGGGGTAATAAATCATTTTTCCAACGGGTATCTACAGCAATCGTAAGTTTTCCAATTGACATTTGATTATCGTATTCGTTCCAGTCAATTTCCATTTTCAATTGTGCTTGGCATAGGTTGTTGTAATTGAAAGCAAACACATCAATTTGACATATCCATCTGTTTTCAACGGCTTGGAGTAATTTTTCCAACTTATCGTCACTGATTTGAGTCGTTTCTCGCAGAACTTCTCGTATCTGTTGTTGCAAAAATATAATGCGAGTATAGGTCTTTGTGGAAGTGTAAGTTTCAGCCATTTTTATCTCCAACAAGATGGTTTGTATATTTTGATGAAGTTACAAGTTGTTTACCTTTTTCAAGAATAATGGGCAAAGTAAAGTCAATATTTAATTTTGGCGCAGAGTCACCATTTTTACTCTTTTCTAAAACATTTTCGATGCCGTGTTGTTTAATAATTTTCCAAATAAATTCATCATACAGCGCAGACCGAAGATGAGAAAAGAAAGCGATATTCAACTCATTACTATGACCATTTTTAGAGGAATATGACTGTAAAGTATTTACTAGCGTTTCGCATTCATTGTGTGTTAGTTCGGTAAAAATTTTTTCGATTATTGCAATTTTTTCGTCAGTTTTAAGCGTCCATTCAAACGATACCATTCTGCCCGCACGTATCAAAGGTGCATATAATTTTGTAAAGTCGTTGCCAGTAAGAATAATAGGAATTCTTGGAGTTTCCCTGTTATCTACAACTGTTGGGTAATCGGTAATGTGCATTAATTCTCCAAAGACCGTTTGGGTATTAATGGTTTTCTGGACGTTATCACCCCAATTTCCCAACCCTGTGTCCACATCATTTATTAGCAAAACAGCTAATTTAGTTTCCTTTTCTAACACAGCTGTTCCTGCGGTTCTATACATGTGTCGAATAAACCTTGCGGGTTCGCCTGCGTCTTTACTTTCTAATTGACCGCCAGAAATCAGAAATGCTTTTACTCCAATACTTTTAAGTACATATTCGCATTGAAATGTCTTGCCCCACCCAGAAGGTCCATGAATACCTAATATCAATGGAGCAGAAGGTACTTGGCTACTCCAAAGATTTTTAAAAATGTGAACAAGGACTTCTTTTGTGAATCGTTCAGGCACAAATACTGTTGACATTTTTATTCATCCCCTGATTCGATCCGTGAGATTCTATCGTGCATTTGACGAAGTATCTGACTTGCAAGCGATTCTTTTGTGTCTTTAACGTCAACCCATTCAACATCAATTACATCGTCATCCTTTAATTTGGCGCTTGATAGCCCTTTAATTTCAGTAGGTAAAGACTTCATGGGTGGAGGAAGATAATTTTGAATCACATTTGGGAGCATTTTAGGCGTTTCCGATGCGCCTGAAAACATCGCCATAATTTTCTTGGGAATCATAAAAATTGCTTCAGTTATTGGTTGAACAACCCTTTTCCAACCAATGCCTGCTAGTACATCATCAATTTTTCCCGCAATATAGATAATGCCTTCTGCAATTTCATCAATAATGGAAACTTTCCCTTCATTCTTTTTCCGAACCAACTTCTCTACACTGTATAAGTTGTCAACGATTTCTCTTAAGTCAGTCTTGTATTCTCGCAAATCAATACTATTCGATTGGGCATAAGCAAAACAATTGTGCAAAGTACTTAAGAGTTCTTTCCATCTTGATTCAACTTCTTGAATCTTTAATTCTGAAATTTCATCTTTTAGATGCCGAGTGGATACATTTAGTATATTAATCATCATCATCAATTGGTTTGAGTCAAACATGTTTTCAGACATAATTTATCCCTTTCTGGATTTGATTTGAAAAATACAATTATACAAGGAACAGCACAACTATGATTTATACAGAATTATACAACTCACCCCAACAATGGGCAACATTTCCACTTGTAACTCAGCCATAATTTCGCTCTTATCTACACGCAAACCACACCCCCATATATGGCAATCTGCCCTAGCCTCTTCCTCCGCTCTTCCTATAACCATCCTATATCCATCCTATATCCAAACCCTATAATCCCCCTCATCCATATATGGGGTCACCGAACGTCTCATAAACCTGTTCATCCTGTAAGGGCGAGGTTATCTCGCCCTCACAATATCGAATGGATGCGTCGCGCCTTACAAATGTAATCCACAGTAGGGGCGGGGTTCTCCCGCCCAAAGGGGCAAGGTCGTCTCGCCCGTACTTATTAGCAGTATAATCACGCCGTATGCCCAACCTCACCAACAAACAAATTCTGCTTGGGGTCACTGGGTCTATTGCATCCTATAAAGCCGCAGACCTTGCCTCCAAATTAACGCAAGCAGGCGCAAAAGTAGATGTCATCCTCACAACTGCCGCACAAAAATTTATCACACCGCTTACCTTTCAATCAGTCACAGGTCGCAAAGCCTACACCGATAAAGATTTATGGGGCGATGAAGGTCACGTCATTCACGTCAACCTCGCCAAGGGTGCCGATTTATTTGTAGTTGCACCTTGCACCGCCAACACCATCGCAAAACTCGCGCACGGCTTTTCGGATGATTTACTTACCGTCACTGCCCTTGCCACCACAGCAGATATATTAATCGCCCCAGCTATGGATGGCGGGATGTTTGATAACGCCGCCACTCAGCAAAACCTATCCACGCTTCTTTCTCGGGGAGTCATAGTCGCTGGACCCGCCACAGGGCATCTCGCCTCTGGCATGTCTGGCAAAGGACGCATGCTAGAGCCAATGGAAATACTCGGTCACATTCGTATTGCACTTGGCAAACATGGCAAACTAAACAATAAAAAAGTAATCGTCACAGCAGGTGGCACGCAAGAAGCCATTGACCCTGTTCGTATCATCACCAATCATTCCAGCGGAAAGCAAGGCTATGCACTTGCTCAAGCCGCCATAGATGAAGGTGCCGACGTAACTTTAATCACAACACCGACAGCATTAACGCCACCTGTTGGAGCAAAAGTCCTCAACGTCAAAAGTGTGGGAGATATGTTAGATGCTTTGATGAACGCATCTGCGGACGCATTGATTATGTCCGCCGCCGCCGCAGATTTTAGACCGAAACATGTTGCCAAAGATAAAATCAAAAAACGTGATGGCATTCCGCAAATAGAACTAGAAGTAGCCCCAGATATCTTGAAAACAGTATCAGGCTCACCCGTAGGCGCGAAGCGATTCAAAGTTGTGGTCGGCTTCGCGGCAGAGAGTCAAGACCTTTTAGAAAACGCCTCTGACAAGTTAAAATCAAAAGGCTTAGATTTTATCGCCGCAAATGATATATCATTGAAAGATGCTGGCTTTGCAGTGGAGACAAATCGAATCACATTGTTGTTTGCCGATGGAAGTAAAGAATCATTGCCGTTGATGAGCAAGACCGAAGCGGCAGAAAAAATCATAGAACACGTTGCAAGATTGTTGGAGTGATATGCGAATTTTGGTGATGTCTGATATTCATGGGAATTACACAGCCTTGTTGGCTGTGTTAAAAGATGCAGGTGAAGTAGATGAAACCTGGTGCTTGGGTGATTTGGTCGGCTATGGACCAGACCCAAATGCTGTGGTGGAAGAAGTGCAAGAAATAAAAAACTTAACTTGTCTCATGGGCAACCATGATGTAGCAGTCATCGGAAAAATGCCGCTCGAAACATTTAATGGCGATGCGAAAAAATCTTTGGCATACCATGAAAAAGTGTTGACTGCCACCAATATGGATTTTCTCAAGATGTTGCCCAGTAAACCAAAAGTGCGTGGTGAAGCCACCATTGTGCATGGAAGTCCGCGTGACCCATTGTGGGAATATATTTTGAACGGGCTTTCAGCAAGACTCAATTTTGACCATTTCGATACGCCGTGGTGTTTTATCGGTCATACCCACATTCAAAGTATCTTTATCAAAGACGAAGCCAGTGACCGCGTCTCACTTGAACAAACCAGACCCGATGAAACGATTCAATTGCAACCAAAATTGATTTTGAATCCTGGTTCGGTTGGTCAACCTAGAGACCGTGACCCTCGCGCCGCGTATGCCATTTATGACACCGAAGCGCGCACATGGACTCCCAAGCGTGTCGAATATAACGTCGCCGAAGTGCAAGAACGAATCCGCGCGGCAGGTTTGCCAGAGAAACATGCCGTCCGCATTGCTGAGGGATGGTAATTTCGATTTACGATTTACGATTGGTGGTTGAGTAGCCGCGCTTGGTTGTCGAGTTTATCGAGACACTTGTTCTTCGCGGCGTATCGAGACCACAATGTATGATAAAAAGCGGGAACTTCCTGATTAGATGTGTCGTCCTTTTGGCAGAGAAATCGCCAAATAAAAAGGAGAAGAGAAAATGAAACGTATTTTGCTATTTAGTTCGTTAATTGCTTTGTTATTCCTCGCCGCATGTGGTGCCGCTGCTATGGAAGCACCTGCTATGTCAGAGGAATATTATTATGATGCCGCACCGATTAGTGAATCGCTACCACCGATGCCAGAAGCAGGCGTAGCACAAGAATCCTCTGCGGATAACAGTGCATCTGGTGGCGGGGATGCTCGCCTCACAAATGTCGAACGCATCGTCATTCAAAACGCCGACCTTGCCATTGTTGTCTCAGATGTAGAAGCACAAATGATTGAGATTCAGGCAATGGCAGAAGAAATGGGCGGATTCGTCGTCGCTTCAAATCTATATCAAACCTACACAAACAATTCTGTCTTAGTCCCCGAAGCGACCATTACGATTCGCGTCCCTGCTGAAAATTTAGATGAAGCATTAGATACCCTCAAAGAAAATGCAGTAGATGTTCAAAGTGAAACACGTTCTGGTCAAGATGTGACCGCAGAATACGTGGATTTGAAATCACGCCTCAAGAACTACGAAGCCGCCGAACGTGAATTAAGTGAATTGCTTGAAAACGCCGCCACCACAGAAGATGTGATTAATATCTTCAATCAACTTGCTTACTATCGCGAACAAATTGAAATCACCAAAGGTCAAATTCAATACTACGAAGAAGCCGCCGCCTTATCTGCTATCAGCATTCGCTTGATTGCCGAAGCAACCATCCAACCGATTGAAATTGCAGGTTGGGAACCACAAGGCGTTGCCCGCGATGCCATTCAAGATTTGATTTACTTCTGGCAAGATTTCGTAGATTTCTTAATCTACTTCACACTCAACACACTGCCACGATTAATTACTATCGCCATTCCACTCTACTTAGTATTCCTCGGCGTACGTGCAATCTATCGCAGAATGAATAAGAATAAAAAAGTTGAAGAGAAAGTGGAAGAGAAAAAGTAATCAGTAGACAGTAATCAGTGAGGATGGCAGAGATGTCATCCTCTTTTGTTTTATAATCACCAAATGGATTCACTAATTCAAGACGCGAAAACGTTATTCAATGTTCACCTCACAGCACGGCAAGTGATGTCTTTGATTACGTATGAAAAAGAATTGCTAGAGTGGGATCAAAAATTTAATCTCACAGCCATTCGTGATGTTGAATCAATCCGCACCAAACATTTTTTGGATTCATATTCCTGTGTATTAGCTTGGCAAGCAACTCCCCCGCTTCGCCTCATAGACGTGGGAACTGGGGCGGGTTTCCCCGGCATTCCTCTTAAAATCGTCTATCCTCAAATGCATGTGACATTGGTTGAATCAGTCGGCAAGAAAGCCATGTTTTGTCAGCACATCGTCAGCAAACTTGGTTTAGAAAATATTGACGTGATAAAAACACGCGCCGAAGATATTGGTCAGAAACCTGAGCATCGAGAATCATATGATTACGCAGTCGCTCGTGCGGTTGCAAATTTAAATATTTTAAGTGAATATTTATTACCTTTGGTAAAAATCGGTGGGAATGTCCTTGCTCAAAAAGGGGAGACTGCTCACGCTGAGGCACAATCCGCTGAAAAGGCGATGAAAGTATTAGGTGGAAAGTTGAAGCAAATTATCCCCGTCCAATTGCCCGGCGTTGCAGATGAAAGATTTTTGGTCTTGATTGATAAAGTACATGGTACGCCACAGAATTATCCACGCAAGGCTGGGATACCAGCGAAGACGCCATTATAACTATTCACCTAAAACCCATGCTCTTGCCTCATCAATATCATCAAATTGACGGAAGTTATATCCGCGGTTACGGAAGACTGTTTCCATAAAGCGAGTATTTTCTGTTAATTCTTTGAAGACCATGGCAATCTTCCATGTGTAAGGCATGCCGATTTCTTTGTTGATATCTGGGCGTTCGTAGTATTCTAGAATGGTTAATTCAAAAACGGTATCACGATGGTCAACGAGTTGTTTTTGACATGCATATTTTCCCATAGCCTGAACAACATCCCTAAGCATGGAATTTGCTTCTTCTTTGGTTAATACTCCCTTGGTTTTGATATAAAGCAATTTTTCATCTGCAAGATATTCAATCTTCCATTCCATGAGAGAAATATAATCCAAAAAGCAGGACAGAACATAACAATATTCTGTCCTGCTTTTGTTAAATTGACTGTCACCTATATTAGTTGTTTATGATTTTCCAAACCACATGCGGGCAATTAGATTATCTTTCCGCACGAATTGATGATATAAAGCCGCGCCGACGTGAAGCAAAACTAGCACCAACAGCACCCAAGATAAAAGTCCATGACCGTTGCGGGGTAAGTAATCAAAAAAATTAGTGGGGTAGGCTTGTGCTCCACTAAACACGCCCGGCAGATTTGCTAGTTGATACATGCCCAATCCACTAATTGCCATGCCAATCAATAAAATATAAAATAAAACATGCACGGCTTTGCCAACAAAATTCAAAAAGGCATTGCCGGCATCAGCTGGAGCAGGGCTTTTGGTTGTGAATCTTAAAATCAGACGGGCTATCAATAAAATTGTAATTGCCGCGCCAATATAAGTATGGCTTTGCAATACCATTACCTTTTGCGGGTCTTGTGGCGATATGGATGGCATCGCAAATTTGCCGACACCTAACATCATAAAGACCAAGAGTGCCATAAGCCAGTGAATGACAACATGAACAGTGTGATAACGTTTTGGGGTTGTTTCAGACATACTCATCTCCTTTTTTCTATTAATAAATTAGATAGCCTAACAATATATTTTTCTTACAGATTTAAGTATAGCCCAAATATCACAAGTAAGAGTACAATACAAATTGTTTCATTTATCCCCGCCGTTTTTCGACGGGTACCTATTACTCAAGGAGATGCACATGTATCACACTATCATTATCGTCGGCAATGTAGGCAAAGACCCTGAAATGCGTTATACCCCATCAGGTCAGGCTGTCACTTCTTTTTCAGTCGCAACTAATCGTCAATACACATCTGGAAATGGAGAGCAAATCAAAGAAACAATTTGGTTTCGTGTTTCAACATGGGGGAAGACCGCTGAAGTTTGCAATCAATATGTAAAAAAAGGTTCCAAAGTTTTAATTGAAGGTAGACTCACACCAGATAAAGCCACAGGTGGTCCACGTATTTGGACGAAGCAAGATGGCACCGCTGGTTCATCTTTTGAAGTGACCGCTCAAACCGTACGATTTTTATCTTCACGTGGAGATAATGAAGGCGGACCAGTTTCTGGTGGCGGTGGCATGGAAATGGCTGAACTTCCGCCGGAAGATGATATTCCATTCTAAAGAATCCAATCACTAGCCACAGAGACCACTGAGAAAAATGAGTTTAAACGCTCTTCTCAAAAATCTCTGTGACCTCTGTGGCAAAAAAATTTAACAAAATTATGACAACTCCCCCCATCCCCCAAAAACCTGCTGGACCCACACTCGAACTCCCTGCTAATTTAGAACCTACATACGCCAACTTGGCTCGCATTGCACATTCACCATCTGATATTGTGATTGACTTCGCACATCTCTTACCTGGTGAACCTCGTGCAAAAATTGGTGCACGTGTAATTATGACCCCACTCAATGTAAAATTATTAATGCGAGCCTTAGCTGATAACCTTGCTCGTTACGAAGCCGCATTTGGCGAAATTCAAATTCCCACCAACTCCACACTAGCAGATAATTTATTCAAACCATTTCAAGGTCCGCCACCTGAACCACCAAAAGAACCAACCAAAGAATAACTATGCAAAAACTTGAAAGCATTGCTGAACAAATTCGCAAAGAGTTTGACTCGCAAACATCTGCGCGCGATAACGCATTGGCGCAAGCACGTCAACTAACGCGTGCTTGTTCTTTAGCCATTCGCGCCGTCCATCGTGATGATGTGGAAGGCATGAATACGAATTTGGGAGAAGCAAGTCAACTCGCAAATAATTTACGAGACTCACTCAAAAACTATCCCGACTTGTTTTATGCAGGCTACACTCAAGATGCATTAAAAGAATTTGTGGAAGCCAATATCACTTGTGCTTTGATAAGAAACCAACCGCTTCAAACGCCGGGAGAGTTGGGCGTTGAACCTGCTACATACCTCAACGGGTTAGCAGAAGTGATTGGCGAACTTCGTCGCCGCACATTAGATATTCTCCGTCACGGATATTCAGAAGAAGCAGAGCGTTTGCTTGGTATTATGGATGAAATTTATTCAATCTTAGTGACTATGGATTATCCCGATGCCATCACAAACGGTTTACGCCGCCAAACAGATGTAGCCCGCGGAATCATTGAAAAAACACGTGGCGATATTACTTTTAGTCTACGTGGCGAGCATTTAGAGCAATCTATCAACTCATTGCTCAAGCAGATGAATGGCAAACAGGTTGACGGTCAAAGTGGAAGCGGGAATATCATCGAGCCGTAAAAGGAATCGTTAAGTCTATGGCAAAACGCGGACGGCGTTATCCTCTTGTACTTTATACTCACATCATCAATCGTTGGTGGCCCGCGATTTTTACTTTAGGGCTTTTCATGTTGCTTTTGGCGTGGGGCGTTTACAGTTGGGGATTTGAACAATGGCGTTGGGTAACATTGGCAAGCGTTGGTGGCGTTTTAATTTTTGTGGGTTTATTTTTATGGCTCATTCGCAAAAGCGCGTATGTGCAACCAAACAAAGATTATTTACGACTAGCCACACCACTTTTGAAATTAAATATTTCATATAAAAGAATTCGCCGTACCAGTTCTTCAACGATGGCTTCGTTGTTCCCGCCAAACAGTGTCAGCAAATCACAATTGGATGTGATTGAATCATTAGCCAAGATGACAGCCATTGTGATTGAGTTAAATGCTTTTCCGATGTCGCCGATGGCATTGAGATTTTTTCTTTCATCATTCTTTTTCAAAGATAAAACGCCTCACTTTGTAATTCTAGTAAGTGATTGGATGCGTTTTAGCTCTGAGTTAGAAAGTTATCGTACAGGCGGCACCACATCTTCTGCCCCCCAACACAAACGCGATATTTCAATTTTGTCAAAACTACCCAAGAAATAAAAAACGGACTTTATAAAGTCCGTTTTTATTCTTCTAAGGCTGGTAACAAAACCACAAAAGTAGAACCTTCGCCTGCTTTTGATTCCACCCACACTCTACCTTGATGGCTATCTACAATAGATTTCACAATCGCCAAACCTAATCCTGAACCTTCTACACTTTCAGGTCTATTGGTGGCACGATAAAATTTTTCAAAGATGCGGGTTTGTTCCTCTGGCGGAATACCCGGACCTGAATCTTCAATCCGCACCATCACCTGATTTTCTTGCATCGCCATCGTCACACCGATATTGCTTTCGGCAGGCGAATATTTAATGGCATTGCCAATTAAATTATCCAACATCTGACGAATCCGAATCGGGTTCGCACGCACAGGTTTTAAGTCTTTTGTAATCTCGGTGGTTAATTTTTGTTTCTTCTTTTTGATTTGCCCATCAAAAACATCTAAAGAAAATTTAAGTACATTTTCTAATTGCACGGCTTCACGACGCGTATCAAAACCTGCTTCGAGTCTTCCTAAATCTAATAACTCATTTACTAAATTCGTAATATGTTGCACACTGCCTTGCAAACGGCGTAAAAAGTCTAATTGATTTTCATTCAAAGGTCCCGTGCGTTCAATCAATTCCATATAACCTAAAATCGCAGTTAATGGAGAACGCAAATCGTGTGAAACGGTATGAATAAAATCACTTTTGAGTCTATCCAATTCTTTCAAGTATGAAATATCTTGCATCGTCACAGCATTGCCAATGCGCGGGATCGGCGCATATTGTGCATTGAACACTCTGCCATCATCAAAATGAATTTCGTGATATTTCAACGCTCCATCTTTTGCGCGTTCTAACAAAGCATGTAAATCTGCATTTTGTATTACATCCCGAATCCATTTACCACCTACAGTTTTATTATCCAATCGAAATGCTTCACGGATGTTTTGATTCACCATCAAAATATTTTCATTATCATCCAACAAAATCAACCCATCTTGGATATTGGAAATAATCGCTTCTAACTTAAGGCGTTCTGATTCTGAAATTTTGGCTTTTTCTTGTAGTGAAGCAGTAGTACGCTTCACCTCACGCCTTAACCAATCCCCCAAACTTCTGGCGCGTAACATACATCGTTGTACTTCACTAACAATATCCTCAATCTTAAGCGGTGGATATAAATATCCGCTCAAGCCTGCCTTCAAAGCAGATTTTGCAAATCCTGTAGTATCTTGCTTGGCATATAAAATGATTGGCATGGTTGGGAAGCGTTCTAAAATCTCATTCGCAACTGTTAACCAATCACGTCCATCAAATTTTTCCCCAAGAATCATCAAATCTGGAATCGCTTCTTGAATTGAACTATCTAGCGAAGCTTGTTCACGTACAATAGCCACGTCAAACCCAGCGGCATGGAGGGCTTTCTCCGCTAAATCTGAAACCGATGATTCATTTATCGCTAATAAAATCAGTTCTTTTTTCGCCATTAGGTCAAAGAGATTTCCCGTCTATTTATTTTCGGTTGGCACAACTGTTTTCTCAGAAGAACGCGCGAGTCTTTGTAAAGCGGATTGCACTGATTCAAGTGCTTTGCGTTGCTCAGCATTTAATGCACCAGGCATTTCAGTCAATAATAAATTCAACGGATAAATAGCCGCTTGCACTTCTTTTTGTGTTGATGCCCTTAAACTTTCCAAAGCGGCATGACGATGCTTTTCACTAGCACGCGCATTTTCAACACTTTGCTCTAAAGCACGGAACAATCTGGCATTAACCAACGAAATCGAAGCATAATCAGCCATGGCTTCTAACATCGTTTGCGCATCACGCACAAATTCGCGGTCAGTTTTTCGCACGACAATTAACAAACCAATCACTTCATTTTTGATTTTGATAGGAATCACACCCACCGATTTACCCAATGCCGAAATTTTAAACTTCTGCACTGGCGAACCATTCATAAACAAACTTTCACCAGAAAGTGCCACCAACGAACTGACACCATCATCTACAGGCTGATTCACTTTCTTCGCCCAAGATTCAGGTAAATGACGATGTGCTTTCAATAAATATGTCGCACTTTTATCCTCACGCAACATCAACCAACACATATCAGATTCGCCCAATTGCAAAGCACTTTCTAAAATACGGTCAAACAATAATCTTTGATCTGTAATCGAAACCACAGCCTTAGCAGTGCCAAGAATTGTGGTCAAATCTCTTAATCGTTTTTGCAACTCGTCATTGGTTACTTTCAATTGACGGTCTAATTTTTGTCTTTCACGGGCTTCTTGAGTCTGCTTTAATGCCCGTTCAACAATCGAAACAACTTCGGCATCACGCAGGGGCCAGAACATCACATCCATAGCGCCTAAACGAAACGCTTGAATGGCATCATGTTCTTGACCTTTTTCGGCAATCACAATCACCGGCGATTTTATATTTTGCGAAGAAACCGCCGCTAGCAAATCTTTTCCGCTGAGGCCAGGTAAATTTATATTTGCAAGAATCAGGTCTGGGGGAGTCTGAAGCGAATGTTTCAGAGCAGATGCCGCGTCCCCCACCACAGTCACCTTATACCCAAGCGGCTGAAGAGATTGTCTACCAATCAAATCTGCGATATCTGGGTCATTTTCAACAATGAGAATTTGTTCGCCAGCCATAGGAGTCCTTTTTATGATTCTATCATCTTTCGAGTACAATCCCGCTTATGAATTTTGAAAGTCACAAAATTGTCATTATTATTCCTGCCTACCGTGTAGAACAGGATATTGAAAAAGTTTTGCGCGGAATTCCTGATTATGTAAAACACATCATTGTTGTTGACGATGCTTCGCCCGATTCAACCTCTATGGTGATAACTGCTCTTTCCAATTCAGACAGTCGACTCATCCTGATACAACATTCGCACAATCAAGGTGTTGGCGGAGCGATGATTTCGGGCTTCAAAAAAGCGTTAGAACTCGGCGCACAAATTGTGGTGAAAATTGATGGCGATGGTCAAATGGATGCTTCCTACATTCCCGCTTTGATTACGCCTTTGATTCAAGGCAAAGCCGATTACACCAAAGGCAATCGCTTTCGAGATTTTTCATCATTACAAAAAATGCCATTAATTCGACGCGTAGGAAATTTAGGATTAAGTTTTTTAACCAAAGCCGCCACAGGTTACTGGAACATTTTTGACCCAACCAATGGATTTTTCGCCATCCGTGCAGAAGTATTAGCGCAACTTCCGCTTGAAAAAATTGATAAACGCTACTTCTTTGAAACATCTATGTTAGCAAATTTATATTTGCTCAACGCTTTTGTTTTAGATATACCAATCCCTGCTCGTTACGGAAATGAAAAATCACATCTCTCTATTTATAGAACTTTGTTTGAATTTCCATATAAATTATTAATCACATTTCTTCGGCGCGTGTTACTCAAATATTACATTTACGATTTTTCAATTTTATCTTTATATTTGCTGACGGGTTTCCCGCTTTTATTATTTGGTCTTATCTTCGGCATCACCAAATGGATTCAATATGCCCAAATCGGCGTCGCCGCACCAACAGGAACTGTCATGTTACCTACTTTATCTTTAATCCTCGGCATTCAAATTATGCTGTCAGGTATTGAGATTGATATAAAAAATTCGCCGAAAGAAGCGATTACAAATCCACTATGAACACAAAAGAATTTAACACATACAAAACTCGTTACCGAACCGCAATTCAAAATGTATTAAGTGAAACAGAAAAAGGTCGTTTAGACGAAGCTGCCTTCCCCGCCTATTCTCACAAGAATCCGTTAATCAATTGGTTGTTTTGGCAACGCCTGCGTAAAGTGATGGAGTATGTTGAAAATAATCAATACGAAAATATTTTAGATTTCGGTTGTGGAAGTGGCGTGATGCTTCCATTTCTTTCGAACATTTCAAAACAAGTTGTTGCAATGGATGTAGATTTACTTCCGATTCAAAGCGTGCAAAAATATATTCCGCTCGCAAACAATGTCGAAGTTAAAGATGCAACCAAAATCACTATTTCTAATTTATCTAAAAACTCTTTCGACCTCATCATTGCTCTGGATGTTTTAGAACATGTGGATGATTTACCAAAAACATTAAGTGAATTATTTTCACTTCTTAAACCGAATGGTCAATTAATTGTTTCGGGTCCCACCGAAAATATTTTGTATCAAATCGGGCGCAAAATTGCAGGTCCTGAATATTCTGGGGCGTATCACGAACGTGGCATTGCTGAAATAAAAATAGAAATTCGTAAAATAGCAAAAATTCATCACATCGCAACTTTGTACCAGCCCATTCCACTTTTTGAAATTTTTTCTGCAACAAAATAGATAGCCACAAGTTATACTTAATAAATGGAATCCCAGCCGTATATTACTGGATTCAAACCAGCGGATTCAGGTCCGCTTGCCAGATTTCTTCCTCCACGTGAGGAAGGAGTCGTATCCGCATGGCTTTCGCTTCAAACCTTAAGTGGTAATTGGTTACTAGACCCTTTCGGATTCTCGCCTCGGCTTGTGCTTGAAGCCGCGCGTAGTGGATATAGGATCTTAGTCACAGCCAATAATCCAATCACAAGGTTTTTGGTTGAAATCTTTGCAAATCCTCCGCCTGAGTCAGAATTTATTGCGGCACTTGCAGATTTGGGGGCAATCAAAAAAGGGGATGAACGACTCGAAAATCATCTTCAATCACTTTATCTAACATCATGCGAAAAATGTAATGGACAAATTCAGGCAGATGTATTTCTCTGGAAAAAAGGTGAGGATGTGCCTTATGGAAAAATTTATAAATGTGAGCATTGTAGTGATGAAGGTGAGAAAGTTGCAAACGAAGAAGATAAAGAACGTGCAAAAAAAATCGCGGAGACAGATACCTTACATCGTTCCCGTTTGTTTGAAAGAGTCGTTTCACTAAAAGATGAAGATAGAATCTATGCCGAAGAAGCGATTGAACATTATCTGCCACGTCCGTTGTATGCTTTGTCAACCATTATTAATCGTTTAGATAGTTTAGAAATATCAAAAGAAAGAAAACGAGCATTGACTGCTTTGGTTTTGTTAGCATGTGATGGTGGGAATACATTATGGTCATATCCTGAAGAAAGAAAAAGACCCAAACAACTTTCGACACCGAATCAATTCAAGGAAAACAATATCTGGAAAATGCTGGAGAGTGGAGTCAGCTTGTTTGCAGAATCAGGCTCACCCGTAGTGTGTGAGGCGTATCCGACAAAAATTCCAGAAAGTGGCGGGATATTAATCTATGAAGGAAGATTAAAAGATTTAGCAAATCAAGTCAAACGTGAAATTCCAATTGCGGCGGTAATTGGTTCTGTGCCGAGACCCAATCAAGCATTCTGGACTTTATCCGCTTTATGGGCAGGCTGGTTGTGGGGTAAAGATTTTGTGGAGCCATATAAGATTGCATTGCGCCGCCGCAGATATGATTGGGCGTGGAATGCGACTGCATTGTTTGCCATGTTTAATTATTTGAATGATTTGTTAGTAGATGGCGTGCCGATGTTTGGTTTGTTACCAGAACCTGAACCATCATTTTTAACATCCGCAATGACGGCGGCTTGGTATGCAGGCTTTGATTTGCAAAGCGTGGCATTGCGAACTGAATTAGACCCTGTGCAAATCATTTGGAAAAGCGGGCAAAAACCAAAACCCGAAAAAGTGAATCAAGAAAAATTTAAGAATGCTTTGCAAATATTTTTATCTGAACGTGGTGAACCTGCAAAATATTTTTATGTGCATGTAGCAGGTTTGATTGCTTTGGCAGAGAATAATGCTTTGAAACAAAATGAAGATGAATTTGATGAAGCGTTAAGAAAGACACAACATTTATTTGAAACTGTTTTGAAAGATAAAAAAGTTTTTTTTCATTATTCAACAGGTGAGAATGTAGATACGGGATTATGGCATATTACAAAAGGGCGAGGAAACCTCGTCTCTACGGAGTCACTTTCAGACAAAATTGAAAAAGCCATCGTGAATTATTTACAAAAAAATCCAAATGTGATTTTTTTAGAAGTAGAAGAAGATTTATACAAACAATTCACAGGATTAATGACACCATCGAAAGGTTTGATTTATGCTGTATTAAATTCGTATGCCAGCAATGATGATAAACCGCGTTGGAAATTACGTGATGAAGATATTGCATCGGTACGGCGTGAAGAAGTGAAAAATATTTTCAATGCCTTAGAAGAAATTGGCAAGCGACTTAACTACGATTCATCTTTGGATGATAAAGTATTAACATGGAATGAAAAGAAAAAGCCTGTTAGAAAATTTTATGTAATGGCTTCGGCATTGGTGAATAAAGTTTTAGAAAATATAGATGAGCAAACCGTATTAGTCATCCCAGGTGGTCGCGCAGATTTAATTGCTTATAAACAAATGCGTGACCCAAGCCTCAAAGAACGCCTAAAAAAGATTCCGCTTGTAAAATTTAGAACCTTGCGAAGCCTGCTTGAGGTCACAGTATTGACGCGCGAAACATTTGAAGAGCAAATCGCAAGTGACCCTGTTGAAAAATCCACAAAGCAGATGATGATGTTTTGATTTGGTCAAATAGTCTGTTGGTCTAAATGGTCTGTTAGCCTTAACTTATGTATAAAAAAACTTTCCTTATATTGATTCTATTTTTATCATCTTGTATTTCAATTGGCGTGGATGCGCCAGCCACACCAACGCAATCTGGTTTTGTTACGGCTACTTTAATTCCAACCAAAGCAGGTTTTGTTCCAGCAACTTTAACGCCAACTTTTGAAGCAACACTTCTTCCAACATTGGCTGTTACAGAAAATGCAAATTGTAAAGACAGCGCGATTTTGTTGCGTGATGTGACCATACCTGATGATACAAAAATTAATGCGGGCGAAAAATTTACAAAGACTTGGGAATTTCAAAATGTTGGAGATTG
>DDVH01000006.1:0-38274 GCA_002345215.1 Anaerolineales bacterium UBA2317
CTCTATCAAACGCTATCAGGATCTTAGATTGCGTGTAGGCAAATTAGGCTTTGATGTAAAACCGCTTCATCCTTGACCTCAACCTGTTTCACTTCGAGATACATTTTCTTAGCATCGAATATAATCACCCTTTCATGAAAATCCTTTTGATTAACCAAGCCTTCGTTTCGCCTGATGAACCCGGTCACACGCGCCATTTTGAAATGGCGAAATTTTTGCAAACTCGCGGACATGAACTCGTCATCGTCGCCAGTGACTTGAATTACCAAACAGGCAAACGAACTGTTGAACGAAAAGGAATTTTTGCAGAACAAACTATTGAAGGCGTAAAAATTTTACGTTCATATATTTACCCTGCCTTGCATCACAGTTATTTTTGGCGGGTGATATCTTTTTTTAGCTTTATGTTCTCTTCAATTTACACAGCACTTCAAGTAAAAGATGTGGATTTAATTCTCGGCACCACACCGCCAATTTTTCAAGCAGTCTCTGCCTGGTTTGTCGCATTGATTCGCCGCAAGCCTTTTCTATTAGAAGTCCGCGACCTATGGCCCGAATTTGGCGTGAGTATGGGCGTATTGAAAAATCCAATTGTGATTTGGCTTGCACGTTGGCTGGAGAAATTTTTATACAAGCGTGCCACTCATATCTTGGTTAATTCGCCTGCTTATAAAGATTATATGATTTCGAAAAACGTACTTGAAAAGAAGATTACATTTATCCCCTACGGCACAGACATTGACATGTTCAATCCAAAAATAGATGGTTCATCAATCCGTAAAGAATTAAATCTTGAAAGTCATTTCGTGGTTTTATATGCAGGTGCACTTGGTCAAGCCAATGACATTGACACGATCCTTCGTGCAGCTCAACGCTTGAATGAAAATAAAAAAATTCGTTTTGTATTATTCGGTGACGGAAAAGAACGCGAACGTTTACAAAACAAAGCAAATCAATTAAATTTATCCAATGTGATTTTTGCAGGTGTGCGACCTAAAAAAGAAATGCCACAAGTGATTGCATCTGCAGATGTGTGCCTTGCAATTCTTCAAGACGTTCCCATGTTTCGCACAACATACCCAAACAAAGTCTTTGACTACATGGCGGCTGGACGTGCAACTGTCCTAGTCATTGACGGAATCACACGTGATTTGATTGAGTCTTCTTATGGCGGAGTCTTCGTCCAACCTAATGACGACAAAGGACTTGCCGACACAATCCTTGACCTTTCTCAAAATGCGGATATTGTTAAACAAATGGGATTAAATGCCCGCGAATTTCTTGTGGGACATTTGAATCGGCAAGACAAGTTGAATGAAACTTTATTGTTGCTTGAAAACTTGGTGATGAAATAACATGAGAGTTTTTGTCACTGGCGCCACTGGATTTACAGGCTCAAGAGTCGTTCCTCTCTTATTAAAGGAAGGACATGAAGTTCGTTGCCTATATCGCCCATCCAGTGACCGTTCTTCTCTTCCGCAACCTGAAATTGAATGGGTAACAGGCGACTTATCCAATTCACAATCATTGACCTCTGCTATGCAAGGAATTGATGTACTCATCAACATTGCTTCGCTTGGATTTGGTCACGCGGATTCAATTATCACAGCTGCAAAAAGTGCGGGGATTAAACGTGCAATATTTATCAGTACCACAGCCATTTTTACAAAATTAAATGCCAAAAGTAAAAGTGTTCGCATGCAAGCAGAATCGGCAATTGAATCCAGCGGACTGGATTACACAATTCTTCGCCCAACCATGATTTATGGCAGTCCACGAGACAGAAACATGTGGCGCTTGATAAATTTTATAAAAAAATTTCCGATCATTCCCGTATTTGGTGACGGAACTCATTTACAACAACCCATTTTTGTAGATGACGTCGCTCAAGCAGTCGTAAGTTGTTTATCAAATGAAAATACAGTTGGGAAAAGTTACAACATCGCAGGCAAATACCCATTGACTTATAACGCTGTGATTGACACAATTGCAGACAAATTAAATAAACGAATTTGGAAAGTTCATATCCCATCCAAACCTGTGGTGGCGTTGTTGAATTTATTTGAAAAGATTCGACTTCCATTTCCAATTAAAGCAGAACAGGTGTTGCGGTTGAATGAAAATAAAGATTTCTCTTACGCCGAAGCGGAAAGGGATTTTGGATTTAGTCCACGAAGTTTTGAAGAGGGAATTAGCTTCGAGATTCGTGTAGAATCTTCTCAATGGCTCTACTAACCCTTCAAATCTTTGCTACTTTTTCTTTTCTCTTCGTCGTTTTCATTCGCCACTACGCAGAGAAAAAACAAATCCTAGACCATCCCAATGAACGCAGTTCACACGTCATGCCCACACCGCGAGGTGGGGGATTAGCAATTGTTGTCTTGGTAATAGGAACAGCTTTCTTGTCAAGAAACGAAACGGATATGAATCAGGCGGCTGTTTATATTGGTTGCGGAATCGTAATCGCATTTTTAGGCTGGCGAGATGACGTCTCATCTTTATCACCAAAGATTCGTTTTATCGTGCAAGGGTTGGTCGCTGCAATTTCAATTTATGTTTTAGGATATTTCAAATCGGTCACCATTCCATTGTTTGGTGAATTGCAATTAGGCGTGGTCGGAATCATCATCACATTTTTATGGATACTCGGGCTCACCAACGCTTACAACTTCATGGATGGCATTGATGGCATTGCTGGTGGTGTGGCATTAGCAGGTGCATGTTCGTGGGTGTTCCTCGCTGATAACATGGGCAACAATTTTGTGTTTTGGATTTCATTTGCCATTGTCGGAAGCAGTTTGGGTTTTCTTTTTCATAATTGGTCGCCTGCAAAAATTTTTATGGGTGATGTTGCCAGCACATTTCTTGGTTATACGTTTGCGGTTCTGCCGTTGCTTTCTGCCGATGAAGGTGGCGACGCGCTTATGCTTGGCACGCTCATTATGTGGACGTTCATCATGGATGCAGGCATCACGTTTATTCGCCGTGTTATAAAACGTGAAAATGTTTTTGCCGCGCATCGCACACATGTATATCAACGCCTCGTCGCGGGCGGATACAAACATGCAACGATTAGTTTGTTATATATTTTCTTGACGTTACTCGCAGGCTTACTTTCATACGCATGGTCTTGGGGGCAAGCCTATGCACCACCATTAATTATTATTGGATTACCATTGATTTGGATTCTTCTTTATCGTTACACAAATTCTTTAACAAAGAAGTAAACTCAATTACTAATTACTGATCACTGATTACTTTCCTCACTCATGCTTAACAAGATTAAGAACTTCGCCTCTCTCTACCGTCAACTTGGTTTTCGTTGGTCAGCTTTTCGTTTAACGTACGCCTTCCGTCTCCGCACTGGACTCATCCGCCTGCAAACTCCGCAATACAAATGGAGCGATCGTCCATTAAGCACTTGGTTAAAAAAAGATATTCCTATTGAATCTTATGTTCAATGGAGAAAAAATAATTCCCCCAAATTTTTTGATTCCGTAGGGGCGAGGTCATCTCGCCCAACTTGGAATATACAACCAGTAATAGATGAAGCAAATAAAATCTTATCTGGCGAAATCAAATATTTTTCACATCAATTTCATCAAACAGCCTTTCCACCCAATTGGCACAAGGATTATGTCACTCTGAGCCAAAGCCCTGAACGAAGTGAAGGGGCTGGCGAAGAGTCTCTACCACTATCATCCGAGATTCTTCGCTTCGCTCAGAATGACAAGCATAGACACTGGTCACAAATCTCAGACGACTCAAATACAGACATTAAATTCATCTGGGAACCAAATCGTTTTGCATTTGTTTACACCCTAGTCCGTGCATACAAAGCAACTCAAGATGAAAAATATGCTCAAGCCTTTTGGTCATTGATAGAAGATTGGGCAATAAATAATCCACCCAACACAGGCGCAAACTGGAAGGATGGTCAAGAAATTGCATTGCGTCTCATGGCTTGGACGTTTGGTTATTACGCATTTATCCATTCTCCATTAACCACACCGCAACGAATCGCAGACTTCACAACCTTTGTCGCCGCCCAAGCCGAACGGATTTATAAAAATATTGACTATGCCATTTCTACGAAAAGCAATCACACCATCAGCGAAGGCTTTGGATTATGGTTGGTCGGGCTTTTATTCCCTGAATTGAAAGAGTCAGAAAAATATTTTTCATTAGGAAAAAAGATTCTGGAAGATGAAATCAAGCAAATCTTCCCTGATGGTAGTTATTCAATGTACTCGCTTAACTATCATCGATTTATTTTGCATATTTATTTATATGCCATTCGACTCGGTGAAATCAACCACTTTCCACTTTCTACAAACATAAAGCAATCAGTTACAAATTCAATAGATTACCTTTACCAACTTATTGACCCAAACACAGGTCAGATCCCATTTTATGGCTCAAATGATGGCGCACTTGTTTTGCCATTGAATAACTGTGACTTCACCGATTTTCGTCCGCTGTTGCAACTTGGTTCTTATATTACAAAAGGTGAAAAGATATTTGATTCAGGTGATTGGGATGAAGATATATTTTGGTTATGCGGAGACTCTGTTGGTCGAGTAGTTGCGAGTAATCACGAGCAACGTATCGAGACCAAAAAGAAAGAAGAAAGAGGAAAGAAGACATCGTTTCCTAATGGCGGAGTTTATATTCTCAAGAACACAAACAGTAAAGCCATCATCCATTGCAGGGATTTCAAATCCAGACCTTCACATGCAGACCAAATGCATGTGGATTTATGGATCGGAAATCAAAATATTGCTATTGATGCAGGTACTTACTTATACAGCGGCGAACGCATTTGGCGAAATGGACTTGCTCATACGTCAGTTCATAATACAGTGACTGTAGATAACAAAGACCAAATGAACATGGTCAGCCGTTTTACGTGGACAAATTGGTCAAAAGGGAAAGTGTTACAACACAAAGATAACTTTTGGCAAGGCGAGCATGATAGTTATAAACCTGTGTTACATAAAAGAACAGTTATGTCTCTTGAAGGAGATAGATGGCTAGTACTTGATGAACTCAAAGCAAACGAGTCACATGATTTTGCATTACATTGGCTATTGAATGATTTTCCTTACGAACAAAAACTAAATTCCATTTTGCTTTCTTTAGAATCAATGAAATATAAAATGCAACTTGGTGTATTAAATGGAAAAGCAGATTTATCTATCATTCGTGCGGATGAAAATTCAACGCGAGGGTGGAGGTCGAGATATTATGGTCACAAAGAGCCAGCGATTTCGGTGAAATTAGAAAGCAATCAAACCAATGTCACATTTTGGACGTTTTTCGGTTTGGAAAAAGATGAATTTGAAATAACAGAAAATACTTTTAAGTTGAATAAACTAATCACTGATTACTGATAACTGTTCTCTGATTATTCTTTCTCAGTTAAGTAATGAAGCAGAATCAAGCCTAAGCCAAGAAAAAGTGGAACGAAGCCACCCAGCATCCACGGTCCGAGACGAAACGGATAGGTATTTTCATCAGCGACAAATCCAATCGTATAGAGTCCAATTGAAAGAGCCAAGCCAATCGCGGTGATAACGATTCCCCATCTTAATAATCCTTTGTTGTTTGATTTTGATTCAGGTTTGGTTAAACCTTTTTCAGCCAATGCAATTGTTCCTTTGTAATTCATATAACGTAGAAAAGCCAAGAAGCCGAAGATAATTAACAGAATGCTGACAACGCCAAAACAAGGGATGAGGTCATTCATGATAAACAGTCCTTTGTAAAAAATTAGGGCTTGGAAATTTTCCAAGCCCTTTTATTTTACTTGACTGTGATGATATTGATTGAGCCGCTGTTGGTGTGAACTGTAAGTTCTTCACCTCCGCCGTTAAGTTCACCGACAACTTCTCCGCCATTAGAATTGGAATCGCCATTCAATGTAACTGTGATTGGAATGTCGGAAGTAATTTTGCCGAAGTCGGTTGAGAGATTTACATTAAGTTTTATATCACTTGGTAAAGTTAATTCTATACTTCCAAAATCAGATTTGACATTATGTGGACCGTCACCTAATGAACCGCTGAAAGTAATTGTGCCACTGTTTGTTTTGATGTCTAATGTCACATTGACTGCGTTTTTAATTTCAATGTCACCAAAATCTGTATAAGCTTTGACATTTCCTTTTGCGCCGTCAATGGTGATAGAACCGCTGTTTGTATGTAAATCATACGAATTGGCTGAGGCTTGCGTTAATTCAATATTGCCAAAATCATCATCAACGATTATTTCATTTCGCACATTTACTTTTATGACAGAGATTTTTCCACTATTGGTTTCTAATTCAAGATTTGAGGCAGAACCATTTTCAAATTCTACATTTCCAAAGTCCGACTTTCCAAAAATATCTCCAGTAGCGCGGACATCATTTAATGTTAATTTTCCGCTATTTGATTGCAGTGTAATATCTTTGCCGCTGACTTTTTCTAAAATCAAAGTACCAAAATCAGTTGAGATATTGATATCATCACTGCCTGCATTGACAGAACTAAGTTGAATTTTGCCACTGTTACTATGTGCTTCTACTGCACCATCAACATTGGTGACATTTACATCGCCGAAATCATCATTGATAACGACACTTCCATTGAGTCCCGTGACATCTACATCACCAAAGCTTGTTTCAATATCTACACTGGTATTATTTGGGACAATGACAATAAAATCTACAGTGTTCACTTTATTGCGAATGTTAACAGAGCGAGGAATTTCATACTTAAGAACAATAGAATTTCCATTTTGTTCTACAGTGTATTGAATCGTTTTGACTTCTTCGTCTGCGCGTTCTTGAGTCGAATCGTAAGCCGTTTTGACGACGCGCACTTGCACTTCATCTACATCCCCGCCTGTGACGGTGACATAACCTGAATCACTATCAATTGTTAAGTTGACAGGTTGCTCTGTATCAATCTCTAATGTTTCATTTTCTTCTAATGAAGATGGAATTTGTAGCGTGTCAAATGGGTTGTTGACGTTGAAGCCATTGGCGAAGTAAATCACCGAGCCAATGCCAACACAAACCAAAACCAATGCCGCTACCAATAATCCAATTACTACGGGTCTTTTCATTTTGTTACTCCTTGTTGTATGATGTTCTATTACATTTGACAGAAGAATCGAGAAAAAGTTTCACTCAGACGGAAGACGGTGGACAATAGACGGTAAAAGTGCTACGGTCTATGGTCAATCGTCCACCGTCCATTTTGAAACTTTTTCCAACTTTCCCTGTCTAACTCTTTAGAACCTCTATGCCTGCCGACGAACAGACACTCATTCAACAAGCTCAAAAAGGCAATCAAGACGCCTTTGCTTTGCTCATCCATGAACACCAGAAATACGTCTACAACCTTGCCTTGCGTGTGGTCAAAGATGAAAATGAAGCATTGGATTTAACGCAAGAAACTTTCGTAAGAGCATGGACGGCTTTGCCGAACTTCAAAGGTCAATCACAATTTCGCACATGGTTGTATCGTATCGTCACAAATCTTTGTTACAACCGATTGCCGAATTTACGAAAAAGCCTCAACGATTTGGGTGATGACGTCATGGAAGATATTCCACAATTTGATAACCCGGCTTCTGAAATCGAATCAAATGAGACTAGAAAATTTTTACATCAAGCCATTGATGAACTTGATAGTCAATACAAAATTTTGATAACGCTTCGCTATCAAAATGAACTTTCTTATGAAGAAATCGCCTCGACTCTTAACCTGCCACTTGGTACTGTCAAGACCGGCATTTTTCGTGCAAAGGAACAGCTTCGCAAGTCACTTGCACATTTGGAGGAATCATGGATAACCGTTTAGAACAAGATGCTTACATTGAAGATGCACTCAAAAATTATCCGTTGGCAGAAATGCCGCGCAACATTACATTAGATGTAATGAATCACATTCAAAAAGAAAAGCGACCAACATTGGTCACATGGAATGATTTTGGATTGAGTCTAGTCATTGCTTCGTGCATTGCATCATTGTGGTTTACATTTTTAAATCTCCCACCGATTCTGTTTGCAAAACTCCGCATTCAAAGTATTTTGTTATATCAAGATTTTCTTGTCAATTCGCGTTGGCTTGTGCCAAGTTTATTTTTTAGTTTAGCAGGTGTATTGCTGGTTATCACACTTTTCTATTTACAAAAGCGATTAAAAGTCTAAGACCCTACTACAGTATGAGGATGAACATACTTAAAAAGACTATACTGCGGATATGCGCCTCATTTCTTTGACATTTATTCTGATCTGTTTTCTTTCAGCTTGTTCATCCGCTTCACCGACTCCAACTGCTACAGCTACTCAACCTTTGAGCATCACTCCTGTTGAATCTGCATTTGTACCGAACGATCCTACTGCTGCTCCGCTCGAAGATGTGATTGCATCTCACACAGTTACTTTTACGACACCAGATGATGCAACAATCACAGGCGAACTATACGGTTCAGGTGATACAGCAGTGATTTTTTCAGTGATGGGAAATTGTGACCCAGGCTGGAGAGAGTTTGCACAACTCACAGCTGCACAGGGAATTACAGCATTCACTTATCAATGGCGTGGTTGCAATACTTCAGGTTCAGTGGATCAAAATGAAATCCAAAAATTTGTAGATGACCTTCGTGGTGCAATTAATTACATGCGTGCGCAAGGTGCAAAGAAAATTATTCTTGTCGGTGCAAGCTTGGGCGGATGTGCTTCTGCAAAGCTCGCTGCGGAATCTCAAGCCGATGGTCTCGTTGTGGTTGCATCTCCACCTGAAATTTCACAATTTGATTTTGAAATTCTTTCAGCAGACGTTAATACAAACATCCCGAAATTATTTATCACTGCCGAAAACGATAATGTGGTTTCGCAAGATGAAACACGTGCTTTGTTTGATTTGGCGGCTGAACCAAAAGAATGGCAAACCTATCCAGGTTCAGCACATGGAACTGATTTGTTTGAAAGTGATAGTAGTGCAGAGCTTCAACAACGGATTCTAAGTTTTATTTTAGCAATTGTTGCTCAATAAAATTTTTATAACACTTGCAAGATGTGACTCACTGCCGTCGATGCAGGTCCGCCTAAAGATTGAATCAAACCTACTTTTGCATTTGCAATTTGATTCGCTTCAGCCTGACCTCGTAATTGGGTAACTGCATCCACTGCCTGATACACACCTGATGCTCCACCGGCAAATCCACGAGCCTTCATTCCACCCATCGTGGCGCATGGAATTTTTCCCTTCAAGCCAATTTCATTATCAGCGGCTAACTTCCAACCTTTGCCTTTGATTGCAAACCCGACAGCTTCAAGTTGTAAAGCGGCATAGATTCCAAATGTATCGTGATATTCAAAGAAGTTAATTTTGTCTAACGTTAAACCTGCTTGCTTCATGGCTTTGCCTGCGGAGATTTGTGCTGTATCAAAATACAACATGTCTTTTCTATCATGCAATGCCAAAGTATCTGATGAAGCGGCGGAGCCAGAAATTTTCACGAGTGGATGAAGTCCAGATTCAGTAACCAACTCGCGTCGAGTTAAAAGAAGCGCGGCGGCTCCATCTGCATTGGGAGCCATGTCAAACATATTCAATGGGTCACTGACCATTTCTGCTTTTGCATACGTTTCAGGTTTGATAGCTTTTCTGAACATCGCGTTTTTATTGGGGACACCATTTGCATGAGCCGTTAACGCAAAACCTGCGAAAGCATCTTTGGGAGTTTCATATTCATGGATATATCTTTTCATTAAGAGTGCAGCTTGCGCGGCGGGAGTCATGCCTTGAATGGATTCAAAATCTGAATCACCTGTTGTTGCTAAAGCGGCATCTACACTTGAACCAACTTTATCTGTAAATTTTTCAACGCCTACAACCAAAGCAACATCTACAAATCCACTGGCGACGGCAAGATAACCTTGACGCAACGCCGCACCACCGGATGCACCTGCGGCTTCAATGGTGACGGCTTCAATGCCAAGCAAACCAGAATAATCTGCGAGCAATGCGCCGAGATGTGCTTGATTCGAAAGATTCGGCGCGAGCATATTGCCAACAAATAATGATTGTGGTTTTAATCCGCCTGAATCTTTTACTGCATTTTGAATGGCGAGAAAAGCTAAATCTCGTAACCCAATATCCCAATGCTCGCCAACTTCTGTTTGACCTATTCCTGCAATAACGACTTCTGTCATGAATTCTCCAAAGTTTATTTACTAAAAAAATGACTTAGAAAATATTTCAAATTATATGTGGGTGGAACGCCATAATCTCTTAAAGACGAAAATTTGTTTATAAAGAAAATTAAGTAAACAGATAATTGAAAAAAGACGACCAAAGCAAATGTCTTCCAATGATTTAAGTTTACTTTCGTTACTAATGCTTTTGTTACACCAAGGGTAATAAAAAATACTATAAGCATGAATGGAAATACAAGAAAAACTATCTCATAAAATCTTGTTGTTGCATTAATTCCCATATCATAAAGCGTATATAAACGACTTAATGTAAGTGAGTAAGAACAGGCAAACATTATTGGAAGAATCAAGGAAAATATTGATAGCGTTCGTTTCATCACTTCAACGCCAATTTTCCACGATAACGCACATAAGTTGCATAATCAATTTCAGTTCGTCTTGAAATATATTCTTGTGTTTTGACAGCCAGACCAGCACGCCCTGTAACTTTATCTGTAACAGTAATGTCAAACGCATCAGACCCTGCTCCAGACCCAAAAGAAACGACGAGGATTTTGTCACCAGGTTGGGCTATGTCAAGAGTCGCGGTCAGTCCGATCATGGCGGCGCCGGCGTATGTATTTCCAATCACAGGCACTAAAAGTCCCGGCTCAATTTGTTCCATCGAAAAACCAAGCTGACCTGCCACACGTTGCGGAAATTTTGTATTCGGCTGATGAAAGACCGCCCACTTGTAATCTTTTGCAGTCGTGCCTGCGGCTTGCATCAAATGCGTGGCGGCTTCGGTGATGTGTTTGAAGTAAGCAGGTTCGCCCGTAAAACGCATACCATGTTCAGGATATTTTTGATATTCACGTCGCCAAAAATCTGGCGTGTCTGTGACATAAGAATACGAAAAATTAATTTGAGCCAGCGACTCTTCAGCAGGTCCTAAAATGTATGCGCCACCACCGGCACCCGCTGTATATTCAAGCGCGTCGCCGGGCTTGCCTTGCGCAGTATCCATACCAATTGCCATGGCATATTTTCCCATGCCCGAGCCGACCAAACCCATCGCGGCGACTAAAGCCTCTGTGCCGGCTTTGCATGCGAATTCCCAATCTGCGGCTTGCGTGTTTGGGACTGCACCAATCGCTTCAGCGACTAAGGTGGAAGTTGGTTTTACAGCGTAGGGGTGTGACTCACTCCCGACCCATACGGCTCTTAACTCAGTTGGGTCAATTTGAGCACGCTTGACTGCATTGCGCGCCGCTTCAATAGACATGGTAATCACGTCTTCATCTAAGCCAGGCACTGCTTTCTCCTTGATTGGGAGTCCGCCGCTTTTACCTGTCCATACGCGCGCAACTTCTTTAGCAGGCAAACGGAATCGTGGCACATATGCGCCGTATCCAATAATGCCAACAGGTTTGGCAGGTTTAAGTAGGGTTGGGGAGTGGGTGTGTGGTGTTGTCATTTATTAATACCTTTTAGGAAATTGTTTAATTTATTGGCCAACAGACCATTGCGAACAAGTTATTCTATAATTCTCACTAGGAAAATACAAATTCCATTCTTCTATTGTAAAATTTCGCCCAGTAGTTTGACAAACTTTCTGTAACCAAGAATTTAAATCAACATCCCATAACCGAATCGTGCCATCAGAACTTGCTGAGGCGAGTATTGTATTATCAGGGCTAAAATCTAAGCCCCATACAACGTCACTGTGACCTACTAACACGCTAAGTAATCTAGTATTAGCAACATCATATAGCGTAAGTGTTCCATCGCTACCGCCAATTGCTAACAAAGAATTGTTTCGATTAAATAAAAAGGCTTGAATTCTTGAGGTAGATGTTGAAAACCCCACTAACGGATTGCCAATAGTTTCACCATTATTAGCATTTATAATCCAAAGCCCATCGGATCTTCGCTCTATAGACAAATCAATATTTGATACTTCGGATTGAACTACAGGCTTTCTATCAGCAGGGATATTCGGACATAAGTCCAGTAGATTCCAAGTAAGTTTGGTACTATCAATAGTACTTGAACCCATATCACTTGATACGATAGTATTATCAGAGATAAAATATACACTTTGAACGGCGTTTGGATGACCTACTAAAACACAAAGTTCTTGCTTGGTAACCACGTCCCACACAATAACATTTGCATCTTGTCCAGCTGAAGCCAACAGATTACCATCTGGACTAAATGCAACACCATACATACCTTGTGTGTTTCCATCCAAAACAAAATCGTTTTCTTGATTTTGCGACAAATCCCACAAGATGTTATTTGAAAGCAAGATGTTTTCATCAACACCAAAAACCAATAATCCAATTCTGTCAGAGCCAAACTTAAGCTCATGTATCAATTCCTTCGTATCTAAGTTCCATATTGAAATTTGTCCATTTTCATAACCAATAGCTAATCTATTTCCTTCATCACTCAAAACTATATTAGTTGGGCGAGGATGATCCTTTCCAGTTAGTTTTAATAGAGGCTGATTAACGGACAAATCCCAAACAACAATGTCATTTTCAAGATTTTTTAAAGCAATAATTTTTCCGTTTGAGCTTGAGTCTATATCAAGAATTCGTCCAATCTTGTCATTAAAAGTGAAGATATTAAATGAGCAAGTAAGAATATCCCAAATTGCAATGTTATTCTCAATTTGGTTTTTATCCCACAAATCATCAAACGGAATAGCTGTAACACTATCCGACATGATTTTATTAGATTGCGGAATAAAAGTTAAACTGGGCGAGAAATATAAATTAGTTTCACATAAAATTTCGCTAGTTAATATATTTTGGACAATTAACTTATTGCTATTAGGTCCTTCATAAGTAAAAACAGAAGAAGTGTAAACAAAATATTGACTATCTGAGCTAAAGGCAAAGTTCTTCACTGACACGTCCTTTTCATTTGCATTCCATCTTTTAATAATCTCCCCATTTTCAATATCCCAAAAAATAACATCGCCTTGTGCGCTATCGGACACGATGGTTTTAGAATCTGGACTAAAAATAATTTCATTAACATAATTATCATCGCCATCAGTATTTCTTGGAGGCAGGGTAAATATTTGGAATTCTTCTCCACTATATAAATCTTGTAAAATAATTTTGTCACGGACAACAAAAGCGATTATTTTACCGTCCGGACTAAATGCAGCTACTCGAATATTGTCTCCAGGTCCAAAAGACTGTCCATCATCGGTAACCCTTCCAGACTCGAAATAATTGGTTCCATTAATGAACCTCAATACCTGAGAGTAAATATGGGCATTTTTTCTCAAAACACTATAAGTCTGAGCATTTTCAAACATATTGTAAGCTTCGACACTTAATAAAAATGAAAGAATAGGGTTTTGTTCTGTCAAAGCATCGGCTTGATCAGCTAATTGCCCTGCATGTGCAATTAGTGCTTCTTGGTCAGCACGTTGCTGTTCTGCCTGTGCAGTCGCTTCCGCTGCAGATTTTGCCCTTTGAAGAGGTTCAACACTTGAAATTGCTTGTTGCGCAACATAAGATTGATAAATTGCAATGACAGCCACTATACATATTAAGGTTAAAATCGAAACAGAAGCAAATGTAGTAATTATTCTTCGCCATGTTAACCTATTTTCATTGGCAAGAACATAATCACTAATTTTCTGAGTAGGCTGGGGATATTCATTTTCCTTGATTGTAGAGAACATAAATCGGGCATCGGAGATTTCTTTTTTACTCAATGGATGCTCAATACGTTTTCTGCCTTCGTTCCACCATTTATGGGAATCCACTGTTAATTTCGTGTGAAACTCAGTCCATTTGAAATCTGTACGAATAATTCTTTCCAAGTTACTAATGTTAGGCGGAAAATCTCCAAATGTATCCCACATTAACCAGTGATATTTCCTAACCTCATCAGGCAACTTTCGATGGTTAGTCATCGAAGGCAGCAAGATTGGGATTATCTTTTTCCCCAACTTTTCTGCATCATTAAATTCGTTCCTACAATAAGATTTATCTCTAATAGATTTAGGGCTAATTAAGTATATAAAAGCAATGGATTGCTTTATTGCTTTTGTTATTTCATCACTCCAAAGCACGGAGGGCTCAAGGTTTTGAATGTCAACCCAAACCTTGTAACCTAAAGATTCTAATGCCTCTTTCAGCCCTAGTGCAAATTCTTTTTCTGAAGAGTCATAAGAAATGAAAATGTTACTCATATAGCCTTTGCTTTTGAAAACATATCTTGAGAATTATCTACTCAACCCCTGCAATCTTAGCCAGAGCTTCCACATAAATTGACATTTGCTCTCGGACTTTGTTGAGTTCTTGCCGAAGTTCTTTTTCTCGTTCCCAACTGCGTTCATGGTCTAGAGTAGTTTTGTCAGAGTGTTTTTGTTCTTCATGGGATTTTAAAAGAGGATGCCATTTCACTAAGAAAGGACGTAAGCCTTTGTTAAGTACATCGATTGCAATTGCACCAAAAGATTGAGGTCCTTGTGCAATTTCAGGTCCTGCTTCGCGTAAAATTTGTCTCGTAATTCCAAAGACATTATATAAAGAAGTTAAGGCTTCTCTTAAAATTCCTTCCCCTTCTTCTAAAGGCTGTACAGCTATCCTAGTTGAAAGTTCAACATACAAAGACCATGCGGCTCTTTGTTGTGCTTCATCATTTTCCAATTCAAGAGACCCAAGATTGAATGGAAGCCCAATAGTCAATTTTTTAGCTTTTACTTTCTGTTTAGATGCCATTTTGCACCTCCAAGATAATTCTATCGTTTATTTCTCTAAACATACCAAAACTCCGACCTCAAACCAGCTTGCCTAAAAATCTCGGCGACTTGCTCCATGCTTCGTCCATGATACTCCAGAGACAATCTATTGTGATACCAAAGCTTTGAGAGTTCCCAAACTTGGTCAAGGGTTAAGACTTCTCCACGAGGTAAATTATTTCGTTGGCACCACTTGTCAATCCATGCTTCCGACTGGAAGAGCAGCATCGTCGCTCAAGTGAAGACCAAATCATCATACCAGCGGGAGAAGGGAAGAGGGAAATGCACAAGTAAATCTTTGTTTGTAACTTCTCCGTTTTTAATTTCTAAAGTTATTTCTTCATTGCTTTCTGTAAACTTTGCTTCAATGACTGCATCACTATGAAGCGCGGCAGGGATTCCGAGCATGTCCCATGCACAGTTGGCGAAATATGTTTTTCCATTGGCAGTCACTTTGAAATCAGTCGGAATCCCAGAAAATGGATTTGCCATGTGGATTTTCAAAGTTTCCAAGTCAAGAAAGAAAGCATGGCGATTATGTAATTCTAAATATAAACCCTTCGCTTCTTCATTACTAATGTCAAAGTGCTTTGCAGTCTCTTCCACACTTGGTGGGTGAGTCGTATCCGCGAAGTGTTGATAAACATAATGTCGAACTTGCCAGAGCAAATCCTCTTTCATCTTTCTTCTTTCCACTTCACAACTGATAACAGTTTACTGTCCACTTTCTACTCACCACTTTCCAGCTTCTTCACCAACTCACTTGCTCTCTCCAAACGAATATTCTTTTCCAAAACCATCGTGCTTGCAACTTTCTCAATCAAATCTCCACTTGCACCTGCTGAAATCGCAATCTGACGCGCATGTAAAGACATATGTCCGCGTTGGATGCCTTCAGTCGCTAAAGCGCGTAATGCCGCCATGTTTTGAGCCAATCCAACCGAAACGATAATCTCAGCCAATTCATTTGCAGTTTTGACTTCCATTAATTGAATCGCCATCTGTGCTGCTGGATGAACCTTCGTTGCACCGCCGACAATGCCTACAGCCATCGGCATTTCCAACTCGCCGACTAAATTTCCTTCATTATCCTTGCTCCAAGTAGATAATGAAGTGTATTTGCCTGAACGAGCCGCATACGCATGTGCGCCTGCTTCAATCGCGCGCCAGTCATTGCCTGTGGCAATCACAACAGCATCTACGCCATTCATAATCCCTTTATTGTGAGTTGTTGCACGATAAGGGTCAACAGCCGCGAAAGCATACGCCGCAATGATGCCATCTCGTACTTCTTCGCCTGTGTAAGGGCGGACGCCGTCCGCCCCTACGAATTCCAATTCTTTGACTGGAATCACACATTTTGACTTTGTGATTCGCCTATCTGATAGGTTTGACAATATCTTCAAATGGACTTTTCCACCTGTCAACGCTTCAATCTTAGGGGAAAGTTGTTCGCAAGCCGTGTTAATTGCATTTGCTCCCATCGCATCGCGCACATCATAGATGAGATGAACGACAAGAAAAGACCCGATAGGCGATGATTCGATAATTCGAACTTCAATATCTCTTGCACCGCCGCCTAATTTCTTTATAGATGAAGGGAATGTATCTATATATTCAATTAATTCTTGCTTGTTATCTAATATTTTTTGTTTTGCTTCGTATAGATTTTTAATTTCAAGCACTTGTAACTGACCAATCATCAATGGTTCAGTTGATTCTGCAATGAATCCACCTTTAGCACGTGCAAGTTTTGCCATAAATGATGCACCAGCAACGACTGAAGGCTCTTCTATTACCATTGGAACAAGTACATCACGACCATTTACTTGGAAATTTAGACCAATACCTAATGGTAATGCATATAATCCAATCACATTTTCGACCATGTGCATGGCTGTTTCAAGTGAAAGACCATGTGTAAGAGCAGAATCAAGTGTCCCGAAGTCATGAAGCGATGATGAATCAGCAATTTTTTTGCGTCTTTCATCCAGATTCAAGTTATAAAAGCCAGAAATACGTGAATTTGTCATAAGATGTATCGTAATATAAGGTGAAGTTGCTTGCAAATTCTATCAAATAAAGTATAGTTTGGCTTCTTTGCCATCAAAATTATGTTTACTAAGTGTTATATGTGATAAATATTTTTATTTTTATGCAATGATTCAGCAATAAAAAAATTTTTTTATGCTTCAATATCATATCATTGACTAAATTTTTTTATGATAAACATAAAAATAAAATATATAATGATGATTCAAAATATAAATTCAAAATGAATCACAAGAATCAGAGACTCATCATCAATATATAAAAAATTTTTGATTTTGAATTTTTTAAGATAGATATGCCGTGTGTATTGAAAAATGCCTCTTAATGCCCATATATGGGGGGTAACGGTAGGTTAAAGGTCGTTTTTGGCTGATACACTTGTTCTAATATAAAATATTTTTTTGATTGAATGCATTATGATTCTTTAAGATTCATCAACCTTAAAAAAACAAATTCTTTTAACTTAACGTAGGTATAACGACTATTATATTTTTAATTATCTGCTACAATAACGCCACGCTGATATAACGGATGTTTGCCCATAACCATCCAAAACCCTGAAAGACCAAATACAAAACAAAAATAAAGTAACAAAAGAAGCCGCTTTCAGGCGGGTTAGTTCAATATCGCTAGAAATACTATAAAAACTTACATTGAGGAATGCTTATGAACGCAGAGCAGGCTTGGCAATCAGTTCTCGCACAACTTCAAATGGATATGCCCCGCGCATCATACGACACTTGGGTGCGCGATACACGCCCTATGGCGTATGATAACGGACTCATTACTGTTGGAGTCCGCAATGCATATGCCCGTGATTGGCTTGAAAGCCGACTTGCGACGACTGTAAACCGCTTGCTGATTGACGTTTTAAACTCAAATGTGGCAGTAAAGTTCATTGTTTCCAATGCAGATGAACAAATCGCTTCATCTACCGACGTTGAACCTGCTCCTGCATCTATACAGATTACTCCGCCTGAGCCAAAACCACGCCATATTACATTGAATCCACGTTATACATTTGATACATACGTCGTTGGTTCAGGGAATCGCCTTGCACATGCGGCATGTCAAGCCGTAGCAGAGAAACCTGCTAGAGCATACAATCCATTATTCTTATATGGGGGCGTGGGTTTAGGCAAGACTCACTTACTTCATGCCATTGGAAATGCTTGTCACGCTAGTGGACTCAACGTTTTATACGTTTCTTCTGAAGAATTCACGAATGACATGATTACTGCCATTCGTACACACACCACCCAAGCCTTCCGTGAAAAATATCGTTCTGCTGATGTGTTGTTGATTGACGATATTCAATTCATTGCTGGTAAAGAATCCACGCAAGAAGAATTCTTTCATACCTTCAATACTTTACACGGACAAGACAAACAAATCATTGTCTCATCTGATAGACCACCCAAATCCTTAGTTACATTAGAAGAACGCCTGCGTTCTCGCTTTGAATGGGGCTTAACCGCCGACATTCAGGCTCCAGATTTAGAAACTCGCCTTGCCATTCTCCGTTCCAAAGCCGAACGCACTGGCAGACAAATTTCAGATGAAATCTTACAAAGCATTGCTGAACGAGTGCAATCCAATATTCGTGAGTTAGAAGGTGCATTAAATCGAATCATTGCCTATGCTGATTTAAGTGGTGCTTCACTTACGCCGAATCTTGTTGAAATGGCATTAGCCGACATTACACCTTCACGTGGTGATATTAAACCTGAAAGCGTCTTAGATGCTGTTTCTAAAGTATTAGATGTTACAACTCAAACCTTATTAGGGCGTGACCGTACCAAAGATGTCGCTCGTTCTCGTCAAATAGCCATGTATCTCTTACGTGAAGAAGCAAAAATCTCTTTCCCACAAATTGGTGATGTCTTAGGCGGTCGTGACCATTCTACGGTCATGTCTGCTTATGAAAAAATCAAAGAGCAAATCCCGTCAGATAGAAAGCTCGAACAAGATATTACTGCAATTAGACAAAAGTTATATGACCAAGTTGCTGTAGCATAATTTTGCTACAGAATATCCCTAAACAAACCTGCCTTATGCTTTCACGGCAGGTTTGTTTTCTTTTCCTTATATATTCTGAAAATGTTTATAGACTTTTCAAAGAATTCTAATAAAATAGGGTAGAGGTAAATTTATGATTCCAGGCTTAGATGGATTACGCGCTATAGCATTTTTGATTTTATTTGGTTTGCATGTTGATTACTTGCAATTTGGTTGGATGGGCGTGCAGTTATTCTTTGTACTATCGGGTTTCTTGATAACAGATATTCTCTTGAGAATGAAAGAAAACCTATCTTTCAAGCAATATCTAGTTAAATTTTATATTCGTCGTTTTTTAAGAATTTTTCCCTTATATTATTTTTTCCTACTTGCTATGCTAGGCATTTCTGTGTATTTTATTTCCATTGGCTACAAAACAAATATCATGCAGGTTTTTATAGACCAAGCGGGTTATGCCTTTTTTTATCTTTATAACTTCCTTTCGGCTTATATGGAATTTCAACCCTCACGCCTGATGGACCATTTATGGTCACTTTCTGTAGAAGAACAATTTTATATCTTCTGGCCCCTTTTAGTATTTTTGACTCCTACGAAATTTATAAAAAATTTATTTCTCGCAGGTATTATCTTAGGACCTTTATTCCGAATTTCATTCTTTCTCGTCTATGAATTAGCAGACATCCGCTTTTTGCTAGAACCTGTCTCGTTAGCACTCTATCCATTACCTTTTACACATATAGATGCATTTGCCTTTGGTGCATTTATTTCACGCTTTACAATTCCTAACCCTAAAAAACAATTAGCGTATCTAGGTATCCTTTTGCCATTGCTTGGTTTTGGTACGCAATACATTGCTACTGGAAATATAGGTGTCCTATCCTCATTAGGATATCCTGTCACTTTACCAAACGCCTATCAATTCTTGTGGGCATACACATTAATAAATTATTGGTTTGCTCTTTTAATTTATTGTGTTGTTAAAGAAAAATTATTTATTACCTTCCTAGAGTTGCCACCATTAAGATATTTAGGGAAAATTTCCTACGGTTTATACATCTATCATTTTCCAATCATATGGTTTTCAACCCGCATCCGAGATATCCCATCTTTTGTAAATGCATCTTTTGAAAGTATTGTGTTAATTTCCTTTGTTGCAACAATATTTATTGCTTCTTTAAGCTACTATCTATTAGAACAACCTTTTATAAAGATGAAAGACCGCTTCGCTTCTTACGCCCGGGCTTGATTCTCTTACCCTAGCAATGCCTCTAACGTGTGATTATTTTCTGCCAGCCTCACAGACAGCACCCGCCCGATCCACTGATGTAATTTGAAAGATAAATCTGGGTCGTCTTTCATCATGCGTTCGTAGTTTTGATGCGAAAGCCAATAGACTATGCTTGCTTGTTTTGCAACGACAGTAGCGGTACGAGATTGCTTGAGGAATAAGCCAATTTCTCCAATCATCGTTCCGCCGCTTTGATTTTTTAAGCGGATGTTTTTTCCAGTGGAAGTTTCAAGGATAGTGTCTACTTCTCCTGAATCAATAAAGTACATGCCATTGGGTGGGTCATTCCGGCGGATAAGCACTGCGCCTGCTTCAATTTCTTGTTTTTCCAAATATTTCATAAACTGTGAGACAGATTCATCAGAGCCAAATATCTTTTTCAGTTGTTTTGATAATGAACTTGCTTGAATGATGGTAGAACCAATATCATCCATTAACAATTGGGTTTCGCTCCAATCCATGGCGAAGTCTAGATTCTCTGTGTAATGGATGACTGAGGATTCTTGTGTAAGCCCAGCTCGAAAGAGTTTGTTTTTTGTATCTGCATTTACATCTGCCAAAATTAAGTTGAAGTTATCGGCTTCGGCTAGTTGTTTGAGGCGCACAAAACTAAATACAGCCGATGAATCTACATTGGTGATGTAGTGAAAATCTAAAATCAAATAGCGTAAAGGCTCTTTTTCTTTCTCCTTGATACGGTTTTGCACTTTTTGCAATAATGCTTGCGCTGTGCCGAAGAACACAAACCCTTGTAAACGCAGAATGAGGATTCGGTCTCCGAACAGACGAATCAATTGACGATGGTCGTATGGGCGTTCGGCTTTGCTTTGATACACTTTTCCTGTTAATGTGTCTTTGACGATATCAATGCGGCTGTAATTAATCACAAATAAAACAATCGCAATGGCAATGCCCGCGCCAACACCTTGTAAAAATCCGAAGCCAGCCACGACGGCTAAAATGACAACGACAAGTATGTAATCAATTCTTGGCAATTGAAACCAAGCATCATATAACCAATCTACAAGAAAGCCGATGCCGAGGAAAAAGAGAATGCCGCCCGAAATCAAGATTGGGATTAAGGATAATGCTCCCGCACCAAAGAGCAGGACGAACAGCGTAACGGAAGCGGAGATGATTGCAATCCAGCGGCTATGAATATTCATACGCATTGGGATGGCGGTGTATCCCAAATAATGATATCCAGTGGAAGTGCCTAAAAAACCTCCAGCAATATTTGCGATTCCTGTTGCCACCAATTCACGGCTGAGGTCTACATCTTTTTTTGCAATCAACTCAATGGCATTTGAATTTAATAACATCGCCACCATGCTGATAAGCACGATTGCGGCAATGTTGCTAGATTGTTCTGCCAGAAACGCCCAATTGACTTGTGAAAATAAGTTTAGGTCAATTGGTTTTAACAAACTGCCTTCAGGGAACGGACCTAACAACCAATGATCTGCACGTAAACTTTCGATGGTTTGCCCATTGAAAAAAGCGACACCATAAAATACAGCAATGGCTGTGATTAATAAAATTGGAAGCGTTAAGAAATGTGGATAAAACCTTGCACCTAAAACCAAAATAAAACCGAAGAGAAAACTTGGTAACCAACGCAACAAGCCCTGCGCTGAAAAAAATAAATTGAAATTATCAAGTGACGGACTCACGCCCATCATGACGCTAAAGCCACCTTGTATCAATAAAAATCCAGTGCCTGCAATGAAGCCACCCACTACGGGGTAGGGGATGAAGCGCACCAGTCTGCCGAGTTTGAAAATTCCCATCGTCAAGAAAAATCCGCCAGAGATGATTGTGGTTAACATCATTCCCGCAAGTATCGTTATAAACTTTGCCTCAACAGTTGAGTCTGCCATTTGTGCCAGCAGAGTAACCGTCACCAAACCCATAATGGCAATCGGGCTATCTTGTGGTCCGCCTACCACGCCAGAAATTGAACTAAGTAATGCCAATAAAATTTGCGTAATCATGCCGCCGAACAATAAAATACCAATCCCTGTGCCAGCCAATGCGCCGAGTTCATTTGTTGAATACACCAAAATTGCAAACGAAAGAACCGTTGTCAAACCCATTGCCCCCATCACCACACCCAAACTTACGATTGGCAAAAATTTTTTGATGTCAAATTTCATCTTCTGCTCCGCAAGCGATTTAATTCTTAGATGTTAACCCCAAACCTTTGAGTTGGTGCTGAATTTCTACACGCCTCTTTCTTGATTTTTGCTTGATTGCCGGGTCTCAACATTTATTTTGTTGTATAATTTTTTTAACTTCGGTGGCGAAAAAAACGAAAGACCTGTGTATCCGTATGGCCGTGTTTTGGATGATGAAGATTATCGGGATAATGGGTAATTAGACGATAGACCGTAGACGGTGGACGATATGCTATAGACCTGACATGTCTCCGAGAAAGTTTGATAAATCGTGATCTATGTCCACGCAAGAGTTTTGATTAACATTCGTCACAATGAGACATGTTAGGTCTTTTCTTTTATAATGGCAGTGTTGGATGATGAAGATTTCGGGATGCAGAATAAATGGCTACACTAAAACAATACTTCGATACTGATTTCAATAGAATTCTTTCTGTCAATCAACCTTTTAAGTACGGGGCAAGTCAAGAAACATCTGTTGAAGTGATTTGCAGAATACATCTTGATTTTGATGCTGCTGTATTTTATATTTCTTATTATGTACCTGATTTTGGTAGAACAAAAGATTTGTGCCTAAAATTGATTAATGATTTAAGTTGGGCAGATAAAATCATAAAAGAAACAATAGTTCATAGAGGTTCGATAGGCGATGAACCAATAACTTCTACTGACTTAAATTTTTCAGGACGAGTATTTATATACTCAGAAACCGAATTAAGTTCTACTGAGCGAGATAGTATAAAAGTAACCGCTAAAAACCTTAAACGCACAGTTGATTTCAGATCACAATCTTATGCAAGCTTTCGTTCTAATTTAGAACGCCCTTTAGCTTTTATTTCTCACGACACAAGGGATAAAGATGAAATTGCGAGACCTCTTGCTGTTCGTTTAACAACTATGATGTGCCCTGTTTGGTATGACGAGTTTTCTTTGAAGCCTGGAACTAGTCTTAGACAAAGTATTGAAACAGGATTGAAAGAATGTAAAAAATGTGTATTGATTTTGACTCCAAATTTTTTAGCAAATACAGGATGGACAAAAACAGAATTTAATTCTATTTTCACTCGTGAAATTTTAGAGAGAAAAGATGTAGTCGTTCCAATTTGGAATAATGTAACTGTACAAGAAGTTTATGAATATTCTCCTAGTCTTGCTGATACAGTTGCTATCCATTGGTCAAAAGGGTTAGATGAAGTAGCTCGTCTTTTGTATAACTCTATAACTAAATAATATTTTTCACTCTTGACAACCTTCTCTATTAGTCATACAATCGCGCCCAATCAAATACAAAAACGCTGACGAGGACGAGTACGTTTCAAAGCGATTTCCAGAGAGTTATGCAGAAGACGGTGCAAGCATAACAGAAGCGCAGAAACCGAATGGACCTCCGAGTTGCGAAGTGAAAGTTACTAAACATAGTAATGAGTACCAGAGACGGGAACTGCACCCGTTACAAAGCAGAGTTTCTTAGAAGGATAAAACTAGAACACTAGCAAACTATCCAACTAGCAAACTACAAAGTGACGCTGGCTTATCTTCTCTGTTTCACACAGAGAATTTTTTTTATAACCAATGCGTTTAACTTGGGTGGCACCACGAGACCTCTCTCGTCCCAACGGACGGAGAGGTATTTAATTTAAGTCAGACGATGGACAATTGACCGTAGACCGTAAATCACCGTTTACCGTCCACCGTCTACGGTCACTAAGGAGAACGTATGTTAATTGAAACTACTAGTCAAACAATTATTCGCGAAATCAGTGCAGACCTCGAAACACCCATCAGCGTGTATATGAAACTGCGCGGAGAGGGTCCATCGTTTTTGTTGGAGTCTGTTGAAGGTGGCGAACGCATTGCGCGTTATTCGTTTATCGGAATCAAACCCAAAGCGCAATATATTATCCGTGATAATCAAATTGAAATTATCAGCGATGATAAATCGCAAATCATAAATCACGAAGGCGATCCAACATTTTTCTTGCAAGAAGAAATGAATAAATTTAATTTCAAGAGTCAAACAGGTGTGCCACGTTTCATCGGCGGGTTGGTGGGATATTTAGGCTATGAGTCTGTTCGATTTTTTGAACCAACTCTAAATCAAAAAATGAAGCGTGGTTCACTTCCAGATGGAATTTATTTATTAGCAGATACGGTTATCGCGTTTGACCATGCTCGTCGCAGTTTATCTTTAATCGCAAATGTTTTGGATGGTGATGTCGAATCTGCAAATCGTAAACTTGATGAAATTGAATCATTGATTCAAAATTCTATTCCGTCAACACCAAAGCATGAAATAAAAAATTCAAAAACAAAATCGAACATGACGCAAGGAAAATATGAAGACATAGTGCGCGATGCCAAAGAACATATTGGCGCGGGCGATATTTTTCAAGTGGTGCTTTCGCAACGCTTCACGCGCGAAACAAATGTTGAGCCGTTTGATGTCTATCGTGCTGTGCGTCGTTTGAATCCATCACCATATATGTTTTTCTTTGATTTTGGAATCGTTGATGATGAGCCGCTTTTTATTGTGGGTTCATCACCTGAAATGTTTGTGCGTTTGGAAGGAAGAACCGCTTCACTCCGCCCCATAGCTGGGACTCGTCCACGTGGCTTGGATGCAAACGCTGACGCATTGTTGGCGCAAGAATTACTTGCGGATGCAAAAGAACGCGCCGAGCATGTCATGTTAGTGGATTTGGGTCGCAATGATTTAGGTCGCGTGTGTGAATATGGAACCGTAAAAGTTTCAGATTTTTTTACCGTTGAAAAATATTCACATGTCATGCACATTGTTTCACATGTAGAAGGAAAATTAAAAAATGATTTAACTGCATTTGATTTAGTGCGCGCGGCATTTCCTGCGGGTACAGTCAGTGGAGCACCGAAAGTTCGTGCATTAGAAATTATTTCTGATTTAGAACCTGATGCACGAAACATTTATGCAGGCATGATTGGTTATTTTGGTTTTGACGGTAATATGGATACATGTTTAGCACTCCGTACCATGATTGCGCGTGGAAATACATTTACTGTTCAAGCAGGTGCAGGCATCGTCGCGGATTCAGATCCGACCACTGAATTTCAAGAGACAGTCAATAAAGCAAGTGCAATGTTACGTGCGATTGATATGGCAGAAACAAACAGTTGAACAGAAAGTAGAAGGCAGAAACCGAATCTGCTTTTCGCATTCTGCCTTCTGAATTACTCTTTCAAAACGAAAGGAACACAAAATGACAACTTCCACTAATAAGCCACGACTTCTCACAGGCGATAGACCTACAGGACGCTTACATCTCGGTCATTATGTTGGCTCATTGGAGAATCGTGTGCGTTTGCAGAATCAATATGAATCATTTTTCATCATTGCTGATTTGCATACACTCACAACAAAGCCTGAACCGAATTACATCAGAGAAATTCCAACTTTCATTCGCGAAACCGTTTTAGATTATCTTGCCGTCGGAATTGATCCAGATGTCAGCACGATTTTTGTACAATCAGCAATTCCTGAAACCTATCAATTAAATCTTCTCTTTGAAATGTTGGTGACAGTCCCACGTTTGGAAAGAATCCCTTCACTTAAAGATATGGCACGTGATGCAAATATGGACACTATGCCGTTTGGTTTATTGGGTTATCCAGTTTTACAAGCAGTTGATATTTTATTGCCACGCGCACAAGTTGTTCCCGTTGGACGAGATAATCAATCGCATGTTGAATTGGCTCGTGAAATGGCAAGAAGATTTAATAATTTATATGGCGAAGTTTTCCCTGAACCTGATTCAATTATCGGCGATGTTCCTTTGTTGGTTGGTATAGATGGTCAAAGCAAAATGAGCAAGTCATTAGGTAACGCGATTTATTTATCTGATGACTCAAAAACCGTCGAAGAAAAAGTAAAGAACATGTACACCGACCCGAAACGACTCAAAGCCACTGACCCCGGAACTGTAGAAGGTAATCCAGTTTTTGTGTATCACGATGCGTTTAATCCATCCAAAGCGGAAGTGGATGATTTAAAAGAAAGATACAGGCAAGGCAAAGTGGGTGATGTGGAAGTGAAGCAAAAACTGGCAGTTGTGATTAACAACTTCCTTGAACCGATTCGTGAAAAACGAAGTTACTTCCTTGCACATCCAACCATTCCACGCGATGTGTTAGCAAGTGGAATCAAACGCATGCAAACCGAAGCAAAATCTACAATGGAACTCGTGCGTGAAGTCACAGGTTTATCGTATTCACTTGATTTGTTTGCCGATGAAGTGGATATTTTTGGAGAATACGATGGTTAGTTTGAAAGTTACAAGTTAGAAGGTTTACAGGTTTTCAACTTGCAAACTTTTAAACTTTCAAACCAAAAAGGAAATTAACTATGTTGGTACTTATAGACAATTACGACTCATTTACATACAACCTCGTGCAATACTTCGGTGAGCTTGGCGCAGACATCCGCGTCTTTCGCAATGACCAGGTGTCCCTTAGTGAATTGATGCGATTGAATCCATCACACTTAGTCATATCACCAGGTCCAGGCGAACCACTCAAAGATGATGGCATTTCATCCGAAGCGATTAAACATTTCACAGGAAAAATTCCAGTGCTAGGCGTTTGTTTGGGACATCAAGCATTGGGTGCAGTCTTCGGCGGAAAAGTAGATCGCGCACAACGTCTCATGCATGGCAAAACATCGAAAGTGAATCACAATGGCGAAGGGATTTTCAAAAATATTCCGTCACCATTTGAAGCGATGCGTTATCACTCGTTGGTTGTTTATGATCCCATCCCTGATGAATTGGAAGTAACAGCCTTCACGCCTGAAGAAGAAATTATGGGATTGAAACATAAACAACATCATACATATGGTGTGCAATTTCATCCTGAATCTATTTTGACGGAACACGGAAAACAATTGCTCAAAAATTTTTTGGATTTGAATCCCGCACCAGCAAAGCGAGAAGAAGATATGTTAAAACCTTTTATTGCCAAAACAATCAATCGCACAGATTTATCTGCAAACGAAGCTGAAGAAGCCATGAATGTGATTATGACGGGTGGTGCCACGCAAGCACAAATCGGTGCGTATTTAGTTTCATTAAGAATGAAAGGCGAAACGATTGATGAGATCACAGGTTCAGTGCGAGCCATGCGTGCTAATTCTGTAAAAGTTAAATTGAATGCCAACGAAAATATTTATGACATTGTTGGTACAGGCGGCGATGGCGCACATACATTTAACATTTCAACTGCCGCCGCATTTGTTTTAGCAGGTACTGGACGAAAAGTTGCCAAGCATGGAAATCGCGCCGCTTCGTCTCATTGTGGTTCTGCCGATGTGCTTTCAGCATTGGGCATTAGTCTTGAGTTAACACCTGAACAAATTGCCAAAGCGATTGAAGAAATCGGAATCGGTTTTATGTTTGCTGCAAAATTTCATCCTGCTATGAAACATGCTATTGGTCCGCGTAAAGAAATTGGTCAACGAACCATTTTCAATATTTTAGGTCCGCTTACAAACCCAGCGGGCGCAAACATTCAACTCACTGGAGTCTTCGATGCGAATCTTACTGAACCGATGGCGTATGTGTTAAAAGAACTTGGTTCAACAGCCGCGATGGTAATTCATGGTGCCAATAAACTTGATGAATTAAATACAACAGGTATCAATCGCGTAAGTCATCTCAAAGATGGTGCAGTCAAAACGTATGATTTGAATCCAAATGAGTTAGGTTTCGCATCATCCACTGTGCAAGATTTACGCGGTGGCACGCCTGATGAATCCGCTGTGATGATGAAAGCGATTCTTTCCAATAAATTGCAAGGCGCGCGCCGTGATGCGATTTTATTAAACGCCGCCGCCGCGCTCGCCGCCGAAACTGGCGATTTCAAATCTGCATTGAATGAAGCAACTGCTTCTATTGATAGTGGTCAGGCGTTGAATAAATTAAACACACTCATTGAGTATTCACAAAGTTTTGCACAATGAACATTCTTGAAAAAATTATCGAACAAAAAAAGATTGAGATTGCGGCGCTCAACGCCTCAGCCTTAAGACTCTCCGCCGAACAGAGTCCAACGCCTCGAAATTTTCTTGCTCACATCACGCGCCGTCGCTTCGGGACTAGCCCCAGCCTGATTGCTGAACTCAAACGGGCATCTCCCTCAAAAGGGATTCTCGCTCCGCATCTTGATTTGTTTCAAGTGGCAGACATATACACTCAAAATGGTGCATCTGCAATGTCAGTATTGACCGACGAAAAATTTTTCATGGGCAAACTTGAAACACTTTACGAATTACGTTTTACTAAAAAATCAGAAGTGCCTTTGCTAAGAAAAGATTTCATCATTGACGAAGTGCAACTCTACGAAGCTAAAGCTAACGGCGCGGATGCGATTCTCTTAATCGCCGCCGCATTGACAGATGACAAACATTTTGCAGATTTACATGCTTGTGCTTTAGAACTTGGATTAACCGCATTAGTCGAAGTGCATGATGAAGCAGAGACCGAACGAGCTTTGAAATTAAAAGATATTAAACTAATCGGAATCAACAATCGCAATCTTGCAACATTTGAAGTGTCACTTGAAACCACAGAAAAACTCCGCTCCATGATTTCAAATGATATTGCAGTTGTTGCTGAGTCTGGAATTTTTACTGCAAGCGATGTTGAGAGATTATCAAAGTCAAATGTGGATGCGATTTTGGTTGGTGAGGCATTGGTTACTTCCGAAGGTATTGGCAAGAAAGTACGGGAGTTATCAGGTTTACAAGTTGAAAAGTTGGAACGTTCAAACCTTTAAAACTTCAAACATTCAAACTATGACAAAAATAAAAATCTGTGGAATCAAAACATTGAAAGATGCAACGTCTGCGATTGAAGCAGGTGCAGATATGCTTGGATTTAATTTCTACCCGAAAAGTCCGAGATACATTGAGAAAAATAATTGCGCTGAGATTACATCTGTTTTGAAGGAAGAATATCCACATATAAAACTTGTGGGCGTGTTTGTTAATTCATCAATGGATGAAGTCAAAAATATTTTGCAAACTTGTTCATTAGATTTGGCTCAATTGCATGGTGATGAGACTTTTGAAATGCTAAATGAATTAAGAGATAAATCATTCAAAGCCTTTCGTGGCTTGGTTGATGAAAAGTTAATTGTAAAAAATGAGATTCAATTTTTGTTAGATGCTTCTGTCAAAGATTCTTATGGCGGGACAGGTATCAAAGCGGATTGGAATTATGCAAGTGAGTTAGCAACAAAATATAAATTTTTATTGGCAGGCGGGCTCACTCTAGAAAATGTTACGGATGCAGTGAAGCAGGTCAAACCTTGGGGAGTGGATGTAGCTTCGGGTGTTGAATCAAGCCCGGGCGTGAAAGATGAAGCGAAAATGATTGAGTTTATCAAAGCTGTTCGAGCAGTTGAAAATCAAAGTTAAGAATTATCTAAAAGAAGGAGATTGCTTCGCCGCAAAAAACAAAAGCGCGGCTCGCAATGACATATCATGACTTTATTACCATCAAAATTTGGAATCTATGGCGGGCAGTTCGTGCCTGAAACATTGATGCCCGCGTTGATTGAATTGGAAGAAGCATTTGTAAACGCAAAAGCGGATGTTGAATTTCAAAAAGAATTTAACAAATTGATGGCATCGTTTGTTGGCAGACCCACGCCATTGACGTATGCAAAACGATTATCCGAAAAATTAGGCGGCGCACAAATTTATTTAAAGCGTGAAGACTTAGCGCACACAGGCGCACATAAAATTAACAACGCGTTGGGACAAGCATTGTTAGTAAAAAAAATGGGGAAGAAAAGAATCGTTGCCGAAACAGGAGCAGGTCAACATGGCGTGGCATCTGCGACAGCGGCGGCGTTGCTTGGATTGGAATGCGTTGTGTACATGGGCTCAGTGGACATTGCACGACAAGAACCAAATGTGTTTCGCATGAAATTATTAGGCGCGGAAGTGAAGCCAGTTAATTCAGGAACAAAAACTTTGAAAGATGCAATCAACGAAGCGATTCGTGATTGGGTAACAAATGTGCGCGATACACATTATTTATTAGGCTCTGCGTTGGGACCACATCCATACCCGACAATTGTGCGCGAATTTCAATCTGTGATTGGAAGTGAAGCACGCGAACAAATTTTATTGGAAGTTGGAAGATTGCCTAATACTGTGATTGCATGTGTAGGTGGCGGATCAAATGCAATTGGAGTGTTCAGCGGATTTGTGGATGATGACCAAGTTGAATTAATCGGCGTTGAAGCAGGTGGTAGTGGAATTGAATCAGGCAAACATGCCGCGAGATTTGGTGATGAGAAAAAAGCACGCGTCGGTGTGATTCACGGAACGCGAACGTATGTGTTGCAAGATGAAGATGGTCAAATTGCTGAGACTCATTCTGTTTCCGCAGGTTTGGATTATGCGGCAGTGGGTCCTGAACATGCCATGATGCGCGATAACGAACGTGCATTTTATACATCCTCTACAGATGCAGAAGCATTAAATGGATTTCATACGTTATGTCATACCGAAGGAATTATTCCTGCGTTGGAATCATCTCACGCAATAGCGGAGGTGATTAAGCGTGCTCCTATGATGAAAAAAGATGAAATTATTTTGGTGAATTTATCTGGAAGGGGAGATAAGGATTTGAATACAGTTATTAATGAAATGAAAGAGAATAGATAGTAGAGAACAGGAAATTGGGAATCGGGAGTTGGAAATTGACTTCCGAATCCCGATTCCCAAATAACGAGGATTTATGAACCGAATCCAAAATGCTTTCAAAAACAAACCAATTTTCATGCCATATTTTCCATTGGGCTATCCTGACTTGAATACATCCATTGATGTGATTGAAGCACTTGCCAAAAATGGCGCGGACTTAATTGAAGTAGGTCTATCTTTCTCTGACCCACTCGCCGATGGACCTGTCATTCAACAAGCGACACAAGTCGCCTTAGAACAGGGAATCACAATCAAAAAGTCTTTGGAGGCTGTGAAAGAATTACGCAAACGAGGCGTGGAGATTCCATTGATTTTGATGGGATATTACAACCCAATGTTGGCGTATGGACTTGAGAAATTTGTCCGCGATGCGAAAGATGCAGGTGCGGATGGATTCATCATCCCTGATTTGCCTGTGGAAGAATCGGATGAATTCGTAAGGGCGACGGGCCCGTCGCCCCTACCTTTGATTAGAATGCTTGCACCAACATCATCATCAGAACGAATGGAAAAGATTGCACGAAATGCAAAAGGATTTATTTATTTAGTTTCAGTCACTGGAATCACAGGAGAACGAAAAACAATTTCAGCAGGTTTATCAGATTTAATTGCGGATGTTCGCAAGCATACAAATATCCCCGTTTGTGTTGGGTTTGGAATCAGCACACCTGAACAAGCTAAAGAAGTTGGGGAGATGGCGGATGGTGTGATTGTGGGAACGGCTTGTGTGCGGACTATTGGTCGAAGTGAAAATCCAGTAGAGGCGGCGAGAGGGTTTGCGAGAGAATTTTAAGATAAATTTAGGAATCTAAAAAGAATTCTTCCTTCGATGTATAATTAACATACTCAGAGTTTTATGCTATAGTCTTGGGAATCTCACATGACTGAAAAACTGAAAGTCTTCCTTTGCCATGCAAGCGAAAATAAGCCAGTTGTGAAGGAATTATTCGAGCGTCTAAAAATAGACGGGTTTAACCCTTGGCTTGATTCAGAGCATATTCTTCCCGGTATGGATTGGGATTTAGAAATTCAAAAAGCGATGAATGCCAGTGACATTGTAATAATTTGTTTGTCGTCAATCTCCGTTTTGAAAGAGGGATATGTTCAAAAAGAAATTAAATATGCACAGGAAATTCAGAAAGAAAAACCTGAAGGAACCATTTTCTTGATACCTGTTCAACTTGAAGCATGTGATATCCCTACTCGCTTACAGGAAATACAATGGGGAAAATATTATGAATTAAAAGGATACAACAGAATAAATGAATCGCTAAGGGTTCGAGCGAATCAACTTGGAAAAACGGTTGCAAAGGGATTGTCACATACACTTCCTGTTGGTTCTTATATACCATTTCCAAGGAATGCTTTATTTACAGGTAGAGATCAAGATTTAGAAATGTTAAGAGCATTTCTTACAACACCTGATGAAACTAATATGACTACCTTAGTTTCTCAAACTATAAGTGGAATGGGCGGTATTGGAAAAACCCAACTGGCTGTAGAATTTGCATATCAATACGGTTATTTATTCAAGGGAGTACATTGGCTTGATATCCGGGACACAAATTTATTGGACAGCCAAATTGCTTTGTGTGGCGAAAAAATGAATTTTCGATATTGGCCGAAAGGAGAGGCAGAGCAAGTTTCATTGACTTTTAAAACTTGGCAAACTGATGGACCTCGTTTGATTATTCTTGACAACTTTGAAAGCATATCAGATGCTTCTATTGTTTTAGCGCGATTTCAAAATCCAAACTTAAGACTCATTATCACATCTCGCCATTCTGATTGGCCTACAACGCTGGGACTTCAACGTTTGCCATTAGATGTATTTACTGTTGAAGAGGGCAAGAATTTTCTTAAGAAGTATACAAAAGAACGGTTCACAGATTTAGAACTTTATAAGATATCAGAGCGACTAGGTGAACTTCCATTGGCACTAGAACTCGCTGGAAGATACTTAGAGCAACACCCCCGACTTTTAGTTGATGAATATCTTAACAATATTACTGATGCTCTTGACCACCCATCTATGCGTGGTTTCAGAATAGACCTTCCAAACCCTACTGGACATGACCTTGATTTACTTGCTACGTTTGCATTATCTTGGCAGCAAATACAAGATGAAACAGCGAAAAAGGTATTTTTAGTTGCAGGATATTGCGCTCCAAATATTGCTATTCCCTTTGAGCTATTTGAAAAATCACTGAACATTGACCCAATATTATCTGATGCAGCGATAAGTTTACTGACTGGTTTGGGTTTAATAAAGGAAAATGTTTCTATTCACCCCCTTCTCGCAGATTATGCTCAACATTTAGATCAAGACAATACATATCTTGTTTTACTTGTTAATGGATTAAAAAGTATCAATGAGAAACATAATCAAACTATTCGTCCATTAGAAACCTATAAATCATTTTTGCCATTTATTTCACATATAAAGTTAATAGCTGAAAATGCAGAGTCCGCTAACGTTCAAAATAGTGCAACCTTATGGTCTTTTCTTGGTTTTTGCCTCAGAGAATTAGCTGATTATCCGGGAGCAAAGGATGCCTATGAGCGAGCGTTGAAGATTAATGAAGCAGTTTTTGGATTTGAGCATCCGGATGTTGCTAAAGCTGTCAATAATCTTGGAATGGTGTTGCATGATTTAGGTGATCTTCAGGAAGCAAAATCTGCCTATGAGCGAGCATTGAAAATTTATGAAGCAATTTTTGCATCCGAGCATCCTGAGGTTGCTAAAACTGTCAATAATCTTGGGATAGTATTACGTGATTTAGGTGATCTTCAAGGAGCAAAATCTGCCTATGAGCGTGCGTTGAAGATTGCTGAATCAGTTTTTGGATCCGAGCATCCGGATGTTGCTCGTGTTGTCAATAATCTTGGGGTAATATTACGTGATTTAGGTGATCTTCAAGGGGCAAAATCTGCCTATGAGCGAGCGTTGAAGATTGATGAATCAGTTTTTGGATCCGAGCATCCTGAGGTTGCTAAAACTGGCAATAATCTTGGGGTAATATTACGTGATTTAGGTGATCTTCAGGGAGCAAAATCTGCCTATGAGCGAGCGTTGAAGATTAATGAAGCAGTTTTTGGATCCGAGCATCCTGAGGTTGCTAAAGCTGTCAATAATCTTGGGGCAATATTACTTGATTTAGGTGATCTTCAAGGGGCAAAATCTGCCTATGAGCGAGCGTTGAAGATTGATGAATCAGTTTTTGGATCCGAGCATCCTGATGTTGCTCGAACTGTCAATAATCTTGGGAGTGTGTTGCATGATTTAGGTGATCTTCAGGGAGCAAAATCTGCCCATGAACGAGCATTGAAGATTAATGAAGCAGTTTTTGGATCCGAGCATCCTGAGGTTGCTCGTGCTGTCAATAATCTTGGGATAGTATTACGTGATTTAGGTGATCTTCAAGGAGCAAGAGTTGCTTTTAAGCGTGCGTTGCCAATATTCCAAAAAACATATGGTTCAACCTATGAAACTGGGGAGTTGCTTAATAATTTGGGGTTAGCAATGATTGAGCTTGGAAATACTTCTGGAATAAATTATTTACGCCAAGCTCAAATAATAATACAGAAATTGCTTCCTCATAATCATCCTTTAAGAAAAAAAATCGAAAAAAATATACAGATCGCAAATGTTCTAGTGAGAAATCCTAAAATGTTTAGTGGCAAAGTAAAAAGATAACAATTAGATGCTTAAATTCTTCTACATTAATTATAAGCAGTGATTATACTTCTCATGGACCAGCTCCTCTGCCCGTTTTAATTCAGATTGAGATAACTCTCCAACTTCAAACTCAATCCCTAATTCTTTTTCAAAGCCTTGCTTCAATGCATTTGCGGCAGTATCCCAAGAAATATTGATTCCTAAAACTGATTCAACCGTAGTTGCTCTAGCAAGCAATCTATCTTTTGCTTCTTGTCGTGCAGATTCATTTTCAAAAACCAACGCATCACATATACGAGTCAAGTCACCTGTTAAAGGAAGCGAGCCATGTTGAAGCGCGCCTTCTTTTTTACGAGCTTGTGCCGAGCCGATTAACTTTTTTCCATCCACTGTGATTTCATAACTCGAAGGCACTTCAAAACAAACAGGATTCAAATTTTGTGAAGCCGTTTTATGATTCGCCTCTTCCACTTGCACAGGCAAACTCAACGATTGCACTGCATACAACAATGCTTTCGACAAACGATTATATGATTCCATCACTCCGCCCGATAAAATTTCATCGTCAGCATTTCCCGTCACTGAATATGTAATTTCATCCGTGTGCAAAATTGCACGCCCACCCGTTACACGCCGCACCACATCCCAGCCATATGATTTGAGTCTTTCTATATCAACATCTTTGAATGGTTGTGCATGTCCCAAAGATAAACACGGCGGATTCCACGCATACAAACGCAACGTCGGTTTTGCTTCACCGCGATAAATATGTTCAAGAATCGCTTCGTCCACTGCCATGTTCCATGCGCCAGTGGATGGGGGAGTTTTGATGAATCGCCAAATCATTTTTGGTAGGGACACGGCGCTGCCGTGTCGTTACAATTTTAAGAATTCTTCCATCGCTTCTTCGACTACGGTTTGGCTTGCATCTTCCAGCGGAGAGCGAACACTCCACTGTGGCAATCCATGTATCTTATGAAGTAAGCCTTTCAGAATCGGTGCAACAGGTGAAAATTTTTCGAGGAAATGTCTTTGATCGTTTACTTTATTTTGAATTTCAGCTGGGTCTTTGCCTTCATTGTACGCGTCCCAAACTTTTCGCAAATTATCTGAAATTAAATTGGCAGGCGCAGTAATTGCACCTTGCGCATTATTTTTTAACGCATGATGAAGATATGTATCCGTTCCGTTTAAGACGAATAAATCTTTACCAAATTTTTGACCAACTGCCGTAGCAAAATCTTTATCGTGTGACGAGTCTTTAATCCCCGCAAATTGCACAGGATATTTTTCTTTCAATCTTTCCAGCAATTCCAACGAAAAGCCAATGCCTGTCATGGGTGGAATGTGATAACCGAGTAAATATTTATTTTGCGGAACAGCATTATCAATCACTTCACTAAACCAGCGGAATAGACCATCATCACTTACTTTGCGGAAATAATACGGCGGTAACACCACAACGCCATCATAATTTAATTCAAATGCTAATTTTGTTAATTCAATAGTTTCTGACAAACTTGGCGTGCCTGTACCTGCTAACAATTTAAATCCGCGAATTTGTTGGCGAATCACACGCACGGCTCGCAGATAGGCTTCTCTTTCTTTTGGTGAAAAGGATGGACCTTCGCCAGTGGTGCCGAAGAGTAATGCGCCAGTGCATCCGCGTCCGTGAAGAAAATGCATAAACTTGCCGACCGACTCGAAGTCAATGGTTGAGGCGTTGTATTTAATCGGAGTCACAGCCGCGGCGTAGATTCCTGCTAGTGGGTGAAGGTCAGATGTCATAATCTATTTCCTAAAATAAGATGCTCAAGCCGCCGTCCTCGGCGGCGATGTTGTTGAAAAAATCTTTGCGCCGAGGACGGCGCAAGAGCGAACAATTATTTTTTAGTTTTCTTTTTACTCTTTGTTTTGAGAAATTTTTTGGCGGCTTCTTTGGGTGGCAACAATGGCTGACCATGTGCTTCAGCGAGATAATGTTGATGGTCAAGAATCCACAAATATAAATCGCTTTCGCTTTTGTTGGGGAAATCTTTTAACACGTCGCTTTTGCGAATGACTTCGATGATGGGCATGTACACAGTGTCGTACCAAGATTCGATGGCTTCTTGGTCTGTAATATCACGTTTTAAGTTGATGCCCATAAAATATTTATGAACAGCAATGTGTTCAAGCATTCTATCAAAGCCATCAGGAATGTTGAGAAAGATGTTTGACTCGGGGCGAAGTTTATCAAGGGATGTGCGTTCAAGAAAATTTATTTTAGAGCCGAGTATTTCAAGGTCTTCGGGTTGAATATCAGCTGAGATGTTGATGCGTGAAGCACATTCACGCACTTCGGCTTCGATATATTCTGTGCCTTGTTCTCGCGCTACCGATACGCGATGATGACCATCCACGACAAAGTAAATTTGTGCAACTTTGTATAACACCACAGGTGGTAAGTGAACATCTTGATAAAAAGCGCGGTCAACTTTTTGCCAACGGCTTGCGAGTTGGTCTTCTTTGGGTAAAAAGGCGCGGTCAAATTCATGGTAGCGATTCAAACTACCGACAATATCTGCCACGCGGACTGTTTTTACACCACGATAAATAGGACCGCCGATGTGAAGTTTTTCTTTAATTTCATCATACGACAGTAAATTGTTTTTCTTGCCTGAAATGACAGAAAATACTTGATTGATAAATGATTTGAAGCGTGCACGACTAAAATCTGATTTCACACGTTCGTTGAGAATTTCGTTGGACATTTCTAACTCACTTTACCTTTTCTATGAAACAAACGGGTTGCATTTTCTCACAGTTTATATAAAAAACAGTTTGCATTTTCTCACAGTTTATATAAAAAACAGTTTGCATTTTGCTAAAATTTTATTAACTTATTTTATTCTAAACTGCTCGCTTCAAAAGCCTACCCATTTGGGTGATATATCTAATCTATTTCTATTGTTTTATAAGGATATACATTGATAATTTTTGTTTTTTCATAAACACTTTCAGATTCAGAAATGTTGTTGCGATAAAAATGTGTATGTCCATGAAACATATAACGTGGCTTAGCAATTTTGATTAACCAATTCAAGGCTTTGAAACCTTGATGTGCTTGGTCTGAGTCATCGTGAATTCCAAAAGCAGGGGAGTGCGTTATCAAAATATCCAATGCTCGCCCTTTGATGATTCGATTCAATAACAAAGTCGGCAACATGCGAAAAACCCGCCAATACGCATCGCTTTGTGAATATTGATTGACAGCATTCGGTTGGTAACAAGTTGAACCGCCAAAACCGCCGATAATGTAATTTTTGTAGGTAGCAAATCGCAAGTCTAAGTTTGAGCCGCCTTCAGCA
>DDVH01000006.1:38556-39396 GCA_002345215.1 Anaerolineales bacterium UBA2317
ACACATAAAACAGTCACTAAATATTCTAAATAGTTGTAAGGCAGGTCGCCACAACCGAGAATTAACTCCACATCTTCAAAATGCCCGTTTGTTGCCAAACCGTAAACACGCTCTACAATTTGGTCGCTTACCGCTAAAATCTTCACAAGTCAAATTGTGCCGTAGAATGCCTTTCCCTGCAAGGCTTTTCCCTACAGATTTGCAACATTTCGGTATTTGCAATTCCCCTCTATGCACCTTATAATTCATTATTAATTAGGAATTAACACGGATGGAAACCAAACACATCACCACCCCATTTGGCGGCGACGATAAAGGCTCTGGCAAGCCTCGTCAGCAGTTAAGCTCTGGGGCAACATTAGTTAACCGTTATAGCATTCAAGATGTTATCGGTGTGGGTGGCATGGGTTCAGTTTATCGTGCACGTGATTTGCATTTTCCTAATGTCGTTAAATTAGTAGCCGTCAAAGAAATGATAAACATGGCACCAGACCCATTGGTGCGTCAGACCATCGTCCAAAACTTTGAACGTGAAGCAAATTTATTAGCCACACTCAATCATCCTTCTATTCCAAGAATTTATGATTATTTTTCACATGACGATCGCTCGTATTTGGTTTTGGAATTTATTCACGGCAAAGACCTTGAAACCGTGATTAGTGATGCCAACGGATTTTTGCCCGAAGACCAAGTCATCAGTTGGGCGATTCAGTTATGTGATGTGCTGGCATATTTACACAGTCAGAAACCTGATGCGATTATCTTCCGCGATATGAAACCGTCGAACGTGATGATTAATCATAATGGCGATGTCATGCTCGTAGATTTTGGAATCGCAAA
>DDVH01000006.1:39678-41775 GCA_002345215.1 Anaerolineales bacterium UBA2317
CCTGAGCAGTATCGTGGGGAAGCCACGCCTCTTGCTGACATTTATTCTTTGGGTGCCGCACTTCATCATGCCATTACCCGACGCGACCCTCGTTTAGAGCCGCCGTTTTCTTTTGCAGAAAGACCCATCCGCAGAATTAATCAAAATGTTTCGGTTGAGTTTGAAGCGGTCGTGAATACTGCTTTGCAATACAACCCCGGCGACCGTTTTCCAAATGCCGAGGCAATGAAAGATGCGTTGATGAACGTTGCCCGCAAAACAGGGGCATTATCAAAAATTGCCGCCGCCCTACCTGCCGCTACTACTGGAACAGGCATTAAACCTTTATGGGATTTCAAATGTGAAGATGAGATTCGCGGCACACCAGCCGTTCATCAAGGCACTGTGTATGTAGGTTGTTACGATAACAATTTATATGCTATCAATGCCGCCGATGGAAAATTTCAATGGAAATACCCATCTGATGGTGGCATCGTGTCTCGTCCTGTTGTGCATGATGGCAATATTTACTTTTGTTCAGAAGACCAACGCTTACATGTTGTCAGTGCGCGCACAGGCAAAGTAGTGTGGACGTATTACACTGAAGGAAAAATTTATTCATCGCCAAGAATTGCGGATGGTCATATCTTCTTCGGTTCAGAAGACCAAGACCTACATGCCGTCAATGCTACCAGTGGGCGTGCCGCATGGAAGTTCTCTACCGATGCACCCATTCATTCCACGCCGTTAATTTATAATGAATTGATTTATTTCGGCACAGAGTCTGGTTCATTTTACGCATTAGATTTTCGCGGTACATTGAAATGGCGTTTCTCTGCCAAACGTAGCATCACATCATCGCCGATTATTAAAGGTCAAGCCGTTTACTTCGCTTCATTAGATGGAACACTCTATGCCTTAGATGCCAAAAGTGGCTGGGCAATTTGGAAATTCCGCCTCGGCAAAGGGACAGTCTCTTCACCCACATTAGCCGACGATTATATTTTCATCGGTGCCTCAGATGGATTTATTTATTGTGTAGATACCCGCACTGCCAAAGAAGTTTGGCGATTTAAGACAGATAATCAAGTAAGTAGTTCACCCGCTGTGTTTAAAGATTCAGTCTACTGCGGTTCAGTAGATAATCATATGTATTGCCTTGAGTATCGTTCAGGGCGTTTACGCTGGAAATTTGAAACCAAAGGTTCAGTTACTGGTTCGCCAGTAGTGTTCGATGATATTGTTTATTTTGGCTCAACAGACCATCACGTCTATGCTCTGTTTGCCTAAAAGGAATTGTTATGGCTGATTTTTTCAAGAAACTATTTGGTTCAAAAGAAACCCCTACCAAGCCGAAGGTTATAGATAATGCTACCACGGCACCGCTGAGCGACCAACAAATAAGTTCCATTATTGCTAGCCAGTTACCAAAGTATGAAATTAAGCAATTGGTAGCAGGCGTTGGGCAATCGGTTGGAAAACAACGTGACCATAATGAAGATAGTGTCATGGCTTTAACAACAACAATTTCTGGTACTCCGGAAAGTGTTCCTTTTGGTTTATATATTGTTGCTGATGGCATGGGTGGGCATCAATTTGGTGAAGTTGCCAGTAATGCTGCCATTCGCCTCGTTGGCGGAAGTATTACCAAAAAGTTTCATTCATTTCTTTACAATATGCCTTCTCAACAATTACAAGACTCTTTGCAAGAAGTGATGGAAGCTTCTATTATGGAAGCACATCAATACATCCAGAGAGAAGCGCCCGGAAGTGGAACAACGATAACCGCCGCTTTGGTCTTAGGTCAACAAATAACGATTGGTCATGTAGGCGATAGTCGTGCCTATGCAGTCTATCCTGATGCAAGAATAGAACCACTGACACGTGACCATTCCTTAGTCAAACGTTTAGAAGAGCTTGGTCATCTCAATAGTGATGAAGTGGATAACTTCCCGCATCGCAATGTATTGATTAAAGCATTAGGTCAAGGCGAAACATTAGAAGCCGATATCTTTACAATTCCATTCCCACAACAAGGCGGCACATTGATGATTTGTAGTGACGGTTTATGGGGAGTAGTCAATGAAAAAGATATTTTCCGTATTATTTCAGAAGCAC
>DDVH01000006.1:41971-65267 GCA_002345215.1 Anaerolineales bacterium UBA2317
CTCTTCCGATCTTGTTGCACATCTAAAAATGTTGCCGCTGGGGAAACTGAATTATTTTTAGATGTGCAACAAGCCTATGAGACTCTCGCCAACCCAACACGTCGCAAACAATACGATGCCACACTTCCACCACAAGAAGAAGCAAATAAATTAGTCCGCCACGAAATTTATTTCAGCCGACCAAATTTAGTGCGTATGAGCGAAGACCAATTATTGTATGCTTTGCTTGAAATCGCCCCACGTGAAGAAAAACAAGAAAGCCTGCCTACACCACCATTAAACATCTGCCTTGTGCTAGACCGTTCTACATCTATGCAGGGCGAAAAAATGGATATCCTCAAAGCCACATCTATTCAGCTATTGAGAAGCCTACGCCCGCAAGATGTGCTGAGCATCGTTTCATTTAGTGACCGGGCAGAGGTGGTAGTCCCTGCATCAATTAGCCTAGATAAAAAGAAACAAGAGGGGCGTATTCAAATGATGCACGCCTCCGGCGCAACCGAAATCTATCACGGGCTTGAAGCGGGATTAAATGAACTGCGTCGCACGCACGACCCGTCTCGTGTCAATCATCTCATCTTGTTAACTGATGGCAATACTTATGGCGATGAACAAGCCTGCTTAGAACTTGCCGAACAAGCCGCCGCGCAAAATATAGGCATCACCGGCATGGGGCTTGGGCATGAATGGAATGATATCTTTCTGGATGCACTTGCCAGTAAAACAGGTGGTTCATCTGCTTATATTTCAAATCCCAAAGATATTGAAAAACTGCTAGTTGATAAATTCAAAGCACTCGCCAGCACCTTTGCAGACGAAGTTTTGCTAGAATACAAACCCGTTGAAAACATTCGCGTCAATTACGCCTTCCGCCTTCAACCCGAAGGTGGTGCTATCGAAATTGAAAACCCTATGCGCCTCGGTCCTATTCTACGAGACGCCCCTTTGCATGTATTATTAGAATTTGTAATTAGCCCAACTGCATTTAACGAAAACGACATCATCACTGTTTTGAATGGAACATTGAAGACCTCCATTACGTCTAACCCGATGCCTGCGCCACCCATCCGCCTCCACCTAACGCGCGACCTGCATCCACAACCCTCATCAGACCCTCCGCCTACACGGATTTTAAAGGCTCTTTCAAAACTTACTTTATACCGCATGCAAGAACGTGCCCAAGCCGCAGTAGATGCTGGTCAAATTGACTCAGCTGTTCGACATCTACAAAATTTAGCAACTCACTTGTTATCTCAAGGTGAGCATGGGCTTGCAAAGACTGCTTTATTTGAAGCAGATACATTAGAACGTATGCACTCTTGGAGTGCTAGTGGTAGTAAAGACATTAAATATCAAACACGCGCACTTTTACTAGGTAGCGGCAAGAAGGAGAAAGCGAAATGATTGTTTGTTCAAATTGCAAACATAAAAATATGGCAGGAGCAATGTTTTGTTCTGAGTGTGGTGCACAACTAGTTGGCACCAACGAACTTGTGACGCAAAACATTTCTACCGATAGCCTTAATAATATTGGCAAAAAACCCACTGGCTCATTGACTGGCTCACTGAGTGGCGCAGATGCATGGGCAAGTTTACATCTTTTAGATACCGGACAAGTTCTTCCACTTTCCTCACGTAATGAATTTACGATGGGGCGTATTAGTGAAGGTCAACCGATTATGCCGGATATTGATTTATCTCCTTATCAAGCCTATGCCGCTGGAGTTTCGCGTTTACATGCCGTCATAAAAAGACAAGGCTCGCAAGTCATCTTCATGGACCTTGGCTCTGCCAATGGAACGTACGTCAATGGCAAACGTTTATCATCTAACACAGAACATTCCCTCAACCATGGCGACATTGTGGCACTCGGAAAATTAAAAATGCAAGTTTTAGTGAACAATTCATAAGGAAGCGAGTTGACATGGCATACTCAATTATTTTGCACATCCCCGGCGAGCAATCCATCGCTGGCGAAGTAGAAGAACTCCCAAAAGCAACCGATAGCATTATTGTTGTGATTAATCCACGCACAAAAGATGGAAAAGATTTACACTACATAGATAATAGTGCTGTGAAAGTGATTTGGCCCCTCGCCAAAGTGAGTTTCATCGAAATACTCGGCGACTCACAAGATGAAAAGATTATTGGTTTCGTGAGAGAATAACATGCCCGAAATGGATAGAAGAAGAATTTTAGTAGTAGATGATGAAGAACGCATGGTGCGTTTCATCCGCATGAACTTGGAACATGATGGCTTTCAAGTCGGTGAAGCATTTAATGGAAAACAAGCCATCCAAAAAATTCGAGACTTTACACCCGATGTCATCTTGCTTGACGTGATGATGCCCGACATTGACGGCTTTGAAGTGCTAGAAACAATTCGTGACTTTAGCAATGTGCCTGTGATTATGCTCACAGCCAAAGGCGAAGAAGATGATAGAGTTCGTGGACTTGAAGGTGGCGCAGATGATTACATCACCAAGCCATTTAGTCCGCGAGAATTGGTGAGCCGAATCAAAGCCGTGTTAAGAAGAACAGAAGGCGCGACTGGTTCGACACATGGAATTTTAGAAATTGACAAACGCCTGAAAATAGATTTTGACCGCCGCGAAATTTGGCTCGAAGGCAAACTTGTAAAACTCCGCCCGACAGAATATCGCTTGTTATATCATCTTGTACAAAATGCAGGCTGGGTTGTGTCACACGATCAATTGCTCCAAAAAGTTTGGGGCTATGAATACCGTGACGAGCCTCATTACGTTCGTCTCTACATTAACTATCTGCGTGAGAAATTAGAAAAAGACCCTGCCAACCCAGTTTATATTTTGACAGAACGTGGCGTGGGCTATCGCTTTGTAGATTTCAAACGAAGCAAAGAAAAAGAATAAAAAATTTAACAAAATTTATACACAACGCTTGCGTTTTTTTAACGCAAGCGTTTTAAATTAAGCATGTAAGTTGAAACCAACCAATATCAAAAGGAGGCACCTATGTCTAGTATTATTCGTTGGGAACCCGCTCGTGAAATGATGACCCTGCGTGAGGCGATGGACCGTCTCTTTGATGACGCATTTACTCGTCCGCTCAGCCTCAACAATGGCAACTGGTCTGTCCCCGCTGTGGATATGTACCAAACTGATAATGAAGTGGTTGTCAAAGCCGCATTGCCGGGCATCAAGGCTGATGAAGTTCAAATCAATGTCACTGGCGAAGTCCTCACCCTGAAAGGTGAAACCAAACACGAAGAAGAAAAGAAAGAAAAAGCTTACCATCTTCGTGAACAACGCTGGGGTTCGTTTGAACGCTCAATCGTCCTGCCGACCGAAGTTGTAGCAGACAAAGCCAAAGCCGATTTTGAAAACGGCGTGCTGACCATCACACTTCCCAAAGCGGAAGAGGTCAAACCCAAAACCATCAGCATCAAAACCAAATAAATAACATAACTAAAAAGGAGTCGAGTTAACTCGACTCCTTTTTGTTTAATGAGTATGATTGCGGATTAGGAAACATAATCTATGACCTCAACCTTTTCTTCCCTCCGCATCAACTCTGACCGTATGCTTGATTCGTTTACCCAAGTCTCTGTCTTCGGTTCGACTCCTGAAGGCGGAGTGAATCGCCCAAGTTTTAGTGAAGCACATCTGCAAGCCAGAAAATGGTTTCGTGAACAAATCGAATCAGCAGGTTTTGAATTTCGCACCGATGGCGCAGGGAATCATTCAGCCGTCATTGCGAGCCACGAATTGGCGAAGCAATCTCCTACTTTAATTATTGGCTCACATCTTGACTCTGTTCCCAACGGCGGAAAATATGATGGGGGATTAGGTGTCGTCGCCGCGTTTGAAGTGTTGAAAATAATTCAGGAAAACAGAATCAAGTTGAAGGTCAATGTAGAAGCGATGGATTTTACAGATGAAGAAGGAACATTAGTCGGGTTGTTAGGCGGTGCCGCAATATCAGGTCATCTTCATCAAAAAGATTTAGATAACCCACGTGGCGGAAGAGAAAATTTAGTTGAAGGTATGAAGCGCGCAGGCTTATCTGATGAAAGTATGTTGAGTGCAAAACGCGACCCAAAAACTTTGGCGGGATATTTAGAATTGCATATCGAACAAGGCAAGCGTTTGGAAAAATCGAAAATCAATATTGGAATTGTTTCAGCAATTGTCGGAATTGCATCATATCGTTTGTCTTTTCTTGGCAAAGCAAATCATGCTGGCACAACAACAATGGAAGATAGACTCGATGCTTCGTTAGGCGCGAGTTCATTTACATTGAAAGCCCGCGAATTGGTGATGGGCAGATATAAAAATTCTGTCGTCAATGTTGGCAAAATGGAATTTGCACCAGGCGCATTTAACATCGTGCCTGCACAAGTGGATTTATCTTTAGAATTTCGTTCAGCAACTCAAGATGAGTTTGATAAACTAGAAATTGCTTTAATTGAATTAGCAAAAAATGAAGCAAAAAATTTTGGTTTGGAATTAAAAATAGAATTTCTTGGCAAACATTCTCCCAGCCCAATGAGTGACAAAGCCCAAACCGCATTTGCTAGTGCTTGTGATGAATTGGGATTAACAAACACATCCTTAACTTCAGGTGCTGGGCATGATGCCCAATCACTTGCGGATTTATGCCCAGTAGGAATGATTTTTGTTCCATCTGTGGATGGGATTAGTCATTCACCAAAGGAATTTACGGAGTGGGAAGATTGTGTGAATGGAGCAAATGTTTTGTTGCATGCAGTTTTGAAATTAGGAATTGATTAGGAAAGAACTTTGCCACAGAGGGCACAGAGCTCTCTGAGAAAAAAAATAAAAAACCTCTGTGCTCTCTGTGTGCTCTGTGGCTAAATTGGAGAATTACATGAAAAACTTTGACCCAAAATATAACGACATTTCCAAAACCGAAATTCACTGTCACCTTGAAGGTGCGATTCGTACACAGACAATTATTGATATTGCCAAAGAAAATAATATCCAATTGCCTGCTTACGAAGTTGCTGAATTAGATAAACACGTCAAAGTATTAGACCAAATGAAAGATTTACAAGCCGTATTAGATGCGTTTGATATTTTTCAAAGAAGCATTACGTCGCCGCAAGTATTGGAAAGAATCGCTTGGGAATTGTTTGAAGATTGTGCCAAGCAAAATATTAAATTATTTGAAGTCCGTTTTTCACCCGATTGGGCATTTCATGGACATAAATTGGATTGGGATGCTTGTTTAGATGGTTTGCTTCGAGCCATTGATAAAGCTGAAAAAGAATTTGACATGGCAATTGGAATCATTGCCATTACATCCAGAAGCATGGGTGCGGAATCCTGCATCAAAACTATAGATTGGGCGATTAAGCATCAAAAACATATTCAGGCTGTAGATTTAGCCGATGGCGAAAAAATTTTCCCTGCCACAGATTTTATTAAACCGATTCTCAAAGCCAAAGATGCAGGCTTGAAAGTGACCATCCATTCAGGTGAAGATACCCCTGCTTCTTATGTGATAGATACGATTCAAAATTTCAAGCCAGACAGAATCGGGCATGGAATCCATAGCATCGAAGATATGAAGGCTGTGGAAATGCTCATCGAAAAGGGGATAACGCTTGAGGTGAATCCATGGTCGAATTACTTGACCAATTCTGTATCAAGTATTGAGGCGCATCCACTCAAGAAATTGTTTGACCTCGGAGTTAAAGTCACAATCAATTCTGATGACCCCGAAGTTTTAGAAACAAATGTCAATAATGAATATCGCATTGCACATGAAGTTCTAGGCATGAGTTTGGAAGAAATCCACACTTGCAATCGTTTTGCGTTTGATGCTTCCTTTATTGAGCCTGAGAAAAAACAGAGAATTTGGGAGAAATATTTTGTTTAGCCACAGAGGTCGCAGAGTTCACAGAGATTCTTAATAAGGTTTTCTCAAAGCTCTCTGTGTTCTCTGTGGCTGATTATGCTTACAAAATTCAAATTGACCGATTGGCAACCCTTAGGGTAAAATAATGCGCTACTTAACCCTGAAAACCCATTCCCGTTTGGGGATTGTGTAAAACTGTAAAGCAATAGAAGGAAAATTTTAGAATGACCAAGCGAACTTATCAACCAAAAATCCGCCGTCGTGTGCGCGTACATGGCTTTCGCAAACGCATGGCAACCGCCGATGGACGCGCAGTCCTCAAACGTCGTCGCCTTAAGGGACGACATAAATTAACCGTCCGCTCCAACGAACACGTTAAAAAAGTTCGTTGGTAAACTTGCAATTAAGAGGCGCGGGTGCAGAGACGTTTTCGACTCTCCCGAGCGGAAGATTTCAAGCGGGTGCGGCAAACAGGCAAGTCCTTTGCTCATCCGCTTGTTGTGTTAGTAATCAAAGCCAACGAATCAAAAGATAATTTAAGAGTTGGCGTCACCGCAGGCAAAACGACAGGTTCAGCCGTTCATCGTAACCGAGCCAAGCGACTTTTACGCGAAGCCATGCGACCATTACTCCCAAACATCGCCTCAGGCTTTGACCTCATCCTGATTGCCCGACCCAAACTTGTCACTTCCACTTTAACAGAAACCCGCTCCGCGTTAATCAACCTTTTCCAACGCGCCAACATACTTCTTCCTTTGAATGAATCCTGAAACCGAACAACATTTCCATCTACACGATTATTCAGACGAACCGCGTTTGCGAGATATGCCTCGCACGCTGATGAATTTGCCACGCATTAGTCTGCTGGCATTGATTCGTTTATATCAAATGGTGATTTCCCCCGGCTTACCTGAAAATACTTGTCGCTTTTACCCATCTTGTTCACATTATGGATATCAAGCCATTTATAAGCATGGAGCAATCAAAGGTTCATTCATGGCGACGTGGAGAGTATTACGTTGTAATCCATTCAACCCCGGTGGTTACGACCCTGTGAAATAAAAATCTTTGCCACAGAGTTCTCTAAGAAAAAACTCAAAGGTCTCTGTGCACTCTGTGGCTACTTTGTAGGAGTAATACAATTTTGAAAACCAAAAAACTGACATTATTTTTTCTGCTGATTATCGGCGCATTGATACTCAGTGCCTGTACCGGGCAACCCCTTACCAATAATTATCCCGGTCTCGCAACAGATGGGGAACGAGCTTACATTTCCACTGGCTCATTCATCTATGCAATAGATGTAGAAACTGGAAATCAAGTTTGGAGTTACCCCGAAGACCCAGAAACTGAACTTTTATATTATGCAAATCCCGTCTTAACCGAAGATGGTCAATTACTGATTGGAAGTGTTGGTACAAATCATGCTTTCATTAGTTTAGACCCTGCTACTGGGCAAGAAAAATGGCCTGAACCATTTTCATCAGCAAAAGGCGCGTGGGTGGCATCCCCGCTTGTATTCAATGAAACCATTTATGCTCCCAATACAGATGGCTTTCTTTACATTTTAGATTTAAATGGAAATCAAATGAGCCCGCCAATTGAATTGGGTGGTGCATTGTGGTCTGCGCCAGTGACTGATGGTACTTACATTTACATCAACTCACTTGACCATCATTTGCATATTTTGAATCCAACCACTGGCGAAAGCGCTGACCCAATTGACTTAGGCGGCGCGGCTCCGGGTAGCCCAGCAATTGGGAATGATGGCATTTATGTCGGCTCGTTTGCATCGGATGTGAAATTTATTACACCAAATGGTAACAATGAAGTCATTGCCTCTGCATCCGATTGGGTTTGGGGAACCCCAGCCTTTGACAGTGAAACTTTATATTTTGCCGATTTAAGTGGAAATATTTTTTCGCTTGATTTAACAAACAATCGTCAGAATTGGGATTCACTACAACCAGATGGTCCTGTAACGGCGAGTCTGCTTGTGGTGGGTGACCAGATTTACGTCGCGACAGAGGCGGGGTCTCTCATCGCCTTAGACCGTGATGGAAAAATCGTCTGGGAAAAAACACCCGGCGGAAAAATTTATACAACTCCAGTGCTTGCCAATGATTTAATTCTCGTTGCACCCTATCAAGCAGAATTTGCCCTCGCCGCTTATGATGCCGATGGCAAACAAGCCTGGACGTTTACACTAGATAATTAAGGAGTCCAACAATGTGGGAACTCATTATTGTTCAACCGCTTACTAACTTACTTTTGTGGATTTATGACACATTGGGTCATGGTCCGCACATGTTTGGGCTTGCCATCATTTTGTTTACTGTTTTGATTAAGTTACTTACATGGCCCCTCAACGCTTCACAAGTGAAGGGTGCACAAGCCATGCAAGAATTACAAAACGATAAAGAATGGCAAGACATTCAAAAGAAATATGCCAAAGACCGCGAAAAACTTGCTCAAGAACAAATGCGCATTTATCGCGAAAAAGGCATCAATCCATTTGCATCTTGTTTGCCGACTTTGATTCAATTTCCTATCATCATTGGTTTATATCAAAGTATTATCCGTGCGTTATCTGCCACACCGTTAGACATGTTGAAATTAGCAAGAACTGTTTATCCATTTCAAAATGTTGAAAACATCATTCCACTCAACAGCACATTTTTGTGGATGGATTTAGGCAGACCTGAATCGATCCAAATTTTAGGTTTTGGTTTACCAACATTAGCAATCATCGTTGCCGCCACTACTTGGTTACAAACCAAACTTACCATGCCTGCTACATCGAACCCCAACGACCAAACCGCACAAATGACTCGTATGATGAGTATTTACATGCCATTAATGCTTGGTTGGTTTTCATTAACTTTTGCATCAGGCATTTCTGTGTATTTCATCATCAGCAACATTCTCGGCATTGTCCAATACGCCGCAACAGGTCGCGCCAATTGGCGTAACTTATTGCCTGGCGGTAATAAACAAACATCCCCAGCCAAAAAATAGGGAGGCACCATGAACGAGCGAACTACGCTTGAAGTAATTGCTCCAACTGTTGAAGAAGCCATTCAACAAGGTTTATCGCAACTTGGTTTATCAGCCGACCAAGTTTCAGTAGAAGTTTTAGATTCAGGCTCAAAAGGATTATTTGGACTTGGTGGCAGACAAGTGCGCGTCTTGTTGACCGTTGGTGCTCCTCAAGAATCCGCTTCTATACCTGACCCGAAACCTGCTACAACAAAGTCAGCAGACTCTAAGCCCAAACAAAGAGAATCCAAACCTCGTGCTGAAAAGAAACCAGTTGCAGAACCTTCAAACAATAAAAATTCTGAACCGCTAGCACATGACTCAATTATAGATACAACCGAAAACATTGTTTCTAAATTGATTCATCACATGGGTTTGAAGGCACAAGTCTCAGCGCACTATGACGAAGATAGCACAGATGACCGCCGCGTGATTCAAGTAGATGTACGTGGCGATGATTTGAGTGCATTAATTGGTCGCCATGCTGAAACATTGGTTGCCTTTCAACATGTTGCCTCATTAATCGTCGGCAAACAAACCGAACATTATGTGCAATTGATTGTAGATGTAGAAGGCTATCGCGCTCGCCGCGAAAAACAAATTCGTCAATTAGCCAATCGCATGGCAGACCAAGTGACCAAGACGGGCAAAAAAGTGACGATGGAACCCATGCCTTCTAGCGAACGCCGCCTTGTTCACATTGAATTACGTGGGCATCCAGCTGTGAGCACTGAAAGCACTGGCGAAGAACCATATCGCAAAGTAGTCATTCTTCCGAAAGAATAAAATAGACGATGGACGATAGACCGTAGACTGTGAAAGTCTACGGTCTTTTATTTCTTAAAATACGAAAGAAGAAAGACGAAAGAAACGATAGCGTTTATAATTCATTTATGCAACAAAATCTTCAGCCTGTAGATTATCTTCTCATTGGTCATATTGCAGTGGATTTAACGCCGACTGGAAAACAATTGGGCGGAACAGTTTCATATTCTGCATTGACTGCAAAAGCGATGGGATTACGAGTTGGAATTCTCACATCCGTAGGCAAAGATGCAAAATTGGAATTATTAAATGGGATTCAAATTGTTAACATCCCAACTGAACAAAGTACAATTTTTGAAAATGTAAAAACAGAAAACGGTAGAAAACAAACGATACATCATCAAGCCACGAAAATTTTAGTTGAACATGTGCCAGATGTTTGGAAAAATTCTCCGATTGTTCATCTTGCACCAATTGCACAAGAAGTTGATTCTGATTTAATAAAATATTTTGACAAATCTTTTGTTGGAGTTACACCTCAAGGTTGGATGCGTGCATGGGATGAAAATGGTCAGGTGTATGCCACTACTTGGGAAAACAGCGAACAGGTTTTAGGTCAGGTGGGAGGCGTGGTTTTGAGTCTAGAAGATGTGAATCGTGATTTAGAAAAAGTTGAATGGTTTGCACATCATACAAATCGTTTGTGTGTTACAGAAGGTGCAGATGGTGCTGTTTTATATTGGCATGGTGATAGGCGAAGGTTTCGTCCGATTGAAGTGAATGAAGTGGATGCAACAGGTGCAGGTGATATTTTTGCGGCGGCATTTTTTGCGCGTTTGTATCAAACAAAAGATGCGTGGGAAGCGGCGCGTTTTGCAACAAACTTGGCGGCGTATTCAGTGACGCGAAATGGTTTAATGGGAATTCCAACGCAAGAAGAAATTGAACATTGCAAGATGGAGGTTTTATCTTGAAAAAAATTTATACATTGGTGAATCAAAAAGGTGGTGTAGGAAAAACTACATCCACGATTAATTTGGCAGCGTATTTAGCAAAGTTAGGTCAAAAAGTTTTGGTGGTAGATTTAGACCCACAAGCCAATGCTACATCATGCTTGGGAGTGGATAAATTAAATGTAGCAGGCGGAACGTACGAAGCCTTGTTGGGTGATGAAAATATTTTTCGTTACATATTATTAAATGAAAGATTGAATTTATCTTTATTACCTGCTTCACCATCATTAGCGGGTGCAGAAATTGAATTGGTGGATGAACTTGCGCGTGAAACACAATTACGAAAAGCAATTATGCAAGTGGCTGACCGCTATCAATATGTTTTTGTAGATTGTCCGCCTTCATTAGGTTTATTAACTGTCAACGGTTTAATGGCGGCAATGGATGGTGTGATTGTTCCAGTGCAATGCGAATATCTCGCATTGGAAGGTTTGGGTCAATTGACTCAAACGATAGAAAGAGTTAAATCTGCATTGTTCCCTGAATTGAAAGTGCGCGGTGTAGTTTTGACGATGTATGATAATCGTACAAATCTTTCCAGTGATGTGGTTACGGAAGTTAATAAACATTTTCCAAATCAGGTTTTCAAAAGTATTATTCCGCGTAATATTCGTTTGGCAGAAGCCCCATCGTATGGATTGCCGATTTCAGAATATGCACCGACATCCGTTGGTGCAATTGCGTATGAAGCGTTGGCGAAAGAATTATTGAAAGGTGATAAATAATTATGGCTCAACGAAAAGGTTTAGGTAAAGGATTAGATGCGCTCATTCCTGGCGGGAAAACTGCTTCTGTTTCATCAGGCAGTGGTTCTGGCGTGCAACATGCGCCAGTGGAGTCGATTAAACGCAATCCACGTCAGCCGCGTTTGACATTTAAGGATGATGAATTAAATGAATTAGCCGCATCTATTAAAGAACATGGCGTCATTCAACCGCTTATTGTTATGTCTAATGGTGATGGTACTTACATTTTAATTGCTGGTGAAAGACGTTTACAAGCCTCACAACGTGCTGGATTAAAAACTGTACCTGTCATACCACGCCAAGCCAATAATCAAGAATTGCTTGAGTTGGCGTTAATTGAAAATGTGCAACGTGCAGATTTGAATCCGATGGAAGAAGCGGAAGCCTATCGTCATTTGGCAGATGATTTTGGTTTGTCACATGAAATGATTGCCAAAAGAGTTGGTAAAAGTCGTGTAGCAGTGACCAATACGATTCGTTTGATGAATTTAGCAGATGCTGTTAAGCAAGCCTTAGTGGATGGAAAAATTACAGAAGGTCATGCGCGTGCTTTGTTGATGTTATCTACTCAAAAAGCACAGACTTCCGCTTTGCAGACGATTGTGAATTTATCATTGAGTGTGCGCCAAGCCGAAGAATTGATGCGTAAGTTAACAGGTCTAAAACCGATTAAAGCCAAGAAGCCTTTTCGCAATGCCAATGTGACCGATGTTGAAAAACGATTACAAAAAAGTTTAGGAACGAAAGTTGCACTGAAACATGGCAAAAAAGGTGGGACTGTCACAATTTATTATTATTCAGATGAAGAGTTGGACGCTTTGTTGGATAAATTGACATAACTATATTATAAAATCCCGAAGTTTCATAAACTTCGGGATTTTATAAAGGCATCCCCCCTTTTGCCGCCCTTTTACAAATAATCAATTAATTTTTACTGGATAATATTATCGAAACTAAAAATCGTAAAATCATCCATCCATAGCTCTCGCTCTGTACCAATCCAACTAATAAAATAATAAGAAGTTGGTGAATTTGTCCAATTGCGTATATATACCAATTGCTTTTCAGGAGAATTAGGTTCCCAAATTTTGATTATGTAGTTATTTTCTTTGTCCAGAGCAACAGCGTAGTTATACCAAACGCCTTCGATAAGCTTTAAATCCCCTTTGAAGGGATCATCTTTTAGATAAGGGCCTTCGATTACATGGGCTGATAAACTTTTATCAAGCATTTGCATGGCAAAAGAGTAATAACCATCTCTTTTAAATTCGAAAAATTCACCCTGTGCATTGATATTATCAAGGCCCCATGTGAAGTTATTTCTAGTACCTGTATATTGGAAAGTAAAAGAGACACCTTCTCCGGGAGTTATAGCTTTTTCGTTAAAATAGAATATACCGCCTACGCTATTTGGACGAGGAATAATCTTAACATTGTCAGCTTCAACAATACGTAGTATTGCATTATCGTCAGTGCTTGCCCATCCATTTGGAGACATGCCTTGAATTTTATATTCAAAGTCATCTTTATATAAAATAGTAACATTAGAAAATGTTTGGTCTAAAACTTCAGGATAAGTAATCGGAGTTGGAGATGGTTGTGGTGTATCCGTAGGAGGTACAGGCATGTCAGTTGGTGGCACAACAGTTGTTGGTGGAATTTCAGAAGATTGACATGCTAAAGCCGAACAACATAATACAAGAATAAAAAGAAAAATTTTAGACTTCATTTTTGCGCCCTCCATGAGCGCTGAAAATCGTAATGATGTGTGATGAAATACCGAACTGTCTTTAGAGTGGTACTATAAATAAAGCTTGGTAAGATTAAAGAATGTATAATTACTCCTCTCGCAGAATATGCATACGAAAACGGGATAATAAACGAATTTTGATTTTTTCTACCTGAAAAGAATCTGCAAAAAACTGAACATTTCATAAACCTCAATGCTTACAAATAATAAACCTACCGAAGATCATATAAATGAAGTTTCAAGAATACTTCGCAATTTTAATCAGCCTGATGAGTGGAAAGATTCTTATTGGCTTTCATCCTATTTAGTCAAAGATTATTTAAGATCTGGGCAAGCTCAAACGCCATATCAGGCAGTAAGAGCTACCTTTTCAGATATTCTCAACTTATTGTTGGATGAAAGCCCGTATTATGGGGACATTCTTAAAGGCAGGTTTTGGGAAGGACAACATGTAGCCCAGATGGTAAAAAATGGGCGACCTCAATATTGGGAGGAAAGAACTTTTTATATATATCAAAAAAAGGCAATTGCACGTTTTACAGCCCTGTTGTGGGAAAGAGAGCAAATTTGCCAGAAAACTATGTTACAAAGCAAGCCAAAATATATAGAATTTCTTACCAAAAATAGAATTACTATTATTAACACTCTGTTTTTTTCTATGATTGCTTTACTGTTTATAGTTTTCGATAAGGTGGAATCTCTTCCATCTAGGGCTTACTCAGAATCTACCTTAACTTTAGCCTCACCAGATAATATACTTTTTCCTACAAGTACGAACAGCAAAATAATCTTTCAAGAAAATTTTGAGGATGGGACAGCAGATAATTTCAGGAATAAATTAGGTCTATGGGTTGTTGTCTCAGAACCCAATGGAAATAAAGTGTTAGATATAAACAGTATGGATTCATCTATTGAATATCCTACTATTGAATTTGGAGAATCTGACTGGAGAAATTTTATTCTTACGTCCCGGATTAATGTTGTCGATTATAGCGATTCGAACGATGCACCATTAGTCTCAATTCGATTTTCTGAAAACTATAAACTAACATTTACGCCTTATTGGAATGGCGTTGAATTAGTTTTCGAACCTCTGTGGGAGATTGTTAACAGTAGGACACTTGAAATTCATAAAAATAAATGGTATTCCATTAGCATTAAAGTTCAGGATTCTAAAATTGATATTTTCTTTGAAAATAAACTCATCATTTCTGATGAACTATCCAATGCCATTACAGGTTTTTTTGGTTTTGCTACCTGGCCGGAAGCACATGTTCAATTTGACGATGTATTTATTACACTAATTGAGTAACCTAAAAGGTTATAATTTACTTATGAAACTCCTCTACAATGCCAATATACACACACTTGACCAAGCAAACCCAAAAGCAAATGCAATTTTGATTGCACGAGAGCGAATCCTTGCAGTGGGGGAGAGAGATAAACTTGAATCCATTGCGGATGGCAAAATAGAGAAGATGGATATGAAAGGCAAAACGATTTTGCCTGGCTTAACCGATGCGCATATCCACATTCAACATTATGCTTTGGGATTATCCAAAATTGATTGTGAGACAAAGACAAAAGCGGAATGTTTACAGCGAGTTGCAGAAAAAGTTAAACAATCAAAACCAAATGAATGGGTGTTAGGTCATGGGTGGACTCAAAACGAATGGGATGGAATTTTCCCTACAAAAGAAGAATTAGATGCAATTGCTCCGAATAATCCAGTGTATTTAACAGCCAAGTCATTACATGCGGCGTGGGCAAATACAGCCGCTTTGAAATTAGCAAACATCACAAACGATACGCCGAATCCAAACGATGGCGCAATTGAAAGAGATGCATCAGGAAAAGCAACTGGCATTTTGCTTGAAACTGCTATGGGATTAGTATCAGATGTCATTGCAAAACCAAGTATCCCCGAAATTGAAGAGGCGATTGAAAAAGCGCAATCCGTTTTGTGGAAGATGGGCATCACGGGCATCCATGATTTTGATCGGCGTGAATCGTTTATGGCTTTGCAATCTTTAAATGCAAAAGGCAAATTAAAATTACGCGTGTGTAAAAATATTCCAGTCGAAAGTGTTGAAGAAGCAAATGCTCTTGGTTTGAAAACTGGTTTTGGAAACGCGTGGTTGTGGATTGGCTCAGTGAAAGCATTTATGGATGGCGCATTAGGTCCACGCACTGCGGCGATGCTTGAGCCATATCAAAATGAACCGAATAACAAAGGCATTTTGAATATGGATGGCGAAGAACTTTTTGAACACGCGCGTAAAGCTGCCGATGTTGGTTTGAGTATGACTGTTCATGCGATTGGTGATAAAGCCAATCACGAAGTGTTGAATGCTTACGAACAATTGCGTGCATACGAAACAAAAAATAATTTGCAGCATCTTCGTCATCGCATTGAGCATGTGCAAATTATTCATCCTGATGATGCGCCACGACTCGCAAAGTTAAATGTGATTGCTTCGATGCAACCGATTCATGCTACATCCGATATGTTTGCCGCCGATAAACTTTGGGGCGAACGTTCAAAATTTTCTTATGGCTGGCGCACGCAATTGAATCATGGTGCATTGCTTGCATTTGGTTCAGATGCGCCAGTGGAGTCACCAAATCCGTTTTTAGGATTACACGCCGCAATTACTAGAAGACGTGCAGACGGTTCACCCTCAGTGGAGGGCTGGTACCCTGCGGAAAAATTATCTTTAAGTGAAGCATTATCCGCTTACACGTACGGCGCGGCATATACTGCCAATGCTGAAAATAGACTTGGCAAACTTGCCGAAAATTATTTAGCAGATTTAATTGTGTTGGATGAAGACCCGTTTCAAGTTGAACCAAATGACCTATTGAATATGAAGCCAAGTTCTGTCATGATAAATGGAGAATGGGTTTTGCAATCATAGGATGAAATATGTCTCAAAACACACCAAAACTCACACCTGAAATGTTAATTCCCCGCTTGGGAGAATACCTTGTGCAAAAGGGATTAATCACCGATGCTGGCTTACAACTGGCATTAGATTATCAAAAAGAAAAAATTGCCAAAGGTGAAACCTATATGTTAGGGCAAGCCTTAACTGATTTGAAGTTATTAAGCAAAGAAGCATTAGACCAAGCCATTACTGAGCAAATTCTTCAACTGCGAACTGCTTTGCAAGCCTCCAATCGAAATTTAGAACGACGTGTGCAAGAACGCACAGCCGATTTGAACGAAGCCTTGCAAAAGCTTTCTGAGTTAAATCAAATGAAAGCCAATTTTGTATCTAATATTTCGCATGAATTGCGAACTCCATTGACGCATATCAAAGGCTATGTTGAGTTATTGATTTCTGAGTCATTAGGAAGTATTACCGAAGAACAAAAACATGCTTTGGCTGTCAGTCAAAAATCTACGTCTAAACTAGAAGATATGATTGAAGATTTGATTATGTTCTCATTAGCATCACGTGGCGAATTGAGCATGAAGTTAAGTGAAGTAGATATTCGCCGTTTGGTTTCGCTGGCAGTCAAATCTGCAACCAACAAAGCCGAAGACCGCGGAGTCAAGTTGCAAGCACAATTTACAGACGCAATTCCACTGGTACAAGCCGACCCTGAAAAAATTGGCTGGGTGGTGAATCAACTGTTGGATAACGCAATCAAGTTCACCCCGTCAGGCGGAAGCGTGGTTGTGTCGCTTAAAGAAGAAGGCGCAAATTTAATCAATGTATCAATTACAGATACAGGCATTGGCATTCCACAAAATCGAATGCAAGAAATTTTTGAGCCATTTCATCAATTGGATGGTTCATCTACCAGACATTATGGTGGCACAGGTTTGGGGCTGGCGTTGGTTCGTCAAATTATCGAAGCACATGGTTCGCTATTGGATGTAAAATCAGTGGAAGGCAAAGGCACTACATTTAAGTTTCCATTACTAGCCGTGCGAGATTAAATGGATATTGATACTCTTTCACAATTGCATTTTATTTTTCAAGAAATGCAAAAAAAGCCAGACTTAAAATCCGCATTGGATTCATTATTTTTATCTATGCGGAGTTCATTTGTGTTTGATAATGTCGCTGTTTATTTAGAAGACCCGCAAGATAAAAGTTTAGATGTCATCTACGCACGTGCAATGGGGCGTGGAAAAACTGCCGAAGCCGATGCCGCTTGGGGTGAAGTGATTGCGACAGAAGTAATAAAGACCAATCGTTTAATTATGCGCGAACCGGGTCAACCGATTAAAGGTATGGATAGAATTTCGCAAACCTATTTGCTTGGCATTCCCTTGCGCATTAATTCAAAAGTCAGAGGCACATTATTGTTTGTGCGTTTCGGCGGACCTGCTTATTCTGAATTGCATATTCATTTGGCATCTTTACAAGCTTTTTGGTCTGCTTCTTTGATAGAAAAAAAAGAATTACAAGATGCCCGTGCTGAATTGGATTCAGTGCAACGTCAGATGCGTTTACAAGATGATTTTGTTTCCACCATTTCACATGAATTGCGCACACCGTTGGGTTTCATCAAAGGCTATAGTACAAGTTTATTAAGACCAGATACAACATGGGATGAAGAAACACAAAAAGAATTTCTCACTATTATTGATGAAGAAGCAGATAGATTAACGCGTTTGATTGAAGATATGCTTGAATCAGCGCGTTTACAAAGTAAGACATTGCAATTTAAATTTGCCCCTATTCGTTTAGATGCATTAATCCGCGACGTTGCCACCCGCGTCAACACGCATCACCCTGACTTGAAAATTGAATACCACTTGGAGACATTACCCTCCGTTCATGGAGATGGCGTGCGCCTTTCACAAGTGTTTGAAAATTTATTTAGCAATGCTATTAAGTACGCCCCAAATTCAAAAATTACTATCTCTACCAAAGCACTTGAAAAATCTGTCTTAGTCTCATTTGCAGACCAAGGTGAAGGTATTCCCGAAGATTTCCTCCCGTTTTTATTTGAACGTTTTTATCGCGTGCCCGGCGAACGCACAGTCACGGGTACAGGGCTAGGTCTGTACATTTGCAAACAAATTATTATGGCACATCATGGTAAGATTTGGGTAGAGTCAGAGTTGGATATCGGCACAACCTTTTATATAGAACTGCCCGCTGACCCAACCCCTTGACCGCTCTCATTTTCGCACTTCAGGAGAAATTGTTATGGCAAAGCGCATTTTAATTGTGGATGATGAACCTCGCTACCTGCGCCTGTTAGAAGCAAACTTGCGTACAGAGGGATATGAAGTAGCAACTGCGCAAGATGGCATGCAAGCTTTAGAAGTTTTTTCAGCCCAACCCATTGATTTAGTTTTATTAGATGTAATGATGCCGCGTCTTGACGGGTTTCAAACTTGCCAGCGCATTCGAGAGTTTTCTAACGTCCCAATTGTGATTCTCACAGCACGTGGCGAAGAACAAGACCGTGTGCGTGGTCTTGATTTAGGTGCAGATGATTATTTAGTGAAACCATTTTCTGCAACCGAGTTATTAGCCAGAGTTCGTGCAGTTTTACGCCGTGCTCAACCACCAAGTGAATCTGCAAATCAAGTACGCTTCTTTACGCATGATGATTTGAAAATTGATTTCGCTCGTGCCGAAGTATGGCGTGGTGAAGATGCCATCTCACTTTCGGCTACAGAATACCGTCTTTTATTGCATTTTGCTCACAATATCGGAAAAATTCTCACATCTGAAGAATTATTGAGTAATGTATGGGGAGTTGAGTACAAAAACGATAAAGAAATTCTATGGGTGAGTATTGCACGTCTACGCCAAAAATTGGAAAAAGACGCGCACAACCCAAAACATATAGTCACACGTTCAGGATTAGGATACTTAATGCCGCCCGTCGAAACGTGAGAATGGTAATGAAAGGTTTATGCCCAATAAGATTTTAGTTGTTGATGCAGATGGTGCCAGTCGAAATTTCATCGCACAAAAATTACTGGGTCAAAACCATGAAGTTTTACAAGCTGGTTCCGGCAAAGAAGGCTTAATTTTTGCTTGGCGTGACCATCCAGAATTAATCATTGCCGACCCGACCATGACAGACCTAAAAGGGGAAGAGTTTGCCAATAAATTAAAACAAGATTCGCGCACATCACAAGTTCCACTCGTTGCTTTAAGCAGTGACTCAAACCCGGAACGCATCAAATCTTGTCTGGAAGCAGGCTTCAACGAGTACATCACGAAATCCGGGCAAGCAGTTCCCATGCTCACTGATGCGATTCGGCGTTTGTTAGTGCTAAATGGCGATGCCATGAAACAAGGTGGAAAGTTAATTGTATTTTTGAGTGCCAAAGGTGGAACAGGTACTTCATCATTTTGTGCTAATTTAGCAATGAACATTGCTGGCAAACAACCTGATGCCAAACTCGTTGTCGCAGACTTAGTCTTACCTATCGGGTCCATTGCTCCAATTGTCGGGTACGAAGGAAGCGTGAATATCGTCAATGTGGCTGATATGTCACATGATGTTACATCACCGGACTTTTTCCGTAATCATCTGCCTGAAATGCGTAATTGGAAATTTAGTTTGCTGGCTGGCTCACCAGACCCAGAACTTAGCAATCAATTAAAAGTAGAACGAATTTGGGATATAGTCACCTCATTAAAAATGGCGTATGACTATGTGTTCATTGATATCGGACGTTCACTTTCAAGAATTACTTTGCCATTAATTCAACATGCCGATTTAGTGGTTTTATTAATAGGCACAGATACCAGCACTTTACCTCTTTCTAAAACTTTATTAGATTATTTGAAGAATAAAGGCGTTCAAAGCGAATCAATCTATTCAATTTTGAATCGCGCGGCTGGTTTAGAGGGGTTAAGTAAAGCCGATGCTGAAAAAATGCTGGAAATAAAAATCAATGCCTCAGTACCGTACTTAAGCACCAATTTAGCATTTGCGAATACACATCATCAGCCTTTTACGTTAAAATTCCCTAACGACACAGCGGTACTTATTTTTCAAGAAACTGCGAGAGAGATGTTAGCGGCTATGGAAAAAGTACACGCTTAAAAATTAAGCCTTTTACGATTGGAGAGAAACCATGAGCATCGAGTATGATGAAAAAGGTAAGTACTACACCAATGTTGTTTCCAAGATAACTGTTTCCTCAATCTTACAGACCAATACACATTTGATTCGTGGGTTGGTGCATATTCGTCAGGGAGAGAGATTGAAAGACGAACTTGAAAATGAAGAAAGTTATGTGGCAGTTACGAATGCAAGTGTTTATGATGCCAATGGGAAAGTTGCTTACAGTAGCCCATTTATGGCAGTTAATAAATCACAAATTGTATGGATTATGCCAGCAGATGATAATCAAGCGGGAGAAAGCGGATGAACGCACCAGGGGCACCTCAACGACTGACGGGACAAGATTTAATTCGCTTAAAAAAATTTCTGGCTGATAATTTACTGCGTGCTTTAGAAATGGAAAGTATTCCAGCGGCACAACGGAATACGTTTGTTCAACAAAATATTACAAAAATTTTTGAACAAACCCAAATTAAACTCCCAGAAGATGTAAAAAAAGAAATTTTCAAGCAAGTCTTAAATGACATGCTTGGTTTTGGTCCGCTTCAACCTTTGTTAGATGACCCCGATATCACCGAAATCATGGTGAATGGACCGAAAAAAATTTTTATTGAAAAAAAAGGTCAACTCAGCCGCGCCAATATTTCATTTGATGATGATGACCATGTGGTTCGCATTATTGACCGAATCATTCTTCCGTTAGGCAGGCGCGTAGATTATGACTCGCCGACAGTAGATGCCCGTTTACCAGATGGTTCACGCGTCAATGCTGTAGTTCGACCTGTTGCCATAGATGGACCTTCTATTACTATTCGAAAGTTTCGCAAAGACCGCCTACAAGTTCCAGACCTGATAAATTTTGGCTCGCTTACACATCAAATGGCAAGTTTTTTAGAGGCTTGCGTAAAAGCGCACTTTAATATCGTCATTTCTGGTGGCACGGGCTCCGGTAAAACAACTTTGTTAAATGTACTTTCAGGGTTTATTCCTGAAAACGAACGCATCATTACCATTGAAGATGCGGCAGAATTGCAATTACAACAAGACCATGTCATGCGTATGGAAACCAAAGCCGCCAACACGGATGGAATGCACGCCGTCACCATTCGTGATTTGGTGAAAAATTCTTTACGTATGCGCCCAGACCGTATCGTTGTGGGTGAGGTACGTGGGGGTGAAGCATTAGATATGCTCCAAGCCATGAATACCGGGCATGACGGTTCATTAACGACCGTCCATGCCAATAGCCCACGTGATGCAATCTCTCGTATGGAAACCTTAGTCTTAATGGCAGGTATGGATTTGCCCCTCAAGGTTGTTCGTCAGCAAATATCATCAGCCATAGATTTAATTGTGCAACAAAGCCGTTTGAAAGATGGTCAAAGAAAAGTGACAGCCATTACTGAAGTAGCAGGTATGGAAGGTGATGTAGTAGTTTTGACCGATATTTTCAAATTTAATCAGACTGGCGTAACGCAAGATGGAAAAATTCAGGGTGAGTTAAAACCCACAGGTATTCGTCCCTTGTTTACTCCACGTCTTGAAGCGGCTGGGTATAAACTCGGCGCAGAAATCTTTATGGCTGGTAAGTCATCTGATTCAGCAACGCGACGTTAAACAGTCTGCTATAATTCAGGTATTAAAATTTTTGATGAGGAACCATGACCAACGCCCAAATCACAATTCGTGAAAAGAAACTTGGTTTGCTAATCCGCGATGCGCGTGTGGCAGAACGCCGCAGTATTAAAGAATGTGCTGATGCGATTGGTGTAAAACCTGGTGTATTTCGTGCGTATGAAGAAGGACGACGTGCGCCTTCATTGCCTGAATTAGAAGCCTTAGTATATTTTTTGAAAATTTCTATTTTTCAATTTTGGGGTAACGAAACCATATCTGATGCGCCACCTCCGCTGGAAGTGGACGATGTGACGCGGTTGATTGGTTTACGTCAACGCATGATTGGGGCATTGATTCGTCAAGAACGCACCAATAAAAATGTTTCAATTCGTCAAATTGCAACCGATACGGGCATTTCACAATCTCGTTTGAAATCGTATGAATTGGGTGAACGCCCAATCTCTGTGCCAGAATTAGAAATGATTTTAAGTGTGATTGGTGTGCCAATGGAAACACTCTTTGACCAAAGCGGGCCTGTAGGACAATGGTTGAATAGTCAACGGGCTTTGCAGAAATTTAATGAATTGCCAGAAGATATTCAAAACTTTGTTTGCCAACCTGTTAACAGACCGTATTTAGAATTAGCAATGAAGTTAAGCAGTATGTCTCGTGAAAAACTTCGTTCGGTTGCTGAAGGTTTGTTAGATATTACTTTATAGGCTTATGTCATTCTGAGCGAAGCGAAGAATCTAGAAAATAATCTAATAGATTCTTTGCCGCAAAGAACAAAAGCGCGGCTCAGAATGACACATTAATATGATGACCACCGACCCCGCCCAACTTGAAACTCAAGGCAAACGCGCCTTTGAAAATAAAAACTTTGCCCAAGCCGCTGATTTATTTCAACAAGCGGCACAAGGTTACACATTGGGGCGAGCAGGTTTGCAAGCCGCCGAAGCAATGAATAACGCCAGCGTTGCTTTATTGCAAGCAGGCAAAGCCGAAGAAGCACTCAAAGCCGCATTAGGTACTGATGAAATTTTTGCAGGCGCAAAAGACACCAAACGCCAAGCCATGGCATTGGGAAATCAAGCCGCCGCGCTAGAAGCCTTGTCTCGTTATGATGAAGCGATTCAAAAATATGAACAATCGGCTGAGTTATTTGGTCAAATCAACGAAGGTGATTTGCGGGCAATGGTGATGAAATCTGCCGCCGCCATTAAATTGAAAACTGGAAAGATTACAGACTCGGCTTTCAAAATGTTGGGGTCATTAGATGCAAAAGAAAACCCAAGTTTTTTTGAACGCATCTTAAGATTCTTTACACGTTTTATCAAATGAAATGATACATCTCAATACCAAAGTTCGTCGCGCCGTCCCACAAGACCATTATCAAATTGCGAATCTACTTTTTCATGAATCGCACACACACCGCCATTTAGATTGGC
>DDVH01000006.1:65579-67996 GCA_002345215.1 Anaerolineales bacterium UBA2317
GCCGCGTTTGCTTGCCCAGAAGACCCTGCGGATGTGGCTTGGATTCGACTCTTCACTTATCATCCGCATCTTGACTTAAGGGACGCATGGTCGGCGTTGTGGGAAAATGCCCAAGCCGAAATTTTTCAGAACAACCCCAATGCAAAAGTATCAGCCATTATTTTAAAATCATGGTTTCAAGAGATTCTTTTACAAAATAATTTTGAACAAAAACAAAACATCGCATTATTGCGCTTAAGAATTGAAAACTTCAAATCATTTTTTACACCCTCAAACTTCCGCATTCGGCATATGCAAGAATCGGATTTATCATCAGTGGCAGATGTGGATTTCAAAGCATTTGGTTCATTTTGGCATAACTCATTTGATTCGATTCGATTTGCGTATGCACAATCTGTTTCTGCTACGGTAGCAGAAAATGAATTGAATCAAATTATCGGGTATCAGCTCAGCACAGGGAATCGGTTTGGGGCACACCTCGCCAGATTGGCGGTCAGCCCAGAAGCGCAAGGTCGAGGCGTGGCATCCGCCTTGGTGAGCCACTTAATCCAAAACTTAAACTCAAATCAAAACAGTAATCTTTCCGTCAATACACAAGAAGATAATTTGGCATCATTAGCCTTGTATAAAAAATTAGGCTTTTCTAAAACAGGCGAATATTTTCCAGTGTTGATTTACAATAAGGGTTTATGACACAAGTTCAATTTCCATTACCCGTTTTAAGAAAATTTGTCGAAACTCTTTCCACTGAATTGGGACATGATACCGCTACGGCAGTAATCAAAAAAACAGGTTTGCCTAAAGAGTGGATGCACGACGATAACTTTGCAAATTTAAATAACGAACAATCTGCATTGGCATACGCGCGTTTGCAATCGGCTTTGCGTGCATATTATGGGCGCGGCGCACGTGGCATTTTGTTGCGTATTGGTACAAAACTTTGGAGTCACTTGTTAGAGGATGCGTCTTTTGGAATCAAAGCCCAAGCGGCTGTGATTCGCGGTTTGCCAAAATCTTTGCGCCGTAAACAAGCTTTAGATTTGTTGGGGAAAATTTTAAGCGCAAATAAAAATGACATTACGACTCACACGCTTGATCTCGACCTGCTTCTCGTTGATTCAACATCTCCTACAACCTTGAAACAAACGGATGATACGCCTATTTGCTTTGTTACCTTTGGGTTGATTCGTGAATGTTTATTTTGGGCTGTAGGCGAAGAACATGATATTGAAGAACGTGCTTGCAAAGCAATGGGTGCAAGACAATGCGAATTCAAAATCACCATCGGAGGATAATATGGCACACATCGAAACAAATTGGAAATCAAAAGATGGTTTAGATATTTTTGCTCAGGCTTGGGAACCTGATGTTGTTCAAGCGAAAGCAGTGGCTTGTTTGGTACATGGCTTAGGTGAACATTCATCTCGTTATGCACATGTGGCAGAGGCTTTCAATAAAGAAGGCATCATTTTATTTACTTCAGATTCGCGCGGGCATGGAAAATCTGCTGGCGCACGCGGACACATTAACTCTATTGAAGATTTTATGGGTGATATTGATATATTGTTTGAACAAGCCCGTGCTCGTTATGCAGGTTTGCCTTTGTTTTTGTATGGTCATAGTTTGGGTGGAATTTTAGTTTTACATTACACATTACTTCGCAAACCAAACATCAAAGGTGTGATTGCAACCAGCCCAGGTTTACATACAGCGCTTGAAAATCAAACAGTGAAGGTTTTGTTAGCAAAAATTTTAGGTTCTATTTCTCCAACAACTGCAATTACTAGTGGATTGGATGCTAATGGTATCTCTCGTGATGAAAGGGTAGTTCAAATTTATAACAATGACCCACTTGTGCATGATAAAGTATCATTTGGCTTCGGGAAGGTTATGCTCGGTGTGACAAAATGGACTTTAGAAAACGCGAAGAACTTTCCACTTCCATTGTTGTTGTTGCACGGAAAGAAAGACCCAATTGCATTTGTCTCTAGCAGTACTGAATTTGCTGAGCCGTTGAAAGAAAAATGCACATTGGTTTTATGGGATGATGGATTACATGAATTACACAATGAACCTGAAAAAGATGAAGTATTCAAGACCATGACGCTTTGGATGGATGCCAGATTGCGAGAGGGCGTCAGTTAAGAACCTTCTCAGCCTGTGCTAGACAAAATCATTTGTGCGTGAGAAAATTTGCGCCACGCAATAAAAATTATAGAGGAGTTAGTGAGTATGAGCGATAAAGAAGTGAGTAAAAGGCAACAGCGTAAAGAACAGGTTCGCCGTAAAGAGAGGCGTTCACGTTTGTTGTCTATTGGTTTGATTTCTGTTGGGGTTTTGTTTTTGGCATTTCTATTTATTTGGCCCACTCTGAGACCTCTTGGAGAAGTGTTATCCCCGCCTGAAATCACTTATCC
>DDVH01000006.1:68320-75334 GCA_002345215.1 Anaerolineales bacterium UBA2317
AATGCCCACATTGTGGCACTTTCTTCAGAAATACAGAAAAATTGCTACTGGATAATTACGTTGCCAATGGCACAGTATATTTTGTTTTCAAAGCCGTTGATTATCTCGGAGCGGCATCTGCTGAAGCCGCCGAAGCAGCATATTGTGCTGGTGACCAAAACAAATTTTGGGAAATGCAAGCGACTATTTTTACCAACCAAGGGCTTGAAGCATTAAGCGACCGCCGTTTAGCCGCTTTTGGTGAGCAAGTTGGTTTGAATATGGACGAGTATAACGAATGTTACGACTCCAATAAATATGCAGATTTAATTGCAGAAAATGTAGCCAATGCACTTAATGCTGGTGCCGAAGCCACGCCATCGTTTGTTATGACATACACTGTTAATGGTGAGACAAAAACAAAAAACTTGCAAGGTGCTCAACCTTACGATGTCTTTGTACAAGAAATTGAAGCAATATTGGCTGAAATCAACCAATAAAAATAATTCTTAACAAAAAAGACACTGCTTCAAGCAGTGTCTTTTTTATTTAATTTTGTCTACTTACTATACCTTGCTCCCAAGCATAGACTGCCGCTTGCGTTCTATCTGCTAGATGTAATTTGCTCAAGATATTGCTAACATGCCCTTTGACAGTATTTTCGCTAATCACTAACTTTTCAGCAATTTGACTATTGGTCATGCCGCTCGCAATTAACTTCAATACATCAGTTTCGCGGTCAGTTAATTCTGTAAATAACGGTTGGTCATCCATATTTTCGCCACGAATGTTTTGTAACACACGTGAAGCCACACGTGGATGTAACGTCACCTCACCTTGCACAGCGCGATGCAAAACATCTACCAGTTTCTCCATTTTCATATCTTTCAAAATATAGGAAATGGCGCCTGCTTTCAAAGCGGGGAAGATATGCACATCTTCATGGTATGAAGTTAACACGACCACTTTTGTACGCGGGCTAATTTGACGAATGCGGCGTGTGGTTTCAATGCCATCTAAGCCGGGCATAATTAAATCAAGCAACACAATATCAGGAATCAATTCACCGACCATGCTCAAAGCTTCTTCACCTGAAGCTCCTTCGCCAACCACTTGAAAATCCGAAATTTTTTCAAGGTAAGAGCGAATGCCATTTCGAACCACTTCATGGTCATCCACAATCAATATACTTGTACGATGGTATTTCATAATTTCAATCTCCTAAATTTTCTTTAACAGGGATTTGAATAATCAAACGTGTTCCTTGCCCAGGTGCACTTTGCACTTGCAGTGAGCCACGAATACTATTAATTCTTTCACGCATCGAACGGAAGCCCATTCCTTTGGCACGTTGATTCATATCAAAACCGCAACCATCATCTGCAATGACGACTTGAAGAATATCTGGATTATAAATCAAAGAGACATCCGCCCGTTTTGCCTTACTGTGACGTGAAATATTTGCCAACGCCTCTTGAATGACGCGGTAAACTGCTTGCTCGGTGTCAAGCGGGAGCTCACGCCCATTCTGAATCTTCAAATTGGCAACCGCATCGTTTCGATTTTCCCATTCGAAGACATATTCTCTGAGCGTGGTTTCTAATCCTTTTTCTTGCAAAGCAATTGGATAAATTTCTTGAATCAAGAAATTTAATTCTTGAATCACTTCATAAATCAAGGTTTCTGCTTCGCCAATGTGCGGTGTGAATTCTTGTGGAGCAGTTGCTTTTACCATGCCATTGACTGTGCCTAACTGTGCAAGGGCGGCAAATGCCTTTTGTTTGGCACTATCGTGTAAGTCACGTGCGAGGCGGTTGCGTTCTTCCATCACGGCTAAATCTTTGGTTTGTTCAAATAAATCCATATTCGCAATAGATAATGAAGCACGATTCACTAGTGCAGTAAACAAACGAATTGAATCTCTGGTAAGCGCATTTGCCCGCGTGTAGGCGACGTTGAAAATTGCAACGACTTTTCCGTCCACAACGATGGGGAAGTGGGCAAATGACTCAATGCCTTCTTTTTGAAGTGCGGCTTGAATGTCTTGGCGCAAGGTATTGGATTTTAAATCTGAAACAATAAACGCCGCGCTGGTTTTCATGGCAATGCCAATCATGCCTTCATCACGGTCAAATTTGAAGGTCGCTAAAGTTTCTGGCTTAAAACCTCGGCTAACACGTGGCATAATTTTTCTTTGTGATTCATTCCACGCAAACACAATACTTCTATCTGCATTTAATAACGATACTGATACATCAACCAGCGTTTGAAAAATCTGATTCAAAGTAACGCTTCGTAAAATTTTCTCATCGGCTTGATATAACGCTTCTATTTCGACTGTGCGTTTTTCTAAATCTGCTGTACGTTTTCGTACCAGTCTTTCCAGCTCTTGATTTTTATTTTCAATACTTTTCACACGCCAGCGTAATGCTCCAACAATGCCAACAGCAAAAAAGATAACCAGCAAACTGCGGAACCACCATGTTTCCCAATAAGGTGGCACTACAATAATTTCAATAGATTGGATTTGCTCACTCCACACGCCGTCGCTGTTTGTGCCGCGTAAATGTAATGTATAGGTTCCACCGGGCAGGTTGGTATAACGTCCGTTGCGTTGATTTATGGTGTTAATCCAATCTTCATCAAAGCCTTCTAGCATGTATGAATATTGATTTTGTGAAGGCTGTTCGTAAGCAAAAGCAACAAATTCAAATTCAAATGAGTCTTGGGGCCATATTAAGGTAATCGTTTGTAAATATTCAGTGGTTATATCTTCTTCAACGAATGGTGTGCCTGATAATGTAAAAGAAGTTAATGCAAGTTTTGGTGAGAATGGATTATCAATAATTTCACGCGGTTCAAATATATTGATGCCATTAATACCGCCAAAATACATCGTGCCATCTGTACCTTTGGCAAAAGCGTTTTGATTAAATTCATTGCTTTGCAAACCATCATTAGCAGTAAAGTTACGGAAAGTTTCATCTGATGGACTAAACCGTGAAAGCCCAAAGTTTGTGCTTAACCACAAATTACCTTCTTCATCTTCTAACATTCCATAAATAACATTGCTTGGCAAGCCTTCATTTTCGGTGAAGTGTGTAAATGAATCAGTGGCTGGGTTGTAGCGGCTTAATCCGCCGCCATGCGTACCGACCCACAATGTGCCATTTTTATCTTCATAAATACATAAGACCACATTGCTTCCAAGTGCTGAAGTGTCCTCAGGGTTAAAACGATAACTTGTAATGGCATCATCATCTAAATTGATGCGCTTCAACCCATCGTCTGATGTGCCAATCCATAAGTTTTGATTTTTATCCTGAAAAATGACATTGATTTTATTGCGTGCCAGAGTTTCGGTGCTACGTGATTCGTACTTTGTAAAAACATTTGTATTACGGTCAAACAGCAGAAGACCACGATTAGAACCAACCCAGAAGTTTCCAAATGTGTCTTCATACATGGCAAATACAGCAAACCTTGTTGTCTCATCTTCAATACTAGTAGGTGGCTGGAAATGCTCAAATGAATTTGTGAACGCATCATACCGATTTAGGGCATTGCCTGTGCCAACCCATAATGTCCCTTGTTTGTCTGTATATAAAGAAATAATGTTATTGCTACTAATGCTTTCAGGGTTTTTAGGGTCATGCTTAAAGTTGATGAATCTTTCAGACTTTGGGTCAAAGCGGTTTAAACCTGAATCTAAAGTGCCAATCCAAATAAAGCCTTTTTGATCAGCGAGCATAGCAAAAACCAAATTTCCACTCAAACTATTCGCATCTTCTGGGTTATGGCGATAGTAAGCAAAACGGTCTTGTTGACGGTTATATTTATTTAACCCGCCACCAAATGTGCCAACCCATAACACGCCGCTGGCATCTTCATAAATCGAATAAATACTATTGTTGCTTAAGCTGTTTTGGATTGTAGGTTCGTGCTGATAATAAAAGAATTTTTTTGTATTTATATCAAACCGACTTAACCCATTGTTTGTGCCAATCCATACCCCACCAAGTTGGTCTACAAAAACTGCATAAATGATGCTTCCTGTAGCATTATCAGAAATATCACCTGAAGTTAAATAACGGGTGAAGTAATTTTCTTCTCGAATGAAACGGTTTAATCCATTTCCAGTGCCAACCCAAATTTCTCCATCTTTGCCTTCGGCAAAACTTAAAACACGATTATGACTCAAGCTGGTTACACTGTTTTTGTTATTCTGGTACACAGTTACTTTGTTGTTTTCTACATCAAATACATTCACACCATCATTCACAGTACCAATCCACAATAAGTCTTGTGAGTCTTTGAGTAACGCAGTAATGAAATTACTGCCAAGCCTAACGGGGCTTTCAGCCGTGTTTTTATAGTGAGTAAATGTATAAGTTTCAAAATCCAAAAAATCTAAGCCATTGTTTGTGCCAATCCATAAACCATTTTCATCTACTTCTAAAGCAGAAATTTGATTGCTGGCAATGCTTTCGTTATTTTTTGAATCATGAAAGTAATGATAAAACTTTCCGGAAACCGGGTCGTAACGATTTAATCCACCCTGCCGAGTTCCAATCCATATATTCCCTTGTTCATCTTCTGCAAGCGCAGTAATAGAACGGTCACTAATGCTAAATATGTTATTGGTATCGGGCTTATAAATTTTGAAGCCGTAGCCATCGTAACGGTTTAATCCATCATCTGTGCCGACCCATAAAAATCCCTGACGGTCTTGCAGAATGGCGTTAACAACACTTTGAGATAAGCCTTCATCAAGGCTGATTTGCTCAAAGCGTACGTTCTTACCGTAGGGGATGGATAAACTTCCCGCTTCAGAATCAGGTGTCACCTGCGTAGTAGAAGCGGAAGGTGTTTCTTCAGGGGAAACATCAACAGGTGAAGCATCTGCACAGGCGGCGAGGATGAGTGCGAGGAGGATTATCCCAAAAACGATTTTCTTGCTCATTGTGTAATTATAAGCAATTAAGATGAGACAGGTCTTGCTATCTCATTCTACAGGAGGGGGTATACGACCATTCTTGAGGATGGTTTTTATTTTTATTTTGACGACTTTCTTTGAAAATATTTTTGTTTTTAAACCGTTCCATTGAATGGGGAAATCCTATTGTATAGGCGCATGACATTTGCGGTTGGGTTCTGTATCATGCAATTATATGCGGACGAATTTTCCTCCAAGAAGATAGGACCGCATCCTATGTCTGAGGCGGAGAACTGGCTGGTGGGCTGGTCTTCCGCCTTTTGGTTAATGATGATGTGAGGAGGTGGTAGTTGGTATTTGCTTGAAAGGTTTGTTTTGTAAATTCTATTAAGGAGAAAAGAGAATGAAACTAAAAAATTTATATGCGCTTTTGAGTTTGTTGGTAGTTTTTAGTATGGTGCTTGCGGCTTGTGCGCCTGCCGCAACTGAAACAACCGAAGAACCCGCCATGACTGAAGAACCTGCCATGACTGAAGAAGCGCCTGCCGCCACAGAAGAAGCTTCGACAACGGAACGAAGAGGCGGCTGGTTAGATGAAATTGTTGTATCTGTCGTAAGTGGTGATTCAGCCATTTCTCAAATTGAAGCAGGTGCAATTGACTTTTTCTCGTTTAACCTCGCTTCAGATGCGTACCCAGCTATTCAAGACGCTGGTTTATCTTCCACACAATCATTGGGTGGTTATTACGGCATTAGTTTGAACCCAGCCGTGCTCGATGATGCCAATGTGTTGAATCCGTTTTCTAACCGCAAGATTCGCGAAGCATTAAACTGGATGATTGATAGAAATTATGTCAATCAAGAAATTTATGCTGGCGGGTCTTTACCAAAATTATTGCCTATCACCACTCAATTGGTAGAATATACCAATTTGATTGATACAGCCCGCGCACTTGAAAGCAAATATGCTTACGATTTTGACCGCGCCAAAGAAGTGATTGATGCGGAAATGCCTGGCATGGGTGCAGAGTTGGTAGATGGTAAGTGGCAATACAATGGCGCACCAGTTACCTTGATTTTCTTAATCCGCAATGATGGTGACGGTACTCGCCAACCAATGGGTGATTATGTTTCAAATCAATTAGAAGCCGCTGGTTTTACAGTAGATAGACAATATAAAACTGCTTCAGAAGCCTTCCCGATTTGGTTTGGTACAGACCCATCTGAAGGTCAATGGCACTTATATACTGCTGGTTATGGTGTTGCTGGTTTAAGTTCATTACGTGACGAAGCCGCAAACATTCAACAAAGCTATTTGAACACCAGTATTCAAGCCAGTGAACCATTTATTTCAAATGTATCTGACCCTGAATTCCAAGAATTGGGTGATGCACTAGCACAAGGCGTTTATACAGACAAAGCCGCACGTGACGAAGCCATGGCACGCGCCCTTGAACTTGCTTTAGAAGATTCATTATTTGTTTGGGTCATTGACCAACAAACCTATGCTCCGTATGCAAGCAATGTTCAAGTTACTTATGACCTCGCCACAGGTCCAGAATCAACCAATGCTGGTCCTTACAACTTGCGCTTCATTGACCAAGAAGGCGGCACCATGCGCATCGGTACAAATGATTTGTTCACCGAGCCGTGGAACTCTGTTGGTGGAAGTAACTGGATTTGGGATGGTCATGTTCTTCGCATGACGACTCATGGTAGTTCAAACGTCACTGGTGCAGGTGGCATGATGGCAGACCCATACACAGGGCTTGCATATCCACAACGCATTGCTAGTGCAGAATTAACTCATGTAGAAGGTTTGCCCATTCGCCAAAATTTAGATTGGCTAACGGTTCAAACCGTGCCTCAAATTGATGTTCCAGCGGATGCATGGGTTGACTGGGATGCAGTTAACCAACGCTTCATAACCGTTGAAGAAAAATTTCCAGAGGGTCTCACTGCCAATATCAAGAGTGTAGTGGTCTATCCTGATGATTTGTTTGAAACCGTCAAATGGCATGATGGCAGTCCTCTTTCTGCTGGCGACTTTGTGATGAACATTATCCAAAGCTTTGACCCCGGCAAACCAGAATCTGCTA
>DDVH01000006.1:75345-75475 GCA_002345215.1 Anaerolineales bacterium UBA2317
GGTTGACTGGGATGCAGTAAACCAACGCTTCATTACCGTTGAAGAAAAATTCCCAGATGGTCTCACTGCCAATATTAAAAGTGTAGTGGTCTATCCTGAAGATTTATTTGAAACCGTCAAATGGCATGAT
>DDVH01000006.1:75566-109827 GCA_002345215.1 Anaerolineales bacterium UBA2317
CCCCGGCAAACCAGAATCTGCTATCTATGACGAATCATTAGCCTTGAGCATCAACGCCGCCTTAGAACAATTCAAAGGTTATCGCATCGTCTCAACTGACCCATTGACCATTGAAGCCTACGGTGATTTCTATCAAACCGATGCAGAATTGAACATCCTCACTTTGTGGCCCCAAGATTTATATGGTTTAGGTTACGAAAATAGCTGGCCCGTGTTGGCGGTTTCAAACTTGGCTGAAGCCAACGGTGAACTCACTTACACAGAAGATAAAGCCGGCGTACTCGAAGTTGAACAAACCAACTGGGTTGGTGGTCCAAGCCTTGAGATTCTCAATAAATATTTAGACCAAGCCGCAAGTGAAACCCATATTCCGTATGCGCCGACTTTGAGTGAATACATCACAGCAGAAGAAGCCGCCGCGCGCTATGCTAACTTACAAGCGTGGGTAGAAGCGCACAATCATTATATGGTTGGAACTGGTCCATATTACATTGACCAAGTATTCCTCACTGAAAAATCTGTCAGCCTCAAAAACTTTGCCGACTTCCCAGATTTAGCAAATCGTTGGGCGCAATTCAGCGAACCAAAAATTGCTACCACCGTATTGGATGGACCTGGTCAAGTACAAATTGGCGGTGAAGCATTGTTTGATGCTTATGTCACTTTCAATGATGAGCCTTACTTACTCTCTGATGTTTCCCGCGTCAAATACATTTTGTATGATGGAACTGGTGCAGTAGTAGAAGTAGGTGATGCTGTGGCTGTAGAAGATGGTCACTTCCAAGTGACACTCTCTGCCGAAACCACTGCCAAATTGTCAACTGGTTCTGCACGGCTTGAAGTTGCGGTTGTGCCAATTCCTGTTGCCATTCCGTCGTTCACCTCATTAGATTTCGTAGCACAATAAGTTTGTCGTTTGTAAAAAATTGTAGGGCAAGGTTTAAGAACCTTGCCCTACAAAAATTAGATTGTGAGGAAGCCATGTCTGCAATTACTCAATCACCAGTTGAAGAGCAAGTCGTCAAAAAACCTTTTTTGAATAGTTCGTTCATCAGAATCCTGCGTTATTCTGCTGTGCGAATTCTGACATTATTTGTTACCGTTGTTATCGGTATTTATTTAACCATTGTGATTGCAAACATGGGTGGGTACGTAGATGTGATTATGCGCGGTGAGATTCGTGACCGCGTCACACAGATGATTATCAACAATCAAGCCTATCAACAAATGGATAATGAAACGCGCCAGCAATTAATTCAAGAACGAATCGCGGCAGAAGAAAAGCGCGTCGGTTTAGATGTTCCCATTGCCGTTCGTAATTTCCGTTATTTGAAGAATGCTCTGGTTCTTGATTTAGGTCGTTCTATTAACATGACCAGTGATAGTGGCTCAAAACAAGTGCGTTTAATTTTATTAGAACGTCTGCCTCCAACTTTGTTGTTAATGGCTACTTCTCAGTTATTCTTATTCTTTTCAAGTATTTTTATTGCTCTCAATCTTTCACGCAATTATGGCAATTTTTGGGATAAGTTGATTATTGCACTTTCACCATCTTCGGCTGTACCGCCCTGGTTTTATGGAATCTTTTTAATTCTGATTTTTGCGGCTGGATTTAAGATTCTTCCGTTTGGTGGCATGGTGGATGCGCCACCGCCTCCCAACAAATTTGATTATGCTCTCAACGTCCTCAAGCATTTAATTCTGCCCGGCTTTTCGCTGGTGATAAGTGCTTTCTTCCTCAGCGTTTATAACTATCGCACATTCTTTTTGATTTATTCCAGTGAAGATTATGTAGACATGGCACGCGCCAAAGGTTTACACGCCAAAGATATTGAACGCCGTTACATTTTACGTCCCACATTACCAAACATCATTACAAATTTTGCTTTGCTCATTATCACCTTATGGACGGGTGCTTTATTTACTGAAACAGTTTTCTTGTGGCCTGGTTTAGGCAGAACGTTATTCCAAGCCATTGGTCAATACGATACGCCAATCATCGTTGGGTCAACCATTATCTATGCTTATCTTTTAGCAATGACAGTTTTTATTCTCAACTTTGTCTATGCACTGGTAGACCCGCGCGTGAAGATAGGTGAATAATATGCTCAATAACTTACGTTCTTCTTTTCAAAAAATATTAATGTATCCCTCGGCGATTGCAGGCATATCTGTAATTTTATTTTTGGTCGTTGTTGCCATCTATACAATGATTACCATTCCGTACAATGAAGCCATTACATTATGGCGAGGTGGGGAAGAGGTTTGGTATCAGAACCCGAAATTTGCACAGCCAGCATGGATAAATTATTTTTCAACCAAAAAATATGCCGAGTCTTTTGCTGTAGATACGGCAAATGCCGAAATGCAGAAAACAGTTATCCCCGGCGAAGGAGGCGTTTCTACAATCGAGATGGTACACGAGTTTGAATTTGAATCGGATGTGTATCCACAAGATTTGATTTTGTATTTTGATTCAGCCTTCCAAGCAAAACAGCCGTTTGTCTCAATTGAATTAATCACGCCGGATGAACGAACAGTTCGGATTGCAAACTTTGTTTTAACTGGTTCAGATTACACCTACCGCTTCTCGCAAGATGACAAACTGCGTACTAAACTTCGGACTGAGGATGTGATTTTGGCATTGTTCTCTATGCCGGATAGTGAAGTGCCGTTAAAAGGGACTTATAAACTTGTGATGATTGGTTCTGTGTTTGAACCTGAATCAACAATTGATGCTGAATTTGTTTTTCATGGACAAGTTTTTGGTTTAGCAGGCACAGACCATGCCCGCCGTGATTTGACGTTGCCATTGTTGTGGGGTGTGCCTGTGGCATTAGCATTTGGATTAATGGCGGCGATTGGTACATCTGTAATGACGATGATTATTGCTGCCATTGGCACATGGTATGGTGGCTGGGTGGATGAATTGATTCAACGCATTACTGAAATCAATTTGGTTTTACCTTTCTTTGCTTTGCTCATTATGATTGGTACATTTTATTCACGCAGTATTTGGGTAATTTTATCTGCCACAATTTTGTTGAGCATTTTCACTGGCGGAATTTTAGGTTTCCGCGCTGTGTTTTTGCAAGTGAAACAATCTATGTATATTGAAGCGGCAAAGGCGTATGGCGCCAGCAACATGCGGATTATTTTCAAATATTTAATTCCGCGCATGATTCCGCTGTTGATTCCCGGTCTTGTGCAATCTGTGCCTGCTTTTGTATTTTTAGAAGCATCCCTTGCTGTAATCGGTTTAGGTGACCCGGTATTACCAACGTGGGGAAAGATTATTCAAGATGCCAATTCAAATGGCGCGTTATATAAAGGTTATTACTACTGGGTACTTGAACCAGCCGCGTTATTAATTATTACCGGTCTTGCTTTTGCTGTATTGGGATTTGCCTTAGATAGAATTTTTAATCCAAGATTGAGGGATGCATGAGTGTGGTTAAAACGCAAGAGTTATTGAAGATTGAAAATCTAAATTTACATTTCAAAACAACCAAAGGAGTTGTGCAGGTAGTTGACGGTGTAGATTTTGAACTCGGTACAAATCGCGCGGTTGTGATTCTGGGTGAATCAGGTTGTGGCAAAACTTCTTTGTCCAAAGCATTGCTTCGTATTTTGCCTCGCAATGTTGAAAAATATTCAGGCAATGTTTTTCTCAATGGCGCAGATGTAATGGCATTAGACGATGAAGAATATCGTCAAAACGTACGTTGGGTCAGTATTTCACTTGTGCCACAAGCGGCGATGAATGCATTGAATCCAGTTATCAAAGTTGGTGAGCAAGTGGCTGAGCCTGCCATGCTTCATTTGGGATTAAGTAAAACCGAAGCATTGAGTATTGTGCAGAAAATGTTTCAACATGTCGGTGTGCCGTTAGATTTTGTAGAACGTTATCCATTTGAATTAAGCGGTGGAATGCGTCAGCGTGTAGCCATTGCAATGGCGTTGGTCACATCACCAAGTTTGATTGTCTTAGATGAACCCACTTCGGCTTTAGATTTATTAACCCAAGCCAACATTATGAATGTTCTCAAACGCATCAAACGGGAATTGGGAACATCATTCATTTTGATTACGCATGATATTGCCACTTCAAGCGAGTTAGCCGATGAAGTTGCGATTATGTATGCCGGTCAAATTGTGGAAACAGGTGATGCCAAAGATTTTTTTCCCGCACCGCTTCATCCGTACTCACAAATGTTGATGGCAAGTGTGCCGAGGCTTCGTAGTGAATCAGATCCAATATTTATTACAGGTCAGCCGCCTAGTTTGATGAATCCACCCAGTGGATGCCGTTTTGCGGCGCGCTGTCCATTCCGATATGAAAAATGTAGTGAAGAACCGCCTGTTTTTCAAAAAGGAAATCGAAAAGTGAAATGTTGGTTACACCAATGATAGACAAATTATTTTCATTTGCTTGGTTGTTTATGGTAATTACTTCATGGGTTTCATTTGGCTATGCTTCTTGGCATTGGCTTGACCATGGTAGTTCTCGTTCTTTCGGATTTGCTTTGTTTTGGTTGGTCATCAACTTATTTTTAATTTATTTTGGTTCTAAATTTGCTAAAAAATCTAACTGAGGAAAATTATGAGCACGCCAGCACTTTATGATGCATTAGCTTTATTCAAAGATATTCACAAAGTAGTCCTTGAATTTGGAGAAGGATTAACCGAAGACCAATTACGCTGGAGACCCAGAGGATATAGCACATCTATTGGGTTTCACCTTTGGCATTTGGCACGCGAAACAGATTATTTACGCGCCATAATTTTGGAGCGTAATCCGCAACTTGGAACAGACTTTGGTGACTCCACTGAAATTTGGGCGAAAGAAAATCTTGCTAAAAAATGGGGCTTTCCGACTGAATTAAATGCTACGGTTGGAACAGGCTTAAGTGACGAAGTCGCTTCTGTTTTGCCAATTCCACCCAAAGATGAATTGATAAATTATCTCAAACGTTCGTATGGCGCCTTGCAAGAATTCGTGAAATTGTTGGATGAAAAATATCCAAACTTTGAGAATGTAGATGAAGATATGCAAAAACGATTACAAAATATCCGTTTGAATTTGCTGGTTTTTCTTTCACATGATTGCCGTCACCTCGGCACAATGGAATGTTTGAAAGGCTTACAAACGGGTTTTGGCTCTGCCACAGAAAAAAGAGGATGAACAGGAACACCACACATGATGACCGAAATTCAGGAAGCGAAGAGAATGTCTCCAACAATAAAAGGAAAGTCAGAAGTTTTATTATCTATTAAAGATTTGCATGTTTGGTATGAATTGCGTCGCTTTGGGTTTGGGTCTGCGGGGCATGTCAAAGCAGTGGATGGTGTCAGTTTTGATTTAGAGCAAGGCGAAACAGTTGCGGTGGTGGGTGAGAGCGGTTGTGGAAAATCGAGTTTGATGAAAACGATTCTTGGAATCAATGTTCCTACTGATGGTGAATTAATTTTTGAAGGAAAAAATTTAGCGCATCTTAAACATGATGAGTTAAGAAAATATCGTTTTGATATTGGGTACGTGCAACAAGACCCGTATGCGGCATTACCGCCTTTTATGAGCGTCCAAGAAATTTTAGAAGAACCATTAATTATCAGTGGTGTCAAAAACAAAGAAGAAAGATTGCAACGCATTCACAAAACGATGACCGAAGTGAAACTTCATCCAGTGGATGATTTTATTCATAAATTTCCGCACATGTTAAGTGGTGGTCAGCAACAACGTGTGGTGATTGCGCGCGCGATGATTTTAGAACCGAAAATGATTGTGGCAGATGAACCTGTTTCTATGCTTGATGCCTCGGTGCGTGTTGAAATTTTAAAGTTATTAAAAACATTACAAGAAGAACATAAACTCACGGTCATTTATATTACGCATGATTTATCCACTGTAAAATATTTTTCTGCCAGAATTTTTGTGATGTATGCGGGAAATCTCGTTGAAAAATCTGAAACGCGAACTTTGCTTAAAAATCCTTTGCATCCTTACACGATGGCGTTGCTTGCCGCAACTTCTGACCCTGATGCCGCCAATGCTGAATCAGATAAAGACATTCCACCTGGCGAGCCACCGAGTTTGGTCAACCCGCCAAAGGGATGTCGTTTTCATCCACGTTGTGCCAAAATGATTCAAGGCTTGTGTGATGAAAAAGAACCACCTGATTTTGAACCTGAACCGAATCATCTGGTGGCATGTTGGTTATATCAATGATGAATGCACGCTTCTTACTTTCCTTCGGCGTGATTCTGATGATGGGCGGCATTGTGCTACCCTTCTTGATGATTATTAAACTTATTGAAGCTACATTCTTTTTAAGTTTTCTATCTTGGGGTATTTCTACTTTAGGTTTAGCATTCGGCACAGTTGGGTTTACGTTGTGGAATAGAAATAACAAACGTTAATTGTTGTTTTTATGCAATGCTCTAAATCTGTGAATAAAGTAAATCGCAAGCCCAAATAAAATCACCGCGTTGGCTTGATGTAATAAAGCAATCACAATATTGACATAAGATAAAACGGTGAATATACCTAAAAGCATTTGTAAAACGATAATGCCAATCAACCATTTCACTCCGTTTTGAATATCAGCGGAGTAATTGTTCTTTTTGACAATGTAATACAAAATTGGCATCAAAATTAAAATCGTGAATCCAAACCAGCGATGAATGAAGACAATGGTTTGGGGTGATTCGAGAATATTAATCCATGAATTGAATAGATTTGGTGGAATTAATTTCCCAAACATCAGGGGCCAAGTATCAGACACATGACCCGCTTTCAACCCTGCGGTGAATCCGCCGTAGATGATTTGAATGACGATTAAAACAAATCCAAGCAAAGAAATTTTAGAAGGCAATGACCATTTTGCTTTTTGATATTCAAAACCGTATTTATGACCCAACGCAGTCCATAAGGCAATGCCGAATAAAGCCAATGCCAAAGATAAATGAAGTGTCAAATTGAAATGACTTACAGAAGGTCTATCTACAAGTCCGCTGGCGACCATAATCCAACCTGCGAAGGCTTGCGAGATGAATAACATACCCATCACAAAATACACGCCAAATTCTTTGAATGGAATTATCTTTTTGAATAAGAAATAAAAAACGGGGATGGCATAAAATAAACCCGCTAAACGCGCAATCGTTCGGTGAGTCCATTCAATCCAGAAGATGTATTTATATTCTTCTAGCGTCATCCCTTTGTTAATTAATTGATATTCCGGCGTTTGTTGATATTTTTCAAACTCGGCTTGCCAATCGTGGTAAGCCATGGGTGGAACCGAACCGCTGATGGGATTCCATTCTGTGATGGAAAGTCCAGAACGGGTGAGGCGGGTAAATCCGCCGAAAGAGACGAGGAAAGCCACGATGAAGCAGAAGATGAACAGCCAGTTCATCACAGTTTTGTTTTGGGTTTGGGGCATTGATTTTCTCCGAAGTGAAGTGTGAGGATTGTATTCTAATGGAATTAATCGGGTGTTAGAAAATGCGTAATATAGAAACAAGCTGACCCTTAGGAAAGAGGCGAAAAAAGTAGGGATACGATATATCGTATCCCTACTTTTGATCATTATCTTATTTTATCCATTCCGCATTTGATTTAATAATGCCCGATAATCTTCCACATTGGGCGGGTTCATCAAAACAATCTGATTGATGACTTCCATGGCGCCTGATTTGTCACCTTTTTCTAACAAACTTTCACCAAGTGCATCGAGCATGGGGATGGCTTCGTTCATGCGACCCATGCGCGCCAGTAAAGCGGCAAGTGTGCGTTTGAGCATTTCTTGTTCAGGATGTTCACGCACAAGTTCTTCAAGGAAGCCATGTGCAAGTTCTGTTTTGTTTTGGCTTTCAAGATGTGTAATGTAACCATCCAATTCATTAAAGGCTTTATCTGCTTGACCCATGCGTAAATTTAATTCGATGAGTTGTTTGCGGGCTGAATCATCATCAGGTGCAAGCGTGCGAATTTGTTCATACACACGCACGGCTTGTTTCCAATCCAAACGTTGCATATCAATATCTGCCATACGTTGCAAAATGTGAACATTCCATTCACGGCTGGCGTTGCCTTGTTGCACCAAACGCAATGCCGTTGTATATGTTTTTCGCGCCATATCCAATTCTGCCAAACGATAATAAATGCCAGCCAGTTCAAGATATTCTTGAATGGCATCATCCAATTGACCACGCGCCACGAGTTGGTCAATTAAACGATTGCGTGCGCTTAAATCCATTGGAGAAATTTGAATAATGCGGCGTAATAATTTTGCAGCTTGTTGCACTTCACCACGCACACTATACGATTGTGCGACAACACCAAACTTTGCAATTGCATCTGCAGTGTGACCTTCTTGCACAAGCAAATCACCCATCAATGTATGTAATGGAAGGTAAGTCGGTGCTGATTGAACTGCTTCGTAGGCTTCATCCATTGCTGAACGTAAACTACCCATGCGTGCCAGTTGATTGATGCGGTTCATTGATTCCAAAACTGAACTGGATTGTGCTTGCAAAATCACTTCTGCTAACGGGGCAATATAATCGCCTTCTTGCTTTGGCATTTGCTCACGTGTTTTTTGTAATTGCTCGCGCCAATCAGGACGCAACAATAAATTATGCACATTGTCGCAGATTTTTCGGAGCGCGTTTTCATCTTTTTGATTTTGCAACGCTTCAACCAACGGTTCATACTGTTGACTAATATCGTCAGCATATTCTTCGGGGACACTTTGTGAATCCGCCAATTTGAGTGCTTCTAAATATTCCAATGCCGCTTCACTGATGTTTGATTTTTTCATCAACATTTGACCCAACAACAAACGTGAGCCAAGTGCATAATCTGTATGCTTGACGGCATTTTGTAAAAAGCGTTGAGCGGTTTCATAACGCTCACCTTTGAAACGTAATAAACCTAAGTTGAAAAATAAAGCAGGATGTTTAAAGCCAGCACTTAACGCGCCTTCCATTTCTTCGGCGGCTTGAGTCTCATTGCCTTTGGATTGTGAATCAATGGCTTGCCCTAAATGCAAAATAACTTTGGTTTGTTCTGCATTTTGCAAAGAGACTCCGCCAGTGCCTTTCATAATCGCAGAAAGTCCACGACGTTCTTGTGCGGCAGGGGATTCGTCTGAATATTCAAACAACAACTCTGCAAGTTGAGTCAATGCTTTTTGACGTGCCTCAGCAATTGGGTCAAGTCCAGATGATGCTTTTTGTGGCTTTTGCAATTGCTTGACCTGCGCCATACGAATTGGACCTGTGCCACCTTTGCCGCGAATCGGCTTAGGAAGCAATTGTCCATTTTTTAATAAAGTTTGAGCTTGTTTAACTTCGGGGCTATTGGGCAAGAGTGATAAGGCTTTGTTTACCATCTCTTGTGTTTTTTCCATGTTGCCTGCACGTTGAATAATGCTAGCAATGGCAAGGTATTCGGTCACTGCTTGTTGAGCATGACCTAACCTCTCATGCACTTGCGCCAGACGAGAATGTGCAATTGCATTTTCAGGGTTGATGCTCGTAACGTGAACCCAGTTTTCTAACGCTTTTTCAGTATCACGTTGTTTGAGATATAAATCGCCAGCCTTTACTCTAAAATCCATGGCGGCTTTCAAGTCACCGACACGTTCAGAAAGTTGAGAAACTTTCTCCATCGAAACAGGGTCATCAGGAGAAATTTCTACAGCGCGTTTGTAGATTTGCAGTGCTTCATCTACTTGATTTAATTGATACAACGCCAAGCCTAAACTGTTCAAGGCTTTGGCATGGTCTGGGAATTCTTCTAAGGCGCGGCGATAGGCACTCGCCGCTTTCTGCCATTCTTGGTCCCACGCGGCAGAATGTCCTTCATTCATCGCTTTTTGGAAAACATCATCTCGTCCGGGCATTGTGTAATTATAACTGTATCGCCATATTCATGCCTTCCAATTTCTTAACGGGAGATGTAGAATTCTGATTATGAAAAAAAGTATTTTTATAAATTTAACAATTACTTTTTCTTTTCTATTGATTATATTAGCTTTGAGTTTATATATAGGGCAAATGTTCCTACATGGTTGCTTGTGGTGGGAATGTGTGCCTGAAAGGGGGTTTCATGTATTGGATTGGGATGTGCCAATAGAGTTCTTCCCAAAAGACGCTTATAAAAGCCCAATTGCTCCCTCATCAGAGGGGGATAATGAAATCGAGAGAGGTAGCCAGATTATATTTTGGGACAAAGATAACGGTGTTGCTATGTATGGTATGGGACGTTATCCCACTGTTAATAATGCAATACGTCAATATGAACACCTTGCTAAAGTAGATAATAAGAAAGAAAGTGGCTTTGAATGGAAAATACCTTTAGATAGGCAACCTTACAAGAGTAACACCGCAGATGCTTTTATGATTACTTGCATTAACCAAGAAAGAATATCTTGCAATATGATTGCTCGCTATCAAGAATACACCATTAGGTTTTATTCAATTATTGATGAAAAAATGACATACCTAGATTTTGAGAATATTGTGGTTTATCTTGATAAACAAATATCTAGTCGTTTATATCCATAACCGCAAAACGAAACTCGGCACAGGCATCTCACCCTCGCCGAGTTTTTCTTTTAACCTTCAAACTTTCAACCCTCCAACACTTCCATCTCGCCCCAACTCTTCCCAGCGCGTGCTTCCGTTTCTAACGGAATGCTCATCTCGTAAGCATTCGCCATTGTCTTTTGCACAACCTTAGCAGTTTCATCAATTTCTTTTTTCGGCACTTCCAACACCAATTCATCATGCACCTGCAAAAGAATTTTGGCTTTCAAACCTTTTGAATTTAATGCGGGCGGAATTTTTATCATCGCGATTTTCATGATGTCTGCCGCTGTGCCTTGAATAGGGGCATTGATGGCTTCTCTTTCTTCACGGTTCTTCATCTGGACGTTCTGCTTGCTCATTAAAGTGGGGAAATATCTCCTACGCCCAAGCAGGGTTTCAACATAGCCAATCTCAGCCGCTTGACGGCGAATGCCATCCAAATATTTTTTAATCCCGGGGAATTTTTGGAAATAGGCTTTCACAAAATTTTCTGCTTCGGCGAGTGTTAAATCTGTAGTGCGAGTTAATCCAAAAGCCGACATGCCATAAATCAAACCGAAGTTAATTGCTTTGGAATGACTGCGCATATCTTTGGTCACTTGTTCCAGTGGAATATCATAAATGGCGGCGGCGGTGGTGGCGTGAATATCTTCACCTGCACGGAAAGCCGCCAGCATGGCTTCATCATTTGCCATATGCGCCACGATTCTTAATTCAACTTGTGAATAATCAACAGACAATAAAACATTGCCTTTATCAGCAATAAATCCATTGCGGACTTTTCTGCCAATTTCACTGCGAATTGGAATGTTTTGTAAGTTTGGATTATTCGATGACAGTCTTCCAGTCACCGCGCCGATTTGGCTATAAGATGTATGCACCCGTCCAGTTTCAGGGTTAATCGCCGCAGGTAACGCATCCACATAAGTAGATTTAATTTTTGCGAGTTCACGATTCTCAAGAATCCATTCCAAAACAGGATGTTGCTCGCGCATCATTTCCAACACATCAGCCGAAGTGGAATAAAAACCTGTGGCGGTTTTGCGACCTTTGTCTGGTGGTTCGAGGCGCAGTTGATTAAATAAAACATCCGAAAGTTGTTGCGGCGAATTGATATTGAATGGCTTGCCTGCGTGAGCATAAATTTCTTTTTCAATTTCAGCCAAACGCTTGGCTAACTCTTGAGACATTTCACTGAAAAAATTGGTATCAATCAACGCGCCAGTCATTTCCATTTCTGCTAATACGGGTGTCAGCGGCATATCAATTTCATCTAAAATTTTTCTGCCGTTCACCTTATCCAATTCTTTTTCCATAATTGGCATGAGACGAAATGTATTTTCAGCATCTGCCGCGGCATAATTCGCAACCGACTCAATCGCTACATCCGCCATGCTGATTTGTTTTTTGCCTTTGCCAATCAACTCTTCAATGTGCGTCATCTCTTCGCCCAAGTGATGGGCTGACAAATTCTTCAAACCTAAATTTTTCGATGACGGGTCAACGATAAATTCAGCCAACATTGTGTCAAAAGTTAATGGAAAAATATCTAATCCATATCTTTTTAATAAAATGTAATCATACTTAGCATTATGCGCCACTTTGCCAATTTTTGAATTGGTCATAGATGGAGTCAACGCTTCAATCACTTTTTTGATTTCTAAATTATTTCCAGATGAATGACCGACAGGAATGTAATACCCTTGCCCATCTTTGACAGATAACGAAACGCCGACTAATTCTGCAATCATTTCTTCTGTATCAGTCGTTTCAGTGTCAAATGCAATCACTTTGGCTTTGGATAATTCTTTTGCTAAACTTTTTAATTTCTCTTCATCATCCACAATGATGACTTCAATATTGGACTTTGTTTCCGCTTTCACCACTTGTGGCTCACTGACGAACATGGTCATTTGACCATCTTTTGTCTTCGCAGTCCTCACTACCGGAGAAGGTGAGGTGATGTTCATGTCACCGCTAATCGAAGCGACTTTATTAATTAAAGTTTTAAATTCCATTTCTTTGAAAAACGCTTCTAGTTTTGAACCATCAAACAGCTTGACTTTTGCATCTTCCAAATTAAATTTGAGTTTGAGATTTGTTTCAATACGTGCCAAGTCACGGCTCATGTACGCCGCTTCTTTATGTTCTTCAAATTTTGTCTTCCAGCGTTTTTCTACTTGTTCAAGATTTTCATAAATAGAATCAAGTGTGCCAAATTTTTCAATTAATGAAACCGCGGTTTTTTCACCCACGCCTTTGATACCGGGAATATTATCAGATGTATCCCCAACAATTGCTTTGTAATCCACTACTTGATTTGGATTTACGCCTAACTTCTTTTTGACATCTGCATCAGTGATGTATGTTGAATCATCACCTGCGAGATAAACTGCTGTTCTTTCATTAACCAATTGCAATAAGTCTCTATCCCCTGTGATGATTTTTACGCCCAATCCTTGTTCTACAGCTACTTTTGCAACTGACCCTAAAACATCATCTGCTTCGTAGCCATCCATTTCCAAGCGTGGAATATGAAATGCGTCTACCATTTCACGAATGCGTGTGATTTGACTGCGCAAATCATCAGGCATTTTTTCACGTGTGGCTTTGTATTCAGGGAAAATTTTGTCACGAAATGTTTTGCCAACATCAAATGCAACGGCTAAATATTCAGGTTTTTCTTGTTCCAACACACGCACTAACTCACGAGCAAAGCCATAGATTCCAGCAGTCGGCTCGCCTTTTGAATTTTGCCAACGCTGACTACTCCCGCCAGCCGTGAGTGCAAAATACATTCTGTATGCAAGTGCATGTCCATCAATCAGATAAAGTGTAGGGGGCATAGAAATTTATCCATTTTAGAATATTTATATCGTTTCAAATCTCGTTAATTATTAATGCTACTATACCAAATATTGTGAAACCAAAGAGTAATAAGCTAATAAAATATGTGTAAGCCTTTTCGATATTTGATTGTTGGTCCCAATCTTTTTTCGAAAAACTTGGTCTGATTCCCTGAAGCCATGCATGAGAAACCTCTGGGTGAAACAAAATAATAAATATTCCTGGGGTTAACCAACTAATTAATACCGTCACTAACGTAAAAATCAATAAAATTTTAGCTGTGGTCTCTATTAGAATCCAACTTGATTCTATGTGTTCTAGATAATTTGCTAATAAACTAATTAGTGCAAAACTAATAAAGAAAACAACAGCTAAGATTGAGATTTTCCTTGAAATTTTAGTGCATTTTTCTAAAATCTTTTCAGTTTTTTTATTCATAGTGATATTCATATAAAGCTGTTGTATAACCAATAATTACACTGGGCTTAAATATACAAAACGCAGAGCAATTATACTCTGCGTTTTTTATGCTAAGAGGAGGCTGAATTTTTTATTTTTTTGGCAAAGGCTGAGAATCTTGTCCCTGACGATTGCGGGTTTGATTAATATAGTCACGTACCAATTGTGGTGGGTGAGGTTGTGTGCCGCCCATAATTAAATAACCGGGAGCCCAAAAATCACCGGATGGATTTTCTTTTTTCAAGCGAGAGAACTCGCCAAATATTTTTTCGGAAGTTTGTTGGCGCATAATGCGCATCAAGTAACCAGGCGATGTGCTAGGTTGTACATTTGCTACCCATTGCAAATACTCAGGGCGCACGGCTAAATATTCCAAACGCCAGCCGAAAGCGATGCAAATGTTAGGGAGCCATTCACTCAAGCGTTCAGATAAATCGCCAGTGATGTAATGATTTGCAAAACGTGGTACGAGCAAACACGCATACGTTAGATGATACAAGCCTGCTGTAATCGGTTCAACGACTAATTTCTTTGCCGCTTCGGTAGATGGACTTTCGCGTGTCACATCGTTTTCATTCGGTTTGACGGGAGTTTTTGGTCTGGATGGAGCAGTGACTTCGACTTCATCAAATACGGTTTGTGTTTCGCTTCTTCTCACACTTTTAGATGTTTCGGCAGTCGTCAACTGATTTCTTTGCTTCGACGGGGATTGCTCACGACTAAACACAGAAGCATTCGAAAGCGATTCGCTCACTCGTGTTTGGTTGGGGTCAAAAGGCTCACGCCCGCGTGGCAGGTCGAAGGTTGGGGTTGAAGCGGGTTCAGGGTCAGGAATATCTGAAAGGATATTTGAAATCTGTGGAATATCCACATCTTCATCGTCTTCTACTTGTGATGAAATATTGTTTTGAGGCTGAGCGGGTGAATCACTAAAATTATTGAGCAATTGACTGGCTTGATTGCGAATGGTGCTGAATGGAGTTTCTGCATCAAAAACTAAAGCCAACACTGTATCTGTTGCGAGGCGGGTGGCATATAGCATGTGTTCGGCTTTGGTGCTTTCAAGCCGAATGAAGCGCAACAAGTCAGAACCTTTCTGACCATCCCAATTTCTTGTAACGGTTTGAGCTACTTCTTTTGCGGCTTGTTGAGATAAACCACCAGCATATGCCCACAAATCATTTTTGCGGGTGATGAGCGCGGCTTGCGCGGACGATTCAAGTGTTAAACGGGTGAGATGTTGCGCGGCTTTGTTTGGATCACTGAGCCATGGCATCATCATTTGTGTATTGGATAATGAAGGTTGGGGAGTGGAAGGGCTTGGGGATGGTTGCGGTTTGCTAATGGCATTCATAAAATCTGCCATTCTAAAAGGTTTGCGAACCATAATCCACGGACGTAATGCGTCGAATGCGGGTGGGTCACCTTGTTCTTCGCATAAAATGGCGAGGTTAATACTTGGTTTTACTGTTCTTAATGCAATCCCGATTTCATGTACCCAATCGTCGCCGAGTGCTACATCGAGCAGAGCAAGCGGAACGCCGACTTCATCAGCCCGCACAATAGCAGAAGCCTTGTTGTTGACAACATGGACTCGATAAAAATTCGTGTCGTCTAATGTGCGGCGGATGGTTTCGCCGTACGCGGCAGAAGGGGTTACGAACAATAAATCTGCTGGCATTTCTTAAAGTGTATCACTGAAAAGAGACCGAATCAAGGAGACTTTTGGGGTCAGCCTATGTTTTTTGCAAGGTTTACTCATAATCTGAGCCTAATTCTTTGATTCCAAGTAAAGCAATCAGCACTTCGGGTGGCAAATCGGCAGGAGGTAAATCCACTTTATATAATTGCTCATTTTCAGCACGCTCACGCAGGCTTTTCCATAACAAGTTTCGTTCTTCGCCTTCGACGACCAAATCATTGAGTGTTTTTGCATTCAGCAAATGCTCGCCAGTTGAATATAAAAATGTCAGTCGTTTCCATTTATCGGTTTTAATTGGCTCTTTTAATTTTTCCAAACTCCCCAATTGGATTTTGTAATATTCCTCTTTTGCTCTCGGATGATTTGCTTCATCTTTAAGAAGTTCTGCCCGCGTCGTCAATTCATGCCCTCTCACCTGAGCAATAAATTCGATTTGACCGCCTCTTTCTTGAAATGTGCTTGGTTGGTAAAAGGCGACATAATCTACACTGACAACTTTTGGTGCGGTTCTTAGCGGAATCCGATACCAACCTAAGAGTCGCGCAATTTCCAAATCGCGTGGCGTTTTGATTAAGCAAACGAGAATTAAATCAGTTGGTTTGAGCATGAATAAAATCTTACTGGTCTTATAAGTCTAACAAGTTTAACTGGTCAGACCTGTAAGACCTTTTCGACTTGTTAGACCTATTAGACCATTTAGACTAATCCGACCTCTTTATTAAACTCGACAATCAACTCATCAATTTCATCTGCTTGTTTTTGGACGTCGGTCCAATAATTTTGCTCATACCATTGGGCTTGGATTTCATCATACGTTTTGCCTTGTTGCTCAACCCAAGTGTAATATTTGAGATTATGAACTCGGCGCTTGTCTGTGTAACGAAGTTCAAGCATATTATCTGTGGATTGACCATGTAAATATCTGGCAAAATCTGCGGCGGCATCTCGTTCAGAATATTCACCAAATTCCATGTGCATTTCATGCAAACGTGAGCGATATAGTTCCATCGAGTCTGTGAGGACTGTAATCATGATGTCGTTCTCGTCCATTTCATAATATTTTGCAGTTTTGATACAAGATAAAACGTTAGAAATTCCAGAGAAGCCAAGCAAATCGAGATTTGCAATCACATTTTCAGGTACGCCTTTTTCTGCTAAGAATGCACGTCCATTTTCTTCATTGAACAAACGTGCAATATTGACTACTGCATTATCATCAATCGCGGTGACCACATCTGTATTTTTTGTGTTGTGAACCCAAGGCACATGTTTATCACCAATGCCTTCAATGCGATGTGCACCAAATCCGTTTTCTAAAAGCGTTGGGCATTGAAGTGCTTCACTCGCCACAATTTTAGAATCAGGAAATAACTTTTTCATGTAATCGCCACTGGCAATTGTCCCTGCTGAACCTGTTGCAGAAGCCATACCGCGATATCTTCCATGTTTTCCAGCAACTTGATTAAACACTTCTTCCATGGCATGACCAGTCACTTCAAAATGCCACAAGTAATTTCCAAACTCATCAAATTGATTAAATATCATCAAATCTTGCCCAGAGTTGGCTAACTCTTTACATTTATCAAAAATTTCTTTGACGTTCGATTCAGAGCCAGGTGTTTTAATCGTTTCACCTGCCACAGTTGCTAACCATTCAAATCTTTCTTTAGACATGCCTTCAGGCAAAATTGCAATTGATTCACATCCGAGTAAAGCAGAATCATATGCACCGCCTCGACAATAATTTCCAGTAGAGGGCCAGACTGCTTTTTGAGTCGTCGGGTCAAATTGACCTGTGACGAGTCTGGGCACTAAACATGAAAATGCGGCACCGACTTTATGCGCACCTGTCGGAAACCATTTGCCGACAATCGCAATGATGCGTGCTTTCACGCCTGTCAAAGAAGAGGGGAGTTCGAGGTAGTTGACTCCGTCAAACGTCCCGCCTGAAGCGGTGGGTTGATTGTGCCAATTGATTCTGAAAAGATTTCGTGGATGAATATCCCATAATCCAATTTTCGTTAATTCATCTTTCACTTTTGCAGAAATTTTGCTTGGGTCTTTCATTTGTGCATAAGTGGGGATGATGATATTTTTTTCTTTGGCGCGTTGAATGGCACGTTTACGTCTATCGTTATGGATGGTTAAATCAATGGTGGTCATAAATAACTCCTGCTTAAATTGTACCGCGACACAATCTCATTCATGTCGCTTTGTTAAATTTTCTTGGCTCTTTGACCAAAAATATCAGAATCACTAACATCACAATTGCTAAAACAGTTGAGGCAATAAATGTAGACGTAAACCCGAATGTATCGGCAACAAAGCCGCCAATGATAGGTGCAATGATTGTTGCAGGTGCAGTTAATGTTTGTGATAAGCCAATATACATCGGGCGTTCTGCTTCGCTTGCGAAATCTACTGTCATGGTCATGCCAATCGTCCAAATGGAGACGTTTGCAATGCCTGCTAAAACAAAAATAGGATAAAACCAATTGATTGATGTAGCAATCCATGCCAGCAACGAGCTTAAGAAAATAGCAAACGCGCCGAGAATGACCATTGAACGATGACCGAATTTATCTCCAAGCCAACCCATGCTCATGTTTGCAATTGTGGCGGAGATAGTTAATGTGGCTGTCAAGTAACCCGCGATGATTTCAGTCATGTTGAATTCGCGTAAAGCATAAATAATGTAGAACGAAAATCCCATACTTGCAAATTGAGCAAGAGTCCGCGCGGATAAAAACCAATTAAAGTTTTTATCTTTCTTGAGAATTTTTTTAGCATCATTCCAGAAGTGAGTCTTTTCTTCAGGGATTATTTTTTCTTCATCGGCAGGTTCGCGTGTTGCGGCAAGTGCAAACCATGATATGGTGAAGAAAATGCTGGCGATGAAGAAACAGGTTGCAAAGTCTAGGGGAGAGGCGAGGTAATCTAATAAATAACCTGAACCAATGGCTCCAAGGCTGATAAACAAATTAGCGAGTCCTGCTTGCATCCCAAAAAATGTGCCGCGTGAATCCGCAGGGATAATTTTTGAAATCATGCTGGTCCAGGGGTTGGCGGCGAATCCACCACCCAAGCCTTGCCAAATTAATAATGCAATAGCAAGTGCCAATACAATTTGAGCGCCAATGATTGGAATTAACAATGCCACAATTGCAAACCCTAAAAACGGAACACGTTCGTGAATCGTCATCATCAAGACATTATTTTTATAACGCCTCAAACGCGATACATGACTAGCTGTGAATAACTGTGGCAATAACCAACCTGCCGAATGAATGGCGGGTACAAGACCAATCAAAGTAGTTGAGTCTGTTAATGATGCAACAAAAAGTGGCAGGATGGTTGTAAATGAAGCAAACCCTAATGCCAAGCCAAAAAATGCGCCGTCGGTTAAATTTACAGTAACGTTATGTTTAAGATTTTGTCTAACTTCTTTTTCTAAATTAGTGAGCATTGCTGAATTGTACCTGATGAAATAAAAAGCCCGCCTAACAAGGCGGGCTTTTTATTTAAGATTTCGTTACTTCTTTTTATCTTTTGTCTCTGGTGCACTCGGAGTTGAGTCAGGTTCAATACTTGCACTTGAAGTTGATTGACCTTTTACTTTTCCTAAATATTCAGGCAATTGCACACCCGCCATTTCAGAAATATCTTGAAGCGGTGGCAAACTTTTGAACAAGTTAGAAATAAAATTTGATGTTGAAGAACCACCATTGGCACTGCTTCCAGAATCCCAAACAGTGATTTTATCAATCTTGAGATTGCTAATTGCTTCCACTTGTTTAGCAACTAACTCTTCAAGTTTTTCAATCATCAACAAAGTAGATGCGGCTTGCGCGTCACCACCAACACTTTCAACAAGTTTTTGATAGCCTTCCGCTTTTGCTTCTAGTAATTTGAGCGTACCTTCTGCCTCTGCTTTGTATTTCGCAAGAATACCATCAGCAACGCCTTGCGCTTCACGCCGAGTTTTTTCTGCTTCTGCTTCAGCGGCAATTTCAATTTTATTCTTTTCGATTTCTTGACGTACAACTTCTTCTGCACGCAAACGTTCTTGTTCCGCTTTATAAACCGCTTGTTGGATGGCAACCTGCGCCTCATACTTCGCGACTTCAGCCTGCTTCAACGCGGCGGCACGTTTTACTTCCAATTCAGCATTGTAATCAGCGATACTAGCTTTAGATGTATTCTCACCTTTGACTGCACTCGCTTCTTGTTCTTGCACGAAGATACGTTGGTCAGCCTCAGCAGTTTTCTTTCCTTTTTCAGAATCTGCGTTGGCTTTGGCTCGTTGAATTTCAAGTTCAGCATTGTATTTCGCAATGTTTGCATTCGCAGTATTTTCACCTTGTACAGCCTGCGCTTCCTGTTCTTGTACTCTTTGGCGTTGATTCGCGTCCGCTGTTTTTCGTCCAATTTCTGCTGCAGCCATCGCTTCAGCAACTTTAATTTCTTGCTCACGAATGGCGTTGGCTTCACCAATCGCACCGAGTTTCGATTGTTCCGCCACATCCACTTTGGCTTGGTTAATGGCTTCCGAAGCGGCTTTCTTACCAATGCTGGAAATATATTCGGAAGCATCGGTAATATCTGTAATGTTGACGTTAATTAATTGCAAACCGATTTTATTTAATTCAGGTTCTACATTGCGTCGAATTGCTTCTAAGAAACTCTCGCGGTCTTGATTGATTTGTTCAATAGTCAATGAAGCAACTGTTAAACGTAATTGACCAAAGATAATTTCTTTTGCCATTTCCTCAATAGCATTTTGTGGCAAGCGTAAAATTCTTTCTGCCGCATTGCTCATAATTTCTTGCGTTGTGCTAACACCAACTGTAAATGTACTAGGTACATTAATGCGAATATTTTGTAAAGAAAGCGCATTTTCAAGTGGGATACTAATTGTGATTGGTGTGAGACTTAAATAAGCATAATCTTGAATCAGGGGCCAAACAAATGCACCGCCTCCATGAATAGTCTTGCTAGAACGTCCTTTTTCTACACGCCCATAAATGACAAGTACTTTATCAGACGGACATCTTTTATAGCGACTCGCCATGAACACGATTGTAAAAAAGGCAAGTACTACAAAAGCAACAACTGACACAATTCCAAAACCTGCTGCGCCCATTTCTTCCTCCTTAGAAGTTAATCATTTGATTTTTTCGACGACCAATGTATTTCCATCTACACCAACAACACGGATTTTATCGCCCGTGATAAGGTCTTGTTTGCTATTTGAAGTCGCATCAAAAACTTTTAACGCGCCTTGAGTCACAATTTGAACTTGCCCTGTGCCGTTTTTCGGAATCTTTAAGTACACATTTCCTTCCGCCCCAATTGAATTTTTTATTTGAATCGTGCCTTCACTTTGTAATAATTGCATTTTGCTAAAAATAAAACTAAGTGCCCCAAATGTAATTAAACCTGCTACGGTTCCGCCTAACACACTTACCAAAGAAGGTAAACTGGCATTGAGAAGGGCTAGTCCGACCAATCCAAACATCATAAAAAACGCAGTAAGACCTTGAACAGAAAGTAGCTTGAAACTTGCATCACCATCTGCACTGTGACTATCTGCAACATTTTCATTAGACTCTAAAGCAACATCCAAAGCATCGTCACTGAACCCTCCGCCAATAAACATCATCAATGTTCTCAATATGAACAAAGTTCCACCAACAATGGCAAAAAACCAATAAACCGCTTCCAGAATTGGCAATCCAAACATAATTTTTTCCCTTTCGCTAAAAACTTACAAATTGAATTATACACTTATACGGAATCTGAAAAGAAAAGTTGCTGTAGTAAATTAGTACTTGACAAGGTTTGAAGAATAGAATATAAAAACGAACGTTCGTTCATTTTTTTTGAGAGGTAACATGGTCATTGAAAAAGAACCGCAAACCAAAGGCGAATTGACACGCTTGGCAATTGAAGATGCTGCAATCGAATTATTCATGGAGCAAGGTTATCACGCCACGACCATGAGGCAAATTGCTGAACGAACAGAATTAGCCTTGGGCGGAATCTATAACCATTTTTCAAGCAAAGAAGAAATTTTTCAAGCCATTATTTTGGATAAACATCCATATAAAAAAGTTTTCCCAGCGATTATTGCTGCAGAAGGGGATACGGTAGAAGAATTTCTTCACAACGCCGCGCATATCGTCATCAAAGAACTTAAGTCACAACCTTACTACATCAAATTGATGTTAATTGAGATTGTGGAATTTAATGGCAAGCATGGTTCGATGTTGATTAAAGAAATTGCACCCAAAGCCTTGCCTATCTTTGAAAAAATTGTCAAATCCAGAAAGAACTTGCGGGTGACGAATCCTGCTCTGCTCTTGCGTTCTTTTATTGGCATGCTTCTTTCTTTCATGATTACTGACATTATTATTTCAAACTCAATTCTCCAAAAACTAATGCCCAAAAATGTTATGGATAACTATGTGGATATTTACTTGCACGGTATTTTGAAGCCAGAGGTTTGATATGTTCAACTCCAGAATTTATTCCATTGTTCGCAAAGAATTTGTGCAACTCTTTCGTGACCCGCGCACACTAGCTTTAGCCGTAGTGATTCCAATTGTGCAATTATTTCTTTTAGGCTACGCCGCTACATCTGATGTGCGAAATGTCTCACTCGCAGTATGGGACCAAAGCAAAACAACCGAATCGCGTCAATTATTAGATGCGTTTCAAGCCTCTAGTTATTTTCGGATTAATTATTTTGTAAACTCATCAGATGAATATCAAGCCTTGATTGAATCAGGGGATGCACGAGTCGCTTTAGTCATTCCACCTGATTATGCTCAAAGATTATTTGACGGTAATGCAAAAGTATTATTGATTTTAGATGGTTCAGATGCCAGCATTGGCGGAACAGCCTTATCTACTGCTAGGTTAGTGGGGCAATCGTTTGGGACAAAAATATTAACTCAACAAGCAACATTAAGCGGACGTTCCGCACCGACACCGCCAGTCGAAGTTCGCACACAAGTTTGGTACAACCCAGATTTAAATTCCGCATACTTCATGATTCCTGGTGTGATTGGCATGATTCTTTCATTCATCACAACTATTCTGACAGCCACAGCCATTGTGCGTGAACGTGAACGTGGAACAATCGAGCAATTAATCGTCACACCGATTCGTTCATGGGAATTGGTTCTCGGAAAACTTTTGCCGTATGTCATCTTGGCATTTGTAGAAACATTTGAAGTTCTCATCATCGGTCATTTTTGGTTTGGTGTTCCCATTCGCGGAAGTTTAAGTCTCATCGTTTTAACTTCTGGAATTTTTATTATGTCCAGTTTGGGCATCGGCTTGCTTGCATCCACGATTGCAAACACACAACAAGAAGCCATGTTAACTGTGATGATGTACAACTTGCCAAGCATTTTTCTTTCAGGTTTTTTCTTTCCGCTCGAAGCCATGCCACAAGCGTTACAAATTGTTTCTTATGCAATTCCACTCAGATATTTTTTAGTCGTCATTCGTTCATTACTTTTGAAAGGCGTTGGCATTGAAGCCATTCAAGGCGAAGTCATCGCGCTCACAATTTTCGGCTTGGTCATTATGACTCTTGCCGCATTACGTTTTAGAAAACGTCTTGATTAACTTTCAACCTTAAACCTGCAACTTGTAACTTTAGGAGATATTATGCAACACAAACTTCCCCCAATTCCTGTTCGTATCTTAATTCTCGTTATCATTGGCTCACTCGTCTTTTTTGGATTTCGTTCACTCAATCAAAACGAATCAGATTCAATTACTGCCTCTGGTTCGATTGAAGCGACGATTGTAAACATCTCACCTGAAATTGCTGGCAAAGTTGTGGATGTAAATGTCAGTGAAGGTGACTTGATAACAAAAGACTCAGCGCTTCTTTCCCTTGACCCAAACCTGTTGACTGCTCAGTACGCAGTTGCTCAATCCCAACTTGATTCTGCCAACGCCACCCTTGCATCTGCTCAACTGAAATATGACCAAACACTTGAGTCTGCGCTTGCGACACAATCTGCGCAACGAGCAAAAGATTGGCAGACATCTGCTCCAACTGAATTTGACCAAGCCAATTGGTACATTGACCAAACGAATCAAATTACAGCCGCACAAACAGAATTAGAAAATGCCAAAACCGGTATTGATGAAGCCATCACTGCACTTAATGATGCAATCAACAATTTGAACAATGCTGAATATGTAAATGCTGAACAAAGACTAGCCGAAGCCCGTGCCGCATTTTTGATTGCAAAAGATGTCAAAACCCAAGCAAACAGAGCCTCACAAAGTGGTGGTTTAGCAGATGCGGCAAATGATTATTATGAAGATGTTTTAGATGAACTCGAATCTGCTCAAGAAGAATATGATGATTTATTAGATACCGACGCCGCAGAAGATATTGAATATGCACGCGGACAAGTACTTGTCGCTCAACAAAGATATGATGCCGCTTATGCCCGTTTGTTAACTTTACAAACAGGTGACCAATCTCCAGCAGTGATTTCTGCCGCGCAGACATTGAATCAAGCCAAGATAAATGTTGAACAAGCAGAAGCAAGCCTAAGTCTGATTGAAGCGCAAATGTCGAAACTAAATATCGTCACACCAATAGATGGAGTCATCTTAACGCGCAATGTCGAACCCGGTGAATTTATCCAAACTGGCGGCACGGCATTGACGATGGCTGATTTGAATCAAATCACGATTACAGTGTATGTGCCTGAAAACCTTTACGGACAAATTAATTTAGGACAGACTGCAAGTGTAAGTGTTGACTCTTTTCCTGATGAAACTTTTAACGCGACTGTGATTTGGATTTCAAACCAAGCCGAATTTACCCCACGCAATGTGCAAACGGTAGAAGGACGAAGTTCTACTTTTTATGCCATCAAGTTGAGTGTTGAAAATGTGGATGGCAAATTAAAAATCGGTATGCCTGCCGACGTAATATTTGAGTAGGGGCGAGGTCTCCTCGCCCAAGTTATAGGCAAAATTTTTATGAATGAAACTCTTGTTCAAGCCAACGGATTAAAAAAATATTTCGGCGATGTTCATGCAGTAGATGATGTGACATTAAATATTCGCGCTGGCGAAATTTATGGACTCGTCGGTTCAGATGGCGCAGGCAAAACTACAACCATGCGAATGTTGGTTGGCGCATTATTGCCAACTGAAGGTTCAATTAATGTGTGTGGATATGATGTGTTGAAAGAAGTTGAAAACGCACGTTCACAAATTGGATATTTATCGCAACGATTTTCTTTATACGAAGATTTAACTGTTTTAGAAAACATTCGCTTCTTCGCCGAAATTCGTGGATTATCTTCATCTGAATGGTTGCCACGTTCAATGGAAATTTTAGAATTTGTTGGCTTAGATAAATTCAAAGATAGACGAGCAGGTCAACTTTCTGGTGGTATGAAACAAAAACTTGGACTTGCTTCTGCATTGGTCACTCGTCCGCGTTTGCTACTACTTGATGAACCAACTACAGGCGTTGACCCTGTTACACGTCAAGACTTTTGGCAATTGGTGATTAAGTTGGTTTCTGGTCAAGAAGGTGTTTCGGTAATTATTTCCACACCTTATATGGATGAAGCCTCACGCTGTCATCGCATTGGATTTATGAAAGCAGGGAAAATTATTGCTGAAGATACGCCATCAAATTTGCGTTCGCAATTAAATAATCGCATTCTTGAATTACGCGGTGAACCATTGCATGAACTAAAACATATTTCCATGCAAGATGCGGAAATCGAAGAAGTTGCCGCATTTGGAGATAAATTGCATTTACGTGTAAAAGATGGAACATCCCAAAACGTAATTACAAGATTACAAAAAACAATCGAATCACAAAATGCAAAAGTGACTAGTCTGCGAGTCATTCCGCCAAGTTTGGAAGACATATTTATTTTACTTACTGAGTTTAATGATGAATGAACCTGTTATCTCTGTTCAAAATTTAACACGCCACTTCGGTGAATTTATCGCCGTTGACCATATCAACTTTGATGTTCGCGCTGGTGAAATTGTTGGATATCTTGGTCCGAATGGTTCGGGTAAAACAACAACCATTCGTATGTTGCTCGGTTTGCTCAAACCATCTGATGGCAAAGCCACTGTGCTTGGTTATGACATTGCAAAACAAAGTGAAGAAATTCGTTTGCGCGTTGGATACATGTCTCAAAAGTTTGCGATTTATGATGATTTGACCACGCTTGAAAATTTGACATTTTATGCAGGCGTGTACGGCATTCATGATAAAGAACGCATCAAGCATACGTTAGGCTTGGTCGGTCTTAATGAGCATCATCATACGCTGACGAAGTCTCTCTCCACAGGTTGGCGACAAAGATTATCTTTAGCCATTGCATTAGTCCACGAACCGAAATTATTATTCCTTGATGAACCCACCTCAGGTGTTGACCCTACAGCACGAAGAGCATTTTGGGATTTGATTTACCAACTTGCAGAAAACGGAGTGACAATTTTAGTCACCACACATTACATGGATGAAGCTGAATATTGTGAACGAGTGGCTGTGATGCGTGATGGAAAATTATTGGCAATGGATACACCTACAAATCTCAAACAAAAAATTATTACAGGTGATGTATGGGAAGTGTATGCTCATCCACTAGAAAAGGGTTTGGATGTGTTGCATGAAATGAACGGAGTCGAACGTGTGGGCTTGGCAGGTGACCACTTACGAGTCATCAGCTCGAAGGTCAAGAAAGAAGCGATTCAAAATCTATTAAGTGGAAAAAATATTCAAGTCGAAAAGATTGAAAGGGGAGAAGCGACTTTAGAGGATGTGTTTTTATCTTTGGCGCGTTAAAAATAAACCGCGACTTAAGTCGCGGTTTATTTTTATTGTACTTCTGGTGTCACAATTGCCATGATGAGATAAACCAGCAACATCGCGCCATTGAAGGTGAAGAAACCCAAAACAAATAACAAGCGGACAATAGTGGGGTCCATGTTGAGATAATCACCAAGCCCAGCACATACACCTGCAATCATGCGGTTGGATTTACTACGTGTGAGAGTTTTGTATTCAGTCATTTTGACTCCTTTCGTTTGTGTACTTGCTTTACGCAAGTACACGAAAAGAGTTGCAATTACTTATACTTTCTGCCTTCAAAATAATTCGCGCCCGCCGCATATAAAAGAAACAGACCCAGCACAATAAATAACACTGCTTGTAGACCCAACCATTGCAACGTCCACCAACCGAAGCCGATAAAGGCAATGCTCACTAAACCATAAAATGTGGCATTCCTCATATAGTTAGAACCGACTCGTTTGGCTTGGAATAAATTTCTGGCAGTCAATTGTTCGAGTTGCTGAACTTCATTCTCATGGCGATTTTTACACGCTAAAACATCATCTACAACTATAGCGCAATCGGAGCAAAGTCCGCGTTGACAATATTTGCAAATCCCGATGGCTGGATTGTTAGGATGATAAAAACAATTCATAATATTTCCTTTAACTTTGCAACTTTCAAACCTTACAACTTGTAAACTGTATCTACTTAACTTTTCCGACAGGGTGTCTCAAAACTGTTTTCATCTTTTCAGGCTTTGCTTTACGCGGGTCACTCAAATAAATTTCATGGTGTTTCCCGCCTTTCGGTCCAACACTATCTATCAAACCATTTCCTTGCATAAATTCTTTCATACGTTCCATTGTTTCAGGTTCAGTCGAATAAGGTCCGATGTGCATGGTTTGAACACATAAACCTTCTTCAAAATATTCAAGTCTTAATTTATTTAGTAATTCACTATCGCCTTTTTTCTTGCGGACATTTTCACGAGCTTCTTCAAAGATTTCTTTGGTCACAATTTCAGGTTTCATAATCATCAAGGTATAAAACCAATTATCTTTAACTTTGATATCAAAGAAGCCATCTTCCACCCACCACAAACCTTCCAAAGCCATCACGGGATAATCAATTGCATTTTTCTCGCGTTTCTTTAACATAAACTTTAATGTGTAACACAAACTATACAAAGTTTCAGTTGCTTTGGCAAAACCAGGCGATGTGCCCGGGGCTTGTCCTTTTTCAATTGCACCATCAATCATAACAAATTGTAGATTTGGAACTTGCACTGCCTCAATCTTCTTAGCGGACGGTTGATATAAATATTTGAATTGTTTTTTCAAGTCAAGTGTTTTCATGTTTCCTCTTTCTTCTTTCATTTTTACTTGTCTACCTATTTACTTGTTTACCTTCACTCACCAATATCCCACAAACCCAACTGACGAATCGGTGCGCCAATTCCGCTCACGCCAACACCAATTAATCTCACAGCTTGATTCGGTTTGCGAACTGCTTTCATTAATTGTACTGCCGCATTAAAAATTTCGTCACCATCATTGGTTGAGGTTGGCAACGTGGTTTGTCTTGTCAGTGTTGTGAAATCCGTCCAACGAATTTTTATTTTTACAGTTTTACCTGCTAAATCATTTCTCTTTAATTGTTTCGCCACATCAAACGATTGTTCGCGTAATGTATTTTCTAAACTTTTTTCATCATTAATATCTACATTGAACGTCGTTTCTTGACTGACAGATTTTGTTTCATATTCTGTCACAATCGGGCGCTCATCAATGCCTTGTGCATGTAACCACAAGTCACGACCATGTTCACCAAACAAATTGATTAATTCTTTTTGGGGCCAATTCGCAATATCACCAATGGTTTTGATTCCAAGTTCAGATAATCTCGCATATGTTTTTGGACCAACCCCCCAAAGCATATCTGCTGGTAGGGCAGATAAAAATTCCGCTTCTTTTCCTACGGGGACAATTGTGAATCCAAAGGGAGGCATATCTTTTATCTTGTTACTTTTTTTTCCAACCTCTGTTGCAATTTTCGCCACCAGTTTATTGGACGCAATCCCAATGCTTGAAGGGAGTTGAAGCTCCACGCGAATATCAGCTTGAAGGTCAAGGGCGAGGCGGGTTGGGTCTTCATCTAAATTTGAAATATCAAGAAAGGCTTCATCAATAGAAATCTGTTCTACAAGGGGAGTCAAATTTTTTAACTTGTTCATCACTCGTTCAGAATATTCACCATACAATTTATGCCGCCCTGAAACGATAATTAAATCTCTGCAAAGTTGAACCGCTTTCGACATAGGCATAGCACTGCGAACACCCATTGCCCGCGCTGCATACGAACAAGATGCCACCACACCGCGTTCATCCGGTTTGCCACCGACAGCAAACGGCTTTCCTTTTAATTCAGGATTTTCCACCTCTTCTACTGAACAGTAAAACGCATCAAGGTCAATGTGCAAAATGGTGCGGGGCATACGCTTAATTATAGTGTATCCATTTCATGCCTTATTTGTTACAAAATAGGACAAATTCACCATGAAATTGTTTTGTTCGCTTATTGAACATTTGTTAAAGAAAAGTTATACTAGAGATGGCGTATAGTCATATGGAACTTTTGAGGACTTTTGACGTCCTTATCTTGAAATGACTGGATGGAGGAAGAAATGAAATCTGTTACACGTTTTATCTCAATATTGCTCTTGCTGGCAATGATGTTTTCCTTTTTACCGGGAAACACAACTACAGCAAGTGCGGCAGGTTGTTACCACGCGCAATTCATTGCCGATGTAACCATTCCTGATGGCACTAACTTTGCACCCGGTGCAACATTTAAGAAAACATGGCGCATCAAAAACATCGGTACTTGTGCTTGGAACAGCAATGATGTTTCTTTAATTTTTGATAGTGGTGAACGTATGGGAGCACCTGCTTCTTTGGCGATTCCAACCACTGTGAACCCCGGTCAAACTGTTGATTTAACAGTAGATATGACTGCTCCAAGCAATGCTGGGCACTATTTCGGCTATTGGAAATTTAAGAGTAATAGTGGTGGGAATTTTGGTATCGGCTCAACCATGAATAAATCTTTCTGGGTTGAGATTCGCGTTGGTACCTCATCTGGTACAGGCTATGACTTTACAGCAAACGCTGCTTCGGCAACATGGTCAAGTGGCGCGGGCGCATTAACTTTCCCCGGTACAGATGGAAGCGCGAATGGGTTTGGAATCAGTCAAGCGAATCCAAAACTTGAAAGCGGAGTCACATCGGCGCAAGCAGGTTTGTTATTTGCTCCAAATAATGTAACCAATGGTTATGTGCAAGCATCATATCCTGCATTCCGTGTACAAAGCGGAGATAGATTCCAAGCCACAATTGGTTGTGAACAAGGTGCTACGCAATGTTATGTGGCTTATAGTTTGAATTATCAAATCGGAAACGGACCTGTAAAAACTTTTTGGACGTTCCGTGAAAAATATGAAGGTTGGACGTATAACGTCAACCTCAACTTAAGTTCACTTGCTGGGCAAGATGTTAAATTTATTTTGGTGATTAATGCCTATGGTTCTCCAACCGGTGACCGAGCTTTATGGGTAAACCCGATTATTTCACGCCCTGGCGGTGGACCAGTTGTGACACCTCCTTCTCCAACCCCAACGGTTACAGGTACACCTCCAAGCCCTACACCGACAAAAACTGGAACTGTTCAACCGAATGCTTGTGACCGTGCTCAATTTATTGCAGATGTCACAGTACCTGATGGCACATCTTTTGCACCGGGTATTGGGTTCTCAAAAACTTGGCGTTTGAAAAACGTCGGTACTTGTACATGGACAAATTACAGCCTTATCTTTGACTCTGGTGAAAAGATGGGTGGCAACGATTCATATTTGATTTCAAATACAGTTGCACCCGGACAAACCGTTGATATCACCATTCAATTAACTTCACCAACCACTGCTGGAACATATCGTGGATATTGGAAGTTACGCAACAACACTGGCGTTCCATTTGGTATTGGTTCTGCTGGCACAAAATCATTCTGGGTTGAAATTAAAGTTTCAGGTACGGGAATTAATCCCGGCACTGCAACCCCAACAGTGACAGGCACTCCACCTACAGCACCACCAACTGCTACACCAGTTGCCGGCACAAGTTATGATTTTGCCGCTAATGTCTGTGCCGCCACTTGGTACAGCGGAGCAGGTCAACTGCCATGCCCGGGCACAAATGGTGATGCCAAAGGTTTTGTATTAATTTCTAACCCGTCAAAATTGGAAAATGGCACAAATGATAGCCGCACTGGTTTGCTGACCTTTCCGCAAAACATAAATAACGGCTACATTCAAGGAATTTATCCAAGTTATCTCGTCAAATCAGGTGATAAATTCCGCACCACCATTGGATGTGAAAACGGCGCAAACTCTTGTTATGTAGTCTTCCGTTTGGATTACTCTGTTTCCGGCAGTACCTCCATTCAAACCTTTTGGGCATTTGTAGAAAGATATGAAGGTCAAGTTTACAATGCTGATATTGACCTTTCAGCATTGGCTGGGCAAAACATCAAATTTATTCTCACAGTGCTTTCAACAGGTTCACCAGCAGGTGACCGCGCCCTATGGACTGCACCACACATCTTCAATGCTTCATCAGGTGTGCCAGCAACCGCAACACCCACAAACACAACTGCCGCACCAAGTGCAACACCTACAATTACAAATACAACTGCACCAGCCACGGCTACTGAAACTCCTACAGTAACACCAACTGCAACACCTTAATACACTCATATAAAAAGTTCCCGTCAGTTTTATTGACGGGAACTTTTTAATTTCTATAACGTTCTCTTTGATAGGAGACTCTATGAAACGCCTCATCATTTTGATATTACTCTTTCTCACAGCCTGCTCTTCATCGAATCCCGCTTCATTCTTTAACGTGACACCTGCTCCGTTTAACCTCAACATGAATTCCACCTCCGAGCAGATTCAACGCGCACTCTGGGAATCTGCTTCCCGCTGGACGAATCTACAAATGAGCGGAGTCACCACTTGGTATGGCGTGGATGGTTCTGTATTACAAACTTCACAAGAAAAAGTTTGGTTAGACCCAATCAATAGCCGTTATCGTGTTGAATTACAAAGCAATACTGATAATCTTTTGAAACTCAGTGATGGATTTATGATTTCCAACATAAACCTCAACACCAATCAAGTGGAAAATTTTGCATACCCTGATTTTGCAAAAGTAGGTCAATACATTCCACCAATAGTAGGAGGACAAGCCTATCCAAACCCAATTTGGGGGCAAATTGGCACGCCACTTTCACAACTTGCTTTCACATCAGATTATTCTCAAAATAGCGGAGTCTTTACGCCATTAGGGATTGAGTCTATTGCAGGACGAGAGACTTTGGTTGTGGAATGGCGTTTTAGTGAAAATAGTCAACCTTCATGGAAGATGTGGATTGATACCCAAAAAGGTATCATGTTGAAATTGCAAGAATTTGGAAAAGATGGAAGCAATGTTTTACAAAGTGAACGAGTTGTTGAAACCATTACTTTTGACCAAACATTAGATGCAAATCTTTTTGCTTTACCAGCAGGTTTTCAGACTAGCGTGAGTCCGACTCAAGTTGGGGCAATGCCGGTGGTGACAGAATCAGGTACAACGTCTGAAGAAGAGGCGGGGGAGTTGTATTTCTTTTTGCAACCGCGTACAACCGGTCAATCAATTGAATTAGTCAAAGTATCAGGTTTGTGTGTTTTTGATTCAGCCAATTGTCCGCCGTTAGAAAAAATCCAAGTGCCGTTTCAATTTAATTTTACAATCAATGCTTTGAGTTGGTCACCCGATGGAAAGTATGCCGCCTTTGCATATTCAGACCAACCGAATGGCTCGCCGACAAAATTATGGTTGTTTGATGCTGATGCAAAAACATGGACTTCGATTGCGCAATTTCCGTTTATTGACCCGCCGTTTTGGTCACCAGATGGTTCGTGGATTGCGTTTCGCACGCAAGATGGTTTGGGTGGTGAAGATGTATATGTTGTGCGACCTGATGGCTCTGAATTAAAAAGTATTTCATCAAGTTTGCCAATTGAGGGCAGACCTTATGTAATGGATGGTTGGTACACTGAAAACGTGATTATGCGTTCGGCGTTGTTAGGCAGTGCAGGGAATATTTATTTGGTGCGTGCGGAGAATGGTCAAGCCAGACCGATGTTTGAAACATTATTAACCAAAGCGCAATTTGTGGCTTCACCTGATGCTGGCTTTTTGGCGTATGATGAATTTGACCAAGCTACAAATTTACATTCTTTGAAAATCATGGAACCTGATGGTGCGAATGCAGTCACGATTGCACAATTTACTGGCGGTTCCATTTATCCATTGATATGGTCACCAGATAGCAGTTTGTTGGCGTTTAATTATTATGGCTTAAACATTGATACTGCCGAAGTATATGTGATTCGCAGAACGGGCGAAAATTTATCTTTAGTTTATAAAGGTACAACGATTGGTCGTTTGTTGTTTTCACCCAATGGTAAATATTTATTAGTCGAAGAAACGACATCTATTTCAGGTGGTCACTTGTTTTTGATTAATCTCGCCACGCTTGAACAAAAGATGTTGCAAGCACCGGGCTTATCCACTGATTATGATTGGTATGCCCCTTCATGGAGACCGTGATTTGTAGGGACACAGCGCCGCTGTGTCCCTACTTTTTCTTTACATCCAATATTGCAATCTTGGTCGAATGATTAAAAGGAGTTGGGTCTGTAATCGATTTGCCAATTTTTTGATAGCCGATAAAACTTTCTTGCACGGGAATTAATTCTCGAATGTTCAAATAACCATCTTTGCAAATGGTTTCTAAAACTTGCATGTATTCTTTTCCGCTGACGTACACACCGTTATTAATTGAAATTAAATAACCGCCGTCATTAATCAACGGGCGGACTTTGTTAATCAGGCGAATACTTTCATTTTCTAAATCCACTTTGCCTTTTGAGGTGGATGAAAAAATGGGTGGGTCTATGATGACGCAATCAAACGTTTGTTTGCCTGTTTTGAATCTTGAAATGACGGGGAAAAAATCTTGCGCGATGAAATTTTGTTTCTGAATTGAAAAATTATTTAATGAATACGAATCTTTGGCAAGGTTGAGGAATCCTTTGTGTCTATCCGTTTGGACGACTTTAATTGCTCCGCCAGCCATAGTGGCAACGCCTAAACTGCCTGTATAAGCAAAAGTATTCAAAACAGTTTTATCTTTACTGTTTTCGATGAGCCATTTTCGTAAATTGCTTGTATCTAAATAAAAACTGGCATCGCGATTCATGGTCAGGTCAATGGCGTACCAAAAACCATGCTCGCGTATCTTTTTATCTGGATTGTCGCCGAATAGTATTTGTCCACGCTTTTGGTCAGGTGTTTTGGCGTTTCGTGTTTTGAGAACGCCTGCGTGTAGCCAATCGAGTCTTTCCCGAAGATAATGCACAAGTTGGTTTATAAATTCTTGATTTGGCTCATCACTATAATCATGAATCAATAAAGTTTTTGCGTACACATCCAAAGCAAGTGATGGGTAGCCTTCGTAAAATCCGTTGAAGAGGCGAAAGGCTGTGTCCGAAGCAGAATCAAGTGTCCCGTGGCGTGAGGCGAGGGCTTGGTCAAGGTAAGGTTTAAGTAAATCAAAATTCATGTTGAAATCTTAATCTATTTTTTTAATATTTTTAGGATTGAAGATTGAGATTTGTTTCATCCCCAAAATAATTTGTG
>DDVH01000006.1:110165-117137 GCA_002345215.1 Anaerolineales bacterium UBA2317
GTCATACTTTGCGGTTTGCAAACCAAAATGCCACAATTGCAACTACGATTGTGATGGCTCCATTGATTGCCCATTGTGGGTCGCCGGTCATATAACTGCCGGGTAATAAGTTTATGCCTTGTAAAACCCATACTAAACCTGCCAACATAAATAACACTGCAAAAAACTTGATAATGTTTCGTAGCATGATTTCTCCGAGATAATTTTTCCCCTCTCCATTTGGGAGAGGGGTTAGGGAAATTATGGATTTGGTGTGCCTTGTACTGCTACGCCAACCCATGTAAAGACTCGTCTTTCACTTGTGGCACCAGATGCAGACCAAACTGGTTGACCTTCATCATCTACGCCAGTTTGGCGGACGGGGATAACCCACCAACGCATTACATGTGCTACGTTGTCATTCGGGCGGAAGGATGTTGGCACAATGTATTTTGTATCGGTGACATAATCTGTGATGCGGCGCGTTTGAGTGGCTGTCACATCTTCAACAATCACTTGATAGGCTTCGCCGTCTCTTAACACACCGACAGATGCCCATTGCAATGTGACCACGTCATTGGCTAGGGTGAATGCCGCTCCATCCGCTGGAAGAAGCAGGTTTGGCGCAGGGTATGGAGGCGGAAGCGTTGCAGTTGGAGTGGGTTTGTTGGGGTCAGGTGCTCGCTCACACAGCGGAATCAAAATAATCTGACCTAAAAATACGTTATTAGTTGTTAACCCATTGAATTCTTTAATTGCATCCATAGAAACAGCATAGTTTAATGAAATGCTCGAAAGCGTATCATTTTCTTGGACTGTGATTTGAACAGTTTCACAAGCATTTTGAGTTGCTTGTGCAGGTAAAGGTGTGCTGGTTGCGGCGGGTGGAGGGGTTGCAGTTGGATATGGAATTAATAACACTTGCCCAACTGAAATTGGACAACTAGATGCTAAATTGTTTGTGACGATGATGCTTTGAACTGAAATATTAAAGTTAAAAGCAATTTGTGAACATGAACCGTCGTTTGCAGAAACTGTGTACTCAAATGGTGGTTGGGGTGTGACAGTTGGTATATCGGTTGGTGGCAGTGTAACAGTAGGTGAGGGCGATGCTGTTGGTGTTTCAGTTGGTGTGCCAGTTTCTACTGTTTCTGGAAATGCTTCTGGGTTGTTCGTGCGTATTGTGAAATAGACAATAGACGCGGCAACGATAATTACAACGGCTAAGATACCAACTGCGGCTGGCAAACTTAATGTTATTTGTGGCAAGCGTGCGGCTTGTACAGATTTTTCTGCACGTTGTGCCGCTTTTTGTGCAGATTTTGGTTGCCCTGCTGGGATGTTAAATTCTGTGCCACATACCAAACAACGCACTGCATTTTCACTTAAGCGTGTTCCACATGTGGGGCAGACTTTGGTTTTGCTACCTGATGAAGTTTCGATACTCATAAGAAATGATTATATCATTTAACGATATTGGGAAATTTAATAAGATTAATATTTTTTAACGAGACTTGGCTTGATTAATCGTCTGCCGCCGCCACTTTTTGTTTTGATGTGACTAAAACTTTATCCACTCTTCGTCCATCCATATCAATCACTTCAAAACGCAAGTTGTGCCATTCAAAATGATCTGCTGCTTGTGGAATGCGCCCCAAAGATGCCATTACGAATCCGCTTAAGGTTTCATATTCGCCTTCATGTGGAAGAGAGGATAAATGAAAAATTTCTTTGAATTCATCCACTTCTAACATACCATCTAAGAGCCAAGAACCATCCTGACGTTGTGTGGCTTGTGGTTCTTCCCCTTCCATATCGCCTACAATTTCTTCAAGAATGTCATTAATAGTTAATAAACCTTGTACGCCACCAAACTCATCAATAACCAATAGCAATTCTGTATTATTTTTCTTTAACATTTCCAACGCACGTGAAGCCAGCATGGTTTCTGGAATGTAAAAGGCGGGTTTGGCTAACTCTTTTAAATTGATTTTTTGGTTCGATAGACTTGTCACCAATAAATCACGTGATTTTACAATGCCGACAATTTTTTCAAGCGAATCTTGTCGGACTGGAAAACGAGAATACGAGCTGTTTGCAATTTTTTCTAAAATTTCTTCTGTTGTATCATTCACATCAAGCCACACAATTTCAGTACGTGGAGTCATCAAAGAATATACACGTTGGTCAGCAAGACTAAATATCCCTTCAACCATATCTTGTTCGGCTTCTTCAAATACGCCAGCCTGTGTACCTTGCATGATTAACATCTGTAATTCTTCTTCTGTAATCGGTGGCTCGTTGGATGGATTCACTCCAATTAAACGCAACACAAAATTTGTGGCATTGCTCATCAATTTAATAAATGGAGAAAAAACTTTTGAAATAAAAAGCACAGGTCCCGCTACAACAATTGCAATTCGTTCTGGGCTATTAATTCCCAAACGTTTAGGAACGAGTTCTCCAAGCCACAGGCTGAGAATCGTAATTGTCAAAACCACAATACCTAAAGAAATAGATTCGCTATATTCCCCGATATATGGCACACCTGCTAATGTAACTGCTAACGTTTCAGAGATCGTCGCACCACCGACAGCACCCGCTAACACGCCGATTAACGTAATCCCAATCTGTACGGCTGAAAGAAAAATGTTGGGGTCTTCGAGCAGTTTGATTGCCACTGAGGCGGATTTATTTCCTTCACTTTCTTTTTGTTGCAAACGCGCCTTACGAGATGCCACTAATGCCGCCTCAGACATTGCCAAAACGCCGTTAATCAAAATCAAAATAAGAATAACAACAATTTCACTACCTATACTCATGAGTTCCTTTTACGTTAAACAAAAATATCCGCGCAAGGTGATTCGCGGTTCGGGATTTCGTGAATTCAATCGAACGAATGGGGAAAAGACTAGGGTCTGGTTCTATCGGAATTTCAGACATGATGTTTTATTGCAAATAACTACCCTATTGTACCTGAAAGTTTTACTTTTTTGAAACTTCATCTTCAATTTTCTTCAATCTCTTATTTATCGTCGCATACCCACGTTTAATCACAATCGGGATAATAATCACCAAAGCAATTAATCCACACGTGATGCCCAACTCTAAAAAACTGATGCGAAGCATAGATTTATTTTACCTTGATGCCTTTTCCTGCTACCGCTTCGCCAATCACCCACACCTGTTGATTTGATTCCTCAGCCTTTTTCTTAAAGTCAGCCAATTTGTCTTTCGGCAAGCCGAGCAATAAACCTCCACTTGTTTGCGGGTCAAATAACAACATTTGTGATGGCTCATCTAATTTTGCATCAAATGTCACATAACTTTCAAAATGATTTTTATTGTCAAACGCACCACCGGGGAAGATTCCCTTTTCAGCATAACTTCTTGCACCACTTAAGAATGGCAATTTATCAAATTCAATTTGCAATTGCACATTCGATGCTTCTGCCATTTCCATGCCATGACCAATCAGCCCAAACCCAGTAATATCCGTCCCACCTTTTAGATTAAATTCCACAGCCAATTCACCCGCTGTTTTGTTTAATCGAGACATAGACTGGATCACTTCTTTAACATGAGCCTCTTCTGCTTTTTCTTGCTTCAAAGCAGTCGTAGTCACTCCTGTTCCCAAAGGCTTTGTCAAAACCAAACAATCGCCAACTTTCAATCCGCTTTTGCTGATAATCTTTTGCGGATGCACAAATCCAATCACCACTAAACCATACTTTGGCTCTTTGTCTTTGACAGTATGCCCGCCAGCAATGACAACACCTGCTTCTTTGGCTTTTTCTGCACCACCACGCATAATCTCACTGGAAATTTCAGCAGGTAAATCGTCTGGCAATGCCGCAATGTTCAATGCTAAGAACGGTTTTCCGCCCATTGCCCACACATCAGACATTGAATTTGCCGCCGCAATCGCTCCATATTCATAAGGTGTATCTACTACGGGCGTGAAAAAATCTGTGGTGATGACGATGGCTTGCTCATCACTTAAACGCCAAACAGCCGCATCATCTGGAGATGTCAGACCAACTAACAAGTCAGGGAATGAAGCGGGGTCAAAAATGTTTTTGATAGGACTCAAAACTTGAGTCAGTGCATCAGCACTTAATTTAGACGCTCAACCCGCACATGTAGACAAAGTCGTCAAGCGAATTTCACGTCCATTCTGAGGAATGGGCATATTGATAAAATCATAAACCCTAAAGGTCTTTAAGACCTTTAGGGTTTGCTATAAATTTACTGCGGTCCCGTTGTATCCGGCAGTGGCAAAATAAATTGATTACCACTTGGCACAAAAATTGTCGTGACACCATCAGAAAGCTTCAGCACATATTGATATTGAATTAAAGTAGGCGTGATAGATTGTGCAATCAAACGATTTGCTTCAGCTTCGGCTTGCGCTTCAATCAGGCGAGCATCTGCGGCACCTTGTGCCGCAATCACTGCTGCGTCTGCTTGCCCTTGTGCAATTTGCCGAGCTTGTTCGGCTTCTTGCTTCTTTTGCTCAACCACAAACGCCGCTTGTTGGGCTTGTTGTTCAGCAATTTGTTTTTGTTCTACTGCCGCGGCGTATTCATCACTAAAGCGGATGTTACGAAGCACAAAATCACGTAACACCAAATTGTTTGCAATAAAAATTCTTTCGAGCTCTTCTGTAATCAATAGTTCCATTTCAGCGCGTTTGGTGCTGACAATTTCTTCCACACCATATTGTGAAGCCACATCTCGAATCACACCACGCGCTTGTGGACGAACCAAACCATCCTCATAAGTGAAACGCCATGTGCGATACAAATCTACTGCACGAAGTGGGTCAATGGCATAAATGACCGATGCATCAATATATACTTGTTGACCATCTTTCGTGCGTACTTGAATTGCATCATCGGCAGAGCCAGCCAATTCATCTGTTGCCGACGACATCGTATAAGTCTGATTCAAAATTGAATATCTTTCTACACGTTCAGCAAATGGAATAATCCAATGTAAACCGGATGTTAATGGCTCAGGGCGAATACCATCTCCGCCAAGTACAGTCACTACTACTGCTAAATCATCTGGCTCAATAAAAACTAAACCAGCACCAACGGTTGTTAATAAAATAGCCACCACCAATAAAATCACTGCGGCGGTTCCTAAGCCTTTCGATGGTTGATTACGACTCGTGCGAATAAACATTGCGGCAATCACACCGATCAAACCAATCCATGCGAAAGATGCAACGCCTTGAAGCAAACTAGAAATATTCATGGTTCCTCCGAATTTGTTATGCAAAGATTATAACGCGCTTGCTATTGCTCACGAAGCATGTTAACATTTTTCCGATGAAAACTGGACAAGGCAAAGTAGCAGAAATTTTATTAGATGGTTCATTGCGGATTGAATGCTCATCAGATTTGATTCCATCTTCCGGGCAATATCTGCACGCTCACAAACCCGCCTCTGACGCGCCTCTGCCTGTTTCACTTTTCAGCATGGATTCAACCCCAAACGGATTCCGCTCCGCGCCGATTGTAGTTAATTGGCAACCCGGTGACTTAATTAACTTGCGCGGTCCCATCGGCAATGGATTTCACATCCCAAATTCTGCAAAAAAGATTGCGTTAATTGCATTGGATGAATCCATTGCCTGTTTATACGGATTAATTTCATTGTCACTCAAACAAAATAGGGAAGTAGTGTTGGTTTGTAATTCAGCGTCACAAGATTTACCCGAAGCCGTTGAAGTGCAACCACTTCAATCCATGAGTGAAATTTTGAAATGGGCAGACTATGCCGCCTTTGATGTTCGACGCGAGAATTTGAATCAATTGAAAGAAATGTTGAAAGAACAGAATCAACTTCCCCTTAAGAATGAAACGCAGATTTTAATCCATACCTCTATGCCTTGTGGCGGAATCGCAGAATGTGGCGTGTGTGCGTTAACTTTAAATCATGAATGGAAAATGATTTGTAAAGAGGGTCCGGTATTTAATTTTGATGTCATTGCGAGGGCATAGCCTGAAGCAATCTCCTACTTAAGTTTAAGATTGCTTCGCCATTTCATGGCTCGCAATGACATGATAGTTAATACCAAATCCTAAACGAAGTTGTTGTTTTCCCATTCAAAGAATTTAGCGAACAATTTACATCTACATAAATCAAACTGCCATACGGCTGATTTTCAAATTGCAAAGAAATAATCCCAATGCCTGTTGTGTTCGTTGCAATAATGGTTGAGTCATTCACGCCATTGGGCCAATGCACAACCGCTGTACAATTTGCATTGGCAACAGGTGCACCATTTTGGTCTTGCACAATGACAAAGAATAATTGATTATCAGTTGATAGCGTAACGGCTTTCCACGCAAAGGCACGCACTTGTAAAGAAGTGACGATGATAGGTGCATTATCAATGGGGCTGGCAGGTGCGAGCAAAGCAGGGTCTTCGCCAAGTTTATCGAAATAAACTCTTCCCAAATCTGAAAGCGCCACGCGCTGACCTTCCAACATCCAGGGTTGCCATTCAAGGCGAGCTTTTTCAAAATACTGCACTATTTTATTTTGATGATATTCAAACCCAGAAATCGGATAACCAAATTGTGCTACACCACCATATTGGTCAAAAAATTCTAAAAATGCAAAACAAACTGAAAAACCAGTTTCCACATAAAGTCTGCATGCAAACGGATTATCTACGCTTAATGGACCCGCAGATATATAGGTTTGGCGACCAAGCAAAGTTAATTGCACGCGTTGCCCTTGTGGGTTTTCAGCAACATATTCAAAACGGGCGCGTTGAAAATATTGCACAGTTTTGCCATCTTTGCTGACAAATTGTTCAGTAATCGGGTAACCGTATAAAAATGAGGCGTTCGGGGTGCTGTTGTAAAAAGTGAGAAATTCTCCAGTTACGTTATGTCCCGTCTCACTAAAATATTTAGTATCTGGCGTCTGTGCAGAAACGAATTCCCAACGTGTTGCTAGCAGGGTGATGGCAAT
>DDVH01000006.1:117246-129350 GCA_002345215.1 Anaerolineales bacterium UBA2317
ATAAAACTGCTTGGCTTTCGCAGTTTTTTTGGTACTAATAACTTAATTCATAGCACAAACGCGCTTAAAAGGGAATAGGGAAAACACTACTTTAATAATTCAACAAGGCTTGGATGATTCTCTCTGAAGCATGCCCATCCCCATACGGATTCGCCGCTTTCGACATTTTCTGATATTCAGCCTCATCATCCAGTAGACGTTTCGCTTCTTCCTTAATTCGGCTTGTTTCTGTTCCCACTAACTTAACCGTCCCCGCTTCGACTCCTTCTGGGCGTTCAGTGACTTCTCGCAAAACCAAAGTTGGCACGCCAAAGGCTGGTGCTTCTTCTTGGATTCCGCCTGAGTCGGTCAAAATTAAAGTTGAATGTTTCATCAAATGAACTAATGGAAGATAATCCAATGGCGGAAGCAAAGTAATATTTTCTACATTTTTCAATAATCTATTCACTGGCTCCTGCACATTTGGATTCAAGTGAACTGGATACACAATTTGCACATCTTTTTCTTTTGATAAATCTAGCAAGGCTTTGCAAATATTTTCCATACCTTCGCCAAAATTTTCGCGTCGGTGAGCTGTTACTAAAATTAGTTTGCTAGTTGCTAGTTTATTAGTTAAGTCAGCAATTTCTTTTGGCTCTGCTCGTTTTGATACAAACTGCAAAGCATCAATGACAGTATTTCCCGTCACTTTGATAATGTTTGGGTCAACGCCTTCTTTCAACAAATTATTCTTCGACCATTCAGTCGGCGCAAAATGTAAATCTGCAACTGCGCCAGCAATGCGGCGATTAATCTCTTCAGGGAATGGTTGCCACTTATCATGCGTCCGCAAGCCCGCTTCAACATGTCCAAACTTAATTTTATGATAATAACAAAGTAAAGATGTAATTGCGACAGTAGTAGTATCGCCTTGTGCTAAGACCCAATCAGGTTTGAAGTCTGTAAGCACAGGTTCTAAATTTGTAAAAATTGAAGCACTTAATTGTGAAAGCGATTGATTTTCGCGCATTAAATCCAAATCATAATCAGGTGTGATGTTAAACAAATCCAACACTTGGTCTAACATCTGACGATGTTGCGCAGTCACACACACACGTGATTCAATGTCGGCTGTTTCTTTCAGCAGTTTTACAACAGGAGCCATCTTCACGGCTTCGGGTCTAGTTCCAAAAACGGATAAGACTTTCATTTAACTTACTTCCCAACACCTAACCTGAAAACTTCAAACCCAGCAGATTGCCATTCTTCAACCTTCCAAGCATTGACAGTATCCACGATAATTCTTGCCTTCGTTTTCTTAGCAACTTCTTTTGGATTTAATTTTACAAATTCAGTATGTTTTACTAACAATAAAATTGCATCGGCATTTTTGATAGCATCTTCAAATGAACTTGCCATCTTAATTCCTTCAAGTTTTGCATCAGGTTTGAAAGGCTCCCATGCCAAAACATTTGCACCTGCATTTTGTAATAAATGCACAACTTCATTGGCAGGGCTTTCGCGCAAATCATCTACATCAGATTTGTAGGCTAAACCTAATGCGGCAATATTTTTATTTTTCAAATCACCAAGCGCAGATTTGACTTTCTCAACCACAAAACTTGGTTGCGCATCATTGACTTGGCGTGAGTGATAAATTAGTGGCGTAAGTTCTGGTGCGGCTTCGACGAAGAACCATGGGTCAACACTAATACAATGTCCGCCAACACCGGGACCTGGCGATAATATCTTTACACGTGGATGCAAACTGGCTAATGAAATCGCTTCCCACACATCCACACCAAATTTATCTGCTAAACGTGAAAATTCATTTGCAATCGCAATATTGACATCTCGATATGTGTTTTCCATCAACTTGACCATTTCGGCAGTGGTGGCGTCGGTTTGAAGAATTTTTCCTTTTACAAAAGTTGAATATAAATCTTCACCCGTTTGTGCCGATTCTGGTGTAATGCCACCAATCACACGGGCATTTTCAATCAACTCTTTCATAATTTGTCCGGGTAGCACACGTTCTGGTGAATAGCATAAGAAAAAGTCAGAACCTGCTTGTAAGCCAGATTTCTGTAAAATGGGGGCAAGCAAGTCGACCGTAGTCCGAGGCGGTGATGTCGACTCTAAAATCACGAGATTCCCTTTTTTCAAAAACGGCACAATTGATTCAGCCGCAGAAGTCACCGCGCGCATATCAGCAAGTTTGTATTCAACGCCGTTGTAGGTGCCAACTTCATTTTCTTTGAAAGGCGTGGGAACAGCGATGATAAAAGCATCTGCTTCTTCGACTTTTGTGCTGGCTCTAAATTTTTTTGATTGGATTACTTCGCTTAATGCTTCGGGTAAACCTGCTTCGTGGATATGGAGTTTTCCTTCATTTAGAGTTTTGACAATGCTTTCGTTAATATCTACGCCCAAAACATGGATGCCGTGTTTTGCAAATGTGGTTGCTGTAGGTAAGCCAATGTAGCCTAGACCAATCACGCAAATTTTATTGAATTTCACTAAAGTCTCCTAAATTGCATTGCGTACATGCTTTCCTATTATAAACGCTTGAATAGTTTATTTTTTGCAACAAATTGCTGATGAAATCGTATAGACTTATCATAAACCGTTGTATAATTCGATGGAGGAACTATGGATTTTTTACTTGACCCGAATGTTGCTTACATATTTTTAGTGGCTGGTGTAGTGCTGGCTTTCTTCTCTGCCTCTACTCCGGGCACTGGCGTAGGGGAGGTGGTAGCCTTATTTTGCCTTGTGTTAGCAGGATATGCCACCTACAATCTCTCTATTAACTGGTGGGCATTGGCATTTTTGATTCTAGGTGTAATACCCTTTATCATGGCAGTGCGTAATCCAAAACAGTGGGTCTTGTATCTTGGAATTTGTATTTTATTCCTAGTGATTGGTTCTGTGTTTTTATTTCCTGCTACCGAGGGTTTGATTTCAGTCAACCCAGTTTTGGCTGTTTTAGTTTCTGTCATCATGTCAGTGATTTTGTGGTATGTGTTACGTAAGTTTATTGAAATTACCTCTAGTCGCCCAACCCATGATTTAGATGGTTTAATTGGAGAAGTTGGTACAGCCACTTCGTCAGTTCATAAAGAAGGTTCGGTGCATGTGCATGGAGAAGATTGGTCGGCACGTAGTGATGTGAAAATTCCTTCGGGCAGTCAAGTTCGCGTGGTCAGCCGTGAAGGGTTTGTATTAATTGTAGAAAAAGAAAAATCTTGATAATTAAAAAAGGAGAGAACAATGTTTGAAGCATTAGGTGGTAGTTTAGTCTGTATTGTTGGCGCGTTCCTCATCATTGGTTTGATTGTCGTTTTCAATATGATTCGCATCGTGCCAGAATATCAGCGTTTGGTGGTGTTACGTTTAGGACGTGTGATGGGCAAGCCACAAGGTCCGGGTTTAGTTTTCTTAATCCCCGGCGTGGATAGACCCATCCGTGTAGATTTGCGCGAACAAGTGCGTGAAGTTCCGCAACAAACCTCCATTACAAAAGATAACGCACCCATTTCAATTGACTTTTTATGGTACTTCAAAGTAATTGACCCAAGTCAATCCGTTTTGCAAGTGACCAACTTTGAAGCCGCCGCCGCAGGTATTGCCGCGACAACCTTGCGTGCCGTTATCGGTGGTATTCCATTGGATGATGTGCTTTCACAACGTGAACACATCAACACCATGCTCCGCACTCGTTTGGATGAGGTCACCGAACGCTGGGGCGTAAAAGTAACCAACGTTGAAATTCGTGAAATTGTTCCGCCACGTGATGTGCAAGAAGCCATGAACAGACAAATGTCGGCTGAACGTATCCGCCGCGCGGTTGTAACAGAATCCACTGGTACGCGTGAAGCGGCAGTCAACGTTGCAGAAGGTGAAAAGCAAGCCGCCATCTTACGTGCTGAAGGTCAAAAGCAATCAGCCATTCTCGCCGCACAAGGTGAACGTGAAGCGCAATTGCTCCGTGCCGAAGGTTTTGCTCAAGCACTTGACCAAATCTTTGGTTCTGCCAAAAATGTTGACCAAAAGACCATGACGCTTCAATACTTTGAAACTTTGAAATCAATTGGTATGAGTCCATCCACGAAATATATCTTCCCGATGGAATTCACCAGCATGTTAGATAACTTCGTCAACAAAGGTTCAAAGGGTTAGACCTTCATAAAATAATCGAATAAAATAAAGCCTCTCGTAAGAGAGGCTTTATTTTATGGAAATTACCAAAGCCACCATTCTTGATTTAAGCGCATTGCATAAATTAGAAAAAGAAAGTTTTGCCAAAGATGCTTGGCCCCTTTTCGATTTAATCGCCGTATTGACATTTCCAAATGTGATTCGCATCAAAGCAGTGGAAGAAAATCACATGATTGGATTCATCGCCGGCGACCCGCGTCCGCACGACGGGTTTGGCTGGGTGGCTACGATTGCAGTTGACCCTCGCTTTCGGCTTCGTGGAATCGGGCGGGCATTGCTACATGCTTGCGAAAAAGAACTTGGCGTTCCACGCGTGCGACTAACCGTTCGAACATCCAATCAAGGCGCAATTACAATGTATGAAAAAGAAGGTTACCAAACAATTGATATTTGGCAAAATTATTATAATGACGGCGAATCCGCGATGGTGATGGAGAAAACTTTATGACAGAATCCAAAGGACGTTTGCAAGAGTTTGAAGCCTTGCGAGGGTTATCTATTGTTTTGTTATTGGCTTTGCATAGTGAAGTATTTGACCCAGCTATTTTCGGAGAAGGCACAGGTCCATTGGCAGGCTTGGTTGCATCATTTTTACTCGGTTCTTTTTTCTTTTTAGCGGGATATTTCACAGAGTTTTCAATTCAGAAAAATACAAGTTTGTTTTCATTTGTAAAATCAAAAGTGATTCGGATTTTCCCTCCGTATTGGATTGCTTTGTTACTATTCGTCTATGGGATTGGGTATAGCCTAAAGCGGTTCGACTTTGCAATTTATGCTCTTAACTTGCAAGCAATATTTTCTCCTGTATTTATCAAGCCATTGCTCACACTTTGGTATATCAGTATGTTGGTCGTGTTTTATATTATTTTTTGCATTATTTTGTTTAGCATTAAATCAAATTGGGGTGTTCTAGTTGCATCCGTGATTTCATTCTTGATAGCCTACCTTCTAAATTTCAATATTGGTTTGTTTGACCCACGTTTCTTTCAATATTACTTTATATTTTTAATTGGCGTGTATTTTTGTCGTTTTAGTGAAATGCGAGAAAAAATGTTCTCGCTCAACTTAACTTATAAGATTTTGCTTGCTATCATCACTGCCTTCTTGATGTGGCAAGTAGAAAGTTTTCCATTAACCAACTTTTTGTATATTGTTATTGCAGATGTATTTATTTTGTCTTGGATTTTGTTATGGCTTGGAATCTTCCGCGCACAAATGGGGAGTTGGAAAATTTGGGCATTTCTTTCCACTGCTTCATTCTTTGCGTATCTATATCATCGCCCACTTTGGCATTTCTTGAATCAAATACTTGGAATGGAAGCAGGTTTACAAAAAGTATTCTTTAACCTTTCTGTTGGCGCAATTCTTGCATTACTGATTGGTTATTTCCTGCAACGTGGATATGACAAATTGCTAACTATGTTTCGGCTAAAATGATTGCATTAAATATGCAATTATAGATTTACTATCATCGGGTTTATAATCAGCCAATATGCTTGATGTCCTTGCCCGCCCCACATGGGTGCATACAAAACAGTCGTTACAAAAAATGGTGGATGAACTTGCCTCACAAACTCGTGTGGCAGTGGATACAGAATCAAATAGTTTGCATGCTTTCCGTGAACAAGTTTGCCTTTTACAGTTTTCCACTCCAAAAACCGATTATTTAGTAGACCCATTAGCACTTGATGATTTAAGTCCACTTGCTCCGATTTTTTCTAACCCGAATATTGAAAAAATTTTCCATGCCGCTGAGTATGATTTGATTTGTTTAAAGCGTGATTTTGGTTTTTCATTTGTTAATATTTTTGATACCATGCAAGCCGCGCGAGTATTAGGATATACCGCCGTTGGGTTAGATAAATTACTTGCTGATAAATTCGGCATTCAAATTGATAAAAAACACCAAAAGGCAAATTGGGCGGCAAGACCTTTGCCAGAGGAACAAATCCAATATGCGATGTTGGATACACATTATTTAGCGGACTTGCGCGATGCGCTTGAAAAAGATTTGATAGAGAAAGAGCGCCTCGGTTTTGCTTTAGAAGATTTTAAAAGACTTTGTAATGAAGAAACCAAACCACGCGTGAATGGCGAATCTTGGGAACGCTTTTCTGGTAGAAAAGATTTATCTTTGCGTGAGTTGACGATTATTTCGTATCTATGTAAATGGCGAGATAAAGAAGCCGAACGATTAAATCGCCCGCCATATAAAGTAGTGATGGATGATGTCTTTATTGCTTTAGCCAAAAGCCCACCGGAGAAAAAAGTAGATTTGTCAGCCGCAGGGTTGAGTGAAAAGCAAATTCGTTTATGGGGTGAGGTAATTTTGGGAGCGGTGAAGCGTGGGGCTGAGAGTCCGTTGGTGCAACGGAAACAGACTGAACACAAGCAAGATGCGGTTCTTCGTCGCTTGGAGAAATTAAAAGCATGGAGAAAAAATCTTGGTTTGGAAATGAAAGTCGAATCAGATATCGTTTTACCAAAACCATATTTAGCATTGTTATCTGAAAAACCACCAAAAAGTTTGGAAGATTTAAGTTTGTTGATGAAAGATAGTCCGGCACGCTTTGAAAAGTTTGGTTTACAAATTTTGAAAGCCTTAGGAGTAAAACATGCGAATTAATTTTCATGGCGCGGCACATACAGTGACGGGAAGCCAACATTTGTTGGAAGTCAATGGAAAAAAATTGTTGTTAGATTGTGGAATGTATCAGGGCAAGCGTAGTGAAAGTTATGAACGCAATTTGCACTTTCGTTACAACCCGCGTGATGTTGATGCTGTCATTCTTTCACATGCGCACATTGACCATTCGGGAAATTTGCCGAATCTGGTCAAACAAGGTTTTGAAGGTCCAATTTTTGCAACACGCGCTACAGTTGATTTAGCCAGTTTGATGATTGCTGATTCAGCACACATTCAAGAATCGGATGTGGAGTTTGTAAATAAAAAACGTGCTGAACGTGGTGAAGAACCAATTGAACCTTTGTATACAAAACAAGATGCTGAGGATGCTATCGCTTCATTTCAAGGGGTAGACTTTGATACGCCATTTCAGCCGATTCCTGGCGTGACAGCTCGTTTATTTGTGGCAGGTCATATTTTGGGTGCGGCGGGTGTTTCACTTCAAATTGAAGAAAATGGAAAGAAGACTCACTTAATTTTTTCTGGTGATATTGGACGAAACAACATTCCATTATTGAAAGACCCTGTTTTACCTGAACAAGCCGATTATTTAATTATGGAATCAACATACGGCGATAAAAAACATGACAATCCCGAACTTGCATTTTTAGAATTTCGTGATGTCGTCAAAAAGACGATTGAACGCGGTGGAAAAGTAATTGTGCCAGCCTTTGCAGTCGGGCGGACTCAAGAATTGGTGTACGACTTGAATCGCATGATGGCAAACGGAGATGTGAAGCGTGTGCCAGTGTATGTAGATAGTCCGCTGGCTGTCAACGCAACCGATGTATTCAAACGCCATCCAGAATGTTTTGATGAAGAGACGCGCAAGTTTGTTGAGGAAGCACGTCACCCTGCTTTAGATTTCAAAATGTTAACCTATATTCGTTCAGTAGATGAATCAAAAGCATTAAACGAACGCACAGATCCGATGGTGATTATCTCTGCATCCGGGATGGCTGAAAATGGACGCATTTTGCATCACATCAAAAATAATATTGAGCATCCGCAAAATACAATTTGTATTGTCTCATGGCAAGCACCGGATACATTAGGCCGCCGCCTCGCAGACCGTGAACCTGAAGTTCGTATTTATGGTGAAACCTACAAACGTAACTGCGAAATTGCGACAATTGGTGGTTTGTCTGGTCATGCTGGGCAAGATTTATTGGTTCACTATGCAACTAATATGAAAAAATCACTCAAACAAGTTTTCCTTGTGCATGGCGAAGAAAAACAAGCCAGAACTTTGAAAGATTTATTGAAAGAACAAAAATTAAATAAAGTACATTACCCTGCCTTGCATGAGAGTGTGAATCTCTAATGTCGTTGCGAGGACGCTCTTGTTCTTCGTTTGAAGCAACCTCCAATTAAGCAAAGAGATTGCTTCGCCAAAAAACGGCTCGCAATGACAAAAAAGAAGTTATAATCTCGCTCGCAATATTGGAGAGGTGCCAGAGTGGTTGAATGGGGCAGTCTCGAAAACTGTTGTGGCTCTTACGGGTCACCGAGGGTTCGAATCCCTCCCTCTCCGCTGTTACAAAACAAACCTCGGAGGTCTCTAAGACCTCCGAGGTTTTATGCTTAGTGGTAAGATTCTCTTATGTCAACCACTTACAGCATCACAGAATCGTTTGGGGAAAATTTAGCCGTTATCTTATCCGATAAAATATTAGAAGTTTATCCAAAGTTTGATAAGAAAAAATTTGCCAAAACCATTCGAGAGAAATGTATTGGTAAAACGTATACCCAACGAGTGGAACTGTTGGCTGATGAATTAAGAATATTTTTGCCCCAAGATTATAAAAAAGCAATTGGAATCTTGTCTCAAATTCTTGGACCAGAAAATGAAAAAGAAACGGGCATGTTTACAAACTTTTATTGGTTATTGCCTGTGGGGAAATTTGTAGAAAAATACGGGCTCGATGATTTTGAAACATCTATCAAAGCCATTTCAGAAATCACCAAACGAAACACAGGTGAATATGCCATTCGCCCGTATATCAAAAAATATCCAAAACAAAGTTTAGCAGTGATGAAAAAATGGGCGGGCTCAAAAAACTTTCATTTGCGCAGGCTGGCGAGCGAAGGGCTTCGTCCAAAACTTCCATGGGCACCAAAACTCGAAACATTTATTGAAAACCCTCAACCCGTGTTTGAAATTTTAGAAATGCTCAAAGAAGATGAAATCAAATTTGTAAAAAAGTCAGTGGCGAATCACGTTAGAGATTATTTGAAGGTTAATAAACCAGAAGCAGACAAGATTCTGAAGCGTTGGTCAAAATCTAAAAACGAACATACAAAGTGGATTGTCAAACACGCCACCAGAAAATAAACGAGGAATTCTCCATGAGAAAAATTTTCATTGGCATATTAATTTTATTTTTGACATTAGCATGTAATTTGGGCGGACAAACCCAAACGCCTCCTTCGTCTGTTGAGCCTGTTTTACCAACTGATACATTGCTTCCCACTTTTACAGAGACCCCTGAACTCCCTATCATCTCAAACAACATAGCGGAATGTAAAAAGAGTCCTGTTGCATTCACAAACGTAGGCTTGGGGATTCCAAATCCATCTCATAAACTTCCTACAATTGGAGATGTAAAAACGATAGTCTTGTTTGCAGATTTTAATGATGCACCCGCTTTACAAACACCCGAACAAGTATTTTCATTAATCTCACCCAATGCTGAAAAATTTTTCAATGATATTTCTTACGGCAGAATGAATTATGTTTTAGAACCGTATTTTACATGGTTGAGATTATCACAACCTTCTACATATTATGGCGAAGGGATTCGCACCTATGACGGACATTTGCAATTTTTACAAGAAGCCGTCACACTTGCAGATGCAAATGTAGATTTTTCCACCGCTAATTCTGTACTCGTGTTAGTTCCAACGGATGCTTATGCCGTTCCGTATGGACCTGCTTTTGGAGCCAATGCTGGTTTCGGATATTCAGCAGATGGCAAAATATTTGAAAATGGAGTCACTTCTGGCGCAGATTTAACAGGTTGGGGATTCTTATGGCTCAACCATGAAACAGGTCACATTATGGGCTTGCCTGATTTATATGCCTATCAATATGATTCCGCTAATTATGATGACCAACATCGTTTTGTCGGTGGTTTTGGATTAATGGGCTTTATTGATGGCAATGCCCCAGAATTTTTTGCGTATGAACGTTGGCAAATGGGATGGTTAGATGATGAGCAAATTTTTTGTCAAACAGAGGGGGAACAAACTGTAACCCTTACAGCCATTGAAACCATCGGCGGTGTTAAAGCCGTGATGATTCCTGTCAGTGAAACAAAAGTTGTAGTTGTAGAATCAAGACGACGTCTAGGTTATGATGCGAATTTAATCAAAGAGGGGGCATTGGTTTACACAGTAGATACATCTATCTATTCGGGCGAAGGCGCATTGGTCGTTTATCCAATTCTTGAAAATGACCCATATCGTGACCAATCTCCGCTAGCAATTGGTGAATCGTTCACAATAGATGGTGTGACAATTACAGTTTTAGAAGCCACAAACGAAAGTGATACGGTACAAGTAACTATAAATCAATAAGTGTTTAGTGGTAAGATTCATAAAATGAAACTAAACCTTGCGCTTGCACAAATCAACACCAAACTGGGAGATGTGGAGGCGAACTTAGCCAAACATCTCGATTACATCAAACAGGCAAAATCTGAAAAAACGGATTTGCTAGTATTCCCCGAACTTTCGCTTACAGGTTATGTGCTACAAGATTTAGTCGCATCTGCGGCACACAAACCAGTGGACGATGACCCGATTTTCAAACATTTGCTCAACGCTTCAAAAGATATAGATTTAGTGGTTGGCTTTGTAGATGAAGATTCCCGTCATCGTTTTTTTATTGCTTCGGCATATCTTTCAGGCGGAAAAACAATTCACGTTCATCATAAAGTCTATTTGCCAACGTATGGTTTATTTGATGAAGGTCGCTTCTTTGCGTGGGGCGATAGGGTTCGTGCTTTCGACACACGCTTCGGGCGGATGGGCATGTTGATATGTGAAGACTTTTGGCACGCTTCGCCTCCGTACTTATTATGGCTTGATGGCGCGGATATTATGATTTTCTCCTCGGCATCTCCTGGGCGTGGACTGAACGATAAAGAAAAACTTGAGTCTGCACGTTGGGTAGAACGTGTGACGAAAGCCTATGCCAGTATGTTTACTTCATTTGTTGCTCATTCAAATCGCGTTGGATATGAAGATGGTTTGCATTTTTGGGGTGGAGCAACTGTCTTTGACCCAAACGGTGAAGAAATTGCTCACGGACCTTATAACGAAGAAGCCATTACATATTCACAACTAGATTTAAATCAACTACGCCGTACACGCGCGCGTTTGCCTTTGTTGCGTGATGAACGCACGAATTTAACTGTGGCTGAGTTGCAAAGAATTTTACAAAAATGATTGATACAAACTTAACCATCAATACAGATCTTGCACACGAAATTTTAACGGGCTTCATTAAAACTGAAGTCATGCGTACGGGTTTATCTCGTGCGGTGATTGGTTTATCAGGCGGAATTGATTCTGCATTGTCATGTGTTTTGGCGGTTGAAGCACTGGGCAAAGATAATGTGCTTGCTGTCAGAATGCCGTATAAAGCCTCTAGTAAAGATTCACTTGACCATGCTCAATTACTCATTGACCAACTTGGGATTCCATCTAAGACGATTGAAATTACAGATATGGTTGAACCGTTATTCAAACTTGACCCTGAAATGTCGAACATGCGTAAGGGCAACATCATGGCGCGTGAACGTATGATTGTTTTATATGACCAAAGCGAAGTGTTCAAAGGTTTGGTGATTGGCACAAGCAACAAAACAGAAATTTTATTGGGCTATAGCACTTTATATGGTGATTCTGCTAGTGCAATGAATCCGATTGGTGATTTGTATAAAACGCAAGTTCGTCAACTTTCAAGGGCAATGAATATTCCATCTCCTATTGTAGATAAAGCTCCATCAGCAGATTTGTGGTTGGGTCAAACAGATGAAAAAGAATTAGGCTTCACGTATGAAGAAGTGGATAAACTTTTATATTTATTAATTGACCAACGTTATAGTCCACAAGAAGCGATGGAAGCAGGCTTTGATGAAAAATTTGTCAATGGCGTGGTCAATCGCGTCAGGCGTTATCAATATAAACGTATGCAACCACCAATTGCAAA
>DDVH01000006.1:129644-153296 GCA_002345215.1 Anaerolineales bacterium UBA2317
AGTGAACAGTGTTCAGTAATCAGTTGTGCGAGTTTATAACTGCAAAAAGATACTGTTCACTGGTAACTGATTACTGACAACTGATATGTTACGAATCCCACCATCGTTACGTCATAAAAAATTTTTCTATCTTTGGTTAGGTCAACTTATCTCTATCACAGGCACCCAGATGCAACTTTGGGCTTTATTTTGGCATATCAATCAACTGAATGAAAACCCGATTGCATTGGGTGGAATTGGTGCGGCGCGCGTTTTGCCAATTATTATTTTTTCATTGATTGGTGGTGTGATGGCTGATTCGCGCGATAGACGAAAAATTATGTTTGTGACTCAATCTATTGCCGCGTTGTTGATGTTATCTTTGGCTTTGTTCACGCAATTCGGGCAAATTACGATTTGGCACATTTATGTGGTGACGGCATTGCAAGCGACCGTTGCCGCGTTTGATGCGCCTTCACGCCAAGCATTGATTCCAAATTTGTTGCCGAAAGAAGATTTGCCGAATGGTTTTAGTATGACGTTTACTGCATTTCAAGCAGGCTCAGTGATTGGACCTGCATTATCAGGTATTGTGATTGCGTTTGCAGGGCAAGAGGCTGTTTATTATTTCAATTCATTATCGTTTTTGGCGGTGATATTTGCTTTGTTTATGATTGGTGATGTGCCACAAACACTGGCTGAAAAACCTGTGGGGCTTGGGCTTGAATCAATTCGTGAAGGCATTCAATTTATTCTTTCAAAACAAATTATTTTCTCTTCGATGATTTTAGATTTTATTGCTACATTTTTCGCATCGGCAAGTACGCTCATGCCGATTATTGCGAAAGATGTTTTGAAAGTAGGTGTTCAAGAATATGGTTATCTTTCTGCCGCGCAAGCGGTTGGAGCAGTGTCGGTTGCTTTGGTGATTTCGCAAGTGAAAGAGATTCGCAAACAAGGTTTATGGTTGCTTGGTTCTGTCATATTTTTTGGTTTTGCGGCGATTGTATTTGGCATCACCAAATCTTTCATCATTGCATGGATAGCAATTGCATTAATGGGTGCATCGGATGGAGTTAGTACGATTATTCGTAACACAATTCGTCAATTGCAAACACCTGATTACATTCGTGGACGCATGACGAGTGTGAATCAAATATTTTTTCAGGGCGGTCCGCAACTTGGAGAAATTCGTGCAGGCGTCGTGGCTCAACTGTTTGGTGCGCCGTATGCAATTGTCAGCGGTGGAATTGGTTGTATTATCGGCACGCTTGCCATTGCGTGGAAGTGGAATCATTTGCCAAAATATAATGGTGATGAACCGATTGAAGCAGGTGAGACTTCCACACCATCAAGTGGTGCTTCGATAATGGTTAATCGTGCACGGAAACCATAGGGACACGGCGTCCCCGTATCTCTACAATGATTCAATTAAATTTTTCATCTCTTTCAACACCGCCTGATGAATTGCATCTGTATCATTCGTCCCCAAATCTTTGGCATAAATTGGGTTGCCAATTTGAATTGTCACGGTCACTGGTTTTTCGTTAAATAAAATCATGCCGAGCAATTGCAAAGCAGTAGCTAATTTTTCTTTTTCTTCTTTTGTTCGTTTTAATTTCAATAACGGATGATTTGCATATTTTTTTGCAACTACATTTCGTACCAACACAGGCAATATTGCCGCGTTGGGTGACATGCGAATAAACACGCCCACACTATCTGTCCATTGATTTAATGACTCAACTGCGCCTGCATAAACATCTGGATCAGGTTCGATGTGACCTGCAGGAAATGTCAACGTCGCGCCTCCAGACTTAAGGTGAGAACTGACTTGCCTTACCAGCGACATTCTCTTCGCCGAATCATCGTACACATAAAACAATTGCTTGGTTGTATTGGGCAATTCATTTAAGAATGGTCGGTCTAAGGCGATGATATGCAAATCCTTTCTATTTAATGCCGCAAACAATGCGACGGTATCCGTCATGCCAGGGTGATTGGATAATGCTAAAAATGCTGAATCAGGTATCCGTTCAGGATGAATGACGCGAATATCTTTTACATATCGAAGTGTCAGATTCCATCCACCTGCGACGATTCCTTGTGAGCCAACAATATCATCATATTCAATGACGTGTTTTGCAAAGGTCTCGGCAGGTTTACGAAATAATAGTCTCAATAATTTTGCAAGTAGCGGATAATTTTTCCAACCAAATGATTCAACCAAATCATCAAGGTTGATGTTTGTCAGCGTTTCAAGTTGTTTTGGATTCATTCAGGCTCAATCGAAAAATGTAATGGAAAACCTTCTAGCCCTGCCGCGAAATGTGCTTTGTTGACCCGATTCTCTGCTTCGCTTTTGGGTAACGTTTGCACATACGCATTGCCTTTGATATGTGCCGTCATCATAATATCTGTGGCTTTATCGATAGCAAGAAAAAAGATGTTGGTGAGTACATGCACGACAAAATTCATCGGAGTCGCATCATCATTATGAATGATGACGCGATACAACGGCTCGAGATGTGTTTCAGTTTCTTCTATGATTTCAATTTCAGGAATTACTTGATTCATTTTTTACCACGAAGTGTCACAAAGATTAACGAAGAAAAAATCTTTCCTCTTTCTTCTTTCATTATTTGTTAAGTGAATCAATTTCTTCTTTTGTTAAATTAATCTCTGCCGCCTCAAAATTTTCTTTGATATGGTCTGAGTTGGTTGACATCGGAATTGTAATAATATTGGGTTGTGAAATGACCCAAGCCAGTGCAATTTGAAAAATAGTTTTATTATGTGTTTTGGCAACGGCTTCTAAAGTTTTATTTGAACGCATATTGCCTTTATCTAATGGCTCATAAGCGGTGAGAAAAATATTATTTTGTTGGCAATGTTCTAAAACACCGTTTTTGACATACGAACGGTCTGACAAACTATATGGCACTTGATTGGTGATAATGGACGTTTCAGAAAGTTCTCCCGCTTGTTTCAATAATTTCAAATTAAAGTTGCTCACGCCGAGATGTTTTACTTTTCCATCTTTTACTAATTTATTTAATGCGCGAAATGTATCGTCATATTTGCTTCCAACAGAGGGCCAGTGGATGAGATACAAATCAATATAGTCCATTTGTAATCTTTGTAAACTTTTTTCACACGAATGAAGCACATCATCATATCTTAAATGAGATGGCATGACTTTTGATGTGATGAATAAATTTTCTCTTTTTACATTTGATTCACGAATTGCCTGACCAAGCAATTCTTCGGCATGTCCGCTGGCATACATTTCGGCGGTGTCAAAATGAGTATAGCCAACGTCTAATGCTGAACGAAGAGCGATTCGATGAGCAGAATCAAGTTTCAAGTTAGGAGTCGAGCCGCCACCGATATTCCAAGTGCCGAATCCGATTTTGGGGAGTGTCACGTTTGCGAGGGTTTCGTATTTCATATCTGTATTTTAACCTTAATCTTATCCACATTTGTCCTTTTCATCTGCACAATTTCTGCACATTTGATTTGTATCATACGGGAAAAATAAATAGGAGTACAACATGTTACAAAATTTTTGGAAAAATAAAACTTTACGAAATGTAAGCATTGGCGTTTTGGTCGTCATTATTTTGTTTACATTGGTACGCGGATTTTCACCCGCCAATGCCAGCAATGTACCAAGCACTGAAGCACAAGTCGTTTCACTTGAGGTGGCTGAAACCATTGAAACTTCTGGCACATTGCAAGCCCAGCCGTTTGCTAGCCTTACTTGGAAAACCAGTGGTGTGGTTGAGTCTGTCAATGTAGAGGTTGGAGATTTTGTGAAGGCTGGAGATATTCTTTTGACTCTGCAACCTGAAAGCACATCTGCCAGTATTGTATCGGCTCAGGCTGACCTGATAACTGCTCAAGAAAATTTAGAAGATGTTTTATCTTCGGGTACAGGTGTGGCGCAAGCCGCCATTGATTTGAAAGAGGCTCAAGAGGATTATGACAAAGCCGTTAATTATTTGAAGTATTTGCAAACAGACCAAAAAGTTCCACAAACAAAATATACGGCTGAATTAGTACAAACTCGCAATGGTTGGGAATATAGATATGAAGCCGAAAATTTCAAAGGACCTGCTCCGAAAGAATGGATTATAGATGCTGAAAATGATTTGGCATTGAAAAAAGGTTTGTTAGATGATGCCCAACGTGAATATGACAGATTATTAGCAGGCGAAGAATCAAATGAAGTGTTGGCGGCAAGAGCACAAGTAGAAGCGGCGCAAACGACTGTCAATTCTTTGTATATCATTGCGCCTTTTGATGGACAAGTATTGTCTATTGATAATCAAGTAGGTGATTCTATTACTGCAAATGAGTTACCGGTGAACTTGGCAAACTTGAATCAACTGTATGTTGAAACACAAGTAGATGAATCAGATATTGCTAATGTCAAATTGGGCAACCAAGCCGAAATCACGTTAGATGCGGTAAGTGGAGTCACGTTTACAGGTCAGGTATCGGCAATCAATCCAGTTGGTGAAGCGGTTTCAGGTTTGGTCAAATATTCAGTTCGGATTGATTTAGATAAAGTAGATGCAGATGTTTTCTTACCACTTGGTGCAACTGCTAATGTGGTTATCAAAATAAAAGATGCAACTTCAACATTGGCGGTGCCGATTACTGCGATTCAAAATGATACTCAAGGCGAGTTTGTGTGGGTGATTGAAAGTGACGGTTCAACACGACGTGTAGATGTGGTGGGCGGTGTGATTGTGGGTGACATGGTTGCTGTAACTGGTGATTTACAAGTTGGTGAACGTATTTCAACGGTTCGTGCAAATACAGGTTTTGAAGCACCGAATCCTTTTCAAGGAGGACAATGATGATTCAAGCGGAAGGGTTGACAAAAATTTATCAGATGGGCGATAACGAAGTGCGTGCTTTAGATGGAACAAGCTTCTCGATTGAAAAAGGTGAGATGCTTGCGATTATGGGACCTTCTGGTTCTGGCAAAAGTACGTTGATGTCTATCATCGGCTGTTTGGATGTGCCTTCAAGTGGAACATATATTTTAGATGGCGTATCTGTTGAGAATATGGATGAAACCAAATTGGCTGAAATTCGTGGCAGAAAAATTGGATTTGTGTTTCAACAATTTAATTTGTTAGCCCGCACGAGTGCTTTAGAAAATGTGATGTTGCCTTTAACGTATGCAGGCATTACTGGAAAAGATAGACAAGACCGTGCTTTCAAAGCCTTAGACCGTGTTGGGCTTGGTGAACGAACACATCATGCACCAAATGAACTTTCTGGTGGTCAGCAACAACGTGTGGCGATTGCAAGAGCATTGGTCAATGAACCTGCGATTTTGTTAGCAGATGAACCTACCGGCGCATTGGATAGTAAAACAGGTGTTGAGATTATGAATCTATTTCAAAATCTTCATGAAGAGCATGGTCAGACGGTGATTTTGGTAACGCATGATGCGTATGTGGCAAAACATACCAAACGAATTATCAAAATTTCGGATGGCAAAATTGTTTCGGATGAAGTGAATAAGAACCCAATCAAAGCCGGTACGCCGCGTGGTGATGAATAAAGGATATTAAGATGTTATTTTCAGAAAATTTCAAAATTGCAATTCGCGCCTTGCGTGCCAATAAATTACGTTCTATTCTTACTATTTTAGGAATTGTGATTGGCGTAGCCACCGTTGTAGCATTGCTTTCGATTGGTAAAGGTGCAACGGCGAGTATTACGAGTCAAATTCAAAGTGGCGGCTCAAATTTATTGACCGTATCACCCGGCAGAATGCAAACAGGTTTTCCCGGAGTAGGTCAAAGCCAACAACCAAGTTATTTATATTATGAAGATTATGAATTGCTAGAAAGTAACTTGACGAATAATGTTTCCGCGATTGTGCCAGCAGTGCAATCTTCGTATGTTGTCAAATTTGGGGATGAAAGTTTTACTGCCACAATTGTAGGTGTGATGGAAGAACAAAAAGATGTGCGTTCTTTGACAGTATTAGACGGACGCTTCATCACAGACGGGGATAATAAATCGCAAGCCTTAGTCGTTGTTTTAGGGAATGGCATTGCTGAAGATTTATTTGGAAGTCTTTCTCCGATTGGTAAAACGATTTCCATCAATGGAATTAAGTTTCAAGTGGTTGGTGTGTTAGAAGCCAAAGGCGCATCTATTGGGTCACCAGATGAAAATATATTTATTCCTATTGAAACAGGCTATCTCAAACTGTTTGGTGACTCAGCCCTGCATAACGGCAAAAAGACAATCAATAATATTCTTGTTTCAGTTGAGTCAACAGATTCTATGGATACTGTCTCAGCCCAAATTGAATACATGCTTCGTCGCTCGCATGATTTGAAACCTTCAGATGAATCCGATTTCAATGTCATGAATCAATCAGATACATTAGAAACATTAAATACAGTCACACAAACGCTAACCATTTTTCTTGGAGCCATTGCAGGTATTTCATTGCTCGTTGGTGGCATTGGGATTATGAACATTATGCTTGTTTCTGTTACCGAACGAACAAAAGAAATCGGTTTGAGAAAAGCCGTAGGTGCAACCAAGAATCAAATTTTGACTCAGTTCTTAATTGAAACAGTCACATTGAGTTTGCTGGGCGGGGTTGTTGGAATTTTGCTCGGCGTTGGCATTGCCAGTGTATTTTCAGCCACTGGATTAATCGCCTCACTCATCACCGCCGATTCGATTCTGCTGGCATTCTTTTTCTCACTTATCATCGGAGTATTCTTCGGTTTGTATCCCGCTTTCCGCGCCGCAAACTTACATCCAATGGTGGCGTTGAGGTATGAATAGAAAGTAGAAAGTGGTAAGTACAAATTAAATTTCTAACCGCCCACTTTCTATTCACTGCTTTCCAATTTTATTTATCTGTTCTCTTATAATAAACCTATGCCCAAAAAAATTCTGCTCGTTGATGACGAATCCGAAATCCTTGAAATTTGCCAAGACTATCTCAAGGCTTCGGGTTATGACGTGGTCACTGCAAAAAATGGCGCACAAGGATTAATCTCAACGCGGCGTGAAAAACCAGATTTAATCGTCACCGATTTAATGATGCCAGAACTAGATGGCATTGATTTAATTCGTACTCTTCGTAAAGAAAGCAACGTACCGATTATTATGTTAACTGCACGAGTTGAAGAAACTGATAAATTAATCGGTTTAGAAATCGGCGCAGATGATTACATTACCAAACCGTTTAGTCCGCGTGAGTTGGTGGCGCGCGTAAAAGTTGTATTACGAAGAGTCGCTGGCGATGCGAATGCAGAAATGATCCGCGTAGAAAATGTTTCACTAGACAGAAGCAACTATAAAGTCCAGATAGAGGCGCGTGAAATTTCTTTAACACCAACCGAATTTGAAATCATGGCAATCTTAATGAGTCAGCCTGGCAGAATTTTTTCTCGTAATCAATTATTAAATGCGGCGCATGGTGTTGCATTTGAAAGTTATGAACGCGCAATTGATTCGCACATCCGCAACTTACGCCGCAAATTAGAACCTGATGATTTAATTATCACGGTGCATGGCGTGGGTTATAAATTCGAGGTCTAACATGCAAAGTTCTATTCGAGAAATTCGCAGGCGTTTATTTATTTTATTAGCACGCGCATTTGTGATTGTTTTATTTTTATCATTTGTGTTTTTTATCGCGGTTACAGGTTATTACTTAACTTTTTCTTCCACACCTATTCCATTTCCGTTTGCCAGCACGTTAGAAGGATATTATCTCGCCAATGGCAATTGGGACGGTGTTGAAAAATTATTTGACTCGTTAGATGGCTTAGACTCAGCCAATCCAATTTTATTAGATGAAGAACACCGCATCATTCTTGACCGTCGTCCTGATTCACCTGCGTCAACAAATTCTATTTATCAACTTGGCTCTGAAGATGCATTTATTGAATTAAAAGCAAATGACGAAACGATTGGTTATTTAGTTATCACATCTTTTTCAATTTCTTCACGACTTGGATTAGCACGTGCAATTTTAGTGCCTATCGGACTGATTTCATTTATTCTGGCATTGTTTTTAGTCGTCGTTTCTATTTTGCTCGTGCGAAGATTTGTAAACCCACTTGCTGATGTAATTTATGCTGCTCGTGCCGTTGCGGATGGAAAGTTTGACACACGAATCTCAAGTGAAGGTCCGCAAGATTTACAAAGCCTTGCCGAAAATTTTAACGAGATGGCTTCATCTCTTGAACGAAATGATAAAGAACGCCGCGAAATGTTAGCCGATGTTGCTCATGAATTGCGAACACCTTTGGCTGTGATTCGTGGCAGATTAGAAGGCATTATTGACGGTGTCTATCAAGAAAATGGCTCACAAGTTTCAGTAGCATTGGAACAAACCTATATTTTGGAAAGATTGATTGAAGATTTACGTTTATTAACTTTAGCAGAGACTCGTCAGTTGCAATTTGATACAAAAAATGTAAATGTTGCTGATTTAATTGAGCGAACCATTGAAATGTTCTCGGCTGAATCTCAAGAGAAAAAAATCTCATTATCTTTTACAGAACAAAATGGCAACTTAGTTGCTGAACTTGATCCACAACGCTTTGAACAAGTGATGAGCAATCTGATTGGCAATGCACTTCGCTATGTCAATGAAAACGGTAAAGTGTGGGTGACTGCGGATGAAACAGATGAAGGTTTGCGAATTACTGTCAATGATAATGGCGTGGGCATTCCTGAAGAAGATTTGCCGTTTATCTTTGACCGTTTCTGGCGAAAGGATAAATCCCGCTCGCGCACATCCGGCGGAACGGGATTGGGTTTAGCAATTGCAAAGCACTTAATCGAAGCACAAGGTGGAACAATTGAAGCAAAGAATTTACCTGAAGGTGGCTTGCAGGTGATGATTGAACTGAAGAAAAAATAATAAAACTTTATATTTCACGTTGCTTTTTGCGGAAGTGTAAAATAAAAAGTTGCTCCTTTGCCTATGTCCGATTCTAACCAAATTGTACCGCCATGCGTTTCAACAATTCTTTTCACAAGTGCTAGCCCAATACCTGTGCCTTCGGTATCTGCGCTGAGTTTGTCAAAAAGCCCAAAGATTCTTTCGTGATATTGCGGAGCGATTCCGATGCCATTATCTCTTACAAAGAAAATATTTTTGTCATTGTCTGTCTTTACACCAACTTCTACTTGTGGGATTAATGGATTGCCAATGAATTTGGCAGAATTTTCTAATAAATTTTGCATCACTTCAACAATACGTTTTTTATCTACATAAACTTTTGGCAGGTTCGGTTGAATAGAAACTTTTATATTTTTTTCTTGCAATGAAATTTCTACCAGACGCATCGCTTCTTGTGTAATCACAGTAAAATCTACTTCTTCAGGTGGGTTGATGAGTCGTCCAATGCGTGAGAGTTCGAGCAAATCACTTAATAACCCTTGCATTTTTTCAACCGCTTCTTTAATACGTCTCACATCATGATTCAGTTTGTCCATATCCCCTACGTGTGCATCTTTTTCTAAAAAGCCAAGATAACCATTGATAGTGATTAATGGACTTTTTAAGTCGTGTGATACAGTGTAAGTAAAACGCTCAAGTTCAGCATTTTTTACTTCCAATTCACGGATGAAGACTTCACGCTCTGCTTCTACACGCTTTCTTTCATTAATTTCATGTTGCGTTTTTTCAAATGCTTCATCTATTTTGCGGGTTGCTTGACTTAATAAAATAGTTGTGACGATGATGTAAACTGTTTGTGCGGTCCAAAAGGCAAACGGTGGTGTTTCTTGACCTGATTGTGGTAACACGCCTTGCTGACCTAATGTAATCAAAATTGCATTGGTGGCAATGCTTAACATGCCCCATAGAATTGCGGCGCGCCAATTTAATACCAATCCAGCCGTGACGACCACAATAATGTAACCCATATAAGCAGGGTTTTTATAATCTGCACCAAATAACATTGCCCCGGTAAAAATAAACCAAGTGACAAAAACAATGGATACACCAACGAAACGAATATACCCTTTATTTAAGACTTGTTTTAAGACAAACAAAATAATAACAAACGGAGCAATGATAACGAGCCGCCTGATTCTAAGCTCTGGTTGAATAGGAGCAAGCAAACCATAAAGGCTAGATGCCGAAATGAACATCCACAAAATAATATTTAACAATGTTGATGAACGTGTTTTTTCGTGGTCATTTGGGTAAGTTGGGGCTTTTACCCAACTCATTATTTTTGAAAACATTAATCCTCTATCAATTTAATTTTTTAGATTCTACATCCATTTTCATTTGGAAAATCTACACATTTGATAGGTATTTTGGGATAAAGAAACCGCTTATTTTATATAGCGGATTGGAAATTATGTAATAAAGATGTCTATCAGAAAGAATTTAACTTTGAAAATTCTTTCCAGTTTAGTTCAGTCTGATATTGATATTCCCGCCAAAATTTGACCAAGCCATTTTCTATTTTTACAATCACAACCCCGTGATAATTCCCGTACATTCTGAAAGAATATTCGCCAAAGCCAATTTGTTCTTCTTCATTAAAGGCAAGGTGATGCCATGTCATGTGCATTGGAATTTCTGTACCAGCATCTCCGCCGAAAAATTCATATAACGCTTCACGTCCTTGATACACTTGTTTCTCTGGTGGTTCGGTATAAACTGCATCTTCACAAAAACCATCAGCAGATTTACGCGCATTTCCCTCATTCCACCCATCGGCAATCGTTTGCATGAGACTATTAAATTGATTTGTTGAGATTTTCATCTTTGTAACTGTTTACTGTTCTCAATTCCCTAAGCGATTAATCCCATCAAACGCCGCAGTTTTATAACATTCTGCCAGCGTTGGATAATTAAACACAGTATTGATGAAATATTCCACAGTACCTTTTAGTGCCATCACTGCCTGACCAATATGAATCAATTCGCTTGCGCCTTCACCAATGATGTGAACGCCAAGGATTTCATGTGTCTCTAAATGAAAAATAATTTTCAGCAAACCTGTTTGGTCGCCGATGATTTGTCCACGCGCGATTTCACGATATTGGGCTTTACCTACTTCATACGGAATGCCCGCTTCGGTCAATTCTTCTTCATTTTTTCCGACCATAGAAATTTCTGGAATTGTATAAATGCCATAAGGAAATAACTCAGGCGTATTTTTTGTTTGAATCCCAAATGCATGGCACGTCGCTAAACGACCTTGTTCCATAGACGTGGATGCTAATGATGGAAAGCCAATCACATCACCAACGGCATACACATTAGGAACATTCGTTTGAAAATCATCGTTCACTTTCAGCAATCCACGTTCATTCACTTCTAAATTCACGGCTTGAATATTTAATGAATGTGTCGCACCAGTGCGTCCAATACTATACAATGCCATTTCAGTAGTAATTTGTTTTCCACTTGCCAAAGTAATCCTAACTTTTTCTCCGTTATTTTCATCTGTTACAGGTTCAATCGCTTTTACTTCTTCACCAAGCCGCATAATCGCGCGTTGTTGATTTAAGTGATACATCAAAGAATCAATTATTTCTTCATCTACAAATGGAAGCAAACGACGGCGTTTATCAATCAAGGTCACACGCACACCAAGAGCGGCATAAATGCAAGCATATTCCAAACCAATCACACCAGCACCTATTACTGCTAATGAACGTGGTAAATGATTCAATTTAAGAATATCATCGCTAATGACGATTCGTTTTCCATCAAATGGGATGCGTTCGTCTTTTGTCGCAATCGTCCCCGTTGCAATCACAATTGCATTTGCAGTCACGTCACGCCAACCTTGTTGGTCAACATGTTTCAAGCGCACAGTATGTGCATCAATAAAAGAGGCTTCGGCTGAAATTAACTCAACGCAATTACGTTGTAATTGATGACGCACAATATCCAATTCATGTTGTATGACATGGTCTGTGCGATATAACAAATCACTCATGGTGATATTTTGTTTAACGGTATATGACTCACCATACAAACTATGCTCACGATATCCAGAAAGATGAAGAACCGCTTCTCTCAAGGTTTTACTTGGGATGGTGCCCGTGTTAATGCAGACTCCACCCAAAATTGTTTTTCGTTCAACGACTGCCACGCGTTTATTTAACTTTGCGGCTTGGATCGCCGCGCGTTGACCGGCAGGTCCAGAACCGATGACGAGCATGTCATAATCATAGTCAGCCATGAGAGACCTCCAAAATTTTTATGGAGTGTAGGAACTTGCTCCTGCCAATTCTCCAGCAAGTTCCCTGACTCCATATAATAATTCATTATAGCATTTGAAAAACCCGCCTCACACGAGACGGGTTAACATTTGATTACAATTTCGGCTTAAGTTTCCCAATCCACGCCTGCTTCTGTCGATTCGTGCTCTAAATCAGTTAATAATTTTTCTGCGGCTTGGATTTGTTCTGGGTCACCAATCAGACCAATACGGTCATCTGCTTCAAACACGGTTTGTGATTTTGGATTTGCCATCGGTTGTTTATTGCGTACAATTGCGACTACAGATGCTCCTGTACGCGCCCGAATATTCGCTTCGGCTAATGTCTGTCCAATTAAGGCATTGCCAGAAACAATTCGAACCCAAGAAACTTCTAAATTGTGGCTGGCACTAATGAGATCATGCAAGAGGCGGTGTTCTTCTTGTGTATCAATTTGAGCGTCATAATGGTCTTCGCGGACTGAATCCATATAGCGGAGGATTTCATGTAAGGGGAAATCTAGTTTAAGTAGGGTGTGACGAACAAGTTCTAAACCACCTTCAAGTTCAGGGTGAATTACATCTTGTGCGCCAAGTTCAGCCAGCCGATTAATGCCTTCTTCTGTAGTGGCGCGAGCAATGATGGGCAATTTGGGAGCAATTTCTCGTGCGGCTGTAATGATCAACTCACTGGAGGCTTCATCGTGACCTGCAATTACTAATGCGCGAGCGCGCCCTAAACCTGCGTGATGTAACACTTCGGTATTGGAAGCATCTCCATATAAGGTGGGAATTCCTCGCCTGCTGAGTTCTTCAATACGTTCTACATCTGAATCAATCACAAGGTAAGGGATAGAGATTTGTTCTAGTAGGTTAACAATATAAGTACCGACTCTACCGTATTCGAAAACAATAACGTGACCTTCAATAGATTCTTCAACTGGAGCAGCAGGGGCTGGTCCATGACGGTCTAACAGTTTCCAAAATCTAGGGAATCGTTTGAAGAATTTCTCTGTTGGGTTGATGAGGCGGAACATCACTGGGTTGACAGTGATGGACAATAATGCTCCTGCTAATATTAATGAATATTGGTCTCTATCTAATATTCCTAGTGCAATGCCAGCTTGCCCTAGAATAAACGAGAACTCACCAATTTGGCTTAAGCCCGACGCAACTACCAATGCAGTGCGCCCTTGCCATGGGAATATTAAGCCAAGCATAAGAGTTAAAACTGATTTTCCGACGACGATAAGTATAGTTAATATCAATACATGACTAATGTTATTATAAAGATAAATTGGATTGACGACCATTCCTATCGAAACAAAGAATAAAACTGTAAAGGCTTCTCGAAATGGAAAAACATCAGCTCCTACTTGATGACTCAATGGTGATTCGCCGACAACAACGCCCACTACGAATGCTCCTAGGGCAAATGAAATTCCAAACCATTCTGCGGCTCCAAGCGATACACCAAGTGTGATGGCGAGAATGGCTAAGATAAATAATTCACGTGAACGTGTATAAGCAATGCGAAGCAAAACCCAAGGGATGAGTCTTCTACCTACAAGCCATATAAGTGCAACAAAAGCAGCTGCTTTCACGAGAGTAAATATCAACCCGCCCCAATCAAATCCACCGTTGCTATTTGCTAAAGTGGGCATGAGTACCAATATCAAAACTGTGGCGATGTCTTCTAGCACCAACCAGCCGACGGCGGCTTGTCCGTGTGGGGTATTGAGAAGACCATTATCTATCAACCCACGAAGCAAAACAACTGTGCTTGCGATTGAAATTGCCAAACCTAAAACGATTCCTGAAGCAGGTGACCATCCCCACCATTGGCTTAAACCATAAGCCAACATAGTGGTTAAGAACATTTGTCCAAGTGCGCCAGGGATAGCCACTGTGCGGACCCTCCATAAATCACTTAGAGAAAAATGTAAGCCGACACCAAACATAAGGAAAATTACACCCAATTCAGCCAATTGGGTGATGATGTCTGTATCTCCTATGAAACCAGGTGTGAACGGACCAAGGGCAATCCCCGCAACCAAATATCCGACGATGGTGGGTAAACCAATTCGACGCGCAATCACCCCGCCAATGAATGCCACCACCAAAGCAACAACAATGTTGATGAGCAATGTTATGTCATGCATATGTCCTCCAAAATCACTAAATTTAATAACTCGTTTTTTCTATTTTACACGTTAAATGTCTAGAATTGATTCCAAACTAAAATTTAACAAAAAATATATGAAATCAAATGATTTAATCAATTTTTATTTATATACCCGCTTAATTGATGTTATTTTCATAGTGGTACAATCAAAATGAAATTATTTCTGGAGAAATGAATGAACAACCCTGTAATTATTGATGCAATCCGCACACCGATTGGAGCGTTGGGAGGTGTGCTTTCCTCTGTCCGCCCTGATGATATGGCGGCACATGTCATTAAAGCAATTGTTGAGCGAAATCAACTTGACCCAAAATTAATTGAAGAAGTTTTTTTAGGATGTGCAAATCAAGCAGGTGAAGATAACCGTGATGTTGCTCGGATGGCAGCCTTATTAGCAGGTTTGCCTGTTGAAGTAGGCGGCGTGACTGTGAATCGTTTGTGTGCTTCGGGATTAAATGCAATCAACATGGTGGCACGTGCAATCAAAGCAGGTGAAGGCGAAATTTATATTGCAGGCGGAGTTGAAAGCATGAGCCGTGCACCCTATTCACTTCCAAAAGCAGAGGCGGGTTTTTCATTCGGAAATTTAACCGCGTATGATACAGCTCTTGGCTGGCGATATCCGAATCCCAAAATGAAAGAGATGTATGGCACTGATTCAATGGGGGAAACGGCGGAAAACATTGCTAAAGAACGTCCGCACATTACGCGCGAAAAACAAGATGAATTTTCGGTGCGAAGTCATCAACTTGCTATCAAAGCCATTGATTCAGGCAGATTCAAACAAGAAATTATTCCTGTTTCAATTCCACAAAAAAAGGGTGATGCAAAAATTATTGACACTGATGAACGTCCGCGCCGTGATACGAGTATGGAATCATTATCCAAACTCAAACCTGCTTTCGCAAAAGAAAATGGAACTGTAACGGCTGGAAATTCGTCTGGATTAAATGATGGCGCCGCGGCAGTGTTGATAATGAGCGAATCAAAAGCCAAAGAATTGAATCTCAAACCTTTAGCACGCCTCGTGACCTCCGCCTCGGCAGGTGTGCCCCCGCGCGTCATGGGATATGGTCCCATACCTGCGACAAGAAAAGCATTGACTCACGCTGGATTAAACATAAAAGATATTGGACTCGTTGAAATCAACGAAGCCTTTGCAGTGCAAGCCTTATCGGTGATTGAAGATTTAGAATTGAATCCAGAAATTGTGAATGTAAACGGTGGTGCTATTGCCATCGGACATCCACTTGGTTGTTCGGGTGCAAGATTGGTGACAACACTTGTGCACGAAATGAAAAATCGTGGCAATGTAAAATATGGCGTTGCGACTCTTTGTGTGGGTGTGGGGCAAGGCGAAGCAACAGTACTTGAGTTTATAGGTTAGTGATGAGAAACAAGTTACAAGATACGAGTTACAGATTAAAAAAAGGAAAACTATGAAAAAAAATCTTTCTTTCCTCTTTCTTCTTTCTTTGTTAATTATTTCATGCACGCCGACTGCGACGACAGAATCTATTCAAACCGAAGAATCTGCTCAGGTTCTGCTGGCAAGCCCAACGGCGGAAGAAGCGTTAGCATCTCCACAAGCATTGAATACAACTGAATCAACTGCATTGCCAAGCGAAGCATCTGCTCCGTTGATTGATGCACCGGATATTATCAATATTGAAATGATAGATGAACGCAATGGTTGGGGAATTACGGAAGAAGAAGTTGTGCGTACTGATGATGGTGGTGTGACTTGGTATAACGTAACGCCACCAGATTTAACAGAAACTGGTTATTCTGTTTTTACATTTTTCTTGGATGAAAACAACGCTTGGTTACAAATTGCTGATAACAATAATTATCCGTTTGGTGGATTTTTATATCGCACACAAGATGGCGGATTAACTTGGCAAAATTTTGAAACGCCGTTCAGTGCAGGTGATATAGAATTTATTGATGAAGATAACGGCTGGATTCTTGCTGACCTCGGTGTGGGTGCGGGTTCAATGGCTGTTTCTGTTTTTCAAACGAATAACGGTGGCGCAACTTGGAATCGTGTTTATACCAACGACCCAAACCTTGAAGGCGCAGGTGATTCATTGCCATTAGGCGGAATTAAAGTTTTGCTTGTTCCACTTGATATGCAAACAGCATGGATTGGTGGGGTAGTATATGCAAATGGAAATGTATATTTATTCCGCACCGATGATGGTGGAGAAACATGGGAAACAATTGCCAATATCGAATTACCGCAAGAAGCACAAGAGAGTCAGATCGGTGTTGAAAAACTTCAATTCATTTCACAAACGCAAGGTGTGTTGGTTTTGCGTATGAGTTCAACGAGTCAAGAAACTTTAATTTTTTCAACTGATGATGGCGGTAATACTTGGCAAGCATTTGATGAAAGTATCCCCGAAGCGGGCTTGCTCGAAATTCCATCCGCGAATGAAGTTGTTTTATATTCCAGCGACCAGTTTTACATCACGGAAGATGCGGGCGCAACCTTCAACATTATTAATCCAAATATTTCATTTGGAGATTCTTTAACCGATATGAGTTTTGCGAATGCGCAAGTTGGTTGGGTCATTACTACAAGTTCAACCAATCAAAGAGTGTTATATAAAACCGAAGATGGAGCGCAGACATGGTTCCCAATCATCCCTTAAGATTTTTATTGATATTGATTCTTGCAACACTTGCTTGTGGATTCCCAACCGCTTCAGACTCAATTACACCTGTTCCACCAGCGGATACAGTTTCTCCGCCCACAGCCATTCCTGCATTGACGATTGAACAAATCAATAATGTTCAATATCCATTGCTCGTGCCAGATGATGGGCGTGTAGTGCAAATGGTGAATGGTACATATCAAAGTGGAACAGATACATTGTCAGTTGATTATGCTTATATCGCTGTGACTCAATTTTTTGCATTAGGCGATATAACAGGCGATGGCGTAGATGATGCGGCAGTCATGTTTCTAGAAAATTATGGCGGCACAGGGAATTTTGGTGTGCTTGCTGTTTTTGCTAATGTAGCAGGTCAACCTGTATTTTTAGATTCATTATTAATTGATGACCGCCCCATGCCCAATAGCATTTCATTAATCAATGGTGAAATATTTTTAGATGTAGTTGTGCATGGTTTTGAAGATGGTGGTTGTTGCCCAACACTACAAACCACACAAACATATGCGTTGGTAAAAAATCAATTGCTTTTGGTGAATTACACAACCGTTGCACCCAATGGAATCAAGCGTGAAATTGTAGTTACATCGCCTGTGGATAATACAGAATTGTCCTCACGAACTTTTCAACTCACTGGTTCTGTCAGCATTGCTCCATTTGAAAATAATTTATCATTCTTTGTCTATGATGAGGATGGGAATCAATACATGGCTGGACCCATTAACGTCACTGCCCCAGATTTTGGCGCGCCTGGCACATTTGATACAACCATGGTTTTAGATACTCTATCTGCTGGTATGTATTACATCGAAATCCAAGATCAATCCGCCGCAGATGGCGCAATTTTGGCTTTGGAAAGTGTGAAGGTTATATTAAGGTAGGGGCACGGTCTCCGTGCCCAATAAATAAGGGCGGGCTTACCCCGCCCCTGCTTTTACCGCCGCTTGTTTCATGTGACTTAATACACCAACAAATCCATTAATCCGTTGTTGTGATACGGCTTCGTGCAAATTCATCGCCAAATAAAAATCGGCTGGGACTGAGATAATTCCTTCCAACGTGCAACCATTTAGCCCGTAGAGAAGAATCGAAGCCAGTCCGCGTACAGTGGGGGATTCTTTTGGAATGTCAAAATAAAAAGTTATCTTGTCATTTGAATCTTTTTCAGCAATCAAAAATACAGGAGTCATGCATTCAGGCACTGGCTCCATTTTTTCTTTTTCGGCTTTGAATCGTTCAGGTAATTCAGGGAACGATTCAGCATACGCAATCAATGTCTCAAGTTTTTCTTCGCGAGACATACTGGCGATGTCGTCAATAATTTCTTGTAATTTATTTGGTAAGGTCATAATTTTTTTGTAGGGGCAGGGTTACCCCGCCCCTACATATAATTTTATTTTTCAATCGGCGCATCTACGAGATTACCCCACTCAGTCCATGAACCATCATAGTTCTTGACCTTCTCATAACCAAGCAAATATTTCAACACAAACCAAGTCAATGATGAACGCTCACCAATACGGCAATATGCAATTACTTCGCCATCGGGTTTAATATTTTTGCCTTCATATAATGCACGCAATTCATCAGCACTTTTGAAAGTTGCATCCGCTTCATTGACTGCTTGCGCCCACGGAATGCTCACTGCGGTTGGAATATGTCCGCCACGTGTAGCACCTTCTTGCGGATAATTTGGCATGTGAGTCAACTCACCAGAATATTCTTTTGGAGAACGCACATCAACAAGAGGTTTCTTTGCTTCAATTTGTTTGAAGACATCATCACGGAAAGCGCGAATAGATTTATCCGCTTCTTTTGCTTTATAGGTCGTCTTGGGATATGCAGGGACATCTTTTACAAAGGGACGCTTTTCTTGTTCCCATTTCAAACGTCCGCCATTCATAATTTTCACGTTTTGATGCCCATAATATTGAAATAACCATAAGGCATACGCTGCAAACCAATTGGATTTGTCACCATAGAATACAACGGTTGTATCGTTTGTGATACCTAAATTGGATGCAACTTCTTCAAATTTTTCTTTGGTTAAAAAATCGCGTCGTAATGGATGTTGTAATGTGCTGAACCAATCTACTTGCACTGCACCTTCAATGTGACCAGTGGCATATAACAAAGGGTCTTCATCTGATTCAATAATGCGGACGTCTGGGTTGTTCAAATTTTGTGCAACCCATTCAGTATCTACTAAATATTCAGGACGAGCGTAAGACATAGTGTATTTTCCTTTGAGATGTTTTGTAGGGGCGAGGTCATCTCGCCCAGAATTAATATAAAAAGCAGTCAACATAAAACAAAAGGACAGCAAACAATCCTGCGGATACAATTTTCACGCGGGAGCCGTTCCACTATCCTAAGTCGTTGACTGCTTATTTGGGCTGAGCGTCTTAGGCTGTGGTTACGAACCCCGCCATAGACACAAGCAATATAAATATTTTTTCATAAGGCTGGACGTATTTTACGGAAATAAAAGTTTTTGTCAAGACAAATATTCATTACTTGATGTAAAATTAACATGTATGCCGAAACAAAAATATTACGTCGTTTGGAAGGGGCGTAAGACAGGCATCTTCACTTCATGGGCGGAATGTGAAAAACAAGTGAAGGGATTTGTTGGCGCGCAATATAAGTCTTTTGAAAAAGAATCTGAAGCAGAAACTGCATATCTTGCAAAGTATGATGATTACAAAGGTAAACCATCCTCACATGGACGTTGGAAAAACGCAAGCCACAAACCCAAGATTCCATCTATGTGTGTAGATTCTGCATACAATGGCAAAACAGGTAAACTCGAATATCGAGGCGTGAATACATCCACAGGGGAAGAAATTTTCAAAGCGGGACCATATCCAGAAGGCACAAATAATATCGGAGAATTTTTAGCAATTGTTCACGCGCTCACTTGGCAAGCCAAACATAACATGCACATTCCCATTTATTCTGATTCTGAAAATGCGATTGCATGGGTTCATACGGGTGAGTGCAAAACGAAATTAAAACATTCATCCAAAACTGCGGTTTTATTTGCATTGATTCGCAGTGCTGAAAATTGGTTAGCCGAAAACGAATTGCCCGAAGATAAAATTTTGAAATGGGAGACGAAACTGTGGGGTGAAAACCCTGCCGATTTTGGGAGAAAATAAATGAACACTTCAACTCGCTACTACGACATTGACTGGCTTCGTGTGCTTGGCACAATCGGCGTTTTCCTTTTTCATGTCGCCCGTTTTTTCAATGATGAAGATTGGCATGTCAAAAATCTTGAACTAAGTTTTGGTGCAACAGTTTTCGTTAATATCTTCAATCAATTCATCATGCCGTTATTTTTTGTGCTTTCAGCGTTTGCAATTTATTACGCCATTCAAAAACGCACTAATAAACAATTTTTATCTGAACGTGTGAATCGTTTGCTGATCCCATTAATTTTTGGAATCTTCACAATCATCATTCCGCAAGTGTATATTGAGCGCGTCACACACGGCGATTTTGCCGGCAACTTTTTTCAATTCATCCCCGAATACTTCAAAGGTTGGTATGCTTTCGGCGGCAACTTCGCATGGATGGGTTTACATTTATGGTATTTGCTGATGTTGTTTTTATTTTCGCTTATCATGTTGCCCGTTTTTCGTTCCATCAACAAAACGGATACAAAACCTTTAGCAGATTTTTTTAGCAAACCATTTGCTATCTATTTATTTTTTATTCCCATCGCCATTGTTGAATTGCTCGTAAATCTTTCACCCGATACCATTGGCAGACGCGACTTCGGTGGTTGGAGTCCATTAACTTATTTGATGATATTTTTTCTGAGTTATCTTTTGATGACAGATTCCCGCTATCGTGACTCAATCATCAAACTCCGCTTCTTTTCCTTGACCTTCGCCCTGCTTGCTTTAACCTTCGGCTTTTATCTTGTCCTCGCACATGACTTGTCCACATATAGCCTTGAATTCTCCATCATCCGCGGATTTAATACATGGTGTTGGATGCTTGCTTTCATTGGCTTAGCCGGCGCGTATCTTAATTTCAATACTAACTTCTTGAAATATGCCAGTGAAGCCGCTTTACCGTTTTATGTTTTGCATCAATCAGTGATTGTGATTCTCGGCTACTTCATCCGCGAGTGGGATTTGGCAGTTTTCCCCAAATATATTTTGCTAGCAAGCGTTTCGTTTGTGATTATTATGGCTTTATATGAAGGCATCGTCAAACGCACGAATGTGACACGTCTACTGTTTGGGATGAAAGGCTGATGACTTGCCCGAGCATGTTGAAGGTCAAAAAAAGAGGCGGATACTTATCTAATGAATTCTTCTTGCAGTTAATATCCCCATCTTAAGCACATTGCGACGATACAAACTTGCGTTGCGTTCAACTTTAAATCCATTTGTTTCTAAATGTTTTTGTATATCTTGATATGTGTATCCGTGACTTAAATAATCATGATACTCAAGGATGATTTTATTTATTTTCCGCAATGTTTGTGATGAAGTATTCAACAAAATAGGATACTCTGCCCCTTCCGCATCTATTTTCAATAAATCCACTTTTTGAATATTGTTGTTTTGTAAAATTTCATCAAGGATTGTAGTTTTCACTTTTGCTTGATTTGGCAAATCATATTCATACAATGAATGTCCCATGTTTTGGTGAACAGAATTAAACAAGGTGACTTCACCAATCTTTTCTGAAACAGCCAAGTTGAAAATTTCTAAATTAGAGATTTGATTGATTTCTTTGTTTTCTTTTAGCAATAAAAAATTTTCAGCATTGGGTTCAAACGTAAACACTTTGCCCTGATGCGCCTGCTTTGCCGCCCAAATTGAAAACGAACCAATGTGACCGCCAATATCAATAATTGTATCTGTGGATTGGATGGCAAAACTTTTGCTTTTGTAATCACCAAACTTCCAGACCTGATACGTTGCCCATTTATCAAACGACCCGACACGTAATTTCATTTTGATTGAGTCGTTGATTGGATGAATAACAGTATCTTGCCCGATATTTTGTAAGTATAGAAACGGCATGAAAAAATTAATCAACCAATACATGCTTTCATGAATAATTCTCACTGTTATAAATCCTCTGCCTTTGGTTGATTTTTGTCTTTTTTACCAGCCAGATTATAATGGAGACACAAAGGAAAATCCACATGAAAACAGCCTTATTGATTATTGACATTCAAAAAGATTACTTTCCAGGCGGCAAAAACCCGCTGGTGAATCCGCTTGAAGCGGCGAAAAACGCTTACATGATTTTGCAATGCTTCCGTGAACACAATGGACACCACGTTCACATTCAGCATATTGAAGAAGACCCAAATGCTCCTTTTTTTGCAAAAGGTAGTGAAGGTTCAGATATCCATGATTCTGTAGCCCATTTTGAAGGCGAACCAATTGTGTATAAAAACGAAGTCAATTCATTTCTCAATACAAATTTGCTTGAAATCTTAAAAGGCTGGGGAACAGAACGTGTTGTGATTACAGGTATGATGAGTCACATGTGCGTGGATGGTACTGCCCGCGCCGCTAGCGATTTGGGATTCAAAGTGATTGTTGCTGAAGACGCCTGTGCTACCAAAGATTTGAAATTTGGTGATACAACTATTCCCGCAGACCACGTTCACAAATCATTTATGGCGGCACTCCGCGCTTATGGTGATGTGATGAAATCTAGTGAAGTGATTGCCTTATTGGCTGGCGAAAAAGAAAAATAATTTTCACCACAGAGTCCACAGAGATTCTTAATAAGATTTTCTCAGTGCTCTCTGTGGACTCTGTGGCTAAGAACTTTGGATAATTCTATGATAACTCTCGACCCCGAAAAACAAAAACAAGCAAAACAATATTCTCGTATTAAACGCCGTCTTTGGCTGGTAGATACAATTTTTAGTGCAATCTATGCACTGGCGTGGTTATTCTTCGGCTGGAGTATTTCAATTCGCGAATGGCTGATGACAATCACAACCAATGACTGGTTGTTAGTTGCATTGTATATTGCTATCTTCGGCGGAATTTATGCAATCTTAAATCTTCCGCTCGGATACTACAGCGGATTTGTATTGCCACATCGTTTTGGACAATCGAATCAATCACTCAGAGATTGGGTCATTGACCAACTTAAAGGTTTAGCCATTGGCGCTCCGCTTGGTTTACTTTTGCTTGAACTTTTATATCTCGCACTTCGACTCACTGGTTCTACATGGTGGTTATGGGCGGCAGGTGGTTTGCTTCTTTTCAATGTTATTCTTTCAAATCTCGCGCCTATCTTAATTATGCCGTTGTTCAATAAATATGTTCCGCTTGGTGATGAACACAAAGAGCTTGAACAAAGATTATTAACTCTTGCAAAAAATGCCAACACAAAAGTACAAGGCGTGTTCAAGTTTGATATGTCCAAACGCACCAAAGCCGCCAACGCCGCGCTCACTGGAATTGGCAACACGCGCCGCATTATTCTTGGCGATACTTTAATCAATGAATTTACATTGGATGAAGTTGAAACAGTTCTTGCTCACGAATTGGGACATCACGTCAACAAAGATATT
>DDVH01000006.1:153462-164069 GCA_002345215.1 Anaerolineales bacterium UBA2317
ACATCCCCACTTGAAAATGCATTATCTCGTTGGCGTGAAAACATGGCTGATGATTATGCCTTGTCCTCAACAAAAAAAGGCGAAGCCTTCGCTTCTGCCTTTACACGTTTAGCGAATCAAAACCTCGGCGAAATTGACCCTGAAAAATGGGTGGTTTTTATGTTTTATTCACATCCGCCTTTGGGTGAAAGAATAGAAAAAGCAAAAAGATTTGCTTCCTAATCATGTAGGGGCGAGGTTACCTCGCCCCTACAATTTCATTTAGCAACAACCGCCACCACCACAGCAACTGCCGTCACAGTTGGTGCAGTCACAGTTACTGACCATATTCAATTCGTTCATTGCTTTCACCTCCTTTCGTTGTATAGATACATATCGATATGTTTTCATAAAAAAATTGGACACAAAGCTGGTCGAGTAGTTCCGAATGGAACGTACTGAGACTTGTTGTGTCCCTATGAGGAAATAGTCTTCAAAACAATTTGAGTCGCTTTTTCTTCAGGCGCAAATTTCACCATCAACTGCCCACAACAATACGCCACTTGGTCTTGATTCAAAGAATAAAAAGTCTGTTTCCCTTCTTCACGAATATTCACCAAACCAGCATCTCGCAGAATCGCCAAATGATGAGAAACAGTAGGTTGCGAAACATCCATCTTCTCAACAATCTCAGTCACCGAACACCATTCACAGCAACAGCACTCCATAATTTTCTGGCGTGTGTCATCGGATATGGCTTTGGCAAAAAGGACGGGGTCAAATTTTGTTTTCATAAAATTTCTAGATTTATTATATAGATAAACGTCTATTTGTCAAGAGATTAATTTGCATCCCACGGCGTGACTCCCTTTTTAGCACCGCCTCTTAATGACCTTTGAATTGGTTCTGCCAACTCAGGCAGAATCTCACTTGTAGCGGATAACAACCCGAAACAACCTGCAATCATCATGTCACCAAAGGGGACAGCAAAATAAGGACGTAACGATTTACGATTTTCGATTAACGATTGACGATTAAACATATTTCTTCTTGGTCCAGTCACCACTACATCAAAATCATCTTTGCCAAATTCAAATTTTTTATCTGAATACATCAATGCACCATGACCCATATCATCAAAAACATCTTCATGTTTTAGAGAGCCATCTGCTAATTTATGAATCAACGATTCAAGTTTCGGTAAATCAATCTCGCCGGTATGATGTTCAAACACGCCTTCAATGCCTTTTTCACCCAAACGAAAGGCTAGGGTATGGAAGTTGCCTACATTACAAATAATCACTTCTTTGCGCGTAGGCAAATTAGAACTGTTACTTAATTTAGTATCAAACATTGCACCCAACACTGCCGCTGGAGCAGTATCCATCACAACTAGTGGACATGGCAAGTCATTTGCTGAATCCGCAACGGATTGTAAGCGCGTCATAATTTTCGGAATGTTATTGGATAAATAAGCAAAAGCGGATAATGAATTTTTTGCTTTGATTATTTCATCCAAATAATCAAAGCGAAATTGCCGGTCTGAAACGCCTGCAGGGGCGTTGCCATGGTCAAAGACGGCAACAGCGATTGCAGATAAATCATCTAAAGAAACGCCATAATCTGAAAATGTTTTGGAGATTAATTCAAAATCGAAATCTTTTAATTCGAGACTTAAGACTTTAGGTTTTAGACTTTTTGCTTCATCTTCTGAAATAATTTTTATTCCTAATGCTTCTACTTTATCTAATTCATCATTCAACGTCGTTGCGGCGGAGGGAGTCATATAAACGGGAATACCTGCTTTTGCAACTTCTTCAATTGCCCAAGCGGATGGTCCGCCGCCCATTTGATGACCCGTAAATAAAAGTGGAGTTTTAGAAGCAGATGTCCCCGAAGTGTGAAGCGTTTGTTTGAGGCGACGATGAATCATCATGGTGGGCGAGGGCAAGACGAGTTTGAATCCGTTTTCAATATCCAGATTCGAATCATATAAAAATATATCTTGCGTACCTGTGCCGATGTCTACAGTTAAAATTTTCAAACTTCAATTCCTAACCAAATGCGAATGAAATAACCAATGATGAACGAAATCGTAGCTACGCCTAAAGTTAAACCCGCCATTTCAAGAAAACGCGCACGAAATGATTCACCTTTTGCAATTGAAATATAAAAATTAAAGACAGCAATAATAATTACGGCTGTGGTTAATGCAATTGCAAGGTCTAGATAAAAATTATCGAAAAGCAAATAGGGAAGAATTAACAAAACAACCGTACAAATATATGCGACGCCAGTATAAACCGCCGCACGGACTGGATTCTTTTTTGTCACTTCAGAACGCGTGGAAAGATATTCGCTCGCCGCCATAGACATAGAAGCCGCAATCCCTGTAATAAGACCTGATAGTGCAATGAGTTGAGTATTTTGCAAAGCCAGTGTAAGCCCTGCAAGTGCACCTGTGAGTTCAACGAGCGCATCACTTAACCCTAATACAATCGAACCTGCATATTCCAATCGCTCTTCATCTAACATGTTTAACAATTGTTGTTCGTGTTGTTCTTCTTCATGTTGATATGTTCTCGCTTCGGGAATGACTTCTGAAACTGCATCGTAATTTTTTTGAGCAGATTCCTCGCCGAGTTCCATTAATTTGACTCCAAACGTCACGCCGAAAACCACACTGAGCGTGTAATAAAACCAAATATTAAACCAGCTCGGTTTTACCTCTTGATTGGTGTATTTTTTCCAGCCGTTGTAATGACGTAGTTCATCTTCGGCAATTTCTTCTAAAAGCTTTGCATTCTCAACAGACTTAATCTTTTTTGCCAAGCGTTTATAAATATGATATTCGGTGATTTCTGTTTTTTGAAAGAGAATTAGTTTTTGGCGAATGTCATCGCTTATATTTTGCATCACAATCTCCTTGAAGAATTCTATAAATATTGTAAGCGATTTTGAAAAATAAAATGGTGCGTTACAAACGCACCATTTTATAAATTTATTCTATGTTTTGTAAAACAAAATACCAATATCGGCGTTTATCCAAATGTGGTATGTCGTCTTTAGGAGAGTTCCCAGACAGCCCTTGAAATTGATAAAAAAGTTTATGCAGAATTTTCGGCGCATAGTGTTTCGCAAGTTGAATGCGTTGCTCGCGATCCATTTCTAACGCTTTCAAAACATTTTCGGTAATATCTTCTTCTTTGATTACTTTCCAACCGATTTGTTTTAATTGTTTATGCCACTCGTCTACTTTTTCTTCATATCTTAAATCAGTGTAAAGAAAATATCCGTCGGGCTTCAAAACTCTTTTCACATGCTCAAAAAACTTTGTGATGTTCGGATAATACAAAGACGCCTCCACATTCAGGACCACATCAAAAGAATTATCAGGGAATTTCAAATCTTCGGCATTGCCATGCTGAAAATGTAAACCATCAAATTTATGATGCTCACGACAAAACTCGATAGCGCGTTGTGAGAAATCAACCCCGACATAAGATTTGGGTTTGAAATAACGCATGATGAAGTTCGCGCCTCCGCCTCGCCCAGAGCTGACTTCTAACGCTTCAACATTATTCCACTCTACATGCTTGGCGACGTGATGATACAACTGCAAAGGATAACGATGATATTCATCATCAGGATGTAGTTCTAAAGTCTCTCCGCCTTGATGATGCGAGGTGTATCCGAAATTCATAAAGACAGCCCCTTTGTCTTTGACCAGTGTAGAGACGTATTCATATTGCAAGCGGGTAAGCCAGCTTTTGAGGCTGGGAAAACGATGAAATAATATTTTATTTAGCATAGATTTTCCTAATCCGATTTGAGTTGCCCCGCATTATAACCTTAGGAAGGAAAAGGCGGAATTACGGTTTTGAAATTAAAAAAGACATCCGAAGCCTTTAAGACTTCGGATGTCTGATACTTAACTTATACCATTGCCTCATAATCTTCTGGCAACCAACAACACAAGACCAACTCTCGCGCCGCTTTGACTTCATCCATGCGACCAAATTTTGTGGTGCTTGGGGCATTATGAAGAAGTTCAGGTTGATTCTTTGCTTCTTCCGCAATTTTGATTAAAGCATCTGCAAACTTATCTAATGTATCTTTATTTTCAGTTTCAGTTGGCTCAATCATCAATGCTTCGGGGACAATGAGAGGGAAGTAGTTTGTTGGCGGGTGGAAACCATAATCCATGAGACGTTTTGATACATCTAAAGCTCGCACATCACTGCCTTCAAATCTTCCTTCTGCAACAAATTCATGCATACAGATTCGGTCAAATGGAATTTTGTAATGACTACGAACTTTGGCTTGTAAGTAATTTGCATTTAATACTGCATATTGAGAAATATCTTTTAAGCCATCAGGTCCATGCATGGCGATGTAGGTATATGCTCGCACCATACCACCGCCAAAGTGACCGTGAAATGCTTTCATTCGTCCAATAGAATTTTTTGGTGTAATGAAACCATAAAATGGGGCTTCATCATCATTTCCTTCTTCAAGGATGCCAACAAGTGGTGCAGGTAGAAAATCTAGCAAAGCTTTACCCACTCCAACAGGTCCACAACCCGGTCCACCACCACCGTGTGGGACAGAGAAAGTTTTATGCAAGTTGAAATGCATTACATCAAAACCTAAGTCACCGGGGCGGACGATGCCAAGCAAAGCATTTAAATTTGCACCATCACCATACATCAAACCACCACATCCATGTACCATCTCAATCACTTTTTCGATGTTTTCATCAAACATGCCAAGCGTGTTTGGATTGGTCAACATCATGCCAACGACTGAATCATCACATGCCGCTTCAAGTGCTTTAAGGTCAACATTGCCTCTGTTATCCGATGGAATGGTGACTACACTCATGCCCATCATGCCAACGGATGCGGGGTTTGTTCCATGTGCGGCATCAGGGATTAACATCTTCGTGCGTTTCGTATCACCTTTTAACTTGTGATACGCCGCCATCATCAACACGCCTGTATATTCTCCATGTGCGCCAGCGGCAGGTTGTAAAGTCACACCTGCAAAGCCACTAATTTCTTTTAACCATTCTTGCAATTCAAACATCAAAGCCAAATTGCCTTGCACAGTTTCAATCGGTTGTAATGGATGCGTAAATAAAAAGCCCGGATAGCGACAAGTATCTTCATTTATCTTTGGGTTGTATTTCATCGTACAAGAACCTAATGGATAAAATCCTTCATCTACGCTGTAATTTAATTTGCTTAATTTAACGTAATGACGAACCACATCCACTTCGGCGATTTCGGGCAGAGGGAGTTCGGAGCGAAGCAAATGTTGAGGTAGAGAATCAGTTTGAGGCACGTCTGAAGCGGGCATTTTTACGCCACGTCGCCCGGGAGATGAAAGTTCAAAAATAGTAGGTTCAATAATTGTCGCCATTTTTACATCTCCTTCAACACTTCAACAAGCGCATCAATTTCTTCTTTGCTATTCATTTCGGTAACAGCAACAAGCAAATGATTTTTTAATTCTGGATAATCATTACCCAAATCATAGCCGCCGAGAATTCCGTGATCCAACAAGTATTGATTCACTTCACTAGCAGGCTTCGGACATTCCAAAGTAAATTCATGGAAGAAAGGTTCGCTAGAAAATAATTTGAAGCCTTTAAGTTTGCTCAATTCATTCGCGGCATAATGTGCTTTTTGATAACAAAGATTTGCAACTTCTTTCAAGCCTTCTTTGCCAAGCACAGACATATAAACCGAAGCCGCAAGCGCAAGCAAACCTTGATTGGTACAAATATTTGAAGTGGCACGTTCACGTTTGATATGTTGTTCGCGCGCAGTTAACGTCAACACATACGAACGTTGTCCGCGCACATCCATCGTTTCACCAACCAAACGCCCAGCCATTTTATGCACATAAGATTTTTTTGTTGTAAAAAATCCAAGATACGGTCCGCCATACCAAATTGGAATGCCAAATGGTTGCGCTTCACCGACAACCATATCCGCGCCCATTTCGCCTGGTGTTTTCAACATCAACAACGCTGTTGGATTTGCAACTACACAAACCAACGCGCCTTTTGCATGGGCATCATCAATTACTTTTTTATAATCAAAGATGCGACCCAAAAAATCTGGATATTGAATGATGACAATCATCGTGTTTTCATCAATATAGGAAGTTAACGATTCAGGACTAAGGGTGAGGTTGGTTTCTTCATCTCCAACAGTTTCTATGCCCATGCCTTGTGTGTACGTATCAACTACATCGCGATATTGTGGATGCAATGCAGGTGACATCACGATTCGTTTTCTTTTTCCGCGATATTGTGCATAAGCCAAACTAACTGCTTCTGCTGTTGCAGTTGCTCCATCATAATGAGATGCGTTGGATACATCCATGCCTGTTAAGTTTGCCATCAATGATTGAAATTCAAATACGGCTTGTAATGTGCCTTGTGAAATTTCAGGTTGATATGGCGTGTAGGCTGTGTAAAATTCTCCGCGCCTGAGCATATGGTCAACAACCGATGGAACATAATGATTGTATGCACCTGCACCAAGAAAAGAAACTAAATCTTGACGAACATTTTCATTGCTCATTGCCATTTCATTAAGATGCGCGGCGGCTTCCATTTCAGTCAATGCTGGTGGAAGATTTAATTTTGGAAAGCGATGTTTTTTGGGAACTGCGTCGAATAAATCATCTAATGATTTAACGCCGACAGTTTCAAGCATCGCCTCCGTTTCTGCGGGGGAAGTGGGGATAAAAGTCATAATATTGGTCTCCAAGTCTTAAAGGTCTGAAAAGTCTAAATAGTCTTAAAGGTCTGAAAAGTCTAAATGGTCTTATTCGTTAGAATGATTTGACCAGTGAGACCTGTTAGACCAGTTTGACTAATGAGACCTAGCTGCACTATCGGCTTCGTATGCGGCGGAATCCATTAAGTCACCGGCTGTACCGCCTTCAATTTGAATCATCCATGCTTCGCCAAAGGGATCGCTGTTAATGAGTTCAGGTTTTTCAACAACACCTTTATTGACTTTGCTTACTTTTCCAGAAGCAGGTGCATAAATTTCTGCAGAGGCTTTGACTGATTCAACAGAGGCAATTGGTTTGCCTGCTGTGATGTCTTCACCTTCGTCTACTAAAATTTCTACAAAGACAATGTCAGAGAGTTGGCTTTGAGCAAAGTCAGTGATGCCAACTTTGCCACTGGCAGGGTCGAACCATTCGTCAGATTTTGCATATTTCAAATTGGATGGGGTGTTCATGTTTTATCTCCTTTGTATGTAGCGAATCAAAAAGGACGCACGAATCTATATTCGCGCGTCCTCTGTAATGGAACCTGAGAGATTAGTTTAGTCTTTTGGTCTTATTAGTCAATTAGTCTAAGTGGTCTGACTAGTGAGACCTTTAGACCAATTAGACTTGTTCGACTTTTTGACTAACTTTACACCGTCGGTATCTCTTGCGAGAATTTTCCAGAGTGATGATTCGGTTGTTGGGTCCTTTTGCCTGAGAGATTCATCTGGGTTCGCTTATTCCAGATTTGCACCTTCGGCGCTCTTGTTCAGAGTCTCTTCCCAACAAGTCCGTTTAATTAATATCCATTGTATGGGTGAGAGAGAGCAAAGTCAAGGGGGAATTAAGGTTGATTAGTTGTTGGTATTCTCTCTTCTTCTAAATATTGTTTTAGTTGTGCAATGATTTCTTGATATTGTGAATCATTAATCATGTTATCCATTTGGAATGGGTCAAGAGTCAAATTATAAAATTCGGATAAATCACCATATGTTTCGATATAAATCATGTCACCAGTATGCACAGCAGACCAATGACCTCGATCGGGCCAGGCTTCAAGTAAGAGTTTATCTCTCCATTCAACATTTCCATTTAATAAACCAACTAATGAAAGCCCATCTACTGTTTTGGGCATACGAGTTTCTGATAATTCATAAATTGTGGGAGCAATATCAATGTTGGCGACTAAGTTTTCTGTATCCACGTAGGGAACAGGTACAAGGTCAGGATAACGAAGCGCGAATGGGACTCGAACCGATTCTTCATAGGCTGTACTTTTGGAAGTCAGACGATGTTCGCCCCAATGTTTTCCATTATCCGAAAGAAAAATAATGACCGTATTATCTAATTCACCAATTTCTTCCAGTTTGTTGATAATGTCTGGAATGGTTCGGTCCAAGGCAGTCAGTGTTAAGATTTGACGACGGCGAGTTTTTTCAAGTCCGTCTATATCTTCTGAACTTAATAAGTTTTGATTTGCAATAGATAATGGTTTATCAGAAACATCTTCTTCATTAAAATTTTCTGGACGGTGAGGTGGCAAATCAGTAAGTGTGTTTACATCTTCTTGTGCGGGTGTAAATGGTGCATGAGGTGCATTAGGTGCATAAATTAAGAAAAATGGTTTTCTTTGATTACGGGCATCATCTAAAAATTGGATGACGTAATCTCGAAACAAATAGGTGGAGTAGCCTGTATGTTTCGACCAAGTGCCATTTACATCTAAATCGGGGTCGTAATAATGTTTGAGTGTTCCGCCCCAAAATGAAACCCAATAGTCATATTCATAACGAGTTTCACCTTTCCATGAATTTAAGTATTTACCCACTAAGCCTGTGTAATATCCATTGCGATGAATATCTTCGACCATTGTTTTCATCTCAAGCGAATCTTCATTTACGTATACTTGATGATTGTGTGCATACATTCCTGTTAATATGCTAGCGCGGCTTGGACAACAAAATGGGGTTGTGACATAACCTCTTTCAAAAGTAACGCCTTGGTCAAAAATTAATGCTTGGGTATTGGGCATGTATTGCATCGTGTCAAAGCGTTGGTCGTCTGTCACGATGATTAAGAAGTTTGGGCGTTCATCATTAAAGCGTGGGATTGCTTGACAGGCTGATAATATAAAAATCCCCACCATAAAAAGCTGAAAAAACTTGTATTTATTTTTAAACATCTTATTCCTTTCTGAAATAAGATTGTATCAAAAAATAAAATTACCCCATTAAAACTTTCTGTGTTGCCTTAAATGCCAATTGTGGCAAATTATTTCTCTCAAACCACTCCACTGCATCAGCATCATCAGCCGGAGACATTTCACCACTTATCACTTCTGCTGAATATACAATCACAAAATCAGCGCCGCGTTCATGTTCACGCCCTGCGATTACGTCTAAAACTTTTTTTATCTTTACAACTAAATTTGTTTCTTCAAAACATTCACGCGCGGCGGCTTCAGCAGGATCTTCATCAGCATTGATGAAACCCGCTGGTAAAGTCCATAAACCGCGAAAGGGTTCATTGACACGACGCACAAGCAAAACGCGGCTATCCTTTTCTATCAGAACAGCCGCGGCAACTTTTGGGTCTTGAAAATAAATGAAACCACATTGCGGGCAAACAGGGCGAACCTTGCCAAACTTTTCTACATGATTCACTTCACCCCCACATCTCATACAAAATTTGACTGGTCTCATTTCCATTTACTAGAGGCAGATTGACGCATGATGTATAAACTTAACCCACCAATCAAACTGATGACTAAAAATAGAATTATCCAATTGAAAGGAATCGGCGCTTCATTCGTGACTTCAACTTGATTCTCTGAACCTTCAGCAGAATCTTGCGCGAATGTTTCTGGCTCGGCTTCTTTTGGTTTGGGTGTTTCTTCAGTAGTGCGTGCTGTCTCTGTGCTTTGTGGAAGTGGCTCTGCAGGAGCTTCGGTTGCGGCGGCATCTGCAGGGGCTGATTCAAACATCATTGCTTCTTCTGTGGCAGGGGCTTCTGCCGCGGCTGGGGCACCACCTCCGCCACTACCAAACCCGAAAGTAAATTGTGGTGCACTAAAACTGACATACGGTGATAATGCATTGACTGAGAATGAGAATACCAGCAACATAGTCGCAAAAATTGTTGCGAGTCTAAATAGTGGATATGTTCTTGGCATGGGCGGTTTGAGCCCAACCATTTTCCGAGTCAGTGTAAAGTTTTTGGGTGATTTGCGTTTGGGGAGAAATTTAAGAATGTTTCGGGCAGAAGAAAGGTCGCTTAAAACAGAATCAAGCTCAGCGTCAGATTCGAGGCGGGCTTTTAATCGCTTTGATTCTGATTCGCTGAGTTGTCCATCTAAATAGGCTGAGAGGTTTTCGATATCTCTAAAATTTTTCATCGGCTTTTCTCATTTAGACGAAATGTTTGCGGTAAAAGTTCCTCAAATGAACGTAAACATTCACGCAATCTTAAGCGTGCGCGGGCTAATCTGCTTTTGATTGTGCCAAGTGGAACGCGTGCGGATGTTGCGACTTCGCTGTAATCCATACCTTGAATATCGGCGAGGACGACGACTGTGCGAAACTCATTGGGAAGTGCATCGAGACAATGTTGGATGGCGTGTTCGAGTTCATCGGCTTCTGCTTTTTGGGCAGGAGTCATGTTTTTATCTTCAAGCCATTTGGGTGAATCAATTTCTTCGCCATCGTTTGTTTCAGGTTCGAGGGGAGTGGTGGGTCTGCGTTTTTGACGGCGCAATTCGTCGGAACAAGCGGTGGTGACGGGACGCATTATCCATGCTTTGAAGCAGCCACCACGAAATGATGAGATGCTTG
>DDVH01000058.1:0-3272 GCA_002345215.1 Anaerolineales bacterium UBA2317
ATCCCGCCCTTCCCGCCAGAAAAATAAAACCTGTTTATAAAACAGGTTTTATTTTTTAAACTTCTTTTCCAAATCCCCGACATGGTCCAACTCATGCATGACAATCGTCCGCGCCCGCCAGTAGACAGATTCTTTTCGTTTCTTTCCTTCTTCTCGAATGGTTCTTGACCATTCAGCCTCTTTCAACCCTGATAGCACTCTTAATAAAATTTTTCTTCGAGTCTTGAAATAATCTAAAAGGTCTGAAAAGTCTAACAAGTCGAAGCGGGTTAACTTTCCCCAATCGCGGTCTGGATGAACATCTGCAAACAAAGGTTCGTGACTCAACAAGGCATTGATAAATCATTTCCGCTGACCTTGCTTCACCATTGATTAAATGAGTCAAATCTTCTGTAAATGACCTTTCGCCTTTCCCTAGCGGTTGAGTCAATTGTTCTTTAGATAATCCTTTACTCAATGCTTCTAATTTTTTCGGAGTCTCAGTTAGCACTTCTAAAATTTTAGAAATATTTTCAGGGGTTTGATCAGTGGAAAGGATTTTGCTCATTTCTTGACAGTTAACTCTTTGTATTCTTCATGCCTTTGAATCCACGCCACTGCATACGAACAAATTGGAATCACACGCAGAGATTTGGATTTGGCATAGTCCATAGCAAATTGAACTAACTTCCCTGCAATGCCTTGATTTCGCAAATCAGGATGAACCCCAACATGTGTAATGGCAAAAGTATCTTTATCTTCGATGTAATCAAGTTTACAACCCAAGCCGTTAATCCATGTTTCAAAACGGTTTTCGGATGGGTTGTTGATGATTTCTAGAGTTTCAAGATTTATAGTCATTATTTATTTTCCGTAGGGGCGAGGTCTCCTCGCCCGATTTGGGCGGGATAACCCCGCCCCTACACAATATTATTGATTTTGTTTCATCCTTGCAATCACAGCCATATATTCCATAATAATTTTCAAGCCAGCAAAGACTGTTGATTCAGAAGGGTCAAGTGGTGGTGCAACTTCAACTACATCCAAACCAACTAAAGATAAACCTTGTGTGCCTTTGATTAAGGTTAAAACATCACGAGAACTTAATCCACCAAATTCAGGGATTCCAGTTCCAGGTGCATAAGCAGGGTCTAAACAATCAATGTCTAGGGAAATATGCACGGCATCACAATCATTGAGTATGTTATAGACGCTATCCGCTACATTTTTCATACCACGTTCAGCAACATCTGCGGCAGTGTAAACATGAATACCACCATTTTCAATTAAATCAATTTCTTGGTCTTCCCACGAACGTAAACCCACCATACAAACATCATGCGGTTCGATTCCAAACTCTAAAGCGCGGCGCATTGTGTTGGCATGAGAAAGTTTTGAACCATCAAAAAAATCACATAAATCAGGATGCGCGTCAATCCACAAAACGCCAAGCCGTTGATCTTTATATCTTAATCGTTGACCTTGTAGAATCGGAATCGTCACTGAATGGTCACCGCCCATAATGATTGGCATGTTGGGAAGAGTCGCGACACGCTGGCGAACCAACTCGAAGTCAGATTCTGGAAGCGTGATGTTAATATCGCCCAAATCGCAGACAGTTAAATCTTTCAAGCGAGTTCGATCTTCACTAAACGGAGTGACGTGATGCGACCAATATCGAATTCGTTCAGGCGCACTCGCCGCGCCTTTTCGCGCCGAAGCCAAACCATCAAACGGAATGCCGATGATACTGAAATCGGTTTGCTCGGGCGTGAGATCTGGGCGATGCAAATCGCCCCACATTTTATGATTGCCATCCACTGCCATAGTTACTCCTTTTTTATTATTTTATCGTTAAATAAAAACAGACAATGAAAATTCATTGTCTGTTTTATCACATGGCGATGCAATCAATCCGAATTGATAAACGCAATCAAGGCATCAATTTCTTCTTTTGTTAAATTTAATTGCGGCATTTGCGAATTTGAATTAACCGAAGTTGGGTCTTTCAAACGCATTTCTAAAATTAATGGGTCAGCAGAAAAGTTGGATAAATTTGTTGCACCCGTCGGCTCAATCGTCCAATATTCAGAACGGCTGGCAGCTTTGCTGTTGTAATGACAAGTGATGCAACCTTTGGCGATGAATAATTGTCTGCCATATTCAACTTGTGATAAAGATGATTCAATCACTTCACTTGATGATTCACCTTGCGCTTCAACCGCAGGGACACTTGTTCCTACTACCGTGAGAGCGAGTCCTATCATCAAACAAAGTGCTGTGATGCTCGCCGCGAGTTTACTTTTTCGTTGCACTGCAAAAAACAAACTGACCAATCCAATCACAAACGCGGCAGTTGCAATTACAAAATTTGGTGATGTAGAAATTTGTGTTGTTGATTCGGTTACAGAATCAGATTCATTAACGATTGCAACTTTCGGCGCGGTAACACTTAACGTCGGCATTTTTTGTTGCATAGAAAATGCTTCAATCGTCCAATTCCAATCCCCTTCTTTGGGGAATGTTAATGTCGCAGTGTAATGACCGGGTTCGCCCTCTTCTCTTGCAGTGACCGTGAATTGTTCTTCTTTATATAAATTCGCAGTGATGATTGGCGTTAATCCAGTCATCGGCGTTTTGCCATGTTGCAAAACTGTGAATCCGATTGTAAATTCTTCCCCTGCTGTAACATTCGTGGGCAATTCATCTAATGTGATGACTGCCCATCCGCCGGCAAAAACGGGGATTGTAAAAAATAATGTAAATAGTAAAGCCAATCCAATTGCGAGTTTGGTTTTTGAAAACATATCTGCCTCCTTGAGCAATGTTTGAATAGTTACACCGTTCAAATTCAGCAGGTTCCAAAAATTAGAGGATTCTCTTTCTCATGGAATTGGTTCTAAACTTTCCGCAACCTCAATCGCTTCTTCCATATTCAAATCTGTTTCAAGGCGATAAGTGACTTTTCCATTTGTCCAAATTAATACATTGCCATCAATTAGTCTTGTAAAGTCAATGTCATTGCCATTAGAAACAACCAATGGATATGGTCCCTCCGCCCAAACTGCCTTATATCCATTAACTAATGTTTCTTGCAAGACTCTTGGTCCCATTTTTGTAATTGCCCAACTTCCATTGGGAATAAAATGTAAACTCAACTCCACACTTTGTGGTTGTTGTGGATTCATCCATACCAGAATCGTCATGTAGCCATCAGCATTTTGAACGAAGACATAATCAGGTTCGCCAAAATTTCTCGGCAATAAGATTTCATAGTCTACTTTTTCTTGTGC
>DDVH01000058.1:3546-17613 GCA_002345215.1 Anaerolineales bacterium UBA2317
GGTGCAGGTGTGATAGTTGGAATTAATTCTTCTGTTGGTTGAACATTGGGTGGGAAGATTCTGACAATACCAATTTGAATAAATTCAAGTATCGCCGCACGCACTGGTGGAATCGCAAAAAGGCTGACGAGTAGAATCAGGATGAGGGTCAATGACCAAGTTAAACGTCTAGAAATGAAGCGAGGTTGAGTCGACGGGTGAATCTTCTTCATCACATCCGCAGAAATATCAGGCGTGGATGGATAATCCAATCCTTTTGAAATAGAAAAAACTTTTTGCTCAAACTCGTTCATGCTTCATGTCCTTCAGAAAGAAACGGAAAATCTTTTTGAATCACATTTCGTAATTTTTCAAGTGCACGATTCAAGCGTGATTTCACTGTTCCTTCTGCAATTTGTAAAACTTCAGATGTTTCGTTCACAGATAAATCCATAAAATATCGTAAATAAATAATTTGTTGGTCTTGAAAATTTAACGCCTGTACGGCTTTCCATAAATCATTTGCCTCATTATGTTGCAAATTTTTTTCTTCAAGATTCGCTTGCGGAATTTCATTTTGGAAAGCACGCGTTAACGCCGCCAAATATCTGCCTGCCGAACGGCGACGATTGCTTGCCAAATTGGAAGCAATACTCAACAACCACGGACGCAACGGGCGCGTTGAATTAAAACGCTTGAGATGATTCCAAGCGCGCAAAAAAGTTTCTTGCGCCACATCTTCTGCATCGTCGGGGTCGCCAAGAAGTAAATAGCAAAGCCTAAAAACCGCCTGCTGATGCGCCTGCATCAACGGTTCCCAAGCCACCGCATCGCCATGTGCGGCGCGTTGTATTAGAGTTGTCTCATCCAAATAAGCCTCTGCAGAGGTGATTTTCATACACTATACACCGCCAAAATTAAAATCGTTCCATGTTGTATTGACCCGCATTTGGTTTGCTTTTACAATGTTTTTATGATTGTGAAGTTTGCAGGATTTTTTAGACCCGACCACGACCCTCCGCTTCAACCCTGACTTTTAATCTGGTGTTTGAACCTCAGGTTTTTGTTTGTCGTGAAGTTTGAGATTGCTTACCACTTCGTGGCACACGTCGCCGCAAGAACAAGAGCGCGGCTCGCAATGACATATAGAATTGGAGGAACTTATGAATACCCCGTTTGTTTCTAAACGTGCTGAAATTTATAAAGACGTTCCAGATGAAAAATGGAACGACTGGCGTTGGCAGTTAAGTCACCGCATGAACAGTGTTGAAGATATTGAAAAAGTTTTACCTTTAACCGATAGTGAAAGAAAGGCTTTACAAACACAAGGTTTGTTCCGTGTAGATGTAACACCTTATTTCATTTCGTTGATTGACCCCAACGACCCGAACGACCCAACTCGCAAACAAGTGATTCCAGTTGCAGAAGAAATGCAATCATTTACTTCGATGATGGAAGATTCACTTGCAGAAGATAAACATTCGCCAGTGCCCGGTTTAGTGCATCGTTATCCAGACCGAGTTTTGATGTTAGTCACAACCCAATGTGCATCGTATTGTCGCTATTGCACACGCTCACGCATCGTCGGCGACCCCGGACAAACATTCAATCGTCAAGAATTTGAAATGCAGATTGAATATCTCAAGAAGACTCCACAAGTCCGCGATGTTTTACTTTCTGGTGGTGACCCACTTGTGCTTGCTCCAAAAGTTTTAGAAGAATTACTTTCTCGCTTGCGTGAGATTCCACATATTGAAATCATCCGCATTGGAACGCGTGTGCCGGTCTTTATGCCAATGCGCGTCACCCAAGAGTTATGTGACATGCTTGCAAAATATCATCCGTTGTGGATGAATATTCACGTCAATCATTCGAATGAAATTACAAAGGAACTTGCCGAAGCCACAGACCGTTTAACCAAAGCCGGCATTCCACTTGGAAATCAAGCCGTGTTGTTAGCAGGCGTGAATGACAATGTTCATATTCAACGTCAACTTGTACATGACTTAGTCAGAATTCGTGTGCGCCCGTATTATCTATATCAATGCGATTTGGTCGAAGGTTCTGGTCACTTCCGCACGCCGGTTGGCAAAGGCATTGAAATTATGGAAGGTTTACGTGGACATACTTCTGGTTATGCAGTTCCACAATACATCATTGATGCCCCCGGCGGTGGTGGAAAGATACCTGTCATGCCGAATTACATGATTAGTATGTCTGACCATAAAGTGATTCTGCGAAACTATGAAGGTTATATCACCACGTATGAAGAGCCGACAGATTACGTCCCATCTGATGCGGCACAATATAAAGGTTTGAAGCGTCCAGAGCCAGGTCAATCTGGTTTAACTGGCTTACTCGAAGGTGAAGAAATGTTCATCAAACCTGAAGGTTTTGACCAATTGCATGAACGGGATGGCATACAACATCGCCTCAAAGATGCAAGCAAATGGAAGCCGTTAGGAATTGGCTCAGGTGAAAATCCGCAAGAATGATTACAATAAAGATGCGGCAGACCAATCACTGCCTTCGATAAAGGAGATATTTATGCAAAGAAAATTCACAATACTATTGTTGCTGGCAGTTCTTTTATCTGCATGTTTACCTACAGGGCAAAGCGCAGAAGATGTTGACTCTATTGTCAATACAGCGGTTGCACAAACGATGGAAGCCAATCAACGCATTGATGATGCAGTCAATCAAACTTTAACGGCACAAGCCCCACTTGCTACAGCCACAGTAGAATTCACTGCCACATTTGAACCAATCATCATTGTTACAGATACACCAATTCCACCAACAGTTACTAACACCCCATCCAGAAGTGGCGGTAGCAGTAGTGGAGGTGGTGGGGGCGGAGGCGGTGGCGGAAGCAGTAATAGCGGAAGCACAGGCTCTGCTTATTCATGTGCAGTTGTTGCAGAAAAGCCTTTTGATGGTGCTACCTTCAAACCCGGCGATTCATTTGATAAATCATGGACTATCAAAAACACTGGGACACAAACATGGGATGCGAATTGGGAATTTGAGTATAGAGGTGGTACAGATATTTCCCCAACTGGTGATTTCTTAATTGGTCAACAAGTTCAGCCAGGTCAAACTATTACATTGGTCATTGAAGTAGAAGCACCTGCTGTTGCCTATAAAGATAGCGGTGAAATCTTTGTGATGACATGGTCACTTAATAACGGGACCCATTTCTGTACACCGTTTGTAGCCATAAAAGTAGTCCCATAAGTTTTTCAAATCAGTATGATAACAAAGGTCACAGAAAATTCTGTGACCTTTGTCGTTTAAGACTACTTAATCTATAAAAACAATTGTTACAAATGAAAACTTTGTAGTTATAATGAAGCATTGTACCCACCTCAATAGAATAATTATGACTCAAAACAGTAAAATTACCTTATTCTTAATATCTATTCTAATAACACTTGCATGTGTGCCGACCTTACCAACAGAGTCGGCACCTATTCCCACACTTGACCCGAATGCCCCACTGACTGCAATTGTAGAAACTGCCGCTATGGCGGCGACTCAAACTGCACGCTTCGCGCCTCCTACTTTAACTTCAACTGCTACACCAACCCGAACACCTCAACCCACCGAAACTATTACACCCACCTTCATCTTTGTTCTGCCAACCTCCACCGTTCCACCAACAATGATAAAACCCGGCAGTTCCGGATTATTACTTGAATGTCAAATCTTGTATCAAGACCCGCCTGATAACAAAATTTTTGATAAAGGTGCTACGTTCACTGCCATTTGGACAGTTGCCAATGTTGGCTTAAATACATGGCCCTCCGATAATGCTGATTATCGTTACTCTAGTGGCAATGAACTTCACTTACAACCCATATATGATTTTGAAAATAATGTTGCCTCAGGAGATACTGTAACCTTCTCGGTTGCTATGCAAGCACCAAACCAAGTGGGGACGTTTTCTACGATATGGCAAATCTCAATTGGAAATGAAAGATTTTGCTCAATGAGAATTAACATTATTGTCGGATAATAAAAAAACATCCGAGACATGTCTCGGATGTTTTTTTTATTTAACTTCTTAACTTTGCACCAACTTCGTGTTCCAAGCGTTTGATAATTTTATTTCGTATCGCGGCGGCATCAGCATCGGTCATCGTTTTATCTTCGGCTTGATACGTAAGATTATATGCCAATGATTTTTTACCTGCGCCGATTTTTTCATCGCGATAGACATCAAACAATTTGACATTGCTGACGCTTCTTCCTCCGGTCTGCTTGATGAGTGCCTCGACAGATTCTGCCAACACTGATTCATCTACGATGATGGCGATGTCTTCGTACACAGGTGGGAATTCAGAGACAGGTGTAATGCCATAGGTCGGATTAATATTTCGCAGAGTCTCTAAATCAAATTCGGCGACAAGAACAGCCGAATCACCAAGTTCATATTGTTCTTTAACCAATGGGTGCAATTCACCAAAGACTCCTACAACTTGTCCATTGATTTTGATTTCAGCAGCTTTGCCGGGGTGCAAGTGGGGAACAGATTCTGTTGAAGTGTAAGAAATGTTTGTGAGGCGCAACCCGCTCAAAAGGAGTTCGAGGCGTCCTTTCAAATCGTAGAAATCAAATGTAGATGTATCCTTAATATCCCATGCGTTTTCTTTTCGTAAACCAGTCATCGCAATAGCAAGTTTACGAGGCTCGTTTGGTAAATCATTTTTGTTTGGTTCAAAGATACTTCCAATTTCAAACATCGCAAACGAATCACTCAAGCGAATATTTTTTTCAAGCACATCCAAAACAGATGCAGTGAGACTTCTTCGTAATACACTTTTTTCAGGTGCAATTGGATTTGCCAAATGCACATATTCATTATGTTTTACAACGCGTGATTCTTTTTCAATAGATGTCATGCGATAACTAACAACTTCTTGCAAGCCCAATGCGATTAACAAATCACGAAGATGTTCTTCCCATTCATGCACGGGATTTCCAACTTGCGGAGGAAGCGCATCCGCCATTGTTGTTGTAGGAATATTATCGTAACCATAACCGCGCGCGACTTCTTCAATCACATCGGCGAGACCAATGACACCTTCAGAAATATCCATGCGATGATCCGGCGCGATGACCTGAATTTTATCTTTGGTAACTTTGCATTTGAAATCAAGTTTTTCAAGCAATGACGCAATTTCTTTTGCAGTGAGTTCAATGCCAAGTAATCTTTTTACATCATGTGGAGTGACATCCACAACTGAATCTTTCGGTTTGAGTGGATATTCATCAATAAAGCCAGGCGCGATTTTTCCATTCGCCCATTGACTCATGTAATGCAAACCAAGTTTGACTCCATGTTCTGCCATGGCTGGATGCACGCCACGCGAAAAACGGAACGATGCTTCTGATGGAAGATTATGTTGCTTGGCAGTTTTGCGAATGTTGATGAAATTCCATGCCGCACCTTCGAGCAAAATATTTTTTGTTTTGTCAGTAATTTCAGTTTCAGAGCCGCCCATCACACCAGCCAAACCAACAGAGCCTTTTTCATCACAAACTAAAACATTCGTAGATGAAAGTGTTCTTTCATTGCCATCAAGTGTGGTTAACTTTTCACCATCTTTCGCGGCGCGTGTGGTGATTTTAATTTTCTTTTTGCCAGCACGTTCTTTCAACGCATCATAATCAAAGGCATGGAGTGGTTGACCTAATTCCAACATCGCATAATTTGTTGCATCTACAACATTATTGATAGCGCGAATGCCTGCAAGTTTAAGCCTGCGTTGAATTTGGTATGGACTTGGCTTGATTTCAACATCACGAATTAATCCAGCAGTGAATCTTGGATTCAATTCTGGAGTCGTAATTTCGATTTCAACCAACTCTTCAACCGAATCACCAGATGTTTTGAGTTTTGTTACAGGTTTCTTTAATTCACGACCAGTCAATGCGGCGAGTTCTCTTGCAATGCCAATCACATTTGCATTGCGTGCCATGTTTGGCAAAATGGAAATATCTAAGACGGCATCACCAATGTAATCAGCAAGTGGAGTTCCAACGGGTGCATCCTCGTCAAGGATAATGATTCCATCACTTTCTTCTGTAATGCCTAATTCTTTTTCAGAACACACCATAGAATATGAATCCACGCCGCGGATTTTTGCACGCTTCAACGTCATCAACACTTGACCTTCGGCATGTCCATCATATAAAACCGAACCTTCTTTTGCATAAGCCACTTTGATTGGCTTTTCCAGTTTGCCTGTACCTTTCAAATGAAAGATATTCGGCGCACCAGTGAGCACAACTTGATCTGCTTGACCATCATATAAATCAAGCAATGTTAATCGGTCCGCGTTGGGATGCGGTTTTACTTCCCGAATTTCTGCCACGACAATTTTGTCTTTGTCCCATGCAATGCCGTTGGTTTTAAATTCATGTTTTTCGCCTTCTTTATATTCAGGCTTAGGCAAACCGACATATAAAATTTCGTCAACTTCCATGCCAGCAAGTGTGAGTTTGCGTGCAATATCTTCGACAGATAAACCATCGAGATTGATAAAGTCTTTTAACCAAGAGAGAGGTATCTTCATATCATCACCTAAAACTGTTCTAAGAAACGCACATCGTTACCCCAGAAATAACGAATGTCGTTAATTTTATTTCGTAACATCAGCTGGCGTTCTGGTCCCATGCCCCACGCGAAGCCAGAATAAATCTTCGGGTCGTAGCCACCGTTTTGCAAAACTACAGGATGCACCATGCCACAACCTAAGATTTCGAGCCAACCAGAATTTTTACAGACCTGGCATCCCTTGCCGCCACAAACAAAACATTCCACATCCACTTCAGCAGATGGTTCTGTGAATGGAAAGTATGAAGCACGGAATCTTAACCGTGCACCTTCACCAAACATACGACGCACAAAATCTGCAATCGTGCCTTTCAAATCTGCGAAAGTGATATTTTTTCCAACTGCAAGCCCTTCCACTTGATTGAATTGCACTTCTGAACGCGCCGTAATTTGTTCATAACGAAAACACATACCCGGCAATGCAATCCGAATCGGCGGCGGGTCTTTCGGATTCGTTTTTGCAAATTGACGCATGGCATGAATTTGCCCAGGCGATGTATGCGTTCGCATCAAAATCGGATTATCTGCACGCCGATCTGCTTGAATAAAAAATGTATCTTGCATATCACGCGCAGGATGGTCTGGCGGAAAATTTAATAACTGAAAATTATATTCATCCGTTTCAACTTCACGCGAGGTATAAACTTGAAAACCCATCTCAGCCAAAATGTCCAGCACGCGGCGCAATTGTTGAGTGGATGGATGCAATCGCCCGATGTGTTTCGTGCGCCCAGGCAACGTCACATCTAATTTTTCTTCTTCGAGAGATTTCGCCAATGCGGCATTTTTCACTGCTTGAGATTGTCTCTCAAACGCAGACTCTAACGCCACTTTCACACGGTTCGCCGCTTGACCTACAACTGGTCGCTCTTCCTTCGACAGTTTCCCAAATTCAGCAAAGACCATCATCAATGGTGAACTGCGACCTAAATTTGCAACGCGCCACGCCTCAAGAGCACTTGAATCTGTAATCGCTTGCAAAGATTCCAAAGCAGATTTTTCAATTTCATTTAATTTATCTAACATCTTTCTCTCCATTTCTTACAAATTAACAAAAAAATCTCGTCCCAATATTGGGACGAGAAAAATTCCTCGCGGTACCACCCAAGTTAGTCTCTAAAAGACTCACTCTATGCTGACTAACATCAGCCTCTCGTATAACGTTGAGATTACGGTTCAGACTATTTGTAAGGGCACAATATATTGTGCCCCAACGTTCACCTGAACGGCTCAAGAGGGAACTTCAGCTGATTTCGGTCGAGTGCAATTTCACCGCTTGCTTTGCACATCTCTGACGGTTTCTACCAGTTTACTTTCCTCTGTCACAGCCTTTATATTAATTTCTGTAATTATCGTCAAAAACGAAAACATGTCAAGGCTTAGATTCTGCTACAGCGGAAGAAACAATTTTCAATTAAGAGAGAGGCGATTTTTTATTTCACGAGTTGATAATTCCAATAAATTCGTTCGCCATTTACAAAGCTGTTGTAAATACTTGTCCCTTCCACAGCCGCAAAAGTTTCCATAACACCATGCAAAAATTTTGGAGCAAGTTTATGAGCAAGGTTTCGATAACGTTCACTTGTTTGTTGAAGCGCACGTACGACATCAGGTGTGATGTTTGTCTTTGATTTAATTTTAAAACCTGCATCGGTAATATCTTTTTCAAGTTGAATTGAATGTTCAGGTGTACGAAAGTCCGCATACAACAATTGACCCTCTGGACGCAGAACTCGATACGCAGACTTGAAAAATGAATCTTGACGTGGATAACAATGCGACGCTTCTACATTAATCACAGCATCGAAATGATTTTCAGGAAAATCAAGTGTTTGTGCATCACCCACGCGAAAGTTAATCTCAAGGTCTTTATGCGTTTTGCGGTTTTGCTCTATCGCCTTTGAGTTTTGGTCAACCCCTGTATATGTTTTAGGATGATGATATCTTTTTATAAATGAAGCGCCGCCACCATGACCACAACTCACTTCTAGCACATCTTTTTCTTTTAAGTCTGCACCGCTGGCTACATGATGATACAACTGAATCGCTGGGCGATTGCTTTCATCTTCAGGTTTCAGAGTTAGCGTATTACCTTCGGGAGGAATATAGCCGTAATTCAAAAATGTAACAGGGTCATTGCCAATTCGCCCACTGATGTATTGATACCAAATTTTCCAAAAGGTTTGTTGAAAGGTTCGCATTGTATTCTCCTCTTTGACATTTACTCTTTTATAAATCTGAAAATGCGTTGGTATTTAAGTTGAGTAAGTAAAATTACTTTCCTTCCCACTCTTTCATAAAATCATCTAAAAACTTGACCATAACTTCATGTCTTTGTTCTGCAATTCGTTTTGCTGTAGATGTATTCATCATATCTTTCAGCAATAATAATTTTTCATAAAAATGATTGATTGTGTCACTTTTGCTGTTTTTATATTCTTCAAAAGTTTTGTGCATTTCAGGTTTTGATTCGGGGTCGTACATCATTCTGTTTTTATAGCCGCCGTAAGCAAAGGCACGTGCAATGCCGATGGCACCAATCGCATCTAATCTATCAGCATCTTGGACGATGAAACCTTCGAGCGAGTTCATTTTATTTTCTACATTCGCGCCTTTGTAGGAAATGTGCTTGATGATTTCACACACTTTGTCCCGAATGGAAATGTCAACGGAGCAAGAATCAAGCCAAGCCTTAGCACGAAGCGGAGTGTCATCTTCTGATTCGTTAAATTTCCAGTCATCCAAATCATGTAATAACGCGGCGAGTTGAACGATAAATGAATCCGCTTTTTCATGTTCGTTGATGGTGAGTGCATTTTTCCAAACGCGATAAATGTGCCACCAATCGTGCCCAGACGAATCGTTTGAAAATTCTTGTTTAATGTATTCAGCAGTTTTTTGAATGATTTGCTCGGGTGTCATCTTAAAAGCCGCGCAAAGAATCGAGTGAGATGCGAACTGCGATTGAATATTCTTGTGCAAATTGTTCGGGCGTTGCACCTAATGATTTTATGCCTGCACGATATTTGCGAATATAAGCGGGGACTTTATGTGCGGGTGGTACATCTGATACAACTTTTGCTTCGCCATGAAAAATAATTACATCTTCTTCACCTTTTTTATCAAGTGTGTTGAAATGCAAAGAAATTTTATTATTACGAGCAATATGTTTTAACTTGAAGGCTTGCGGTTGGCTGAACATAAGAATTGAATCTTTTGCAAAAATAAACCAAACAGGACGAGGCTGTGGCATATTTTTTGAGTCGACTGTAGTGAGCCAAATAAAATATTCTTTTTGCAAATGTTTTTTGGCTTTACGCCCAAGTTGTGAATTGAAATCTATCATCATATGCCTCCATCAAGCTTGATGATGAGATTATAAACGAACAGGCTAGGCAAATGCCTAGCCTGTATTTTTTGAATCACTTACAATTAACCTGATCCTTCATAAGCGGATTTTATCCATGCGATTAATTCTGCATCTACTTCTTTCGCTTCAGTTAAGTTGATCGTATAGTTGCACATGCTTCCTGACGGTTGTTCATTCAGCCGAGCATTTTTCTTTAAGCCTTTGATGTTGATACCAACTTCAAAACGTGTATTTGTTTTGGGTCCAATCATTGCAAATTGTTTTTTACGTCTCAAACTGACATAACCTTTTTTCGGTGCGATTTCAAATTCACCAAACTTGTTGATTTCTTTCATCAACTTTTCGTGAATTGGACGAAAGCCTGCTTTTACACCTGAATATATTTCATCCAGAACTGCATCTTCAGATTTTCCTTTTGCGGCACTGGCGCCATCAGACTTGAGAACGACATGCGTCAGTGTATTCGCATCGCCATGACCTAAGCCAAGTTTTTCCATCAGCATGGAGCGGATTTCACCATGCTTGCTTAATCCACTTTTCTTTACAAACGCAGATAATTGAGCAAGTGACATGCCTGTTTTCTTTTGGATGTTGTTGATTTGAGTTTGAATTGCTTTATCTAAAGTATCCATTTTTTATCTCCTTATCTCCAAGCACCAAGTATAAAACCAATCAATGTGAAATAGACCGTGATGAATCCGCCGTTGATGAAAATATATTTCCAAGATTTTTGTTCAAACAAAGCGATGATGGCGAAAATTAAAGTTGACCAGCCAAAGCCAGCCAGAAAACCTGCTGTGGCTCCCCACACGGCATCGGTGGCAGAGTCACCGAGAAAGAAGGCGAGATTGTAAGAAATGATAAGTGAGAATAAGAAAGCAAGTCCGTAAGTTTTGGTAGGGTTTTGTTTGGCGAGTTGTTCTTCGGTGAGTTTGGTTTCAGCGAGCCAACCTTTGTAAAAGAGAACAGGCGAATACCATAATGCTCCCAATGCTAAGTTGAGAATGGCACAAACAAAAACGGCGAGATGATTGATGTATAAGTTTTCCATGATTTATGTCTCCTGTGAGATAGATTTGAACATATCATAGTGAAGACAAATGGTTGTGTATTGTAAAAAATTTACCTTACTGTTATGCAACAGGCACATAATTCAAAGAATCTGTTTTCTTTGTCAAATATTCATTCGGAGTGAAGCCTGAAAATTCTTTGAAGTCATGAATAAAATGAGATTGGTCATAAAATCCGTTTTTGTAGGCGAAGGAAGACCAATCTAGTAAGGTAAGAGATTCTATATCTGCAATGGCTTTCTGAAATCGTAAAATTTTCATGTATTGTTTTGGAGTTAACCCCACTTGCTCTTTGAATAAATGAATAAAATGTTTTTGAGAATATCCAATTTCTTCGCTGAGTTTTTCTAAACAAAGTTGATTCGGGAATTTGATAATTTGTGTCAAGGCATAGTCAATGCAACGGGAAAAAGAATCTGTTTGTAGTGAGTCGAATCCAGCGCGGGTTAAGAGAAAAGTTTCAGTAAGCAGAAACATGTGTCCCGTAGATGAAGAGGCGAGTAATTGCTCGCGTAAATCTAAAATGCTTTGTCTAAAAATCAAATCGGCTTCAAGAACATGGTCACTGATTTCATTCATCGGCAATGGATAAAACGGAAAACCTTTGCCTTTGCGAAATGCAATCACAAGCATTCGACTACCTTTTCCCGAAGGAATCGTAATGGGTTTTGTACGAACACCACTGACCCAAACCTTTTTGCAAGTTTGAATTTGATTTAATGTTTCGTTGTGATGAATGCTTTGGGGAGTTTCGTTTAAGTTGATAATGATTTCAGTGTTGCCATCGGGCAAGAAGCGGTCTAAGTTATGCGTAGGGGATAAACCTTCGTAATAAAAAATTCTCTCAACATAATCATTGAGTGGAAAAGTTGGAATGTGGGATTGAAAAATCATGGGTCAATCTCCATGATTTCATTATAGAACAAATTTTCTTGTTTGGCAATAATGATTTTACTTAAATATTCAATGAATCTAACAAACGGAAAATGAGCAACACGACACCAATGCCACCAAAAATTAATCCCATGCCTCCGAGCAATAATGGCAAGAAATATAAACTCATCCATTTTTTTATGCGAGCATTTTGAGGGTTGGCAGGTTCGTATAAAACATCAATGGTTTGCCCTTCTGTAAACATCGGCGGATTGCTTGATAAGTGGTCTTGTTTTTCAACCAATCGTCCTTCAATGGTTTTGAATTGGTACACAGGCGAATATCCACCACCGCCTTCTGAACTATGGCTATATACCATACGAATGACTGTGCCTTTTACTTCTTGCGCGTTACTAATAAACATTCTCGTGCGCACAAAAAGAAATACAGCAATCAATGCCATTAAGCCACCTATCAAACTAAATACAATTCCAATAATTAAATCAGCAGACATAAATTCTCCATTCTAAAAATCTAACTTTCAAACACTTTACCAAATAAAATTAAGACCCCAATCCCACCAAATAATAATCCCATTCCACCTAATAAAGCAGGAAGAAAATATAAATTCAACCATTTGTTGATGCGGGCATGATGCGGGTTCTCAGGGTCATATAAAACATCAATCTCTTGACCCACTTGAAATTGAGGCGGATTTCTCGATAAACTATCTTTTGCTTTAATTTTTTTGCCATCAAGCGTTCTAAATTGATAGACAGCTAAATATCCACCACCTCTAGTTCTCGTGCTTCTTCTGCGAAACACCATTTCAACCACAGTCCCTTTTACTGCTTGTGCAGTATTAATAAATAAACGTATGCGCACATACATAATGACAGCCATAATGAACATCAATAATCCAACCCCAACTGGCAATAAGTTCATCAAAAAATCTTCGGTCACTTCATCTCCTTCATTCAATTCGTTCCCAAAGCAAAATACCAAACGTCACTTCACCAGCTACTTTAAAAGTTGGCGTGCGTAATTGCAAAATATTTTCTTTCAATTCAAAATAACGAATCTGTTCTGTGCCTTCCATGTTTGGAAAAAGCGAACCTTCCACCTGATGAATGATTATCTTATTCTCTTCATCCACTTTATACGTTCCAAAATAAGAAATCGAACCGCGATAACTCGCCAACGTTTCTTCCACTGTCCCTTGTTGTTGGTCTGATATTGCAAAACGCGGGCGATCCACCCGCATCAACTGTACAGAAAAACGATTCGATTTTGTGTAGATGAAAGACCCACGCGCCTCTTTCCCAAAGGGATACATGATTCTGCCATCTGCGGCTTGAAACTCAAACCGAAGCAGTTTCCAAACACCAACCACAGAATTTTTCATTTATAAAAATGGAACCTTATCAATAAAGTTTTGCAACATATTCAAAAGATTTTCACCTAAACCACTAAACATCGGCAAGTTGAAAATCATCAGACCCAAGCCCACAATAAGCAAAATGATGGGAGAAATATACAACGTCCAAAAAGAATTGATGCGTGCTTTTTCAGGATTATCAGGGTCATATAATACATTAACTTCATGCCCTGTATTCATAATAAATCTACTTCTGGATGTTTTTTCTACAAACCGAACAGTTTTGCCATCTGGTCCTTGAAATTCAACTACCTCAGCCTGAGTTGCTCCACCTTTACTCCCACGCCGAGTTTCATAATCTACAACAATGCCTGTTGTCTTTTCTGCTCGAAGTGTAAAGAAGATATTGCTCAAGAACATACCAAAAGAAAGCAACAAAAGCGGAACCGCCACACAAATCGTAATGGTCATATCAGGCATGGCTTCTTCTCCTAATTTTAAGATGTTTTAAAGGGGCCATAAAATATCTGCAAGAATGATTGCTAAAATAAAACCAATGACTTGAAATACAAACCCTAAAACCACACCAACTAGCCAAGTCACAAAGACAGCTAAGATAGCATTCCAATTGTATTTGCTTATAAATGTTTTGGTTAAGCGACTCGCCACAATGGCTGCAACAATGATTCCGACGATGCTACAACTCCCCAAGGTTAATAATGCAGGTCCACCTTCGTGGCTACTCATGCCGTTTAGTGCAACCATATTCATAAAT
>DDVH01000058.1:17760-39166 GCA_002345215.1 Anaerolineales bacterium UBA2317
TTTTATAAAACAAAAACTGACCGCTGTGTATAGTACAGTAGTAATAAAATTTCGCAATTCCATATTGTCTTGTAGATAATTCTGATATACAATTTCATAACTTATGAAAGCACTTAACTGTCCCAACTGCGGAGCAACTATCCCAGAAAAATCTATCAAAGCATCAGATTTGGTTGCATGTGAATTTTGTGGAACCACCTTCCGCATTTCAAAAACCTTGACTCCCGAACCTGATATGGGAGATTTAATGCTTGGCGCAGATTTTAGTAATAACGTGATGCCAGGTTGGGAAGTGATGAATAAAGAATTACTAACATTTCATAAAGGCAATCCTCCTGAAATGCGCGGAAGTTATAAAGCCAATAAAAAGTCTTATTATGTTTTACAAAGTTCTGGCTTTTTGGATGACTTCGATGCAAGCATCAGCATGAAGTTCACGGATGGTAATGAAGGTAAGATTCGCGCGGGGTTTTATCTACGCTTCACGCCAGATGGTGGCGGGTATGCAGTTTTAGTCTCAGCGATTGGTTCATACACCATTGGTTATTATGTAAAAGATACAACACCAACAAATGAGTTAGTGTGGAAAGACTTAATCGCTTGGTCAAATCATACTGCTTTGAAAACTGGCATGAACCAGACGAATCGTTTGCGAGTGATTTGCCATGATAAGAAATTTCAAGTCTATTTAAACGGCGTACTAGCAACTTCCTTCAAAGATGAACGTTTTAAGACTGGCAGATTATATGTTGCTGCAGTTCCAAGTGAAAATTCGGATTTAGATATCACCTTCTCTGACCTGCAATTACGAGAAGTTATTAAATAAAAAAACGCTCCTTATAAGGAGCGTTTTTTTATGCACAAATTTATGGAGTACTATCTTCTTCTAAAGAACGATTATTCAATGGTTGAACTGGGCGGTTATTTCCTTCTTCAAAGATAGATTCCAATGTACTTAACTGCTCAGAAGATACCTCCACCGGTGTAGTCATTAACAACCAACTCACCCCTTCTGAACATGGCGGCGTAGTGAGTGAGCCACTGTAACGAAATGTAGTTTGTATACTTGGTAATAAATCATTTGCATTGATACTCACACCAGCATCTTGCGCATCACTTTTTTGCTTGGGTAGGTTTTCAATGAAAGGTTGATAGGCTTCGTTTTGCGAACCTTCCTCCAAAAGAATACCGACAACAGCCAATTTACCCTCTGCATTTTTATGCACAATATGTAATTCAGCAGGAAATTCTTTACCATCAACAGTATGCTCACTGGGCGCATGATAATGAAATTGAAGTACATCATAACGAACTGAATCCAACTCGATATAACTGCCCGCATCATAATTGACCTGAACTGTGTGCCCGTTGTTGAAAATATTTACTTGGCTTGATTCATAGTGAAAGACAATGTTTGCTAAATCTTGTTCACTCGGTGCAGAAATATCAATGGGAGATTGATGCGTACCCGTTCCACAAACTGCATAAGAATCATCTAACTCTCCCCAATGTTGCGGACCTTCTTCACCTTCATACGTCCAATGAGGCGATTGTGATTGTGGAGCACATGCTCCGATGAAAAAAATAAAAATAGATGTTAATAAAGCAAGTCTCATTATTTCTCCTGATTGTTTATTAAAGTTTTACATCTTGCCAAGTGACAACACGATTCCGCCCTGTGGCTTTGGCATGGTACATGGCTTTATCTGCCATTGCAATTAACTCTTCGCCACTACTCCCACTCACAGGGAATTCTGCAATACCACAAGAGATGGTTGTTTTTATTTCTTTACCATCTTTCAAAAAATAACTCTCTTTGAAAGAAAGTCGCCATTTTTCAGCAATCTGTTTTGCAATTTCTATATTGATATTAGGCAGAATTGTTAAAAATTCTTCGCCTCCATAACGACAGACGATATCTTCTACTCGTGTTTGATTCATCAATTGTTTAGCAAAGTTTTTTAATACATCATCGCCTACATGATGACCAAATGTATCGTTTAATTTTTTAAAGTGGTCAATATCTATCATGATTAAACTAACAGGATAATTTTCTCGTTTTGCGCGAGATAATTCGCGTTCGAGGGTTTCACTTAAATAACGGCGATTATATAAGCCTGTTAATGGGTCACGAATGGCTTGTTCTTGTAATTCGGCTTGGGCTGTTTTGAGTGGTGTAATATCTCGCCAAACGACCAAACGTCCGAGAAAATTTTTACGGCGATCATGTAATGAAGATATTTTTAAATCCAGAAATGTGCGGTTTGAATCTTCAATGATTACTTCCGTACGAATATCATTTACATCATAAAAGTCTTTAGCAACATCAGACCAGGTTGCAAAAGTCTCTTCAACGGTTTGACCAATTTTGGGTTGCTGAACCATGCCTAACGTCTGGGATGCGGCGGCGTTAAAATCCACGAGGCGGTTTTGAGAATCTAAAACCACAACTCCATCACTCATATTCTCAATCAATACATCGCGTGCAATCGGAAGAATATCTAGCAAACGATAACGAAGCAAGGCGTATGTAAATGCTAATCCTGTAATTGTGAAAGAGAAGGGCGTGTTATCTGCATTGTCAAATGGACTTAATCCAGAGATAAAAATAATACTATTGAGCCATGGAAAACCGATGCCAAATAAAATAATGCCCAATTGATTTCTATAAATTCCTGTAGTTTGATTGAAGCGACGAATAAAAACTATCATGCCAATTAAAATTAAGATGTAAGAATAAATTGTGTTCGCCCAAAAGACAGGACCTGCATCTAAAATCATGCCGATGTTTTGAGTGGCTTTGCCCGCAAAAAATAAATTGTGATATGAATCAGTGAACATCAAAATTAAAACGAGAACAGGTACAACGATTAATCCAATAATCACAGGGCGTTTCACCCATTCATTTAATTCGCAAATTTGTAAAGCAAACACTAGCAAGGCAGGCGGAACTGTAACCACACCCACATAAGTAACGTATAACCAAAAATTAGGGTAAGGTGCAGGTGCTTTTGCCCAAAATAAACTATAGGTGATATCCCACCAACTTAAGGCAAACATCAAAACCATCAATGGGACAGAGCCCAAGGCATTACGACGCGTTTGAAAAATAATGACTCCCCCAATGAAGCAGATTATTCCTGCCACGAGTAAAGCCGCACTAAAACCTGTATTTGGTGGAATCATTTGATGAGGTTGTCTCTTTTCTATATAGAGTGACCAAACAAATTTCTAGAGAACATTATACCTTTCCAAGTACATCATATTTTTATTAACCTGCCCCTTCGTTTAGTTGCGGATTGGTCTAATTGGTCTTATAGTCAAACAAATCTGACTTGTCAGACCTTTGACTTTTTAGACCATTAAGACTTTTTAAACTAGTTAGGCCAATTAGACGAGGAGACTTACTTATGCACTACGGCTGGTGGATGTCTATGAAACAAGGGGATGAAAAACCTACCATTACAAGAGAACTTTTATTGCGCGTGCTCACCTACGCACGCGGATATTGGTGGCACATCGGCGGAATGCTTGTGACAATTTTATTGACGACGGCATTGTCTTTGCTCACGCCTTTAATTTTCCGCAACATGATTGATGTTGTAATTCCCAACAAAGACATTAACGGTTTGATGTTATTAAGCCTTTCGTTGCTTTTGATTCCCGCACTCACTGGCGGAATTAACGTAATTCAACGCAAGTTAAATTCAACTGTTGGTGAAGGCGTGATTTATGATTTACGTTCCAGTTTATTTTCAAAATTGCAACGCATGTCATTAAGATTTTTCACCAACACAAAACCTGGTGAATTGATGAGTCGCTTAAACAATGACGTGGTCGGCGCACAAAACGCAATCAGCAACACCATTGTAAACATCGTCACCAATTTTATTGAAGCGATTGGTTTGTTAATCGTCATGCTCACATTGGAATGGCGATTAACGCTCGTTAGCATTTTGATTCTGCCATTATTTATCATCGCCGCCCAAAGGCTTGGAAATATCTTAAGAGACATCGCACGCGCATCCATGGAAACCAATGCCCAAATGAATGCACACATGAACGAAACATTAAACATCGGCGGTGCATTGCTTGTTAAATTATTTGGTCGCACAATTGAAGAAGAAAATAGATTTCGTCAACGTGCCGCCAATGTTCGCGATATCGGCATTCGTCGTGCCACTATTGGTTCAACTTTTTTTGTTATCTTTGGTTTGGTCAGTGCTGTTGGCACAGCACTTGTTTATGGTCTCGGCGGATATTTTGTCATCACCGATGTTTTCACAGTTGGTACCATTGTCGCGTTTGGTTCATATCTCGGAAATTTATATGGCACGTTGCAGGGTCTGGCTGGCGCGCCTGTTGAATTTTCAACCAGCATGGTTTCATTTGAACGTGTCTTTGAAGTTATTGATTTACCACAAGACATTGAAGAAAAAGAAAATGCAATCGAATTAAAAAATGTAAATGGCAAAATTGAATTTGATAACGTTTCTTTCAACTATCATATTGATTCAAACAAATTATTGAAAGATGTTAAACGCTATGGCAGAACGCAAGATGTAGGTGCTGTTTTGTCTTTGTCAGATAAAAAGACTGATGATAATAAAAAAGATGAAGATCCCGCTTCAGACTCAGGGACAGTTGATTCTGTTTCCCAAGCACGAGATGTCGCTTTAGAAAATATCACCTTCACCGCATCGCCTGGACAATTAATTGCGTTAGTCGGTCCATCCGGTGCAGGAAAAACCACAACCACATATCTAATTCCAAGATTATATGACCCAACTGATGGAGTCATTCGCATTGACGGACATGACCTAAAAGATGTAACTCTTGATTCACTTTCACATGCCATCGGCATGGTGACTCAAGAAACATATTTATTTCATGACACCATTCGCACAAATTTGACTTATGCAAAAATGGATGCGACCCAAGCAGAAATTGAATCCGCCGCCAAAGCCGCCAACATTCATAACTTTATTATAGATTTACCCGATGGTTATGACACAATCGTTGGTGAAAGAGGTTATCGTTTAAGTGGCGGAGAAAAACAACGCATTGCTTTAGCACGTGTGATTCTCAAAGACCCGCGCATTTTAGTTTTAGATGAAGCCACAAGTCATCTCGATAGTGAGTCTGAATCCCTGATTCAAGAAGCCTTAAAACGAGTCATGGCTGGACGAACATCCATTGTGATTGCACATCGTTTATCCACAATCCTCGCCGCTGATTTAATTTTGGTGATGGATAAAGGAAAAATTGTTGAAAAAGGCACACATGATGAGTTAATAGCCATGAATGGTTTGTATGCTCAATTGTACGAAACGCAATTTAGAGGGGAAAAGATTTAAGTTAAATGCTATAATCTCATGAAAAAATAAAGAAGAGGTTTATTAATGGAATCTTTAGGCTCCAAACTACCAGATAATACTATTGAGTATATTGGTATTGGTTCTTTGCATTTTTTAGGAGCTTTTATGATTATTGATAAATTTACAGTGTGGTATGGCTGGGTTGAAGTTATGTCAAGAGCACCTATTTGGACAGTTGTCGTTGCTGTGCCTGCAATATTTTTTTCATATATTATAGGTTTTATTTCTATAATTATTTCGGATTTTATTTTTTCATTGTTGGGGTTTAGAAAGAAAGATAGCGATATTACTGAATTCCTAAAAATTGCATTATCAAACAATTATGCAATTTTTCAGAATTATCAGGAAACTAACAAATCAAGAAGGATATTGTCAGGTGTTTCATTAGGTTTTCTTACTATATCACTAGGTATATTTTTCCAACTCAGCAGACCATCTCCTGCTGATAATATCAATCTAGCTTTTCAAGTGATGGGGTTTGGCTTCATACTTTTAACAATAATATGCATTTCACTAGCAATATCATTAACCAAAAGAAATAAGTTACTAGTGAATAAATTTGATGAAGTATTAAAACCTGAAAAGCAAAAGCCTAATAAAAAGTAACAATTCATATAACTTTATAAAAGTAAGTATAGTAGCGACTAATTTCAAGTTTTTAACACCCCTTGACAACTTACTAACTAGTAAGTAAAATCTATCCGATGGTCAAGATTGAGAACTCAAAGAAAACAATCATAAATCTGGCTGAATCCTTGTTGCAAGACAAAGGCTTCAACGGATTCAGTTATGCCAATATTTCGGCTGAATTGGGCGTGAAGAATGCCGCCATTCATTATCACTTTCCCAGCAAAGAAGATTTAGGAATCGCTGTCATTCATCGGTATCGTGAACGCTTCAAATTATGGATTAATAACTCGCGCGTCAAAGATTTATCTCCAGTAGATAAATTGAATTGGTTTTTTAGCATCTATTCCAACTTTCGGGCAGATAATGGCAAAGTATGTTTGGTCGGTTCGTTAGAAGCAGAATTTAATTCCATACCGGAAGGTTTGAGGAAAGAAGTCGAAGCCTTGCACAGAGAAATGTTGACATGGCTAGAATCAACTCTCAGCGAAGGAAAAGAAGCGGGAGTCTTTCAATTCAATGGAACACCTGCTAGCAAAGCCGCTTTAATTTATTCCAGTGTGCAAGGTGCTTTGCAAATGGCGCGTGCTTTAGGAACAAAAAAGTTTAAGGATGTTATCGAGCAACACAAACAAGATTTGCTCGTTTCATAAAATGTAGGGGCGACCCACCCAGAATGATCAAAAACCTTTATCAATCTTGACGGGTCGCCCCTACAAAAAAATTTGCCATCGAAACTTACTAAGTAGTAAGTTCAATAAAGGAGAAAATAAAATGTCTATCGCAACACCCACAAATGAATCGCAAGGGATCGTGAAAAAAGTTTATAAAGCTTTTTTCACACCGAATCAATATGAAATCAAAACTCAAGATAAAGAAATTTTGAAGAGCGGAAACAACTTCAAAGTCAAGTATGACGCGCCTCCTCAAAGAGGAGCGGGTGAGTTGGCTGTCACTACTTGGGGTGATGAATCCAATCCAAAAGTTTTGCTCATGCATGGTTGGGGCGGAGCGCGTGCGCAAATGACTGGCTTTGTAAATCCGTTGTTGAAGGCTGGTTATTTTGTTGTTTCGTATGACCAACCCGCACATGGTGAATCGGATGGAGCGCAAACGAATCTTTTAGAAATTGCACCGACCATGGATGTGATGTTAAATCGATTCGGAAAATTTGATTTTATTTTGGCTCACTCATTTGGGACCTTGATTACATCGTATGCATTGGTCAAAAGAAATTTTCCGCTTCCTTCTAGACTTGTGTACTTTGGTGCTTTCAATCGGCTTTTGGATTCCTTCCCACGTTTTCAAGTGATTGCGAAACTTCCTGATCAAATAATGGATGGTTTATATAAAATGATTTATGAAAATTTTAGTGAAGGTGTTTTAGAAGAAATTGTCAATGAAGAACTTGTTAAAGAAATAAATATTCCTGCTTTGGTTTTTCACGACCGTTCTGATGAAGTGACACCTGTGGAAGATAGCCGTGCGATTGCAAATACTTGGACTCATGCACAATATGTTGAAACGAATGGCTTAGGTCATCGTGGTGCATTGCAATCATCTGATGTGCATGAGCAAGTGATAAAGTTCTTACAAGGTAGGTAAGATGTAGGGGCACAGCGAACCGATTGAAGTCCAAATCATTAATTGACTAGCTGTGCCCTTACAAAATATAAAAGAGACCAAACTTATAAAGTTTGGTCTCTTTCATAAATCAACCTTCTTTTGGTTCTTCTTTCTTTTCATCTTTTACTTCCTGCGGAGTGGTTACAGCTTCTTCACTCTTCTTTTCCTGTTTGCGTTTTAGTTTTTCCTCATTCTTCTTTTTCTTTGCAATTTCTTTTTGACGTTTTTCATATTTATAATTTGGGGTTGGCATGAAAATCCTTTCTCTAAAAGTAATGGAATAAAAAATCATTATAGCATTCAATTGCAGAATGACTGCTTTGAGAGCCCATCTATTTTTCTATCTTCTTAGCCTCTTTGACCAGCCAATTATCTAATTCAGTAATGTTTTCGCTGATTCGCGCACCTGCCACAATTGGAATCCATTTTTGATATTCTTCTTTTCCGTTTGGAGATAACCGAAAATATTCTTTCAAATAAACAGCATGAAATAGTTTGATAAATAATTTCATGCCAAGTTTCAGTGTGGACGCTGAACCCAAAGCCAGCACACTCGTGCGAGCCACATCTGCAAGTGGATTACCTTTTGACGCATCAATCCAATCAATGACAATTGAGTCATTTCCATTCATCAATATATTATCTGGATGAAAATCACCATGGCAAACTTTATTTCCAGTGGGCAATGGCTCTAAAGCATTTAATAACTTCGGTTTGAGATAAACAGGCAAAGCATCAGCCCGTTTGATTTTGTTTTGAATCTTTTGTTTCTGCTCAGGAACTTCGGCATTGAAATCACAGGCGTGCATTTGAAAATGATATTGAGCAAGCAACTTCCCGAATTGAAACACTTTCCACGGCGCGCGTTTCAGCAAAGCAAACATCGTTTCGCCGGAGATGCGTTCATAGACTAATCCATTGCGCTCGTTAACTTGCACAATTTCTTTCACAGCCGGTGACTTTACTCCACTTACATGAACTGCTTTTGCAATTCTATATTCGTATTCCGCATCTTCAGGCGGAAACCAATGATGAAAAAGTTTTAGCACATAACCATCTTCCCAAGCATAGACATCGGCTGTATGTCCGTGAGCAATTGGTTGGTTAAGTGAGATGGTTTTCATTTCTCAATCGGATAATTTTCTTTTTCCATACCCCACTCTGCCCATGAACCATCATAGACAGAAAAATTTTTGTAACCGGCTTGGTCAGCCGCTAAAGTCAAAATACAAGCCGTAACTCCGGTACCGCAATAAAAAACCATTTTGTTGTTTTTATGTTTTTCAAATATATTTTGCAAATCAGATTTTGATTTCATCTTTCCATTGTCAAGTACGGATGCAAATGGGATGTTTACTGAATTGGGGATATGTCCGCGCTTCATGTTTGGACGTGGTTCTGGGTCTACACCTTTGAATCTTCCCTCCGCCCGAGCATCGAAGATAGTGAGTTGCGGATTATGAATCGCTTTCAACACATAACTTGAGTCTATAAATGAATCAGGTTGGGGATTAGCTAAAAAATTACCACGTGAATCAGGTTTCCCCTTAAGAGTCGAAGCGGTTTCATATCCTGCAGAAATCCATGCGGGCAAACCTCCATCTAACACAGCCACGTTTTCATGCCCCATCGCGCGGAACATCCACCACGCACGCGGGCTGGCATAAATATTTACATTGTCATACACAACAATCGCGCTATCTTGATTGATACCAAGTTTTTGCACTTCGTCTTGAAAAAATTCTGGCGTGGGCATCATGTGCGGAAGCGACGTGTTCATATCTTTGATGTCATTATCAAAATCAAAACGCAACGAATTTGGGATATAGGTTTCGGCAATCGCGTCACCAACATTGGTTACAGGTTTCATGCTGGCATCCAAAATGATTAAATTTTCGGCAGAAAAATTTTCTTTCAACCATTGGACCGAAACAATTGAGTTTGTAATTTTTATTTTTGACATATCTATTTTTACCACGCTCACGGCGCTATCGCAAACAAACATTTGAGATACGCACCTTCTTTGAAAGTAATTGGATGATCTAACGCATGACCTGTTCTTTCAATTTCTTTAAGCGGTCGACCCGCTTCTTTTGCTGACCTGTGAACTGTTTCAAAAAAACTTTCGGCATCTACTCTACTTGAACAGGATGCTTGTACAAGAATTCCGTTTGGCTTTAAGACATTTAATCCAAGCTGAGTAAGTTTGCTATATGCAGATAATGCCGTTTCAATTTGTGATTGATTTTGTGCGAACATCGGCGGGTCGAGAATCACAATATCAAATTTGCGATTATTTTCTTTCATTTCAGTTAACACTTCAAACGCATCTTTGGCAATGGTTTCAAATTTTGCGGCTTTTATATTGGGATTATTTTTATTATGTTCAATATTTCGTAACGTCGCTTGAGTGGCTGGCGCGCTGAAATCTACACTGACAACTTCTTTTGCACCACCATCTGCGGCATAAAGAGAAAAGCCACCTGTATATGAAAATACATTCAATGCAGTTTTATCTTTGGATAATTTTTTAACTCTTTCACGATTTTCACGTTGGTCTAAAAAGAAACCCGTCTTTTGCCCGTTAATAGGATCACATTCAAAGGTGATGCCATTTTCTTTGAACAGAATCAAATTGACGTGAGATTGAGGCGTGAGAGTCATTCCATCTGTTAGACCATGTAAATATTTCGACTGTTTGTTAAGCGAACGGCTGAGTCTTAATATCAAATGTTGAAATGAATTTAATGCGGAACAAATTTCTTGCAGATGTGGAACCCAAGCGGGTGTGTAAAGTTTGATAACGAGTGTTTCGGCATAACGGTCTATGATGAGACCCGGCAAGCCATCATTTTCTCCGTGAACGAGTCGGTAGCCATTTGTGTTTTTCTTTTTCAAAGGTTCGCGCAAAGCAATAGCAGTATTTATCTTTTCTTGAAACCAATTTGAATCAATTGGCGTGGGTTTTCCTTTTTGCAAAATGCGCACACGAATTGGCGAGGTGGGATCATATAAACCGATGGCAAGAAATTTGCGTTTTGAATCAAAGATGACTGCTAACTCACCAGGCACACCTCGATGACTTTGTTCAATGATGGATTGATCGAATACCCAAGGATGTCCTTGTCGAATAATTTTTTCTGCTTCAGCAGAAACACGCAATGCGATTCGTTGTGCAGATGGTTTTGGAATTTTGGAAAGAGCTTCATGAAATTGCATATTAACAATCGTACTATAAAATAAAAATTCTCTCCTACTGGTATACTCTCGACATTCATCGAATGAGGAGTTTGCCATGTCAAAGTTAAACTTAAGCACACGTTTCACCTTGATTTTAAGCGGCGTTTTTTTAGTAGGGATTGCGATTGGCGGAACCGCTTATTGGCGCGCCTTACAAGGACGTGCTCAAGATGAAATCACAACACAAGGCACGCTTTTAATTGAAACGATGAATGCGGTGCGTGGATATACGAGTAATAACGTCCGCCCGCTTCTTGCTGATAAGATAGCTGATAGCCCACAATTTATTTCGGAAACCGTTCCAGCTTTTTCTGCTCGAAGCGTGTTTGAAAATTTTCGCGGACAATTAAATTTTTCAACATATTTATATAAAGAAGCGGCGATTAATCCGACCAATCCAGTAGATATTGCTGATGAATTTGAAGCGGATTTATTGAATCAATTTTATAGCGACGAAAGTTCAGCAGAAGTGAGCGGATACCGTGACTTAAATGGCGAAAATCTTTTTTATATTGCGCGTCCATTAAAAATTGGCTCTGAAAGTTGCTTGGAATGTCATAGCACGCCAGAGAATGCACCCACCAGTTTAATCGCTACGTATGGTGATGAAGGTGGCTTTGGCTGGGAATTAAACGAAGTAATTGCCGTGCAAATCATTTATGTGCCAGCCGAAGAAGTGTTTAACTCAGCCCTTCAAACATTTACATTGGTGATGGGAATTTTTCTGATTACGTTTGCAATTGTGATTTTGTTAATCAACTTTTTGTTAAGAAACTACGTCATTCAACCTGTAAACGTATTAAGCGGGCTGGCAAATAAAATCAGTGCGGATGAAAATTTCTCAACCGAATTAGAAAGCACAGCATTACACTCCATTACAAATAGACCCGACGAGTTAGGTAACTTGGCACAAGTCTTTAAGAAAATGGCGGTTGATGTTTATGAACGGACAGTTAAATTGAAAGAACAAGTAAAAGATTTAATTATCAAAATTGACCAGATTCGACGTCAGGAACAAGTTTCAGAAATTACGGATACGGATTTCTTCAATACCTTGCAACAACGTGCAAAAGAAATGCGTAATAAAGGTAAAAGTGATGAAACGAAATAATACTCTCGTAGGGACAGCGAAACGATTTATCTTCAAAAATAGATAACGACTCGCTGTGTCCCTACTTTTTTCTAAGAGATATGCCTTACTTCGCCACTGACAGAAATGCTTTCACCTTTTGTAGATGTGTATTTCACATTCAATCTCGAAGGCACGCCCATATCTTCGCCTTGTAGAATGGTGAATTCGTTTTTGCCTTGCCAATTTATATCTCGTAGATAACCTGCTAATGCGGCGGCAGCGGCTCCAGTGGCGGGGTCTTCGTAGACTCCACCAGAGGCGAAGGCATTGCGTGAGTGAAAAACATCATCTGATTCGTTCCATAGCAAACTAATGGTCACTACATTTTGTTCAGCCATGAGTGCTTTTGTGATTTCAAAATCATAATTCATGTCTTTGAGCAGTTCACGAGACTTGAGGAATAAAATTAAATGTTTTGCGCCAGCGGATGCGAATCGGGGAGGAAATGCCGAATGTAACGAATCAAGTGTCAGGTGGAATGAAGCGAGAACTTTATCCAAATAATCTTTTGACACATCTTCAGTTTTTGTCTGCGGTGATTGTAGAGTCGCTTTCATATCTTTTTCAGCACGCACTGTGATTTGACTATCATTCAAAAAAAGTTTGTATGTGCCTTCGCCAAATTTTTCACCCAACGCGGCACCGAGCGCGATGGTGGCATGACCACAAAATGGGACTTCCAACTCGGGCGCGAAATAACGCACACGCCAGCCATCATTTTGTTTGACGAGAAACGCGGTTTCAGAATAACCAACTTGTTTTGCAATGCTCATCATTTCTTCGGCTGATGGCATTTCATCATAAAACGCTACGCCTGCTGGGTTGCCACCTCCTCCGTTTTTTGAAAAGGCGGCGAGTTTTAATAGATTCATGTTTGCTCCTTTGAAATTATTTTCAAACTAAAGATGATGATGGTTTCTTTTTAATTACTACATCGCAACTCTCACTTGATTCCGCCCGTTTTGTTTGGCTTGATATAAAGCGTTATCCGCCGAGCGGATTAAATCTTCTATATTGGTGCCATGTTGAGGATACATTGCAATTCCTGCTGAAATGGTGATGCCTGTAAAAGTTTTTTGATTATCGAACACTTGTAGTTTCATTGCGCCTTCACGCAAAAATTCGGCGCGTTGCTGAATAATTTCTAATTGCGAATTAGGCATGATGAGAAAAAACTCTTCACCACCATAACGGCAAGCAGTATCTTCAACGCGAATGTTTGTTTGTAAAAATTGACCAAGTTGACTTAAGAGTGAATCGCCTGCGAGATGTCCGAAAGAATCGTTAAAATTTTTGAAATGGTCAATATCTATCATAATAATTCCAAGCGAGTGATCATTGCGGATTGCACGACTCATTTCTTGTTTCAAGGTTTCTTCCATATAACGGCGGTTGAATAATCCAGTTAATGAATCGTGAATTGATTGTTCACGAAGGGTTTCACGCAATTGCGCGTTGTTCAAAACTAAAGTTGCCATACTTGCAAATAAGTTCCCAATTTGAATTTGCTCTTTACTAAATTCATAATTTGGTTTATCACGCCCAAATCCCAATATACCCAAACATTCATCACCATTGAGAATTGGAAAATCAGCCACAGCATAATGTGGCAAATCTTCATGTTCTTTTCTACGATACACCCAAGTACTGTAATCCTGTAGAACAACGGTTTTGCGTGAATCAAACGCCTGCCATGAAAGTTTGGCATCCTTTCGTCCTAAACGCTGACCAAGCATTTTGGATTGGTTTTGAGTCGTTGCTTTCACAACCAATTTATCAGTATCAAATAAAGCAATAGATACATAAGGAGCATCTAAAAATTTAGCAGAAATTTCTACAATTCTTTTCAATAATCGTTCAAGGCTATTTTGTTTTAACAAATCTAATGTGATTTCATGCAACTCAGAAAGCATTTTGTTTTGTTGAAGAATAATTCCCTCTGCTTGTCCTCGTTTAAGCAATTCGTTTTGCAGTTTTTCATTGGTTAAATTCAAATGGGCAGTGCGTTCAAAAATGCGTAATTCCAACTCGGCATTAAGTTTCAACAAGGCTTCTTCATTTTGTTTGCGTTCCGTAATATCCACAATCGTTGCCATCACCAACATCTCGCCGTGAGATTCGATGGGAGTCAATCCAATTTCTACGGGAAACTCACTGCCATCTTTTCGAAACCCATATAAATCTAAGTCTACCCCCATATCTCTTATATAAGGTTTTGATAAAAACCCTTTACGATGATTGACATGCCCTGCTCGAAAACGTTCCGGAATAAGCATTTCAATTTGAAGGCTCAGCAATTCTTGGCGGGTATATTGAAAATATACTTCGGCTTGCGAATTGACGATGATGATATTCCCGTTTGCATCTGTGATGATAATTGCGTTCGGTGCTGAATCAACTGCTAAATAGAAACGCTCCTCAGCATGTTTGCGTTCCGTAATATTATTTGAAAGAATAAACAATCCTTCACTTACCGGTTGAATGCTTAACTCAAACCAACCCTTTTTACCATTAGGATACGTAAATTCATTTTCCATTGCGTGTGGAATGCGCTCTTCCATACAACTTGTAAGAATTGCAAAAAATTCCGTGTTCTCAATGCCGGGATATGCCTCCATCATCGTCCGCCCAAGTAAATTTTCTTTAGTTTGATATCCCTGCTTCGCTACAGCATCGTTAACGTACAAGTACCGCCAATCAAAACCTATAATTTGGGCACCTTCCATTAAATTATCTAAAACATTACGATAACGTTCTTCGGCTTGTTTACGATTTTGGTCAATTCGATTTAATTGCTCACCATTGACAAGCAACGTAACAATTAAAAACCCTGTAATCAATACAGAGATGATGGCTAACCCAAAATAAGTCTCATACCAACCTGTTTTTGCTCCAAGCAAAATTAGCCAACCAAGAATTAATGGAATAACCAAAATAGGAATCAGTAACCGCCTCAAGACGAAGCCTCCGGCTGATTCTGCTGTGATGATTTTTGTCCAGCCTTCATCTGGTCTCGCCCATAGAACAGATAAAGCACATAACATAAAGCCAAAGGCTGTATGTACACCCATTGTGGAATAAGTATCTAACCTATATAATGCTTGTACATCGTATACATATCCAATAATTGCTAAAAAAGAAATCGTGATAACAATCACTGCCGGGTATTGACTCAAATCACGGATTTTTTCTTTGGGGTGGTCGAGCCATATCAAAGCAATTCCTATCAAGATAGTGCATACTGAACTTGCAAAAGACATGCGTCCCGTAAAAGAATCAGAAGCGGTTTGTGAAACCCTGATAAAAAATTCATCAATTCCCAAATTGATATTAAAAACGTACTGACTCAGCGTTAATATCCCAATCAATAAAATAAAAAGGGAAGCGAGCCTTCTTAAGTAAAAAATGTTTTGATATTTCTTTGCATCTACGCCCAATAAAACTGCCCCACTTAGAATAAAAACAATGGCTGTATTAATCTTCGTTGTTTGAAAACTTAGCAATACACTTTTTAACCACGGAATATCAAATACCCAACCGATACATATCAAAATTCCGATGGCAACGACAAGAATGCTAGCAGATTTTGATAAAGCAACAAATCGGTCTTTCAATGGGTACTTTTCGATTTTTTTCATTCCGCATCCATACGTTTAGAAAAAAACAAGCCGTACCCCTTTGTTGGATACGGCTTCTCGTTGCTACTCTCTACTTGTCAAATTACTAAACTCAATCAATCTTTCCTGTCACCATTGCCATTTTCAACTCACCAATGGCTTTTGTGATTTGAATATCTCGCGGACAAGCCTCTGTACAATTATACGCCGTATGGCATCGCGCTGTGCCATTGGTTTCACTCAAAACATGCAAACGTTGTTCGGCACCTTCATCGCGGCTATCAAAAATAAAACGATGTGCAGTGACCAATGCCGCAGGTCCGTAATATTCATCACTTGCCCAGAATGATGGGCATGATGTTGTACAAGCCGCGCATAAAATACATTTTGTTGATTCATCAAAACGTGCGCGTTGTTCTGGAGATTGCAAACGTTCTTTACCATCGGCTGGTAATGGGTTGTCATTAATTAAATACGGAAGCATCTTCTTGTAGTTATCAAAGAACGGATTCATATCCACGATTAAATCTTTAGCAACTTTCAAACCCATAATCGGTTCAACAGTGATGTTCGCACCCACATCGCGAATCAAAGTTTTACATGCCAACATGTTGCGTCCATTGATGCGCATCGCATCCGAGCCACAGACTCCATGCGCACATGAACGGCGGAAAGATAATGTTCCATCTTTATGACCTTTCACCAATTCAAGCACATCCAACACGCGGTCATTTTCACTGGCTTCAACAGTATACGTTTCGTAATGTCCGCGTTGGTCTTTTTCAGGGTTGTATCTAAAAATTTTGATTGTTACTTCCATGTTAATACACTCTCGCCTTCGGTTGATGTTTTGTAATCACAACAGGTTTATATGTAATTTCCAATTTACCATTTTTCTTTGTAATCAATGTATGCTTCAACCAATTTTCATCATCACGTTCTTGATAATCTTCACGCGCATGTCCGCCACGTGATTCTTTTCTGTTCAATGCACTCGCCGCAACCACTTCTGCAATTTCAAGCATGTTGCTTAATTCCCAAGCGTTCAATAATTCAGTATTGAAAATTTTTCCAGTGTCACTGACTTTTACTTCTTTGAATCTTTTTTGTAAATCACGAACTTTTTCTAAAGCGGATGTCATATCTTTTTCGTTGCGATAAATACCAACATCTGCAAACATGACGTTCTTCATCTCATTAGATAAGTCAAACGCGTTTTCTTTGCCTGAACCATTTTTCAACGCTTCAAGTTCGGACCTGATACTTGAGTCTGCTCCGTCAGGCATTTTCTGATAATCAGCAGATTTGGCATATTCTGCGGCTTTGAGACCAGCATGTTTACCAAACACGACTATATCTAATAACGAGTTTGTTCCCAAACGATTGGCACCATGCACAGAAACACAAGCACATTCGCCAGCCGCAAACAAACCTGGGACAGTTGTACCTTTATCATCAATCACAACTTCACCATATTTATTGGTTGGGATTCCGCCCATTGCATAATGTGCAGTCGGTTGAATCGGCATCATTTGAGTCACAGGGTCAACACCTAAATAGACACGACAAAAATCTACAATGTCAGGAATCTTTGTCAGGACTGTGTCACCAGTGATAAGGTAGGGAGAACCGTCTGGGTTTGTTCTTCCATCTAATGCCGCAAATTTGTTAACCGTCTCAGGGCGAATATCCAAATAGACATAATTCTTTCCATCAATACCATTGCCTGCTTTGATTTCGTTATAAATCGCACGACTGACAACATCACGTGATGCTAAATCTTTCACAGCTGGCGCATACTTCGGCATAAAGCGTTCACCCTTGCCGTTAATTAATACAGCACCTTCACCACGTGCACCTTCAGTGATGAGAATTCCAAGTTTATAAATGCCTGTTGGATGGAATTGAAAAAATTCCATATCTTCAAGCGGAATGCCATGTCGCAACAAAATTGAACAACCATCACCTGTGTACACATACGCATTGGATGTGACTTCAAATATGCGACCATATCCGCCCGTTGCAAAGATGACTGCTTTTGCATGGAACGTATGAAGTTCGCCTGTTGCTAACTCAAGTGCAACAACGCCTGTAGCTTTACCATCTACCATAATGAAATCAAGCACTTGATATTCATCAAAAAATGTGACGTTGTTTTTTATACATTGCTGATACAACGTTTGCAAAATCATGTGACCAGTTCTATCCGCCGCATGTGCTGCTCTGCGGACAGGTTTGCCTGTTTCATTATTGGTATGCCCACCAAACGGACGTTGCGAAATTTTTCCTTCGGGAGTTCGGTCAAATGGCAAACCCATATGTTCAAGTTCAAGCACAGCATCAATGGCTTCATTACACATGAACTCAATTGCATCTTGGTCGCCTAAATAATCAGACCCTTTGACTGTGTCATACATGTGCCATTCGGGTTTATCTTCTTCATAATTTCCCAACGCCGCAGAGATACCGCCTTGTGCCGCACCTGTGTGCGAACGAGTTGGATACAACTTACTAATCACCGCAGTTTTTGCAGTGCGCGAAGCATATAAACCAGCCATGAGACCTGCTCCACCTGCACCAACTACGATTACTTCAAACTGATGAACTTTTGACATTAAGTATTGCTCCTAAATAATTGACAGTGGACAATAGACCGTAGACCGTTTTTCATTGTCCATCGTCTACGGTCTATCGTCTTGTTTTAACCAAACCAAATCACATACAACCCAATCGGCGTAATAATCACAAACAACGAAATATTGATAATCCGAATCCATTTGCGTTGTATTTCGGTTGCGAAATAATCATCCAAAATCACAACCACACCATGCACACCATGTGCAATGGCAGTGAAGAAGAATAAACTTGCCACACTTCTCCAAAACATGGTTGCGTATGGAGAAAGGTCTGGCACATTTGTATAATTTACATGACCAGTATTCGGCATCAAAGCCCAACGTAATACTTCCACAAAACTCATATCGTTTTGTGCGCCCATGATTAATGCGCCAACGATTCCAATGAAAATAAAACCATACATGGCTAAGGCACTTAATCTTGTAAACAACCACATGAATGTTTCAAAACTCATTCCACGTTTTGATAAAGGTAAAGTTCGTGCTTTTGTTTGCATTAACTCATCCTCGCAATCGTGGTCGTAATGGTCGTCACCACAGCAAAGCCATACACCAAAATAAAAATAATCCACTCTATCACAATGGCTTGCCGATGATAGGGGATTAGTTTTGTTGGAAACAAATCTAAAATTGTAATTCTCATACCATTGATGATATGAAATAACATTCCAAACATAAATACAATTTGAAACGGTGGGCTAATATAAATATCTGTAATTAAATCCCCAATTTGCCAACCTATCATTTCAAAAAAAGTCCCCAAGATGTGCAACGTCACAAAAATTGCAATCATCGAACCACCAATTCGATGCAAAATAAAAGTCAGGTATGGTCCCTGTCCCTTATATTTGAGAGCCGAAGAAAGGCTCACATTTCTATCACTCATCCAAACCTCCATGAGATTTTGTTTGTATCATTACGCACAATTGATATTTTACACCCCTAAGAGACAAAATGCCAGTAAACCTGTACACGACGAGAACGCTTCATCCGTAGGGTACAATTGATTCAACAACCCAAACATTATATTATTCTGGAGATTTTTTATGAAAACCCAAAGCGGATTAGATTATATTGAACTAGAAGAAGGCAAAGGCGCCCAAGCCGAGGCGGGGAAAACTGTGTCGGTGCATTACACAGGCAAATTTCAAGATGGAGGCGTGTTTGATTCATCTGTATCAAGAGGGGAACCTATCGAGTTTGTACTCGGTCAAGGTATGGTCATTAAAGGCTGGGACGAAGGTATTGCGATGATGAAAGTGGGCGGGAAGGCGCAATTGATTATCCCGCCAGATTTGGCGTATGGCGAAAAAGGCGCAGGTGGGGTCATCCCGCCGAATGCCACTTTAGTATTTGATGTGGAATTGGTGAAGGTAAAGTAGATGAAAACCCTCCAAAAAGGAGGGTTTTTCTTTATTTTCGCCCAAAAATGCCTTTATTTCGATGTAAGAAATACTTGACACTGAGTAATAAATATATTACACTAGGTAAAATAAACATTACTTAGAAAGAGGAAAATATGTCATTTCAAGAAAAAAATATTGTTGCTACCTTAACTAACTTTAGCATCATTTTGGCGTTTTATTTATTTAGAATATTTCAGATGGTGCAAACTGATACTTTTACATCCACCAACCTTTTTCGGCTGTGGGGCATCGTCGCTTTATTGGCTGTGATTGGGACAATTGTAGTGACGATTTTTACGCATATCGTTGGCGGTATTGTGCATAAAGTCAAAACCAATGAAGACCCTGATATCAAAGACATTCAAGATGAACGCGATCAAATGATTGAATTGAAAGGTACAAAATTGGCTTACACGTTTTCATCTATTGGCGTTGCACTTGCCATGTTGACATTTGTCTTGGGTCAATCTGCTTTAGTCATGTTCGCCTTAATTATTTTCTTTGGCGTTCTTGCAAACATCGTTGCCGACCTTTGGCGATTGAATCTATATCGGAAAGGTTTTTAGATGACCACCAGTCGCATCCGCAATAATATTCGGACGTTACGTTTTCATCATGGCGAAATGACTCAGCAACAATTGGCTGAAAAAGTAGGTGTCACACGTCAGACCATTATTGCAATGGAGCAAGATAAATATTCACCCTCTTTAGAATTGGCGTTTCGGATTGCACAAGTTTTCAAAGTCCCATTAGAAGAAGTGTTTTCTTATCAACCTGAAGAACCATCCACCTAGTTCGTAGATTCAAAATTTAAAACTTAGTAACAAATAAACGCAATAACTTTGCGTTTTATTCAACACACCTATTTACAAAAGGAGAAACAAATGATTTCAAATAAAAAGAAAGGTAATAAATACGAATGGCTGATTCCAACTGCATTGATTATTCTCAGTTTAGTTCCAGCACTTGCAGGAACTGCTCGCCTTGTTGAGTTAAGCAGTGATGCAGAAATTACACAAGCAAATGCACGCTTCTTTGACTCGCCTCTACCTGTTTCTATTCATATAGTTGGGGCTACGCTTTATGCTATTTTAGGAGCCTTTCAATTCGCACCTACGCTTCGACGACGAAAGACTCATTGGCATCGCTTTATCGGAAAGTGGATTTTAGTTCCAAGCGGAATCGCTGTTGCTCTTTCAGGTTTGTGGATGAATCAATTTTATAACTTACCCGAAGTGGACGGCGAATTTCTTTACATTCAAAGAATATTTTTTGGCTCACTTATGTTTTTATCTATTGTGCTTGGTGCTTTCGCAGTCCGCCGCAAAGATTATAAAACCCATGGCAACTGGATGATGCGTGCTTATGCCATCGGTCTCGGAGCAGGCACACAAATATTCACTCATCTTCCGTGGATTCTATTTTTTGGCGAACCTGATGAATTCACTCGCGCCTTGCTCATGTTGGCAGGTTGGGTCATCAATCTTGCAGTTGTGGAATGGAATATCTACAAACAACGGATTCATCATACAAGCAAATCTTTCGTTTATTCACAAGAGTCTTAATAAGGAGATTAATCATGAAAGCAATTGTGTACACCGAATATGGTTCACCTGATGTTCTTCAGATCAAAGAGATTGCAAAGCCTGTGCCAAAGGACAATGAAATATTAATCAGAGTTTATGCGACATCATTAAGTGTTGGTGAGGTTTGGGCTCGAAATTTCAAAGCGATTTCTCCTAGT
>DDVH01000042.1:0-542 GCA_002345215.1 Anaerolineales bacterium UBA2317
TGTGCTTGCCGCTTTTACTATCGGGTACGCCGCCGGTTTCGACATGAACACAATGATTGAAGTAGCTCAAGAATTTCGTGGTGTAGCACATCGTTTGGAATTGGTGCGTGAGTTGAATGGTGTGCGTTGGTACAACGATTCAATAGCGACTGCTCCTGAACGAAGTATGGCGGCGATTAATTCATTTACAGAACCAATTGTGCTACTGCTCGGTGGCAGAGATAAGAATCTGCCGTGGAATGATTTGGCTAAGTTAATTCATCAACGTGTTGAGCATGTGGTTGCGTTTGGTGAGGCGAGAGAAATGATTGAGGATGTCGTAGCAAGCATCACCGTAGGCAGAGGCGTGGATGTGCATCTTGCTAAAAATTTAAGCGAAGCAATCTCAAAAGCGAATCAAATTGCAAAATCAGGTGATGTGGTTTTGTTATCACCGGGTTGCACAAGTTTTGATGAGTTCAAAGATTTTGCAGAGAGAGGAGAATTTTTTAGAAAATGGGTGCAGGAACTTTCATAAAAGAAAATTCATTTCCAAACGCGGC
>DDVH01000042.1:824-7664 GCA_002345215.1 Anaerolineales bacterium UBA2317
TTGTGTTTGGTTTGGTGATGTTGTATTCAGCCTCGTGGGATTTTTCGTTCGCGGCATACGATGGTGATGCAATGTATATGTTTAATCGTCAATTGATGTGGCTTGGGCTTGGCTCAACGATTGCTTTGTTTTTAGCATTCTTTGATTATCATCATTGGCGCAGATTAATTGTGCCTGCTATGGCATTTACAATTTTGATGTTAATCACAGTGTTGGTGATGAGTGAAATTCGCTTCAATGCTAGGCGTGCTATTTTTGCAGGTTCAGTGCAACCTTCTGAATTGGCAAAATTAATTTCCATTATTTATCTGGCGGTGTGGTTATATGCCAAACGAGATTTGTTACAAGATATTTCGTTGGGATTAATTCCGCTCGGTGTTATTTTAGGAATTGTGGGCGGTTTGATTTATCAGCAACCAGATTTGAGCGCGGCAGGTACAGTGTTGATGCTTGGTGGCTTGTTGTTCTTCTTAGCAGGTGGTGACTTAAAACAAATCGGCGTTTTGTTATTGATTGCCAGTGTGGCCGCATGGATTGTGGCTTCGATAAGTCTGACAGGTCAAGAACGTATTTCAGATTTTGTTGCCGGTATTAAAGACCCGTTGCAGGCTTCGTATCATGTTCGCCGTTCGTTTGAAGCGATTGTGAATGGTGGCTGGTTTGGAGTTGGCATCGGCAATTCATTATCAAAAGTGACCGGTTTACCAGTTCCACCAACCGATAGTATCTTTGCAGTGGTTGTTGAAGAATTAGGTTGGTTTGGTGCAGTGGCTTTAATTGCGTTATATGGTTTATTAGTCTGGCGCGGATTTGTAATTGCACGCCGCGCACCCGATATGCTTGGCACATTGCTTGCATCTGGTTTGGTGTTGTGGGTTGGCATGGAAGCATTAATCAACATGGCAGTCATGGTTGGCTTATTACCGTTTGCAGGGAATGCACTTCCATTTATTAGTTCTGGAGGTTCAAGTTTAGTAACAACACTTGCGGCAATCGGAATTTTATTTAACATTTCACGTCAAGCAAGTTTGGCAACGAATACATCTGATGACGAATGGAGAACATACAGTGCGGTTACTCATTTGCGCTGGTGGAACGGGCGGAGGGGTGTACCCCGCACTGTCCGTTTACGAAACGCTAAAAAGTAGAAAGGCAAATATGCAAACACTGTGGGTCGGTGGTGAAGGTGGTATGGAAGAAGCACTTGTGAATCGTGCTGGTATTTCATATCGTTCTATCTCTGCCGCTGGTGTGCATGGTGTTGGTTTGCGTACCTTACCGCAAAATATGTTTAAGTTAGCGCGTGGCGTTGTTGAATCGAAAAAAATATTAAACGAATTCAAACCAGATGTTTTATTTTTTACTGGTGGTTATGTCGCCGCACCAATGGCATTTGCTGGTAGAAAAAATCCAATCGTTTTATATGTGCCAGATATTGAACCTGGACTCGCCTTAAAATTTTTAGCAAACTTTGCAGATGTGATTACATTAACTGCTGATGACTCAAAGAAATATTTTTCATCATCAAAGAAGATGATTGTTACAGGTTACCCGCTTCGTGCTGGACTTTCAACTTGGTCTCGCAGTGACGCATTCTCTCACTTCAAACTTGATTCTACAAAACCCGTGTTGCTAGTCACCGGTGGAAGCAAAGGTGCGCGTTCAATTAATATGGCAGTCGTCAAACACTTGAAGCACATCCTTGAAATTGCCCAAGTGATTCACATCACCGGCACAACAGATTATGACGTCATAGAAAAAACTACAAATACCTCTTTATCGAATGAATTAAAAAAACATTATCATGTCATACCTTATTTACATGATATGGGCGCGGCATTAGCCGCCGCAGATTTGGTGTTATCGCGTGCGGGTGCATCTTCTTTAGGTGAATATCCGTATTTTGAATTGCCTGCTATTCTTGTGCCGTATCCGTATGCGTGGCGCTATCAAAAAGTAAATGCTGATTATTTAGCCAATCAAAGTGCCGCTGTGATATTAAAAGATGAATTATTGCAAGACGAACTTTTTCTCGTAATCAAAGATATACTTTTGCATGAAAGCAAACGCCAAACCATGAAAGCCGCTATGAAAACATTATCAAACCCCAATGCGGCAGAATTAATCGCCAGCCAGTTGGTTGAATTGGCAGGAGAGCAACCCCTATGATGAGTATTATTTATATCTTTTGGATGTATGTGCTACTTTTTGCTTTTATCGGCGCAATGCGCGGATGGGCAAAAGAGTTATTGGTTATTTTTAGTGTCGTTACTTCTTTGGCAGTTAATTTGCTTTTGGAAAGATACATTCCGCTCGTGCGCGATTTAGACAAAGCCTCTACATCCGTCTTTTGGACGCGCGTGATTATTTTAGGTGCGATGGTTTACTTCGGTTATCAAACGGTGAATTTTTCACGTTTTCAAGCAGGCTCTAGACGTGAAAAACTACAAGATAATCTCTTTGGTGCGGTGTTAGGTGCTGTGAATGGATATTTAATTGCAGGTAGTGTTTTATATTACATTCATGTCGCTAATTATCCGCATCCAACGGTGCTTAGCCGTGCAACCGACCCCGCCATTGCAGAAGCAGTGGAAAGAATGATGGCAGTCATGCCACCGCGCTTTTTAGGCGAACCCGGCATCTACTTCGCGGTCATCATCATTTTGATATTTATTATTGTGGTTTACATCTAAACTATGAAACGCGTTCACTTCATTGGCATTGGAGGTTCAGGGCTTTCTGCCATCGCGTTTCTATTAAAAGAAAGCGGCTATGAAGTGACAGGCTCAGACCAAACACCGAGTCAATTTGCGTTAGATTTACAAAATCAAGGTGTGACTGTTTACATCGGGCATCACCCGCGTAATATCGGCAATGCTGAAATGGTGATTATGTCATCCGCAGTAAAAGCAGATAACCCCGAGGTTGAAGCGGCGAAGAAGGCTGGTATCCCTGTCTATAAACGCTCAGATTTTCTTGGTCAATTGATGGAGAAAAAAACTGGTATCGCAGTGGCTGGCACGCATGGAAAAACCACAACGACTGGCTATGATTGCTTGGATGTTATCTGCCATGAAACGCGACCCATCATTTATTGTGGGTAGCACGTTGAATAATTTGAAAGTCAATGCTCATGCTGGCGAGGGCGATGTGTTTGTGATTGAAGCCGATGAATATGACAATATGTTTTTGGGTTTGAAACCACAAATTGCAGTGGTGACGAATCTTAGAACATGACCATCCAGATTTTTTTCCGAAGTTTGAAGATATGTATTCGGCATTTCAAAAATTTGTAGATTTATTACCCGAAGATGGCACGTTGATTGCTTGTGCAGAAGATGAAGGTGCTGTTTCTTTATTGAGCCATGCCCGCCGCAAAGGTTTGAATGTTTTATCTTATAGTGTGCAAGGTGAAATGACAATCAATAGCCCGCAATGGTTGCAAGCCCGAACCGTAAAACCAAACACACGCGGCGGTTTTGATTTTTCTGCAATGACCAATCTCGATTTATCTGCAACGATGAATGTTTCATTACAAGTGCCGGGTGAACATAATGTTCGCAATGCACTTGCGGCTTTATCTGTTGCGGCAATGCTTGGTTTGCCATTAGACCAAGCCGCAAACGCATTAAGTGAATTCACTGGTACAGGTCGCAGGTTTGAAATTCGCGGTGAGAAAAATGGCATTGTCATCATTGATGATTATGCTCATCATCCCACTGAAATTCGCGCTACTTTGGCAGGCGCAAAGGCTCGTTATCCAAACTCGCGCATTGTGGCTGTGTGGCAACCACATACCTATTCACGCACAAAAACTTTGATGATGGATTTTGCCAAAGCCTTTTCAGATGCGGATGAAGTGTTGGTGACAGAAATCTACGCCTCACGCGAAGGGACGCAGGATTTTTCATCTGCAGAAGTAGTTTCCATCATGCCACATGCTTCGGCGCGTTACACAGGTTCCTTAAGTGAAACAAAAGAATATTTGTTGAAGCATTTGCGTTCAAATGATGTTGTCTTAGTTTTATCCGCTGGTGATGCGGATAAGCTGAGTGGAGAGTTGTTGAAGGAATTGTAGAGAGCGTAGGGACACAGCGAGTCATTTTAGGATTTTGACTGTAAACCGTTTCGCTGTGTCCCTACAAAATGAAATTATGTTTATGACGAAAACCATTTCTGCTTTTGAAATATTATCCCCACAGTTTGGGAATGCCGTGCAAGAAAATGTATCGCTTGCGCCTTATACATCCGCACGCATTGGCGGACCTGCCGATGTGTTGCTTACGGTCAAATCAAAAGATGAACTCGCAAATGCCATAAAATTAATTTGGGATAACAATATTCCCTACACAATTCTTGGTGGCGGTTCGAATGTCTTAGTCAGTGATGCTGGTTTCCGCGGAGTTGTGGTTTTGAATCGTGCCAAGGAAGTGAAATTTGAATTTGGCGACCAGCCTCAAGTGTGGTGTGAAGCGGGTGTGGTCATCAGCAATTTATCAAGGCGATGCATTGATAAAGCCTTATCTGGTTTGGAATGGGCATGTACTGTCCCTGGCACAGTCGGTGGGGCAGTGTATGGAAATGCTGGTGCGTATGATGGTGATATTTCACATAATTTAATTTGGGCAGAAGTATTAACTGAAAATGGAATTGAAAAATATTCTGTCCACCAAATGAAATATAACTATCGTAGCAGTGTGATGAAACGCAATGAAATTAAAATGGTTGTCCTTTCAGCTTTGTTGGGATTAAAAAATTCAACGAAAGAAGAAGTGTCTGTTAAAATTAATGAGTTCAGTGAACGCCGAAAGTCCACACAGCCGCCGGGTGCGAGTATGGGTTCCATGTTCAAGAATCCGCAAGGTGATTATGCTGGACGATTAATCGAAGCCGCAGGTTTAAAAGGTAAGCGCATCGGCAATGCTGAAATCAGCACGGTACATGGAAATTTTTTTGTCAATCATGGTGAGACGAAAGCAAGTGACGTTCTCGCTTTGATTCAATTGGCTCAAAAGACAGTTAAAGAAAAATTTGATGTTGAGTTGGAATTGGAAGTTGAACTAGTTGGCTTTTAGAAAATGACGATGACGAAGAAACTTAAAGTAGCAGTTTTATTTGGCGGTCGTTCAGGTGAGCATGATGTTTCGCTCATGTCTGCGCGTTCGGTCATTTCTGTTTTAGACCCACAAAAATATGAAGTCTATCAAGTTGGCATTACGTTAGATGGCAACTGGCTGACAGGCGAAGATGCACTCTCCGCGTTTGAAGCAGGCAAAACGCAAGATTTGAGGCGCGTGATTCCGCCAACGGAACCTGCTTCAAGACAATCGTTATTTGTCACACGCGAGACCAAATCAGGCGAAAAATTGGAAACACTTTCTGCAATTGATGTATTCTTCCCCGTTTTGCACGGACCGTTCGGTGAAGACGGCACGATTCAAGGTTTACTCGAATTAGCAGATTGCGCATACGTTGGTGCAGGAGTTGCGGGTTCATCCGTTGGCATGGACAAAGCCATTTTCAAAGATGTGATGCGTGCTAATAATATTCCGATTGTTGATTCGATTTTCGTGTCAAGAAACGAAATTGAAAACAATATGAACGACGTGATTGCAAAAGCAGAAGCGATGGGTGTGTATCCATTTTTTACAAAACCTGCTAATCTTGGTTCATCGGTCGGAATTAGTAAATGCAATTCACGCTCTGATTTAACAGAAGGTTTGATGGATGCCGCGCGTTATGACCGTCGTGTGTTAATTGAAAAAGGTGTTGGCAATGTGCGTGAAGTGGAAGTGAGTGTGTTAGGCAATGAAGAACCAATTGCCTCTGTATGTGGTGAAGTGTTACCCAGCCGTGAGTTTTATTCTTACGAATCAAAATATGTAGATGGCACATCAGGTTTAATCATCCCTTCGCAATTGTCGAATGAAATTACAGAAAAAATTCGTGAGTTTGCTATTCGTGCTTACAAAGCTATTGATTGTGCAGGCATGGCACGCGCAGACTTTTTTGTTGAAGTTGGCACAGGCAAAATTTATATAAACGAGTTAAATACATTGCCGGGCTTTACTTCAATTAGTATGTATCCAAAATTATGGCAAGCTAGCGGATTAACCTACGCTCAATTGGTAGATAAATTAATTGAACTGGCTTTAGAAAGAAAATCACAAAGAGATAGAACGGAACGTCGGAGAACTGCATGAGTAACAAACGTGAATTAACCCGTGCCGAAATTGTGCGTCAACGCCGCAATGAACGCGCCGCAAAAGAGATGACTCAAATTGCGCAACAAGCCACCAAACCGATGGTGAAAGTCACTTCACGCACACCTACGATTCCGATGAATGTGTACTCGCCAACCAAGCAACAACAAAAACGCCGTTTTAATTTGTCACTCGGTGTGCCTGACTTTCATTTTCCTAAACCAAAAATCACATTGCCAAATTTCCGCATCAATGCCAATTGGCGCATTACATCATTTGTGATTGCTTTGTTATTGGGCATTGCACTTTACTTCTTGCTTACACTTCCATACTTTTATGTTCCACAAGCCACTGTGCTTGGTAATCAACGGATTACGCGCGAAGAAATTAATGCGGTCAGTGGCGTTGTCGGTGCATCTATTTTCACAGTGCAAAGTGATGAAGTGCAAAAGAATATTCTCATGAATTATCCCGAATTGCTTTCGGCGGAAGTGAATGTATACTTGCCGAATCATGTGTACGTCACAGTAACGGAGCGTGTGCCTGTCATCTTATGGCAACAAAATGGCGGTTACACTTGGATTGATTCAACAGGCGTGGCGTTTCGTCCGCGTGGTCTTGCAGAAAACTTAATGTT
>DDVH01000025.1:0-77118 GCA_002345215.1 Anaerolineales bacterium UBA2317
ACCCGCAACTTGTGCCGTTTCTAAAACAGCAGTAGATAACGTTCCAACAACATTTGTTATCTCAACACCGTTTGAGTCCAATAAATAAATTGTCGGAGTCAAATCACCACCAGTGGTTGTCACCGTTACAGAAAAAGCACTATCTTCTTCTAATTGCAAAGACCAACGTTCAAAGCGGCTTGCATTTGCTTCCCCATTAAAAGTTGCATCCCAAAAGGTTGTACTGCGAATCACAATTTCAGCCTGCAACCCTTTGGCTTGCACCGGCACACCAGTCGCAAACAAACTAACTAGTATAGCGGTCAACAAAACAATACGTAAAAAGTTTTTAGATTTCATCAAGTTTCTCCTTTTCAATGAAATGAAAATAGCCGCATCGGTATTAATCCCAGCGACATAAAATACATCATCTTCCTTCCCGTATTCCTCCAAACTGCCAAGTGGCGGTAAAGTAAAAAATAAGCAAATTTGTTGACTAGATTGTATAGTTGACCTGTACACTTTGACATTGCAAGTCAATTACCGCGATGTTGCAACATGATTGCATTAACAAAAGAGAAGATTCGGCAACTACAACCGAATCTTCTCTTTATTTTTTGCTTCTTACGTAAATTCAACTTGCTCTACCTGCGGAAACCCTCACCACCCTTCAACATTGTTCATCATCAATTATCCATTATTCATTAATAAAAACTCCAAAATGATTCGCCACCACGCGCTCATTACCGGGAATTAAATGGTCAATCGGTGAATTCAAAATTTTTGCATTTCCATTCTCATCTCGAATCACCAGCGTGGACGAGCCTCCCCCGTCCAAAGCCATTGCATAATGAGCACCCAAATCTTTCAGTAACTCTGCTAATTCCTGAAATGTTGCTCCTGCGCTGTAAAATGGTTGGCGACCATCCACCACTACTAAATAAATGTATCTTCCATTTTTATTTACCCCAATCGCCGTGCGCGGATGAATCGCCTCATTATCTAAATCTGACACGATATTGCCACCCAACATTAACATTCTATCTCCAGCAATGGCTTGGAAAATTTTATTAGGAGGTCTGTTGAATGAAATTTCATTTCGTCTGCTAACGTACAAAATAGGTTCAGCACGCGGGTCTTGCAAACCATCCGCATAGACGTCCTCATTAGAAGCCGTAAATCCATTCGGCGTGACTGGGTCTCCCACATGCGGATAATAATCTGCCGGTCCGTTTGACCTCCATGGAAAAAAACCATCGCCGTTGATCGCAATTTGCACACCAAACTCTTCTAAAAATTGTGATGTGGTTCGAGCGGCTAAAACCCCGCCTTCAATATCATCTGGAGGTGTGACAAGAAACTTAGGATTCGTCTCACGCCTATCAATAACAATCACATGAGCAATCATGGCATGAGGCAAATAACGAACGATTCTTCGGTATGTCACACCTTCGTAAACTTCATACTTCGTTGCTACCGGTGCCGGGCGACCTAATGTAAAAAGAAAATACACACCAATTAAAAATACGAGAGAGGCAGGGATAGACCAAATCAATATTTTTTTCATAGGAAAATCGTATCAAAACAAAATGAAAGAAAAATAAAAATAAACGGGCGTTTACCCGTCTATTTATCAACGCATAGTAAAAATGCTTTTGAAATACAAATCGATAAAATAATCATTAATCAATTTATATTGCTGAGCACATCTATCTCATTTCTTATTTTTATTATTAATTCTTTATGTATCTGCAGTTCAAATTTTACTTCTGGAACATTTTCCCAATAATATTTAAACGGATTCTTTGTTTTAAATCTTTCATCTTCCCAATCATATCTTGGATGAATATGAGCATGAAGACCCGCATCAGCATTCCCAAGTATAGAGTAATTCATAAGCCTTGCGTTTACTGCTTTTTGGATTGCGTCTCCAGCAATTGTCATCTCTGATAGAAAAATACTGCGTTGAGCAATTGTTAGTTTCTGAATATCATCAACTACTGGGTCACTCAAAAAAACACAGTAGCCAGGAATATTTTGATTGTCGCCAAGAACTAGCCAGCCAGAAGACAACTGTGAAATTACAGTTGGATTTTTTCCAGCACGAGCCAAATCAACTCTTTCGTAAATCAAAGATTTGTATTTCATATACCACCTCCTAATTTATGTTTATAGAAATCCAAATATAGGATTAGGTTATTACTTCTGTTTCTGCTTTTCGCATGGCTTGAAATGACTCAATCGCCACTTCTAGCATCGAAAGGTCAGGTTCACGAGTGGTTAAATGCTGTAAAGCCAAATTTGGTTTAATCATCCATTGCACTAGTGGATTATTCAAATTGTTCGCCGTCCAGCGGATATATTCAAGTGAAATGCCAGCCAAAATGGGAATGAAAATAATTCTTGAAGCAATTCGCAACAATATATTCGGCATTGGACCTAACAATGTAAAAATCAAAATTGAGAACAAAACTAAGGTCAGCAAAAATGCAGTTCCACAACGTGGATGTTCAATTGGATATTTGGCTACATTTTCAGGGGTTAATTCCGCACCGGCTTCATACGCATTAATGGTTTTATGCTCAGCACCATGATATTGAAAGACGCGCCGAATATCGGGCATGAATCCAATTGCCCACATGTAAGCGATTAATAAAACAAGTTGAAAAACACCTTCAACTAAATTTCCAATCCAATAGGATGAGATTCCATTTTGGGCAAGTAGATATTCAACGCCACCACCTACGCTGGTAGGAAGCAAGAAGAAGAGTCCAATGCCGAAGGCGAGAGACAAGCCTAACGTTAAATAAAGAGCCGGTCCTTCTAGTTTTTCATCCTCACCAGTTTGGGTATTGGCAGATAATGTCAACGCACGCATACCAAGTCCAAGCGCATCCCATAATAAAATCACGCCACGTAAAAATGGAATCTTGGTAATTCTTGATGAATAAATTTTTGCGAGTCTTTCAGTGTGTGTGACGATGTTGCCATCTGGCGCGCGCATAGCAACTGCCAATGCTTTTTGACCACGCATCATCACGCCTTCGATGACTGCTTGCCCGCCGTATGAAATGATTCTATCTTCCATATTTTTTATAAACCTTCTTAAAACGTAGGGGCGACCCTTCAATGAAAATCAAGTTATCTTCATTTCAATGGGCGGGTCGCCCTTACAATTTTTTATCTAAAAATTATTGAAAAAATGTGTAAACGCTTCAATGCCTTTATACCAAGTTGGCAAGTGCATTCGTTCATCAGGTGAATGTTGATTATCATCTGGCAGACCAAAACCGCTTAATAAAGAATCAGCACCGACATATTTTTGTAATAACACAACCGAGCCAATCGAACCGCCTTCACGTTTGAAGTAAGGCTTTTTACCCCACACAGTTTCAAATGCTTTTGCTAAAGCACGTACGCCAGCCGAATCAGTTTCAACCAATGCCGCACCAGCACCATTAATTAAATTCAATTCCCATTTAATTGTTTTCGGTGCATTCTTTTTGAGATAAGCACGCAATTGTTTTTCAGTTTGTTCTGGAGTTTGGTCTGGCACCAAACGACAAGAAATTTTTGCCATTGCCCAAGCTGGTAAAACTGTTTTTGCACCTTGACCCGTAAACCCTGAAAGCAAACCATTGACCTCTAAAGTTGGTCTTGCACCTACACGTTCTGCTGGAATAAATTGTGGTTCACCCCACAAGGCTGGCACGCCTGTCATTGCGATTAATTCTTTGTTGGTAGTTGGCAAACGTTTGAAATCTTCACGTTCTTTTTTACTGAGTTTGCGAACTTTATCATAAAAACCGGGCAACGTAATTTTTCCATTTTTATCGTGCATACCTGCCACTAATTCAATCAATGCTTGAGCAGGGTTATGCACAGTTCCACCAAACAAACCAGAATGTAAATCTTTGCTAGGTCCGTAAACTTTTAATTCAAAATATGCAAGTCCGCGTAAGCCTGTTGTAATGGTCGGTTTATCTGGCGCAATCAAACCCGCATCAGGATTCAAACAAAAATCACACGCCAATAATTCTTTATTATTTTTGATGAATTCACCTAAATTCATCGAGCCGATTTCTTCTTCCCCTTCGATTAACCATTTGAGATTTACTTTCGCTTCGCCCGTGCGCACAATTGCTTCTACAGCCTTGAGCGATGCCACCACCTGACCTTTCATATCCGACGTGCCACGCCCAAAAAGATAATCTCCGCGGACGACTGCATTGAAGGGGTCAGATGTCCATAATTCAATTGGGTCAACAGGTTGCACATCATAGTGACCATAAATCATAATCGTTGGAGCATTCTTGCCGGCACCCATCCATTCGCCGTATACAACTGGATGTCCGCCTGTTGGCATGATTTGAATATTATTCATACCCAATGATTCCAATTGCTTGGCTACCCATTCTGCCGCACGTTGCATATCAGGTTTGTTTTCATCTAACGTGGAGATAGATGGAATTGCAGAAAATTCTTGCAGTTCTTTCAAAAACTTTTCTTGATTGGCACGAACATACTCTATGGCTTTGTTTACATCAGACATGGTTTTCTCCTTTATGAAAACCTGACAGGTCTTAAAGACCTGTCAGGTTTATAAATAAATTTTACGGTTGTGCTGTTTCTGGGATTGCAGTCGCTTCTTCTAAAGCGCGGCGTGTGACCAAGTACCATTCATTAATCAATGCCAATCTATCACTGACATCATACAATGGAGGCACTTGTACACCTTGTATTTGCACATCCACTCCGTAGGAGTAGACTGGATAATATAAAGGTAGAGAAGGTATCTCTTTAGCAAAAACAACTTGAAAGTTACGATAGAGGCGTGCTCGGTCTTCAAAATTGGCTGAGGTGCGGGCAGTCTCTAAAAATTCGCTAGCAGGGCGGCTATCCCATTGAGAATAGTTTTGCCCACCAGTCGATTCAGATTGATGCCAAAATAAATATGGGTCTGGGTCTGGCGTGCGTGATGTATTGATGTCTGCCAGTGCGGCTTCATAACTTCTAGGAGTCAAAAAGTCATTGACCAACGAATCATACGAAACAGGTTGTAAATTAATTCGCACACCGATTAACGTCCAATCATTTTGAATAGATTGCGCAATACGGGTGTGAATTTCATCATCAGGGTGAACCAATGTAAATACCATTTGCTGACCATCTTTAGAACGCACATCACTGCCAGCCGCAAAGATAAATCCCTCATCTTTCAAAAGTTGAGTAGCGGTTTCAGGGTCATACGGAAATTTTTCGATTTCATCATAATATGCCCATGAGTTTGGCAAAATCGGGCTATCGGCAATAATGGCTTGACCATTTAATATGTGTGACACAATCACATTACGATTTGTTCCAAGTAACAATGCCCTGCGGACTTTTTCATTTTGTAAAAATGAAACGCTGGGGTTATTCAAGTTTAGAAATACGATTCCCATTTGTGGTAAGCGACTAGAATAAACAGAAAGTGAAGTTTCACTTAAGGCTGGTTCTAAAATCTCATTGGTTATTTGGCTAATGCCTAATACTTCACCACTTTGGTACGCATCAAAAGCAGAAGCGGCATTGGGATAAAAACGGAAAACTACTTGCTCTACAAATGGAGGAGCAATGTAATAATTTTGATTTGATGTCAGCACAACGCCTGTGATTTGTCCCCCGCTAGTAAGTAAGCGCTCGAAACGATAAGGTCCTGAACCAATTGGGTTTAAATTGAAATCAGCACTGGCGAGTTGGTCAGCAGGGATTGATTCCAAAATATGTTTTGGTAAAACGCCAAAAGTGGCATAATCTAAAAATGGAGCAAACGGTTCAGGCAGTCGAATTTGAAGCGTCTTATCATTTAATCGAATCACTTCTACTTGCGACCATAAATCTTTTATATCTTGTGGGAATAATGATGCACTGCTTTTAATTAATTCAATTGTAAAAAGCACATCATCACTTGTGACAGGTGTGCCATCGTGCCAAAGCGCATTTTGACGAATTGAAAAGTTGTATTGCGTCCCATCGGCTGAAACACCCCATGAATCGGCAAGGTCAGGTTGAGGCAAACCACGTGAATCGAACTTCATTAAACTGCTGAAAATAAGCCGATTAATGTCACGGTCGGCAGAGTTATTCCAATCTAACATTGGATTCAACCTGCCCATAGACCCAATCAATGCTTCTGTATAAATTCCACCTGGTGCGGCTTCAGGAAGTGTAACAATGGTGATAGGTTGTTGACTTAATAGTAACAAAGCCACAACCACCAATGTGACGGCAACTACTAAAATCTGCCAGCGGAGTCGTTTCATTTTTAAGTAGAAAAAGAAAAGCCTGTTATGTCAAAACTTAACGTCATTGACATAGCAGACTCTTCAATTTAATTGAATTATTTTCCAATGAGGATGATGGTAATGACCAGAGCAAAAAAGACCACGCTCAACACAATCGTCACCCAAAATAAGACGCGTTCAATGCCACGGCGAGCCGTAAACACACCGCCTGTATCAGCGCCAGTCAAACCACCCAAACCTGCACCTTTGCTCTGCAAAAGTACACTGACGATTAAACCTACAGAGGTTATAATTAAAGCAATATCTAAAATATTTTCCATGCTGTTGTTTCTCCTTGAATTTAGCGGGCAAATTATACCTTAACTTGCTTGCCATACCTTAACCGCCACTCATCATCTTCTTTCAGTTAAGCAAGAGGAAAGCATGTCTTGAGTAAATCGAAGAAAAGAAAGATTTCTTAATAAAAAATGCACGAAATTACCATAAACCTTCACATGCACACCCGCTATTCTGACGGAAGCGGCACACATAAAGACATTGCCAGCGCCGCATTCAAAGCCGGTGTGGATGTGGTCATCGTCACCGACCATAATATTTTAGTCAACGGATTTGAAGGCTATTACAAAGAAAAAAATAAAAAAATATTAATGCTGATTGGCGAAGAAATACATGACCAAGCCTGCAACCCACAAAAAAATCATTTACTTGTTTTTGGCGCAAATCGTGAACTGGCTACGTTTGCAGAAAATCCGCAGAATTTAATTAATCAAGTTTCACATGCTGGTGGTTTATCTTTCCTTGCTCACCCCGATGACCCCGAAGCCAAAGCCTTCAACGAAATTGATATTTCATGGGAAGATTGGTCTGTCCAAACTTATACAGGCATTGAATTGTGGAATGCGCTCAGTGAATTAAAAACTGTCGTGCCGACAAAATTACATGGCGCGTTTTATGCTTTTTTTCCAAGCCTTGTTGCACATCAACCTATTCCGAACACAATTAAAAAGTGGGATGAATTAACTGCCAACGGAAATAAAGTTGTCGCCATCGGTGGTTCAGATGCTCATGCTTTAAAAATGAATATGGGATTTATTCACAAGACAATTTTCCCTTATGACTTTCACTTTCGCACAGTCAATACCCATGCGCTTCTCTCCTCGCCTCTTACTGGTGACGTGACCCTCGACAAATCTTTAATTTACAAAGCCCTCGCCAACGGACATTGCTTCATTGGCTATGATTTGCCCGCACCTACAAAGGGATTCCGCTTTTCAGCACAAGGCAAAGATTCATCTGCAATTATGGGGGATGAGATTTCTGCAAAAAACGGGGTGACGTTACAAGCCAAGCTCCCCTTTCATGCTGAAATTCATTTAATAAAAGATGGTCAAGTGATTCAAACTTGGAAAAATCAAATCGCATGTACGCATATCACCACTGAACCCGGTGTGTATAGAATCGAAGTGTATAAAAGATATTTAGGTAAAAAACGCGGCTGGATTTATAGCAATCCGATTTATGTGAGGTAGCAATTGGCGATTAGCAATTGGCAGTTAACAAAATCCTCTAAGGTTGAGGTGAAATAAAAAGTTGAGGAAAACAGAAGCAAGTTTACTCGTAGGGTTGAGGCGAGAGATTCTTCGGTCGCTTTGCTCCCTCAGAATGACAAATTGTGGTAAACTTCGCCCCGCTTTAATAATCTAGGTACATTTTATATATGTTCCTTCCGCTCTTGGCGAATCTACGATTTGAACTTGAGCAAACCCATGGAAAGGAGGTTTTCCCAATGCGTAAATATGAATTGATGTGCATTATCCAACCTGATTTGGATGAGAACGCTTTTAACAGCGTGCTTGACAAGGTGAAGGGTTGGATTAGTGACTCTGGTGGCAGTGTGGATAAAGCTGAGGTGTGGGGTCGCCGTAAGTTGGCTTCTCTCATTAAGAAGCACCGCGAAGGTCAATATGTGTTATTAAATGTGACCATGAATCCCGCCGCAACATCAGACCTTGAACGCAATTTGCGTTATCAAGAACCTGTTTTGCGACATATGCTTTCTGTGGTTGGTTAATGCTTGCCGCCGAGACGGCGACAAAAGCAATTTGAATTGCCCGATTTCTCATCAAGGAGATTAAGATGACTCGCGGACTCAATAAAGTGCAAATTATTGGACATCTTGGTAAAGACCCTGAAATGCGCTACACCCCTTCTGGCAAACCTGTGACCACTTTTTCTGTGGCAGTCAGCCGCTCTTGGAACAGTCCAGACGGTGAACGTCATAATGAAACTGAATGGTTCAACATTGTGGCGTGGGGTCCTTTGGCAGAGACATGTAAAAACTTTTTATCAAAAGGTAAGCATGTTTATATTGAAGGACGTTTACAAACCCGCCGTTGGGATGATAAAGAAGGTGTGAAACACACAACTGTTGAAATTGTAGCCAACGAGATGATTATGCTCGGAGAACGGCGCGATTCAAACAACCAACATCAAGAAGCAGGGCAAGCATCTGCGCCGGATAGTGCAAACAACTCGGCAGAAGATGATTTTCCGTTTTAGTTTAAATTTTTTGGAGTATAAGTATCATGGCTGAAGAAAGAAATTCCTCTGGCGGAGAAGGTGGCGAACGCGGAGAACGTGGCAAGTTTTTTGCCAAACCAAAGTTTTGCGCCTTCTGTGCCGACAAAACCTTAACCATTGATTATAAAAATGTTGACCTTCTGCGAAAATATGTAACAGAAGATGGCAACATTCGTCCGCGCCGCCAAACTGGCGCATGTGCCAAACATCAACGCGTCGTGGCGGCGGCTGTAAAGCAAGCACGTCACGTGGCACTTCTGCCTTTTAGTGGTGCAGAAACCGTTCGCTAATTACCTAGCAAGTTAAAAATAAAACGTCCCGCAGGCTTAGATCCTTCGCTTCGCTCAGGACAAGCCTGCGGGACAATGTATTAAATCAACGAAGGAAATACGAATATGTCTAACGAATCGGGTAACAAACCCGTAGCACCTCATAAAAAACACGTTGCCCGCTTACAACGTGAAAAACAACAAACCCGCCTCATCCTTTATGTTTTCTTTGGAATCTTAGGCGCAGTGATTCTGTTGCTCGTGTATGGCTGGCTGGATATAAATTATTTTCAATTACAAAGACCTGTCGCCACAGTCAATGAAGCGGAAATTAGCATTGAAGATTTTGAACCACGTGTACGTTTAGAACGTCAAAACTTAATCAATCAATACCTTCAAATTGAACAATACGTACAAGTTTTTGGAAGCGTTGAAACCGCTTCTCAATTTATGGGCACTGACTTAAATGCTCAAGCGCAGTCCATTCAATTTCAACTTGGTTCACCAGCCACCGTTGGTCAAGGTGTGTTAAACCAAATGATTAATGAAGAAATCATTCGGCAAGAAGCGGCAAAACGTGGCATCGTCGTCAGTGAAGAAGAATTACAAGAAGCCATTCAAAGTTTTTTCAGCTACTTCCCAAATGGCACTCCCACGCCAACCATCACACCTACTGCCTTCAACACACCTGAAATGCCAATTGAAGCGTTGCTCATCATCACCCCAACATTACCAGCCACATCAACACCTTTGCCCACTGCCACATCAGTAGATGAAACTCCGCAACCGACAATCACATCAACAGTGACCAGCACGCCTCTTCCTACGGCTACAGCGGGTCCAAGCGCGACGCCTTTCCCTACCTCTACACCATATACCGAAGAAGGCTTCCAACAATCTGTTGCTGACTTGAGCGAAAACTTAGTCAAGTTTGGATTCAGTGAAGATTATTATCGAACCTTTATTGAAACCCAACTCTTACAAGAAAAATTGCGTGATGCCATCGCAACTGATATTAGCACCACACAAACTCAAGTTTGGGCACGTCACATCCTCGTTGCTGATGAACAAACTGCTAACGACATAATCGCTAGATTACAAAATGGTGAAGATTTTGCTGAATTAGCCGTCACCCTTTCCACAGATACAGCCTCTGCTATCAATGGTGGAGACTTAGGCTGGTTCGGACCTGGCATGATGGTGCCAGAATTTGAAACTGCCGCTTTTGCACTCAATGCCCCCGGTGACATTACATTGACTCCTGTTCAAAGTAGTTTTGGCTTTCATATTATTCAATTAGTAGCAAAGCAAGAACGCCCAGTAACGAATGACCAAATTGAAGCAGAAAAAGATTCAATCTTTCAAGAATGGCTATTCACCGCGCGTGAAACAGACTATGTAGTAGAGACTTTTGACTTCTGGCAAGCCCGTGTACCTGATGAACCAAGCTTCATCAGCGTTGCAACCGAGCAAGCCTCTCTTCAACAAACTGCCCAAGCAGAACAAATTGCTACCTTCCAAGCCGTGACATTGACTCCGATTCCGTAAGTTATGTCATTACATTCATTGGTCGAGTAGGACAAAGTCCGTATCGAGACTATAAACAAAAACTCACTTTCGATTTCGAAGGTGAGTTTTTATTTATTATTTTGAGATTAGGTATTGTATAATGCTGTATAAATCATAGTTGGAATGAAAAAGATTACACTACTGATAGCCATATTCTATTTGTCTTTGTTGTCATCTTGTATTCTCTCATCGAATGAAACTAGAGAGCCGACCTCGAGTATCCCCGCCACTTTTAGAGCCACTGTAACAAATGCGCTCTCATTGCAAACACCACCGTACGAAGGTACGCCTTTACCAACTTTGGCTCTGACTGCCACACAGCCGCCGCTTGAAGTGATAAATGATATTTTTCTTCCGAACTATGGTGAAGTAAATATGGAACAAGGTGTTTTTTTGATACAGGAACGGGAGCGCAAACTATCCGTATTAGATGCCGAAATAACATCAAACTGTAAGCACACCGGGCAATATGGCTTGCATATCACCTATGTAATGTCAAATGAGTACACATCTGGGAATTATGGTGGATGGCATATATCGGTCGTTCAAGGTGCACATCAGTATCCACGTATTGACATAAGAAACTCTAAAACAATTGATTTCTGGGTAATAGGGAAAGTTGGAGCAGAGATTTTTGAAATTTGGATTACGAATGAATTTGACTCAGAAATTGGTGTGAAATCTATAGACTATGTTGAGATCAGTTCAACAGAATGGCAAATGGTTCATATTCCATTTTCAGACTTTTATCGTACTCGTCCGTTTAATGAAATTTACGGGATCGCATTCATTTTTAGATCAACAAGCGGTGTTGGAGAGATCTGCATAGATGATATTAGTGTAATCAACCCATAGCCTGCCCAACAAAATGTGCAGCCTGACGCTGGGGATTCTGAGCACATCCCAAGCAGTTTTCTACGCCGTAACCTTTTTCTGGCTGGACGGCGAAGCCGTCCCCGTCCCAGCGCCAGTAACGCAACCCCTTATCCCCTCTTCAACATATCATCTGTGACTTGATCCAACCTCAAACTAATAATCTGACTCGCCGAGTCGCGCCCCATCGTCACGCCATAAATCACATCTGCGGCTTGAACCGTATTGCGATTATGCGTGATGACAATAAATTGTGTATCTTTGCTTAAGTCAACCAGCAAATCTCTAAAACGTCCTACATTGGCTTCATCGAGCATGGCATCTACTTCATCCATCACACATACTGGCGTTGGTGAAACTTTTAGCAATGCAAATACCAAAGCAATCGCTGTCAAACTTCTTTCACCACCGGAAAGCAATGCCAAGCCTTGTTCACGTCTGCCGGGCAAACGAGCTTCAATTTCAATACCCGTTTCAACTAAATTTTCAGGGTCAGTTAAAGCAAGTCTCGCTGAGCCACCGCCGAACAAACGCACAAACGTCTCGCGGAATTGTTTATCTACGGCATCAAATGTTTTTACAAATTCTTGTTTGGTTAATTCATCCAACTCAGCCACAACCTGTTTCAAATCCGCTTCGGCTTTGCGTAAATCTTCCACTTGCGTTTTCATGAACTCATAACGTTCTTTTTCTTGGTCATATTCGTTTTTCGCATCTGGATTAATCGGACCCATGCGCCTAATTTGCGCGCGATGATGAGTCAATTGCTCTTCAATTTCAGGCGCAATTTCTGTAATCACAGGCAATTGCTCCACCATACCTTCAATCGGCAATGGCACTGGACCTGAAACATCTTCGGCATATTCAAACATCACCAAACCAAAATCATCTGTAATTTTTTGGCGCAAATTATCCAACGCTTCGTTTTTACGAGTCTGCTCTAATTGCACCTGACCATACATTCTTTCAGCATTTGCAAAACTGCGTTGCGTACTGGCTTCGGCATCTTGCAAACGTTTTTCTTCACCTTCTGCCATCGCCAAATCTTTTTCAGCAGGTTCAATTTGTACTCGCATCGCTTCTAACTGCACATTCAAATTGGTTTCTTGCTCACGTAATTGATTCTTTTCAGCATCCAAACCTGATAATGAAGAATCTAATTCTCCCAAACGTGTAGAAAATTCCACACGCCTTGCATCCAAACGATTAATATCTTCGCCGCGTTCATTTAATTTATTTTGCGTGGCGATTAAATTTTGTTCAGCCACTGCTGCACGCGTGCTCCAATACGAAACTTGTTCTTGCAACTCGCCCGCTTCAAGTTCATTGATTTTTGTTGCTACAATCTTTAAATCAGATTGTGCTTTGGCAGAATCATTTTCCACTTCTACTAAAGCAGTGCCTAATTTTTCTTGATTAGATACAAATTCTTGTACTTCATTCGCCAATTGATTTAATTGACTCTTCTGCCATTCCAATTGACGAATCATCGCCTCTGACTCAAGCCCGGCTTGTTGTTCCTGCTCCTGCAATTCTCCCAACCTGATTCTTGATTCGCGCGCGTCAATCTCCATTTGATTCAATTCACGTTGTGCACCCGTCAATTGATTTGACAATGACTCAACCAAATTATTTGACTCAGATAATTTCGCCATCAAACTGCTCAGGCTTGATTCATATTCCCGCTTTTGGCGACCACGCCCCAACGTCGAAGATGAAGCGGTTTTGCCTGCGATGATTAATCCATCACCACGGAAAACTTCGCCGCGTAAAGTCACAATGCGCGCGTGAGTCGGAATATCTTTAACTAAATTTTTGGCAGTGGCTCTATCCCGCACAATCAACGTTTGACCAAGCATTAATCGCACTGCGTTTTTCAATTCATCTGGCGCGTTGATAAGTTCAGATGCAATGCCAATTGCATCATTTGAAATATTTAATAAATCAGAATTTTTATCAACAGGCAACAAAGCCGCGCGACTTGATTCATCTGACTCAAGCAAATTCAACGCGTTTTCAATTTCGTTTTCGTTTAACAAAACTGCATCGAGCGTATCACCCAACGCGGCGGCGATGGCAGTTTCAAGTTCGGCGGGAACATCCAACACGCCGCTCAATGCGCCACGCGATGTAAGATTTGATTGCAAAAGATAACGCGCGCCTTCAGCATAACCGGCGAGTGATTGTTCTGATTGTTCAAGCACTTCGAGTTGCGCTTTCAAACGTGAATGGTCTGATTCTTCTTTGGTTCTTTTTTCTAAAGCAGAACGTCTTTGATTTTCAATTTGTTCAACTTCATTACGTTTTGCAATTGCTTTAGATTCAATCTCTTGCAAAGCGTTTTGGGCTTCGTCTTTTAACTTTTTCGCTGATTCAAATTCTGCTTTGGCTTTTTCTGTTTGTGATTCTGCATTGGCAATTGCATTTTTGGTTTGTTCAATTTTTTGATTCTGTGATTCAATGCGAGACTTTAACTCATCCAAACGAGCATTATTTTCAGCACGCGCTTGTGTGAAGGTTTCAATTTGTAAACGTAAAGTATTAATTTGTTCTTCAATGCTCGAACGTTCAGATTGTCTTGTTTGTAATGCGTTTTGTGCATTGTTAAGTTGAGATTTGGCTTCATCGGCTTCGGCTTGTACGCGTGCAAGATCTTTTTCAACTTCTTGATAACGCTCACGCGCCAAATGCAATTCATTCGATATACCTTCTTGGTCAGAAAGTATATTGGCTTGTTGAGCAGTTAATGCCCGACGACGTTCTTCTAACACTGCTAACTCACGACTCAATGTTTCGCGTTGCGTATGTAATTCAGCGGCTTTTCGATGCCATTCATTTAAATGAGCACGCAAGCCTGATAGCCTTTCACGAAATGCCATATATTCGGCTTGTGCTTTTTCATAAACAACTCGCGCTTCATTCATGCGTGCTTCTTGGGCGCGAACTGATTCGCGTGCATCTGTTAAATCACGTTGCGCACGATGCCAATGAAAACCATACCATTCACGTAAAATTAATTTCAAATCCGCTTGTGCGCGAGAAAAATCAATCGCGCGTTTGGCTTGCCGTTCCAAACTACGAATGCGCGGCTCAAGCTCAGACATAATGTCTAAAACTCGTTCCAAATTTCTTTCAGTGTTATCGAGTCTCTTTAATGCATCTTCACGGCGTGCGCGATACAACCCCACGCCTGCCGCCTCTTCAAACAAACGACGGCGTTCATCTGCTTTCAATGCTAAAGAAGCATCTACTAACCCTTGACCTAAAATCGTATATGTTCGTTCACTCAAGCCCGCTTGCGCAAGCAATTCATTCATCTCACGCAAACGCACATGTTGACCATTAATTAAATATTCATTGCGTCCATCACGATGCGCCACACGCCCCATCGCCACTTCTGAAAAATCTAATGGCAACCATTGGTCTGTATTATCAAATAAAATCGTGGCTTGCGCCATGCCTGCTCGCGCGCGAGATTCTGAACCTGAAAAAATCATGTCTTCGGTTTTTTTGCCGCGCAACAATGTGTATGATTGTTCGCCCAATACCCAACGTAATGAGTCAGCGATATTTGATTTGCCCGAACCATTTGGTCCAACGATGGCAGTAATGCCACCCGCAAATTCAAATGTGACGCGAGATGCGAAAGTTTTATAACCTTGTAATTCTAATGATTTAAGACGAAGAGGCATATTGTTATTTACAATTTCTGATTTACGATTTTATATTTTTAGATTTTTAAAATGGACTAACGCACTTCGTGCCGCGCTTCTTTCTGCTAGGCTGATACTTGTTCCTGTACCTCGACCTTTAACTTCACCCGCGATTAACACTTCTACTTCATAAATTCTGGCGTGGTCTGGTCCATCTTTACTGACGACGCGATAATTAGGTGTACCAAGTTTGAGTGCTTGCGATGTTTCTTGCAATTCACTCTTTGGGTCTTCCACTTCATCTAACATTCTATCTTCAACCGATTCAAATAAAGGAATTAAAAACTTTTTTACTTTATCTAAATCTGAATCAAGATAAATTGCACCAATCACGGCTTCAAATGCAGAACCGAGCAAACTTTCTCGCGCATGACCACCAGATGATGTTTCTCCACGACCAAGCCGCAAAGCAGAACCTAAATCTAACTTACGGGCAAATTCTGCTAAGCGTTCATTGCGCACAAGATATGAACGAATCTTCGTCAGGTGACCTTCTGGCATTTCAGGGTAGTGATGATATGCCCATTCACCTACAACAAAATCTAATACGGCATCACCAAGAAATTCAAGGCGTTCGTTATCTTCACCAGCAGAATTTTCGTTGGTGTAAGAACGATGCGTGAGAGCCCGCGTCAGCAAAGATAAATTTGAAAAGGACAGACCCAGCCGCCCGTTAAGGTCTGAGGCGGTTTCTACATCTCGTTTTTGAGATTGCGATTGCATGGGGAACCTCCCGGAACTCCGGGAGCGACATCCTCTTACCAAAGTGAGCGGATTTCGTTCCATGAGTTCCAATATGTTTTTGAGCGAGCAGAATTGTAACCTGAATTTTTTGTGAGAACAATTTTTTAAGATAGAATCAGGCAGTTTTTGAAGGAGACGCCATGAATGAAGTCAGCAACGAAACGCGTTTTTTGCACGCGATTGAAATTGGAATGGGCGGGCAACAATGGGGTGACCGATTGGTTTGGGGCTATGGTCAAACCCATACAGATAAAGACATTTTTGAAGCATTTAATACATCATTAAATCTTGGCGTTCGTTTTATTGATACGGCTGAAATTTATGGTTCGGGAAAATCTGAAAGAATCATTGGCAGTTTGTTAAAAGAAACTGACCAACCTGTTTTGGTTGCAACTAAATTTTTCCCAATGCCGTGGCGTTTAACGAAAAATGCTTTGCCACGCGCTTTGAAAGGAAGTTTGGAAAGGCTTGGTTTAGAGTCTGTAGATTTATATCAAGTACATTGGCCCTCGCCACTTATGACTCCAGAAACATTTATGGAAGGCATGGTGATTTGTGTAAAAGAAGGCTTGACGCGTACTGTAGGTGTTTCTAATTTTTGGAAGCAAAGAATTATGCGGGCATATTCAACATTATCACAACATGGGATTCCGTTGGCATCGAATCAATTGCCCTTTAGTTTACTGAATCGCACTGCTGAAAAAACTGGCACGCTTACACGTTGTAAAGAATTAGGGATTCGTGTGATTGCATACTCACCACTGGAACAAGGTTTATTAACTGGCAAATATTCGCCAGAAAATCCGCCAGTAGGTTTAAGGGCTTCACAGTATGGTCATTTGATTCAAAAACTTCCACCTATTATTAAAGTCTTACAAGAGATTGGTCAAACGCATGGCAAGACAGTTTCTCAAGTAGCATTGAATTGGGTGATTTGTAAAGGTGCACTTCCAATCCCCGGTGCAAAAAATGCCAAACAAGCTGAAGAAAACGCCGGCAGTGCAGGTTGGCACATGACCGATGATGAAATTGCTAAATTAGATGAAGTAACAGATAATATTCGAGAATATCCAAAAGAATAAATAAAATAGCCACAGAGAACACAGAGGTCTTTGAGAAAACCTCTTAAAAATCTCAGTGAACTCTGTGGCAAATAAGGAGAAATTATGACTCAATTATCGTTTACTCAAAAATTCTTCAAAATGATTTCTTCCAAGCAAGGCTTTGAAGCCATGCAACAAGAATCCAAAACTTGGATGGTGCAATGCTCCAACTGCAAATATGAACAATCAATTTGGGATATAGGCGGAATCCGTTCTGGTGCTTCGGGCAACCCGAAAACTTACATGAAATGCTCAAATTGTAATCAACGTAATTGGCATTCGATATATCGAAAAGAAAGTTAAGAAAAAAATCCCACAGAATTTCTGTGGGATTTTCTATTTCTATTTATTATGCTCCGAATCAAAGACATGTGAGTGCATATTTGCAATCCATTGTTTCCCATCATCAGTCAAACGTAAATACGTCAGCGCATCTTGAATATAAGGGTTAACTTGCTCCCAATAAAAATTAGCATAACTCTTTCTCAAGTCATTTGGTGATTTATATCCAAACTTTTCATTCACGCCTAACTCTTGAAATTCATAATACAAAGCAGGGGTTTTCCGTAAATAATCAGGGTCACCTAATTGACCGATAAAATCTGACGCGCGTACCAACCCACCCAAACCTTTTGTATCTTTATAAAAATCATCTTTAGGTGAAGGAAAACGCGTCATCTCAATATAAGAAGCGATAAGTTCTGCATCCAATTGCTTGGTCATATCTTCAAGTAAATAGGTACCAAAACGTTCGCGCACAAACATCTTACTTCGGTTTACATGATAAGGAGTCAAAGCAACATCTGTACCCGCATGTGAAATTTCAACACGCTCATCCCCAACCCCTGTGCAAAATAATGTCGCCGTATCGTTTTTACAAACACCTTTCACATAACCAATATCATGGCATAACACCGCAATCATAAAATGCATCCAATCACGTGGCGTAATGCCGCCTTCGCGCAAATGCTTCCCTTCAATAATAGACAAACCCGCCAAAGAAACCATAATGGTATGGTCAATATCGTGATACAACGCATCCGAATTAGAAATATTTTCTAAAGACAATCTTCCGCACCAAGCCACAATCCGCCCAAATTCAGGGGTAATATCTCCATACGTTTGTTGATACGAAGTCTTCAATTGTTGCACAAACCTATCAATGGTCAGTTCTTGCCAGTTAATCATACAAAAGTCCTTAGTAAAAAAATCTTCTTTCGGTATAAAATAATGATGATAGAAGTTTACCAGAATCTTAAATAAAAAATCATAATGATATGCTCTCAATTTTAGGATTAACGCTTCTTCTCTACCCTCAACCTGCTCGCCGTTTTTAGGCTTGAATCTCACACCCATACAGGAGTCACCAAATGGAAATTTTCGCCCTCATTTTTTCAGGAATAATGATTTTAGTCTCAATTGCTGGTTCAGCCTGTGCAATCATATTACCCATTCTCATCATCGGCGGCATTGGATATTACCTATATAAACGCAATCAACAAAGCATGGCACAAAGACAAGATGCACAACAAAATTGGTCAAGCACCACAGCCACAATTCTCATGTCCTCTGTGCAGACTAGTCATTCCAGTACAGGTGGTTCATCAGTTTATCCTGTCATTGTCTATCAATATGAAGTGAACGGAAAAACATATCAAAGCCAAACCGTCCGTGTTGGTGATAAATTTCTAAAAGTCAACATTCCCAGCCAAGCACAAAAAACAGTAGACAAATATCCAATTGGCGCAAAAGTGACCGTGTATTACGACCCGAACAATCCCGCCGAATGTGCTTTAGAGAGATAAAAGGAAAGAAGAAAGAGGAAAGAAACGTAAAAGATTCTTTCCTCTTTAATATAAATGACCAACCCTCCTCTCATCCTCATCGTCGGAGCGACTGCTGTCGGCAAAACAGAACTGGCGATTAAACTCGCCGAAAAATTCGCGCAGCGTGGGGAAATTATTTCAGCAGATTCACGTCTCTTCTACAAAGGCATGGATGTTGGAACTGCCAAACCTTCTAAAGAAGAATTAAATCGTGTGCCTCATCATTTGATTGACATTGTCAATCCAGATGAAACATTGAGTTTGGCTGTCTTTCAACAAAAAGCAAAAGACATTATTTCTGATATTCATAAACAAAATAAACTTCCATTTTTAGTTGGTGGGACCGGTCAATATGTACGAGCAGTGACCGAAGGTTGGACTCCGCCAGAAGTGACTCCAAATGAAGAATTGAGAAGTGTCCTTGAAAAGTTGAAAGAAGAAAGAGGGAAAGAGTGGCTATACGCAAAATTAAAGGCTCTTGATTCGGAAGCGGCTGAAAAAATTGATTTGAGAAATTACCGCCGAACGATTCGCGCTTTGGAAGTGATTTTTACGACGGGTAGAAAATTCTCTGAGCAAAGAAGCAAAGGCAAATCACCTTATCATTTAATATCTATTGGATTAACTCGCCCACGTGAGGAGTTATATAAACGCGTAGATGAAAGAATCGAATCTATGTTTGCGAATGGATTATTAGATGAAGTGAAAGGTTTGTTAGATAAAGGTTACTCACCCACTTTGCCAAGCATGTCGGCGATTGGGTATAGAGAATGTGTCGGCGTAATAAAAGGTCAAATGAGCATTGAGCAGGCAAAAGTCGAGATGAGGCGAATAACAAGAATTTTTGTCAGAAGACAATCGAATTGGTTCAAAGAGTCAGATGAATCTATAAAGTGGTTTCATCCAAATGCTGAAATAGAAATTGAAGGATATATCAAATCTATGCTCTAGCCGCGGTCTCGGCGGCGTATTTATTTATAAATCTTTCGCCGAGACGGCGAAAGTAGCGGGATAAATTTTCGTAACTCACTCAATTCTCAAGTGTTGTAATTGACTTTTAATATTTTCAAGGCTATACTTCATCCAACTTAATCACTTCACCATCACAAGGAGAGAAGTATGAGCAACAAACCCTGGTTAGCGCACTACGATAAAGGTGTGCCACACACAATTGAATACCCGCAAGTGCCGTTGTTTCATTTTTTAGAGGAAGCCGCGCGCAAGTATCCTGACCGTGCCTGTACGATATTTAAAGGCGCGGTCATTTCTTATAAAGAAATGAATGCATTATCAGACCACATGGCGGCGGCTCTTGTGGAAATGGGCGTCAAAAAAGGTGACCGTGTTGGTATTTTTATGCCGAACACACCGCAGTTTGTGATTGCCTTTTTTGGAATTTTGAAAGCAGGCGGCGTCGTGGTTGCAGTCAACCCCACTTACCCTGTGGATGAAATTCTCACACCTGTCAAAGACGCAGGCATTGAAGTTATGTTTTGTTTGAGTCGTTTTTATAACAAGTTAAAAGAAGTGCGCGAAAAATCGAATTTGAAAAAGATTATCGTCACCAACATCAAAGAAACATTACCTCCAGTTTTGAGATTTTTATTTACGATTGCTAAGGAAAGAAAAGAAGGCGACAGAATTCATGATTTAGATTCTCGTGATGTTTTGATGCAGGATTTATTAAAGAAACACGCCTCTTCATCTAAGCCTCAAATTGAGATTTCACCTGAAGATACTGCTCTCTTTCAATATTCTGGCGGTACGACTGGTGTTCCCAAAGGTGCAGTTGCTATGCACAAAAATGTGGTGGCAAATACACTCCAAATGAAAGCATGGTTTGTGACTGCTGAAGAAGGCAAAGAAGTGACCTTAATGGGCATTCCGCTCTTCCATGTGTATGGCATGATTGCGGGTATGGCTTTTGCAATGACGATTGGTGCGAGTATGGTGATGGTTCCAAATGCACGCGATTTGAAAGATGTGTTGGAAAACATCAGCAAATTCAAAGCGACTTTGTTCCCCGGCGTGCCACTTTTATACAATGCGATTAATAATCATCCAGATGTAAAAGCAGGAAAATATGATTTGTCATCTATCAAGGCTTGTATTTCTGGTTCAGCGGCGTTGATGAAAGAGACAAAAGAAACCTTTGAAAAATTAACAGGCGGAAAAGTATTTGAAGGCTTCGGCATGTCCGAAGCACCGACAGCCACACACTGTAACCCACTCAATGGTGAAAATAAAATTGGCTCTATCGGTATGCCTTTACCAGATGTAGATGTCAAACTCATCAGTTTGGATGATGGTGAAACGGAAATGGCTCAAGGTGAAATTGGTGAAATTATCATCAATTCGCCGAATGTGATGAAGGGTTACCACAACATGCCGACTGAAACGACCAATTCATTACGCAAAATGAAGGATGGAAAGACTTGGCTCTTCACTGGTGACATCGCCCGCATGGACGAAGATGGTTATTTCTATATTGTTGATAGAAAGAAAGAACTCATCAAACCCGGTGGTTTCCAAGTGTGGCCCCGTGAAGTGGAGGAAGCGATTGCATCTCACCCCAAAGTTTTAGAAGTCGGTGTGGGCGGAATTCCTGACCCACAGCGCGGCGAAGCGGTTAAAGCTTGGGTTGTGTTGAAACCCGGTGAATCATTAAGCGAAGGTGACCTCAAAGCCTATTGCAAAGAACATTTGGCTCCGTATAAAGTGCCAAGCCATATTGAGTTTAGAAATGAACTGCCAAAGACAACCGTTGGAAAAATTCTCCGCCGTGAATTGGTAAGACAGCATAAAGAAGGAACGAGTTAACGAGAAACGAGTAACAAGATACGAGTAACAATCTATAAAATAAAAGAGTCTTCTAATTTTCAGAAGACTCTTTTTCTTGTCACTTATTACTCATCACTCATCACGCCAACTGCGGTGTGCCACTCTTCTTACCATTTGGTGGAGGGAAGAGTTTTTCAAATTCTTCACGGTTGATGGATTCAACTTCAAGAAGTTTTTGGGCTACTAATTCAAGTTGTTTACGATATTTTTTCACAAGATTTTTAGCTTGCTTATAAGCTTCTTCTACAATCTTGCGCACTTCGCGGTCAATTTGTTCAGCCACTGCATCTGAATAATCACGTTGTTCTGAAATTTCACGCCCGAGGAAAATCAATTCTTCTTTTTGACCATACACCAGCGTTCCCATTTCAGCACTCATGCCTAAACGAGTGACCATGGCGCGTGCCATACGAGTCACTTGCTCAATGTCATTCGATGCACCGGAAGTGATGTCGTCAAAAATCAATTCTTCGGCGGCGCGACCACCCAATGCCATGGCTAAAGTTGCTAATAACTTTTTACGAGACATTAAGATTCTATCTTCGTCAGGGCGGAACCATGTTACGCCACCGGCTTGTCCGCGACCGACAATGGTCACTTTTTGGACGGGGTCTGCTTCAATGATGGCATTTGCCACAATCGCGTGACCAGCTTCATGGTAGGCAATGATGCGTTTCTCTTCATCAGAAATAAGACGAGATTTGCGTTCAGGTCCCATCACCACACGTTCAATGGCTTCTTCCATTTCGGGTTGACCAATTGCCTTTTTGTTACGGCGTGCGGCGAGGATGGCACTTTCATTGACTAAGTTTTCCAAATCCGCACCGGCGAAACCGGGCGTGCCACGAGCAATGGCTCCCAAGTTAATTTGTGGGTCCAATGGCTTGCCTTTGACGTGTACATTGAGAATCGCTTCACGTCCTTTTACATCCGGTCTATCTAATGTAACACGGCGGTCAAAACGACCGGGGCGTAATAATGCGGGGTCTAAAATATCAGGTCGGTTTGTAGCGGCAATGATGATGACATTTGTATCGGTATCAAAACCATCCATTTCAACCAACATTTGATTTAACGTTTGTTCGCGTTCATCGTGTGAACCGCCCAAACCTGCTCCACGTTGGCGACCTACAGCATCAATTTCATCTACGAAAATAATACAAGGGCTATGACGTTTGGCTTGGTCAAACAAGTCACGTACACGGCTAGCACCTACACCGACGAACATTTCTACAAATTCAGAACCAGAAATAGAGAAGAAAGGTACACCGGCTTCACCAGAAACGGCTTTTGCCATCAAAGTTTTACCTGTTCCGGGCGGACCTACTAACAAAACGCCTTTTGGAATTCTGGCACCAAGTTGAATAAACTTTTGCGGTTCTTTCAAAAACTCAACCACTTCGGCAAGTTCTTGCTTGGCTTCTTCTGCACCAGCCACATCAGAAAAAGTGACGGTCGGATGTTCACCACTAAACATGCGGGCGCGCGACTTTCCGAAAGACATGGCGGCATTGTTACTGCCTTGTGCCTGACGGAAAATAAACCACAACAAACCGCCCATAAACAAAATCGGTAAAAGATATAAGGCGCCACTCAAAACACCACCCCAAGCAGATGGTGCTTCTACTTCAATATCTACTTTAGCAAGTTGTTCAGAAGTTACTCCAAAACTGCGCAGTTGTTCTACCAAAGTTGTAGCAGTCTCTTTACGAGATTCGGCTTCAGTTCCATTGGTTGTGATGACACGAATCACATCATCGCCTTCAACAATAATGCGAGAAACCAGTCCAGTTTGAACTTGTTGAGCTACTCGGCTAATCGTCAGCGGTTCAGCGGCATTTGAGTCATTGCGAAGCCCAACATACAACATGGCACCAATCGCAACCAACAAAAGGAAGTACACAAAAAAAGATGAGTTACGGGAATTCACGGAATCCTCCAAAATTTACGAACGAGTTGCATTATACCAAGTGACTACTTAGACGCGCCAACTTGATAAATATTTATATGATTCTCTAATATGACGAGCCATCGCTTCTATTTCTACCCTCTGCCTGCTTGCAAAGCCTTTCAAATTTTCTTACGCCTACATACTCTCATCCAAAATTAATTCCACCGGACAATGGTCCGAACCCATAACAGAATCATGAATAATCACATCCTTCACACGCGGAAGCAAAGATTCTGAGACGAGAAAATAATCCAAACGCCAGCCGATTCCCCTAGCACGTGCATTCAAAATATTCGTCCACCATGTGTATTGAACTTTGTCTGGGTATAAATGTCGAAAGACATCCACAAAGCCAGCATCTAAATATTTACCCAACCATTCTCGCTCAACCGGCAAAAAACCTGATGTGTTTTTGTTTTGCTTGGCGTTTTTCAAATCAATTTCTTGATGGGCAGTGTTAAAGTCGCCACATAAAACCAATTTTTCATTATTTTTATGCAAACGTTTACACACTTTCAATAACTCAGCATAAAACTCGAGCTTGAAATCTACACGCTCGTGTCCGCGTGAGCCGGAGGGGAAATAAATGTTGAGGAGTCGCACATCAGCCCAACCCGTAGTCACGAGGCGACCTTCCACATCAAATTTTCGTTTGCCCATTCCTATCGAAACAAAATCAGGTTTGTTTTTATAAAATGTCGTCACACCGCTATAACCAAGTTTTTGAGCGGGATTCCAAACATAATCTAATTTCAAACTTGCTTTTTGAGTCTCACTTAATTGTTCTGGTTTGGCTTTTACTTCTTGTAAACAAATTGCATCGGGGTTTGAATCAAACGCCCAAGCCAACGCATTTTTATTTAATACAGCCCGAATGCCATTCACATTCCATGTAATAATTTTCATGGTAAACTTAAATTTATGGAGCAAACGCTCAAACGCATCTTGTGTATTGAAGATGAACCTGAAATGATAGATTTAATCAGGCTGATACTTGGGCGCAAAGGGTTTGATGTGCATGGCGCACCCGGTGGGGTTGAAGGAATCAAAATGGTTCGTGAAATGAAACCCGATTTGGTTTTACTTGATTTAATGATGCCAGACATGGATGGCTGGGAAGTATACCAACAAATGAAAGCCGAACCTACCACACGTGATATTCCCGTTATCGTCGTCACTGCCAAAGCACAAAACATTGATAAAGTTTTAGGCTTACACATTGCCAAAGTGGATGATTACATTGCCAAGCCATTTAGTCCGCAAGAATTAATGGAAAGTGTTGAAAAAGTTTTCAGCAAATAAATTCAACGTTCATGGGGGCGAACGCTCCTCATTCAAAAAATATGTCCCGCTTCATTTACATCAACAACTTAAACAAAAAGATTGAAAAGCCTGCGAACGTGTTATATGGTGATGGATTTTTTACCAAACTGCGCGGCTTGATGTTTCGTCCACGTCTCGAACCTGATTTCGGCTTGCTTCTCGTTGGAAGCAAAGATTCACGCCTCGACAGTTCGATTCACATGTTCTTCGTCTCATTTGATTTAGCCGTGTTTTGGATTAATGCTGATATGCAAATTGTGGATAAAGTCATTGCACAATCATGGAAGCCTGCGTATTTTCCAAAAGCCGATGCAAAATACACCTTAGAAATTCACCCCGACCGCTTTGGGGATTATGAAATTGGTGACAAGGTTGAATTCAAAGATGGTTAAGATTTTTACTGCAAAGAAGTTTTATTTTCTTATACTTATCGTTTTGCTACTCCCCTTTCAACCTGCACAGGCACAAGATAGTACAGGTCCCATTTACATTGTTCAGCCGGGTGATAGCCTTTCATCTATTGCTTCGCGTTTCAATGTCAGTTTAAATGATTTGTTAGCCGCGAATGGAATCACAGACCCAAATCAACTTACGGCTGGTCAGCAATTAACTATCCCCGGCTTAGAAGGTGTGACTGGGATTCTCAATACAAGATTTATTAACTTTGGGGATTCATATCGCAGTTTGATTCGCCAAACGCAGGTGTCGGAAGATTTGTTCAAAAGACTCAATCGCGTCGTCAGCCCGAGTGAATTTTATGTCGGCGTGAATATGATTATTCCAGAACAAGGCGAAAACCAAAATCAAAAACGAATTTCGCCAAACACAGGTGAATCTTTGCTTGAGTTGGCTGTCAAAAATAATATCGATGTGTGGACTTTGGCAGACATCAATCATTTACAAGGCTCATGGGATGGACTTCCGAATGACACTTTATTTGCGCCGGGGGAATCTAGCGGCGAAAGTACAAGTGGCTTACCTTCGGCATTTATCAGCGCCGAGATTCGCGATTTGCCAATCAAACAAGGTGGCACAGGAGTTATCCAAGTCACTACACAACCAGATGTAACACTTGGCGGTTTGTTAGTTGATCATCCACTCAATTTCTTCCTGAACGATGATGGAACTCAAGTGGCTTTACAAGGCGTTCATGCTTTGTTAGAGCCGGGAGTGTATCCTTTAAGATTAGATGCAACCCTTCCAGATGGAAGCAAACAATCTTATGAACAATTGATTTTGATTATTTCGGGCAATTATCCAGAAGACCCAATTTTGTTTGTTGACCCAGCAACAATTGACCCTGCTTCTACAGAACCTGAATTGCAAGAATTAGTTAACATTACATTACCTTCAACCACAACAAAGTATTGGAATGGTGGTTTTATTTCACCAGCAATTGCGTATGCTGAGTCTACTTACTTCACTTCAAGGTTTGGAAATCGGCGTACGTATATTGGTCAAGGCAATGGCTTGACGATTAATGGCTTTCACACTGGATTAGATTTTGGCGGTGGGGATGGCTTAGCCATCACGTCACCTGCGGCGGGTGTGGTGGTTTACACCGGCGCATGGACTGTACGCGGCAATGCCACTGTCATTGACCATGGTTGGGGTGTGTATAGTGGTTTCTGGCATCAGTCTGCTATTCAAGTAAACGTCGGTGATTTTGTTGAACAAAATCAAGTGATTGGTTTGGTCGGCGGTACAGGACGTGTTACAGGTGCGCATTTGCATTGGGAGTTGTGGGTCAATGGTGTGCAGGTAGATCCGCTTGACTGGCTGATTCAGGCTTACCCGTAGATCAAAGAAGCGTTGCACTTCATCCATGAGTATGTTAAACTTCCGCCATGAATAACCTCGTCAACTTCTTAAAACAATCTGATATTTTTTATCAATTTACTCCGACGCAATTAGAGTTGGTGGCGAATTTGTGTCAGGAGGTTACGTTTAATGATGGGGACATTATTTTTCAAGAAAACAGCAGTAGCAAAGAGTTGTATGTGATTGTGCAAGGGGAAGTTGATATTTTGATTAGTCGAGGGGTGACAGGTCAATTGACGAAAAATGAAAACCCTGTGGCGCGTTTGCGTCGTGGACAATCTTTTGGTGAAGTTGCATTGGTAGATGAAGGATTACGCTCCGCTTCGGCACGCGCGGCTCAAAAGGATACTCGCCTGTTACTGATTTCTCGGGACAAAATTATCATGCTGTGTGAGACGTATCCGCAATTGGGTTATCGCCTGATGTATAACCTTGCGGCGGACTTGGCGATGAAAATTCGTAATACTGATTTGCGCATCCGCGAACAGCTTTTGTATAAACCTAGTGAATCAAAATAGTTTTCTATTTGTATCTGAGATTAACTTAGGATAAAATTAGACTTACTGGACAGGTATAGACTTAATTCCTTGACCAGAGAAACAAAACGCCGTATTATTAATTTTTAAGACCCGCAATTGCATGACATTATGTACGTAATCCACAACCTATTTTGGTTTTGGGTTTTCTATTTGTATAAATCCTTCAAAGGAGGTGATGCTGACTCAATAGAGATTGGTCACCAAAGTTTGTATCCACCCGCAACTGCGGGAATGAATTTCAAAAAATATTTTGGAGGAGCAAGAACATGAACAAGCGTTTAATCGCTTTATTTTCAGTGCTGGTGATTGCCAGCATGGCACTCGCTGCATGTGGTGGTGCTGGTGGTGGTGCAGCAGCCTATGAATGTACCGATGCCATTGGCTGTGTAACAGTTGCGCCAGGTGACCCCATTCACATTGCTTATGCGTTGACCGTATCTGGCCCAACTTCATCCCTCGGTGAAGACAGCCGTGGCGCGATTGAAATCGCCATTGCTGACCGTGGTGGCGAACTCTTGGGTCACCCTATTGAGTTAAGTGGTGAAGACACCCTCTGCAGTGCAGAAGGTGGACAAGCTGCTGGAACTAAACTTTCTGCTGATGCAACTATTGTTGGCGTCATCGGAACCAACTGCTCCAGCGAAGCCCGCTCTGCTATGCCGTTGATTTCACAAGCAGGCATGGTGATGATTTCACCTTCTAACACCAATCCTGACCTCACCAACCCAGACCACCCAGATAGCCATCCAGGTTACTTCCGCACTGCTCACAATGACCTCTTCCAAGGTCGTGTTGCTGCGGAATTTGCCTACAATGAATTGGGTGTTCGCTCTGTTGCAACCATTCATGATGGTAGCCCTTACGCTGAATCCTTACAAGCTGTGTTTGCTGAAGTATTCGCTGAATTGGGCGGTACTGTGACTGCACAAGAAGCTATCAACGTTGGTGATACTGATATGGGTCCCGTGTTGACCACAATCGCCGCAGGCTCTCCTGAACTGATTTATTTCCCAATTTTTGAACCAGAAGGCAATTTAATTGCTTCAAAATCTAAGGAAGTTTCCGGTTTGGAAGATGTTATTTTAATGGCGGCAGATGGTCTCTTTGCAGACACCATGCCTGAAGCTACTGGTAGTGCAGCTGTTGGTATGTACCTCTCTGGTCCTTACGTTGATGTAAATAATGCTGCTTATGGCGAATTTTTACAAAAATGGGCTGACCAAATTGGTGGCGTTCCTCCAAGTGGCTTCCATGCTCACGCTTATGATGCAACCAACATGCTGTTGAATGCAATTGAAGCAGTTGCAGTTGTTGGTGAAGATGGAACTGTTAATATTCCTCGCCAAGCTCTACGTGATGCACTCTATGGTCTTAGCGGTTATGCTGGTTTGACCGGTAACTTGACCTGCGATGCCAATGGTGACTGTGCCACCGGCGAAGCTTTGGGAGTGTTCCAACTCTCTCAAGCAGAAGTAGACGGTGCTTGGCCCCCACCAGTTTTCTGGCAACCGTAATTCAGTAAATTTGTAACTACGCCAAGCTGGTAGTAAGGTATAGGCAAAAATAAGTAAATCGGGTGTGTTGACCAGCACGCACCCGATTTACTCAAATCTCTGCAAAGGAATCTAGATATGCAATCATTAAAGAGATTCAATTGGACTGACGTATTTATGTGGGTTGTTGGGGCAGCGCTTCTGATTCTTACCATTATAGGCTCTTACCTCACTTTGCAACAAGGCAAATACACAACTGTCCAGTGGTTTGACCTAGCAGTTTTTGGGTTGGCACAAGGAAGTGTGTATGCCCTTATTGCACTCGGATACACCCTCGTGTACGGTATTTTGCGCATGATTAACTTTGCTCATGGTGAAATTTTTATGAGCGGTGCTTATCTCGGCTACTTCGTCGCTACTAGTATGCAACGCTCTGGCTTTATGCAAGAAAATCCGCTTCTTGGAATCGCACTTATTTTCCTTACTGCAATGACGACTTCCGCGATACTAGCCGCTATCCTAGAAAGAATCGCTTATCGCCCTCTGCGTGGCGCACCACGTCTTGTACCACTCATCACAGCCATCGGCGCATCCTTTTTCTTACAATATGTATTCCGCGGTTTATTTGGTACACAAAATCGCGCATACCCCGAAATTGCATATATTCAAGGTGCCATCCCCCTCTTTGGCAATTTTCAAATTCAAAAAATACAACTCATTGTTATTATTGCCGCGGCGGTGATGATGGCAGCTCTTGCCTTCTTCGTTCAATATACAAAAACCGGCAAAGCCATGCGAGCAGTATCTGAGGACAAAAGCGTCGCCGCACTTATGGGAATAGATGTAGATAAAATCATTACCCGTACTTTCGTTATCGGCGCGGCACTCGCAGGGGCGGCTGGGGTCTTGTACTGCTTCATGTTCCGCATTGTGACATTTTATATGGGTTTTATTCCTGGTCTCAAAGCTTTTACCTCCGCAGTCTTAGGTGGTATCGGAAACCCTCCCGGTGCTATGCTTGGCGGATTATTCCTCGGAATTTTCGAATCACTCGGACCTACACTCTTCCTTGATGGGCTTGGCATCCCTGCGCCTTATCAACTTAAAGACGTAATTGCCTTCACGATGCTAGTCATGATTCTCATCTTCCGCCCAACAGGTATTTTAGGCGAACGATTAAGCAAAACGAAAGCCTAAAGGAGTTGTCAATGTCAACACAAAATCAATTTAATTGGAAGAAAGCCATCCAACTTGGTGCCATTGCCGGCATTGTAGGTATCTTGATTGCGCTCGTAGGCATGGTCGAAACATTTGATAAACGTGACATTGTCGCGGGTGCTATTAGCATGGGCTGGACGATGCTTTTGTTAACGGTATTAGTTGCTGGCTACTTTTCTGCATCACATCAAACCTCAAACCTATTTCGACTAAGCGCAAGTGGAATCACTGGACTCATTTTCTCCCTAATAATGAGCTTGCTCGCCTTACTAGTTGAAAATTTTGACCTACGACAAACCTTGGTTAATGCTTCACCACAATTAATAAGAATCCTAACCTTTGAAAATGGAATTCCCAACGGGCTGATTTCATTAATCGCAATCACAACTATTTTCGGGATACTTGGAGGTGTGTTGTATGTTACACCTTCGAAAATCCGAAAAGCAATTTCACTTGGATTAAGCATAGTAGTATTACTCGGTTTGTTAGAAGATATTATTCAGGTTACCTTAGCAGGCTTAGGCGGAGCAAGTTCAGCGCTCGCTTGGATGTTCGGCAGAGGCGCGCAAAGCGGACTTTCAATTACTGGTGCAATCGTCGTTTTTGTTGTGGTAACAGCAAGCAATCTACTATGGGATGTAAATGCACCGAAAATTAATTCGCAAGTTGAAAAAATGCCGGCAAATCGACAACGTTCGCTTCGAGTACTTGGGTATGGCTTGATAATCTTAGTCGTCCTGTATCTACCCACATTGCTTGGACTTTACCTCACTGAAGTAGTAAACGTAACTGGCTTATTTATCTTAATGGGGCTTGGATTAAATATTGTGGTCGGTTTCGCAGGTTTGTTAGACCTTGGTTATGTCGCCTTTTATGCCATTGGTGCGTATGCGGTCGGCGTACTTACTACACTTTCTGGTGAATTAAGCACATCCCTTGGTTGGAATTTTTGGTTAGCTTTGCCAGTTTGTATCTTCTTATGCGTCATGGCAGGTGTTGTGCTAGGCATTCCAGTCCTCAACATGCGTGGCGATTATCTTGCAATTGTGACCTTAGGCTTTGGTGAAATTATTCGTATTTTGGCATTATCTGATTTCCTAAAACCACATATCGGAGGTTCACAAGGAATTGTAAATATTCCGGCACCTGAGTTTTTAGGTGTATTGCTCAATAAACCGCAGACTTTATATTATCTGATTGTTGCTGGCTGTATTTTGGCACTCTTCATCAGCCAACGCCTCCGCGATTCACGGCTTGGTAGATCATGGAAAGCCATGCGAGAGGATGAAGATGTGGCTCAAGCCATGGGAATCAATCTAGTCGCCACTAAACTTTTAGCATTTGCAACTGGTGCGGCGTTTTCAGGCTTGAGCGGTACAATTCTCGCCGTCAAACTTGGAACGATTTACCCGCACAGTTTCGCATTGTTGATTTCAATCAATGTACTCTCATTAATCATTGTTGGTGGTATGGGTAGCATACCCGGCGTGTTTGTTGGAGGTTTGTTACTAGCAGGTATGCCTGAACTTTTACGTGAATTTGCTGAATATCGTCTTTTGATTTATGGAGCGTTATTAGTGGTAATGATGCAAGTCCGCCCTGAAGGCTTCTGGCCCGAAGAAACACATAAACGGGAATTGCACGAAAATGAGCACATTCCAGCACAGGAGGCAACATCATGACATCTGTGCTTTCAGCAAGCAATGTAACAAAACAATTCGGTGGTTTAATTGCAGTTAATAGTTTAAACATAGAAATTGCCGAAAATTCAATTTCTAGTATTATCGGTCCTAATGGAGCAGGCAAAACGACTTTCTTTAACTGCATTACCGGTTTCTATAAACCTGAATTCGGTGAAATCAAATTCAAAGACAATCGCATTGATGGCTTGCGCCCAGACCAAGTTACTCAAATGGGCATTTCTCGTACTTATCAAAATATCCGCTTGTTTGCTAACTTAACCGCGCTTGAAAATATCATGGTTGGGTATGATCCTCACCTAAAAACGGGCTGGTTAGATGCTGTTTTGCGCACTCGTCGTTATCACGAAGATGAAAAAGCCGCTCATGATAAAGCCATGAAATTATTGCGGTTCGTTGGGCTAGCTGGCTCCGGTGACCAAGTTGCACGTAACTTACCTTATGGTGCACAGCGCCGTTTAGAAATTGCTCGCGCTTTAGCAAGTGAACCAGGTCTGCTTCTGTTAGATGAACCGACCGCAGGCATGAACCCAAATGAAACAGGCGAAATGATGCGTTTTATCCGAAACTTAAGAGATAGCATGGGAATCACAATCCTCTTAATTGAACATGACATGCGTTTGGTAATGGGAATTAGCGAACAAATTTCTGTGTTGGACTTTGGCGAAAAAATTGCTGAAGGCGGACCAAAAGAAATTCAAAGCAATCCGCGTGTGATTGAAGCATACCTTGGGCGTGGTGCCGCAACAGAAGGCATGGCAGCTGCCTCGGAAAAAAAATCTTAGGCAGGTAAACATGTCTTTATTATCTATCGAAAACATTCACACATATTACGGCAACATTCATGCACTCAAAGGTGTTTCACTTAATGTTGAAAAAGGTGAAATCGTAACTTTAATTGGTGCAAATGGTGCTGGCAAAACGACAACGCTCCGCACCATTTCTGGTTTACTCAAACCACGTGAAGGCAAAGTTACTTTCAATGGTGAAGACCTTGCAAAATATAAATCACATGAGGTGATTTATAAAGGCATTTGTATGGTGCCAGAAGGTCGTGGAATTTTTGCCCGCCTGACCGTGACTGAAAACCTTGAAATGGGCGCATACAGCCGAACCGATAAAACTGAAATTCAAAACAACATGGAAAAAGCATTTACCATTTTTCCGCGCCTCAAAGAACGCCGTACGCAAGTTGCTGGCACACTTTCCGGTGGTGAACAACAAATGCTAGCTATGGGGCGTGCATTAATGTCAAACCCAAATGTTTTGTTGTTAGATGAACCCTCCATGGGACTTGCCCCCGTGTTGGTTGAATTAATTTTTGACACAATTCAAGATATCAACAAATCAGGTACAACTATTTTATTGGTTGAACAAAATGCTCTCATGGCGTTAGGCATTGCTAGCCGGGGTTATGTGCTACAAACAGGTCAAATTGTTTTGAGTGACAGTGCTGAAAACTTGAAAAAGAATCCCACAGTACAAAAAGCATATTTGGGAATGGAATAAACAAAAAGAGCAGATAAATTATCTGCTCTTTTATTTTTGATTATGGCTTGACAGTTCCGCTTCTTGACACGCCGAAGCTTGCTACTGTAACCGGGCGATAGTCAAACCCTAAAGCCTCGACTCGAATCGTATGCAAGCCGGGCTGAAAGCCTGAAATTTCGATAAACCCGCCATGCCTACCAAGTTTAGACCAAATCGCAGAAGTGTTTCCGCGCCAAACCTCTTCCCCATCAAATAAAATTCTCGCCCAACCAATCGTTTGTTCGCCAAGAATTTGCACACCTACTGCTTCAAATGAATCATCAATTGTTGCTTCAATCCAAGTCCCGGATTCATCCCACCATAATACACGATGCAAACCATAATCAATCGTTTCATCTGCAAAAGAAATTTGAATGCCTTCGGGTGAAGGCATATCATCTGAATTGGCATGCGCAATTACATCTGGTGGCTTGCTAAAAAAACGGCTATCCCCACCGTACACATTAACATTCACAGAAAGATTATCAGGAATAATGTTGGTTTGAAAATCTCTTTTATCTTCACAACCAATAGCTTCGGTAGAATCACAAGAAACCCAACTTTGTTTGCTAAAGTTCTCTTCACGCAAATTAAAAGAACAGGGATCATTAACAGTTTCTAAACTCAACTCACCATTTACCAAGCTCCATTCATATTCACCAGTGTGCTCAGGGCAATATGGGTCATTGAATAAATATAAACGGTTATCAATTACTTCATAAGACGAAATACTTCTCCAACCAGTTACCTCATAGTGAACACGCATCACGCCTTGGTCAAATTGCAATGTCCAAATGCCGCCTGCCACGCGATAATCAGCACAGCGTAAACATTTCCACCATTGCGGATGCGATGAGTCTAATTTTGTATAAGTGCCATCAATTGGGCTTTTTATAGGTTCTGGCAGTGGAGTGAAATATGCATATGGCGTAGACTCTAACAATGCTTCCCAAACACTCGTTGGGGTGCCAGTAACCATCGGTTGAGCAGTTTGGTTTGGTACACTTGAACTCACATAAATAGCAACCACAATTATTAATACAATAGCTGTGATTATTAAAGCAACAAAATGGTTTTTGTTTTTCATTCAATCCTCTATTAAAATTAATATACAGAAATTATACTCGTACCAAAAGGAAGCCTCATGCTAATACTCAAAGCCGAAGATGTAAGAACAACTCTCCCGATGAAAGAAGCGATTGAAGCCATGAAGGTCGCCTACGCTTCTTTATCAGACGGGAAAGCGAATGTGCCTCAGCGGATACATGTATCAATCCCGAATCATGACGCGATAAGTTTATTCATGCCTGCTTACATGAAAAATGAATCGGACGAAGCATTGGCAATAAAAGTTGTTTCATTGTTTCCTAAAAATCCGCCACGCGGACTTGCATACATTCAAGCGGCAGTGTTGGTGATTGAATCAGATACAGGGCGAGCGATTGCGTTGTTAGAAGGAAGCACATTGACCGCAATACGCACAGGCGCAGGAAGTGGCGCGGCAATTGATTTGTTATCCAGAAAAGATAGTAAAGTGTTAGCAATTTTTGGAGCAGGTCCGCAAGGCAAAACACAACTCGAAGCGGCATGTGCTGTGAGAGATATTGAAAAAGTTTTTATTTATAATCCGACTCAATCAAAATCTGAAAAATTTGTAGAAGAAATGTCTGCAATTCATAAAAATATTCGGGTTGCTAAAAATCCAAAAGAAGCGATTGAACATGCGGATATTATTTGTACTGCCACGGGCTCTAAGCAAGCCGTTTTTGATGATAAAGATGTAAAAGCAGGCACGCATATTTCTGCTATAGGAGCATACACACCTGAAATGCAAGAATTGCCAATTGAAACTGTAGCTCGTTCAAAAATTGTTGTGGATTCGTTTGATACTGTAATGAGTGAGGCTGGAGATATTGTCAAAGCCTTGAAAGCAAATTTGATTACTGAAAAAAATATCCATGCCGAATTGGGTGAAATTGTTTTAGGCAAAAAAGTTGGCAGAGAAAATGATAATGAAATTACATTTTTCAAATCCGTTGGAAATGCAGTGCAAGATGCAATGGCGGCACAAGTGGCGTTGAAAAATGCGAAGAAGATGAAGATTGGTCAAGAAGTAGAATTTTAATGATTGTGGTTTAGGATACAGCCACAGAGTACACAGAGACCTTTGAGATTTTTCTCAAAAACTCTGTGACCTCTGTGGCTAATAAAAAAATTATATGACATCAGCAGAAATTATCACCATTGGCACTGAAATATTACTCGGCGAAATTGTAGATACCAACACACGCTACATCGCCAAAACATTGCGCGGGCTAGGCGTGGATTTATATCGCACGATTACGATTGGTGATAATGTAGATCGGATTGCTAATGCGATTCATAATTCCATGGAACGTGCAAATATTGTCATCACCACTGGCGGATTAGGTCCTACTATTGATGACCCGACTCGTGAAGCCGTTGCAAAAGCAATTGGAGTCAAAACAGAATTTCGAGAAGATTTATGGGGACAAGTTGTTGAAACAATAGGTCGTTATGGTCGCAAGCCATCTGAAAATCAAAAACGGCAAGCGTATGTTCCGCAAGGTGCAATTGGGGTCAAAAATCCAGTTGGCACTGCCCCATGTTTTATTGTTGAGACAGAAAAAAATGCAGTCATTTCACTTCCGGGTGTTCCGCAAGAAATGGAACATATTTTGCACGAGTCGGTTATCCCCTATTTGCAAAAAAGATTCAATCTGGATGAAGTTATCAAAGTTCGGCTGTTGCATTGTGCAGGTTTAGGCGAAGGTCAAATTGATGAAAAAATTGCAGACCTTGAAACACTTAGTAATCCAACTGTTGGTCTTGCGGCGCACACTGGCGTTGTAGATATTCGCATCGCCGCCAAAGCAAAAAGCGAAGATGAAGCCAACACAATGATTGATACAATCGAATCACAACTTCGTGAGCGACTCGGCAATATTATCTTTGGCATTGATGAAGATAAACTCGAAGATGTGACCTTGAATCTATTAGCGAAAAAAGGGTTGACATTAACTGCCGTTGAAAGCGGACTCGATGGTTTGTTAATTCGCAAAATTAAAAACGCCGCTTCTTTCACTGACCTGACACCTGATTCTTTAATGGACGCATTGCGCTCAGCCCAAGCATCCGCTAAGACAGATGTTGCGGTTGGTGTAGCAGTTTTCCCCGAAGAAAGAAGCGCAGTGATGGCGATGATTACATCCAAAGGCGAGAAGAGTCATAAAATCACGTATGGTGGTCCGCCGAAGAGCCTTCCAAAATGGAGTGTGAACTTAACAATCAATTGGTTGCGTACAGCCGTTGAGGAAATGAAATGAAAAAAAATAAAGACTCAGTTTGGGTGATGTTTGCTTGGGGATTAAATATTGCTGGAGTGATTGCAATTTTATTAGTCGTGATGGCTTATTTTTATTTACAAAATGTTTCAGCCGCGCCACAAGATGTAAGACCAATTTATACAGTGACTGTTCCGCCAACATTTACACAAGACCCTGCTTCGTTATGGTTACCAACGATTACACCAAACCCGCGTTCGACCATGATTGTGGTGCAAAGCCCAACACCGTTTGTGATTGAAAATTTTGCATTGCAAGCCAATGCCAGAATTTCTGTAGTTGGTTATTCTGTTTCGGGCAGACCGCTTGAAGTGTATACGTTTGGACATGGCGAAAAAGAAAAAATGATTGTGGCTGGCATTCATGGTGGTTATGAATGGAATACAATTGCTTTGGCTGATGAATTGATTCAACATATTTTTGACCACCCTGAAATTATCCCAAGTGATGTGACCTTACACATTTTACGAAACATGAATCCAGATGGCGATGCACGTGACCATGGCATTGACGGACGAGTGAATGACCATGGCGTAGATTTGAATCGTAATTTTCCATCAAATTGGGCAGAGACTTGGAATAGAACTGGTTGTTGGAATTTAACGAGAACGACCGGTGGAACGGGTCCGGGCTCTGAGCCTGAGACCAAAGCCGTGATGTATTTTTTACAAAGCCATGATGTAGAAACTTTAATTAGTTATCATAGTGCAGCGTTGGGAGTTTTTCCCGGTGGTGTGCCGTGGGAAGAAAAATCAATTCAGTTTTCTAAAGCATTATCGAAAGCAACGGGTTACCCATACCCGCCAATTGACACAGGTTGTGTGTATACTGGCACGCTAGCTGATTATGCAGTTGATTTAGGAATCACTGCGGTTGATATGGAATTATCTACACATAAATATACAGATTTTGAAGAAAATTTAAAAGCGTTGGAAGTACTTTTAAATTGGGAATGATTGATTAGTCAAATTGGTCTTATTGGTCTAAAAGTCTAACTAGTCAGACCATCAGACCTGTGAGACCTATCAGACCTATCAGACCTTTTAGACTTATTAGACTTTACAAAAAGGAGCATGAATGACTCAAAAAGTTGACACATTATTTATCAATGCCATTGTCTTAACAATGGACGAAAAATTAAATCAATACGACCCCGGTGCAGTTGCTGTCAAGGGGGATTCAATTGTTGCGGTTGGAAAAGAAGAAGATATTAAAAAAGAATATTCAGCAAATGAAATTATTGATTGCAACAAAAAAGTGTTGATGCCGGGCTTAATCAATGCACATACACACGTCCCGATGACTCTCTTACGCGGTTTAGCAGATGATTTACGCCTCGATGTTTGGCTGATGGGTTACATGCTTCCAGTCGAAAGAGAATTTGTAAAACCAGATTTTGTGCGTTTGGGAACATTGATCGCATGTGCAGAACAAATTAGAAGCGGCGTGACGACTTTCAATGACATGTATTATTTTGAAGATGATGTTGCGCAAGCCACAGCCGATGCAGGTATGCGAGCAGTATGTGGACAAACTGTAATCAGATTCCCTGTGCCAGATGCAGGCGCGTATGAAGATTCATTGGCGATGGCAAGAACATTTATACAAAAATGGAAAGGACATGAATTAATTGTCCCAGCCGTTGCGCCACATGCACCTTATTCCACTACGTCAGAAATTTTGAAAGCGTGTGCTGAACTTGCAAAAGAATTTGATGTGCCTTTGCATATTCATATATCCGAAACTTCTTTTGAAGTTGAAAACATGCGCAATGAACAAGGTATGCCTGTTGTGCCGTACGTCAAAAAACAAGGTTTGCTTGAAGCAAAAGTTATCGCCGCGCATTGTGTGCATATTGACGTTGGCGAAATCCGCACATTGCATCACGCCAATGCTGGCATTTCACATAACCCATCATCAAATCTCAAACTTGCTTCGGGCTTTGCGCCCGTCACAAAAATGCTTGAAATCGGAGTTAATGTTGGCATTGGTACAGATGGTCCCGCTTCAAACAATGACCTCGATATGTTTGAAGAAGTGCGCCTCGCTTCTTTCGCCGCCAAGGCTTCGTCTAATGACCCGACTGCTCTTCCCGCGGCAACTGCTTTGTTGATGGCGACGCGTTTGGGTGCTCAGGCTTTGCATATTGGAGATATTACAGGTTCAATTGAAGTTGGTAAACGTGCGGATTTAATTTTGGTGGATACTTCACCCCTACATAATTCTCCACGCTTCTTACGTGACCCGATGAATGCTTATGCTCAACTCGTCTTTGCCTCCAAGTCAACCGATGTGACGGATGTCATGGTCAATGGAAAATGGTTAATGAGAAATCATGAACTATTGACTCTTAATGAAAAAGAATTAATTGAACAAGCAAGAGAAGTTGCCAAGAAAATTGATGCCTTCTTAATTGAACGTGAACAATCTGTTTTATCAAAATTAATTGCACTCGGTGGCTCAATGGAAGAAGAGTCGTTTGAAGTGCAAGTAAAAGTCAAGGTGACAGAACCAGATGCCCTCGTCGAGAAATTGAAGCGCAGTGACCAAATCGAAATCAATGCTTTCAAACATTATCGTCAATTTGATGAATATTTCTTGTTTGAAAAATCATCGGATGGACGATTAAGATTCCGTGAAGATAATTTGATCAGTGAAAAAGGTGATGTGGTTAACACGCGTTCACGTTTAACTTTGCTAGGACACAAACGCGAAGGTGAAATTGGACATGATGTTTTGCTTTCAAAGAGTCGCTTCCTTGCGCCTGCCACACAATCGTTGCGGTTTTATCGTGAATACTTCAAGCCGAAGCAAGAAATTTCTGTTGAAAAGAATCGCTTGCGTTGGCACATCAAATATAAAAACACAGAATTTTTTGTGAACATTGATGAAGTGAAAGAACCAGCCATGGGACATTTCCTTGAAATCAAAAGCAAAACTTGGAGCCGCACAGATGCGGAACTCAAAGCCAAGTTGGCAGATGAGTTATTGGAATTACTCGGCGCATCCAACGCGGAAGTGGAAACACAAGATTTGATTGAAGTACTAACGGCAAAATAAGATTAATGAAAAATTTCAAAACAATAATAGAGATATTATTTTCAGCCTTATTTGTATTGACCGCAGTGTTCGCGTTGATTTTCTTCAATTTTGAACACAAGGCATTCAAGGCTGAAACGTATCAAAAAGTTTTTGAGAGTCAGGATTTCTACAATCGTATTCCCACTTTACTGGCAGAGACAGTGATCTCGTCTTCCAGCAATGCGGAGCAATTGCCACTTACCATGCAGGGAATGAGCGGGCAAGCTTGGGAAGATTTCTTTCGAACTTTGTTACCGCCAGAAAGTTTGAAAGCAGTCGGAGATAGTGTATTGAATTCTGTTTTCTCGTATCTTAATCAGGAAAGTGATTCAGTCACAATATCACTCCAGCCAATCAAAACAAATATGGGTACCGACCTTGGCACCCAAGCTGTGCTCAATCTTTTGAAAACACAACCTGCTTGCACATTAGAACAAGTGACACAAATGACATTTAGTTTGCTTACATCGCAGGAAATTGCATTTTGTAATCCGCCTGACGAGTTGGTACCGCTTTTAACACCTGTGATTCAAATCCAGTTGCAAACAGTCGCATTGATCATTCCAGATGAAATGACATTGCTCAGTGCACAGAACACACAAACTGACCCACGCCAAGGGATTCAAATTACGCGAATACTTATGAGATTTAGTCCGCTTGTGCCATTGGGATTTTTAATTTTGCTAACACTCACAACAGCAAGTTCTTTACAAAATTTGCTGAAGTGGTGGGGACTCTCTTTTTGGGCAACTGGTTTGGTTTCAATTTTTATTGGCATCATCGGTGCGCCTATCATTGGTCTGATTCTGAATTGGCTTATTAGAAGAGCCAGTTCTGCTTTGCCAAACATAATCTCAAGCTATGCTGGTGAACTTGGCTCAGCCGTGGCAGGCTCCATTTTATTGCCTATCTTGTTGCAAGGTGTTGCGATTTTGCTCTTTGGAGCAGGAATGTCAACGGCTTGGTTTTTGATTCGGAAAAGAACAATGGCGTAAATGGTGAATCACAAAAATGTGTTATTGATGAAGTAAGTTAAAGTGAAAGTCACCTTTAAGGTGACTTTCACTTTTTAAGCCAGATTTATACTGCAAAACTTGCATTAGAAGTTTGGAATGGGTTTAGGAAATAGTTTCAGATTCATCATTAGGGGACATAAATTCATGGGAGTTTTCAGGCGCTGCTGTGACAACATGTATCAAATGATGAAGCCAATTATGTGAAAGTTTCAGAATATATTCTGGATACCCGCCAGCACGAACTGATAAAGTACCAATATCATCTTTATCAGGCATAAACTCAATATCTACTGGAATACCACCTTCATGTACTAATTCACAACGCAACCATTTGTAAAAAATATGTTCAATAGGATGCATTTCACCACGATATTCAACGCCTATTCTAAATGAATGTGATTCTTTAAGAAATAATTCAAACGCTTCACGGTCTCTAAGATTCGGATACCTGCGCTTTGCTGTAGATGCAACAGCAACTAAAGCACTTAGAAAAGCGCCTTCTAATCTTTCATTTTTCCAAAGATACAGAGAATCTTCAACGCGTGTTTTAATACTCATTAATAAATTGTAAATTGATTTGTAAATATAGTTTTATCATAAAAAACTTCGCTTTCAAACTTGAAAAGATACTTCCTAACAACCTATCTCTTTGATATATCTTTATTATACAATACTAAAAATAATCACGGACACGCATTCGCAATTTGTTCTTCAAACGTGACAGAAAAATTATGGTAGCCAGAGCCATCACATGCGGCGCGGAAGTAATAATATGGCGTGGCTTCGGGGTATGCGACTGCCATCAACGCTTCTAGGCTGGGATTTGAAATCGGTGTAGGTGGCAAACCTACATTGAGATACGTGTTATACGGCGAAGGGATTTGTAAATCATTTAATGCTAATGGACTCTTCCACCATGAGTTTTTGTCAAATTGATAGCCTAAGGCATATTGCACAGTTGGGTCTGCATCCAGTTTCATGTTGATTGCCAAACGATTCAAATAAACGGATGCAATCATTGGGGCTTCTTCAATATGAATGGCTTCACGTTCAACGATTGATGCAATGATGACTGCTTCGTAAACGGTCAATCCGCGATTTTCAAAGGCGGTGATTAAGTCTTGTGTCATGCGTTGTGCAAAGTTACGTGCAACGATGTCAAGGAATTGGTCAAGGGTTGTTTCGCGTGGCAATGTGTAAGTATCGGGAAAGAAAAATCCTTCCATAGATGGTGCTGAGGTGAAATCCAAAACTTGAGGTGGAGTCTGTGCGGCGGAAAGAAATGCTTCGGGCGTAATGCTCAAGCCCGAGGTTGGGAGTGAAGCGGCGATTTCTTCCATCCGCCAACCTGCTAAGATAACAAGTGTCGCATCGGTTGGAGAAAATTTTTGCAAAGCCTTCGCAATATCAATGATAGATTGGGCAGGGCTCAAATTAAATTCGCCCGCTTGAATGGTCAGGTCAATGCCTGTGTAAACGACGTAATCAAAAAAAGCATCAGCATTTGAAATTAGATTTGATTCTTGCAAACGTTGGGCAATCGATGAAATTGATTCACCTGATGAAACGATAAAATTTTGTTCAGCACCATTTGGGTTTAATGGCGTTGAGAGTTCATCGCCATACGAAAGCAAGCGCGCTGAATATTCAATGCGATTTGAAATCGAAAGATGATTGGCTGGTGGACCATACAATAACGATGCACGTGCGGGAATGTAATAGATAAATGAAAAAACACAAACGAGTGTAATGACAACAAGAATTAATAAGATGAAATAATATTGATAACGACGCATTTTTTATTTACGATTTCTGGTGTATGGTTTTTAATTCGGTGGTCGAGTAGGCGGCGGGTCTCGATACGTTCCTTCGGAACTACTCGACCATCGCCGCCGTATCGAGACCACGTTTCGACTCAAGATAATTTTGCAAAATAACCACTGCCGCGTATTCATCTTGATGACCTGCACGCTTTTTTCTGGAAACGCCAAGTTCGATTCGTGCGGCACGGGCGATTTGTGTGCTAAACGATTCATCCACCATTTCTATAGGAATTTGAGTTTGATTTTTCAATTCATCTGCAAAACGCCCAGCCCTACGCCCTGCCATGTTTGGCTTGCCATCTTCATCTAATGATTGACCAATGATAATTAATGCAACATCATTTTGATTTGCAATCTCAGCCACTTGCGCCGCGTCAATCATACGGGAAACATGCTTAATCACATTCAAAGGATTTGCAATTGTGCCAGTTAAGTCACTGATTGCTAAGCCGATTCTTTTTTCACCATGGTCAATTGCTAAAATTCTCATAATAACTCTTAGCCACAGAGAGCACAGAGACCTTTGAGGTTTTTCTCAAAAAACTCTGTGTCCTCTGTGGCAAATTTATTTTACTTCAACCGAAATATTAAACGGAATCAACGGTAAAAAGTTCCACCATGAAGGGTTTATCGTAATCTGTGGTTCTTGACGAAATGGAAATGACTCAATCAATTCATCTTTTGCATTTTGCAAATTATATCCACGAATCACATTGAAGACTTGTAACACATCCACATGCTTGACAGTGTTTTGACTAATTTGCAATTGAAAACGAGTCACACCATCCGAATCAGTGAAAGGTGTATCAATTAATTCAAATTGCATTTCATCAATCACAGAAAAACCTTCGGGAATAGAAGCATTCAAATACGATGAAGTTAATGTTTGCATATCATTTGCAAACACATACAACGCTGAAAATTCTGCTTGCATGATTAATGTCAAAGTATCACCTGCTTCATTTTCAAGCGGAGAAAATTCCTCAACCAAAATTTCTTTTAATTCAAGCGTATCTACAATTAAGAAATCTTTGTCAGCAAGTTCAGTGCGCATTTGTGTTTCGGCAAGCAACCTTAATTCATTCAATGTTTCTTCACGCAAAATAGCACGGTCATTTTCATTTGCACCAATTGCATTTTCATCTTCCCCACCTGATATAGATTCAGGATTCGTAACCGTCATAGATAACCCAAGCGGACCTTCAATTGAAATGATTGATTCCGCCTCTACATTTCCACCTTCACCCGCATTCACTGCTTGAATTGGAACTTCTACAATTTGATTTACACCGCCTTGCAAAATGGTTCGGTTCAATGTTTCAAACCGAATCAAATCTACTGTTGCAACAATCGTGCCAGCAGGTATGGTCACTTCACTTGAACTTAAATTTTGAAATTGCACAAATCCTTTGGCTTTTGTTTTTGGAATTGCAATTTGACTAGTAACTACTTTTATTTTTTCAACATCTACTATTACAAAAATTTCTTGCGCGGGTATAGCACCATTCAATGAAACTGAATTAAAAGATAAACTCGCCTGCACAGGTATCACTGCTGAAACCAGTTTTGATTCGGGAAATAATGTCACTTGCGCGCGAGGGATAAATAAACCTGCCAACACCAAAACAGATAGCACCCCAATTGCAAACAAGATGATTCTGCCTAATAAAGATTTCACCCAAGCAGGCTCTTGGATGCGAACCTCATCACGCTTCTTTCTCAGGTCAACTTGGGGCGGTTTCGGGATTCGTCTCTTTCGGGGCGGCGACTCAAGCCAAACGTCCTTTTGAGCCGATGCAGTTGAATCAAAAACTGGAATGTTTAAAGATTCAGCATCTCGGCGAACATTATTCCAACGAGTCACTAATCCTAATTGCGCCCCAAGCGAATCAGCATGACGTTGTAAAATTTTCAAATCCAATAATCTTAAACTTACCTTTTCATATTTGGGCCACACCAACAAAATGCGCGGAGTCTTCGCCCACGAAAGTTTATCGCGGACTGAAATCAAATTATCATGTGATTCGAGGGTGATGATTTTTGTTTTCAAAAGTTAGTTTGCTAATTACTAGTTTTATGGTTACTTAGTTTTCTTGCTTTTTCAATTAATGAAGGCAATGTTTTCAAAAATGAATCAACGTGCTCAGCAGTTGAATCTTTTCCAAGTGTTACACGCAAAGAACCCAAAGCCCAATCATCCGAAAAACCTAATGCTTTAATTACTTCACTTGGTTCTGGATTACCTGTTTTGCATGCCGAGCCAGAAGAACAAGCAAAGCCAGCCGAATCTAGCATTTGCAAAAGCAAATTGCCATCTACATCTTTGAAAACAAATGAAGCATGATTCGGCAAACGATTTTGTGGATAACCTGTTAATTGAGAATCAGGAATTGATTCAAGTACAGAACCAATAATATGGTCACGCAATGGTTTGACATGATTTATTCTTTCTTCTCTTTCTTCATCAGCCAATCTCAATGCTTCTGCAAACCCGACAATATAAGGAACATTATGAGTTCCTGCCCGCAAACTGCTTTCTTGGCTTCCACCTGTGAGATGTGGAATCAGTTGCGTGCCCTTGCGAACATACAAAGCTCCAACACCTTTTGGTCCATAAAATTTATGTCCACCGAGTGACATTAAATCTACACCAAGTTTTTGAACATCCACATCTAAATATGCGGCGGCTTGCACCGCATCTGTATGAAACAAAATGTTATTTGCTTTTGCAACTTGAGCCAAATCCGCAATTGGATTTATTGTTCCGATTTCATTATTGGCATACATCACTGAAGCGAGAGAAGTATTATTGCAAACGGCTTTACTCAAAGACGCAACTGTAATTTCGCCATGCTCATTAACATCTAACCATTCAAGTAAAAAGTTATATTCTTTTTCAAGTTGTCCTGCCGTTTTACTCACGGCAGGATGTTCTGTTTTTGCAGTCAAAATCCATTTGCCTGTATCGCGCCTCGCCATCATCGCGCCACGCAAAGCCAAATTATCTGCCTCAGAGCCGCCTGATGTAAAAATAATTTCATCGGCACGGCAATGCAACACCTTAGCAACTTTTTCGCGGGCTTCTTCAATGGCCGTCTCCGCTTTTTGACCAAAGCGATGAATCGAAGATGGATTCCCAAATGAATCAGAGAAATACGGCATCATCACGTCTAAGACGCGTTTGTCTAATGGTGTTGTGGCGGCGTAATCAAGATAAATCATAGATAAGATTATAACCCGCCTCTGACTTGACTTCATCTTGATTCAGTTCCTCAAATTTGATTCTCATCCTCGACTTTTGTTGTACAATCACTATACAGGAGATGTAACAATGGCAGATAATGAATCCGAAGACAGAAACATAATTCCCGTAGAAGAAGAGGCGATGCCCGCACTAGCGGATAAGAATCAAGCCGAAGATGAATCAAAAGAAGAGAAGGAATCTTTTCTATCAAGATTCGGGCGGGCATTTATCAATTTCTTACGAGCCTTGTTGAGATTGGTTTTAATTCTGGCATTGTTTGGGATATTAATTTTTTACGGTTTACCTTATATCCAACGCACATTTATCGCGCCAGTGGAAGAGAACGCTTCGCGCATGAGTGAGTTGGAAAATGAAATTGCGAGATTACAAACCGAAGTTGCTGAAATGAATCATCGTTTGATTACAGTTGAGACAACGATTGAAACGCATTCGGCTTCGATTCAAAAATTGGAAGAAATTCAAGCTACGATTGAAAGTGAATTGCAAGCAAATAATAATTCAGTGTTACTTGAATTGAAACATGAAGTGATGTTAGCGCGTGCATTTGACATGCTCGGACGGGCACGTTTGTATTTATCACAAAGTAATTTTGGTTTGGCACAAGAAGATGTGCAAAGTGCGCGAGATTTATTATTTGAGTTGCAAACTGAAACAGGTGATGAAGTGTTAACTCAAGTGATTGCACGTTTAGATTTAGCATTAGGCAATTTACCACAATTCCCCGTGGTTGCATCTGGTGACTTGGAAATTGCTTGGCAAATTTTGATAAGTGGTGAAGCAAGTGCAATTTCAACATCAACTTCAACACCATTTGTTGAAGATTTCTTAACTGCTACGCCAACTCCGTTTGATGTTCCATCTGTAACACCAACGCCATAAACAGAACAAATGTTCTGTTATAATCTTCGATACCATTTTTCTTAAGATATAGGAGATTATCATGAATCAAAATACAACTTGGGCAAAAACTATCAGTGCAATCACATTATTTGTTGAGGATTTAGAATCTACAAAACAGTATTATCAAAATGTTTTTGGATTACCTATATTTTATGAAGACCCTAATTCAGCAGTCTTTAAATTTGGCGAGACATTAATCAATTTGTTGAAAATATCAGAAGCCAATGAACTAATTGAACCTGCTAAAGTAGCAAACCGTGAATCTGGTTCTCGTTTTGTTTTTACGATTCCAGTAGATGATGTAGATAAAATGTGTGCAGAATTAACATCTCGCGGAGTGAAATTGCTAAATGGTCCCATGGATAGACCTTGGGGCATTCGCACTGCAAGTTTTCTTGACCCTGCTGGCTATATTTGGGAAATTGCAAAGTAATAAGTTTTGTCTGATAAAGAACTCCGAGAATATTCTCGAAGTTCTTTTTTTGATGATACATAACGCCCAAGCGGGTATAATTTCGCAAGTTATTATTTTTTAGGAGCATTGATATGGCACAAAAATTAAAATTTGGAACAGATGGCTGGCGTGGGGTCATTGCAGAAGATTATACATTTGATAATGTCCGCAGAGCCGCACAAGGCTTTGCTTCATATATGCTATCCATTGGCAAAAAAGGTCAATGGATTGTGGTTGGGCATGATATGCGTTTTGCGAGTGAACATTTCGCCGCCGCAGTTGCGGAAGTGTTAGCAGGCAATGGTTTGAAAGTTTATTTAACAGATGGTGCAACCCCAACCCCAGTCATTGCTTATGCTGTGGTTGATAAAAAAGCCGCAGGCGCAGTGAACATTACAGCAAGTCACAACCCACCCACTGACAATGGATTCAAAGTCCGTAACGAAACAGGTGGTGCCATTGACCCTGAAGGTTTAAAACAAATTGAAGCAGGCATTCCAGATGATATCAAAGATGTGAAGCGAAAAAATTATAAAGAAGCTGAATCTGCTGGTGAAATTGTCAAGTTTGATGCGGCGACTCCATACATTGAACATCTCACTCGTGATGGATTAATTGATTTGGGACCCATCAAAGATGCTGGATTAACTGTTATGGTAGATACGATGTGGGGCAATGGCGCGGGTTGGTTTCCACGTTTGTTAGCAGGTGGAAAAACAAAAGTGATTGAAATTCATAATGAACGTAATCCATCTTTTCCTGAGATGAAACGACCAGAACCGATTCAACCGAACATTGATGTTGGTCTACGCGCTACAGTGGAGAATAAGGCTGACGTTTTGTTAATCACCGATGGTGATGCTGACCGTTGTGGAATTGGTGATGAAAATGGAAATTTCATTAATCAATTGCGTGTTTATGCTTTGCTTGCTTATTATTTACTTGAAATTCGCAAAGAACGTGGTGACATTGTAAAGACTTTGTCTACAACAGGTATGTTGAACAAACTTGGTGAAATTTATGGAGTTCCTGTCCATGAGACAGGTGTTGGATTTAAATATGTCGCCCCGAAAATGACAGAAACAAATGCATTAATCGGCGGCGAAGAATCAGGTGGTTATGCATTTCGTGGAAACGTGCCAGAACGCGATGGAATCTTAGCAGGTTTATACATGCTTGACTTTATGGTCAAGACTGGAAAGAAACCAACCGAATTACTCAAAGATTTATTTGCAAAAGTTGGCGGCGAATATTTCTATGACCGTGTGGATAGTCCATTTAGTGGTGACCCTGAAGCACGTAAGAAAATTATTCGTGATAACAATCCTTCAACTTTAGGTGGGTTAAAAGTTGTTGATTTAATTACAGTAGATGGTTTTCAATACAAACTTGAAGACGGTGGCTGGATGTTGATTCGTTTTTCAGGAACAGAACCGATTTTACGTGTATATACTGAGACACGTCATCAAGATAAAGTCAAAGCAATTTTGGAAGACGGTCTCAAAGTTGCGGGAATAAAATAAAGTAACAAAGTGGCAGTCATTTCTATGACTGCCACTTTGTTATGTGTTAATTCAGTAAACTTGAAATGATAGCAAACAACATACCTGCTACAATAATAATGATTACGGGCCATAGGTTTAGTGGTTCATTTCGTTGAGGCTGGGTTTCCTCGCTTTTTTCTCCATTTTTATCTGTGTCTTTTACACTTGATTTACCACGAGATGAACTTATAAAATAACCAATCACCCCTATAACCACGATCAAGAACAATATTGGGCCACCTAAAAACGCCAGTAAAAAAATAAAACCTTCAGGTCCAAATATCAGCAATGAAAATACCAATCCAATAAGGATTATCCAGCCGTACACTTTTAAAAATTTCTGGGAGGCAGAATTAGAATCTTTTGACTCTCCGTCCCCCTTGGATTCATTAATAGGGACATTATGCGCCTGCAATGCCTTTTTAGCTTCTCTTGCTACTAAGAAATCTGAATCATTAATAGTTTCAAGTAAAGCATCTATGGCACTTTGGGGAATCGTTTTCATCCGACGTAATGAACGACACGCATCAAAGCGCTTATTTCCACTATCACTTTTCAAATCTTCTATATATTTTTCGATACTATCCATGAATGACCTCAAAATGTTTATTGAAAACCTGACAGCATTATAATGTATTCATGCAACTCACAGACACCCACTGTCATTTAGACTATCATAAATTCAACGCAGACCGCGAGGAAGTGATTCAACGTGCGAATGATTCGGGATTGATAAAACTTCTGGTTCCAGGACTCCAGCATAAATCAAGTAAAGAGGCGGTGTTATTAGCAGAAAAATATCCAAGCGTGTATGCGGCTGTGGGGTTTCATCCAACTGATTTGGAAGAATTTAATCCACAAACATTTGATGAAGTAAAGAAACTTGCCACCCATCCAAAAGTGGTTGCGATTGGCGAAATTGGCATTGACTATTATTGGGTCAAAGAAAAAGAGAAGCGTGAGTTTCAGCACGAAGCCTTGAAACAGCAATTGAATTTTGCCAAAGAAGTGAATAAACCTGTCATCATCCACATGCGCGAAGAAAATGATGCTTGGTTTGGTGAAGCCTCTGTGGATTTATTAAACATTTTGGAAGAATGGCAAAAAAGTTTAACGGGTGAGTTGGCAGAAAAACCTGGAGTGCTTCATTCATTTAATGGCACTCTCGAAACCACTCAAAAAGGCTTGGACTTAAATTTTTACATCGGCGTGACGGGACCAGTCACTTATAAAAACGCAGATAAAAAGAGAGAAATTGTCAAACAACTGCCTTTGGACAGGCTTCTGATTGAGACAGATTCGCCATTTTTAAGCCCTGTTCCCGTTCGTGAAAAAAGGAACGAACCCTCGTACATTTTGCACATTGCTGATAGAATAGCAGAAATCCATTCCAAAAGCCCGGCGGAGATTGCCGCAATCACAACACAAAACGCGGCTCGACTCTTTGCTTGGGGAGACTGAATGAATGCTATTACTTTTATCTCACCCGTAACCGAAGAAATTAAACTTGTCGAAGAACGCATGCGCGAACAAGCGGATTCTGCTCATGCCGATTTACGCGCCGCGCTTGAGCATTTGATGAAAGCCGGAGGCAAACGCATCCGCCCTACCCTCGGCTTGCTCGTTGGAAACATGCTGGGTGCCCCGCTTGAAAAATTGGTTACACTTGGCGCGGCAGTTGAACTTCTTCACACTGCCACACTCGTGCATGATGATTTAATTGATGGATCTTTGCTTCGTCGTGGAACTCCAACACTCAATGCACGTTGGGCTCCACCTGCAACAGTTCTAACTGGTGATTTTATTTTCGCTCGTGCCGCCAAACTCGCCGCCGAAACTGATGATTTGCGATTGATGAATCTGTTTGCAGATACACTTTCGATTATCGTCAATGGTGAGTTAACTCAAATGTTCAGCTCTCGTGGATTAATTAATCGAGATAATTATTACAAACGAATTTATGCCAAAACTGCTTCATTGTTTGAAATGACTTCACATGCGGCGGCAATGGTCAGCCCTGCAAGTGAAGAAACGATTAAATGCATGCGTGAATTTGGATATCAACTCGGCATGGCATTTCAAATTGTGGATGATATTTTGGATTTCACCGGCGACCAAACTTCTGTCGGAAAACCCATCGGTTCAGACTTACATAACGGCTTGGTCACGCTCCCCGGCATTTACTACACAGAATCCAATCCCACCGACCCAGACATTCTCTCCCTTGCCAACGGCGGCTGGACAAATCACGAAAACATGACCCGCCTTGTAGATAACATCCGTGCAAGTGATTCTGCTCATAAAGCCATGCAAGAAGCCGAAAATTATGTGGACCGCGCCATTGCTTGTTTAGAAAATATCCAACCTTGTGCTGAACGTGATGCATTAGAAAATTTAGCAAAATATATTGTTGATCGTAAAATCTAATTAGTCTTATTGGTCTAACAAGTCTTACTGGTCATTTTTCAACCTTCCAACTTTTAAACTATGAAAAAACCATTTCGTTTTAACGTCGGATTTATTATCCATGAAGAAGTCGGTTATAACCACGACTTCCCTTTTGAGTTTGATGAAATTGCTTTAGATGACCTTGAATTGCGAAACTTCTCAGGGGTTGCCAATGTTGGCAAAACCCCACAAGGATTAATCCTGCAAGCAGAATTTTCTGCCGAAACTAGTTTGGAATGTGTTCGTTGTTTAACCAAATTTGAACATCAATTAGATTGGTCTTTTACTGAACTATATGCTTTCGATAAACGTTCTGAAATAGAAACTGAACTCCTCTTGCCTGAAGACGCTCACTTAGATTTAGCAGAACTTATTCGTGATTATGCCTTGCTAGAAATTCCCATCAGCCCCATCCATGATGAAAATTGCAAAGGCTTATGCCCAGAGTGTGGTCAGAATTTGAACCTCAAAGATTGTGGTCACAGACCCCCTGAACCTGATTCTCCGTTTGCGAAGCTGAAAGATTTGTTGGAATAAACTTTTCAGATGAGTATAGAAACAAGCAAAACTTTTAAGATTTTAAGTAGTGTTATCGCCCTGATTTTGCTTGCTTCAATGTTTCATTGGCGGGCATCTCAAAATTATAAAAACGCGGATTATTACAACTCAAATTTCTTTGTTTTTTGGCTATCTGGTAAATTAATGCTAGATGGAGAAAGTCCGTATAATCCTGAAGATTGGTCTAATGGACATGAAAAATATGGAACCATCACACCAAAAGAACCTACATTCCTATATCCATTACCCCTTGTATTGTTCTTAACTCCGCTTGGATTTTTATCACTGGGTCAAGCCTATTATGTTTGGCAAATAATTAGTCAAGTGATTATCGGATTTGTTGTATATTCTTTATTAAGTCGCTGGAAATCTAGTGCACATTCTCGCTTGTTAATCCCTATTGTCGTATTTCTTTTATATTTCGGTCCCATATACCTAACCTTGCAAATTGGTTCTATAGGAGCAATTAGTCTTTTATTCCTTTTTGGGGGATTAAATTTTCTTGATAGAAAAAATCTTTTTATAGCTGGTTTATTACTTTCTTTCACGATGCTTAAACCCTCACAAGGGGTTATGATTTTATTTTTACTAGGCACTTTTTTTCTTTTAACAAAACAATGGAAATTCATCTATGGAATGATTGTTGGTGGAATCCTACTATTAATATTAGGAATAGCATTAAATCCGAACTGGGTATCTATTTTTATAAATAGTAGTCAAGCCGCATTTGACCGTAGATTAGGTGTTCAATCAAACGTGTGGAGTTTTTCATACCTTGCATGCAATGGAAACTCTACTTGCTATTCTATTCTTGGAGCAAGTGGGATGCTGATTTTATTAGTCGCTACAATTTATTATTTATGGCGAAATCATTCAAAAATTAGCAATTGGGAAATGTTAAATCTCATCATCCCAATTTCTTTCGTTGCCACATTGTATTTATGGGCGTATGATCAAATTCTATATATATTACCCATTGTGTGGATTATCGGAACTTTTGTTGAAAAAAGTAGGAGCTATATTTTCCCTATTATCTTTCTGGTTATTTTAGATTTGTATTCTCTGTTTGCACTCTTGCAACAAGCCACTACAAGTCATGACTTATGGAGTTTAGGAACAACTATTTTAGTTCTTCTATTTTGTTTCATTGCATACAAAATGAAACAAAAACCTGCTATTGACAAACTCGCTTCGTCTGCCTAAAATATTGACTATGAAATTCACTTCCGCTTTCCCAATGGTGCCAATGACCATGGCCATGCAAATGGAGATGTTCACCTGCGCCAAATGGAAAGCATAAGTTTTGTATCAAAGAATACAGGCTGTCCATTTTGCGGACAGCCTTTTTGTTTATAAATCACATGTCATTGCGAGGCAACGTCTGCCTGCCGAAGCAATCTCAAAGTTGATTAGGAGATTGCTTCGCCGCAAAACAAAAGCGCGGCTCGCAACGACATAAAAAATATGGAGTTATACAATGACTGAAAATATATTAATCGCCATCGCTTGGCCCTATTCAAACGCAGAAATTCATGTGGGCAATATCACTGGTTCACATTTGCCGGGTGATATTGTCGCACGTTATCACAGACTCAAAGGGAATAAAGTTCTCGTCGTCTCAGGGACAGATTCTCACGGCACGCCTGTTGTCATCGCCGCAGATAAAGAAGGAAAGCCTGTTGAAGAAGTATATAAAAAATATCATGAGTCTTTTATTGAAGTATTCAAAGGTTATGGCATCACGTACGATTTATTCACAACCACTCATAGCGAAAATCATTTCAAAGTTTCGCAATCTGTGTTTCTTGCTTTGCAAAAAAATGGATTCTTGTTCAAAGAATTTAGCAAGCAATGGTACTCCCCTAGTGCAAATAAATTTCTACCAGACAGATATGTTGAAGGGACTTGTTACATCTGCGGATTTGAAAGTGCACGTTCTGACCAATGTGACAATTGTGGCAATGTACTTGAGCCTGAGAAGTTAAAAAATCCGCGCGCAAAGACGGGTGATGGTGCACTTGAATTACGAGATACCGAACATTTTTATCTTGATTTATCTAAGCTTGAACCTGATGTTAAAAACTTTTTGAAAGAACGTGCTGAACATTTTCGAGATACAGTCTTAGGCGAATCACTTGGAAAGATTGAAGCCGAAGGACTCAAACCACGTCCCATCACACGTGATTTGGATTGGGGCATTCCTGTTCCAGTTAATGATTCTGCTTGGGACACGAAAAAACTGTACGTCTGGTTTGAAGCGGTTATAGGATATTTATCAGCTCCGATTGAGTGGAGTCAAGTATCAGGTCAGAATGAAGCGTGGCGTGATTGGTGGACGAATCCAAAAGCGAAGCAATATCATTTCATCGGGAAAGATAACATCTTCTTTCACACATCGTTGTGGCCCGCAGAATTAATGGGCGTGAATGAGCAGTTCACAGAAATTTTTGCGGGTGATAAAACAAAATTAACATTGCCGTATGATGTGCCAGCGAATCAATTTATGAATCTTGAAGGTCAAAAAATTAGCGGCTCGCGCAATTGGGCGGTGTGGGGACTCGATGCATTGACTCGTTATGACCCCGATGCGTTGCGATATTATCTGACTGCCAATATGCCTGAAAACAAAGACAGCGATTGGGATTGGGCAGAGTTTGTGGCGCGCAATAACAATGAACTGGTTGCCAATTGGGGCAACTTGGCGAATCGTGTTTTGTCGTTTTGTTATAAAAATTGGGATGGGCATGTGCCAGATGTAGATTTAAAAACGCTTCGCGGCTCTGACCTCGACCTGCTTGCTGTGATTGAAAATGGATTCAAACTTGTAGGCGACTTAATAGAAGCCGTGCAACTTCGTTCAGCATTGAGCGAAGCCTTGAAACTCGCTACATCCGTGAATCAATATTTGGATGTCAATGCGCCATGGTCTGCTGTGAAGACAGATAAAGAAGGTGCAGGCAAAACGATATACACAGCCTTGAAAGCAATTGACTCATTGAAAGTCATCTTCTCACCTTTCTTGCCATTTACCTCCGAAAAGTTACATGGATTCTTTGGTTATGAAACTCCATTGTTCGGTGAGCAATTCACCGAAGATGTGACCGATTCTCTCGGCACGCATAAAGTGTTGAGATATAAGGGAATTGAAAATGTTTACTGGAAGCCGAGTGACTTGAAGCCTGGTTCTAAATTGAATCAGCCTGGTCCGCTGTTTAAGAAGTTGGAAGAGAGTGTGATTGAGGAAGAACGGGCGAGGTTAGGAAAATAAAAAGTAATCAGTACATTATTATTCAATATAATGACTAACTCTAAACTGACTTGCCTCTCTTAAGAGAGGCAAGTCAGTTTTTCATTCAAAAGATTTTTTAATCCTATATTCCTGAATATAAAAAGACAAATAGCTAGCTGTCCAACCTCCAAGCATACCAATGACAAGTTGGATACATATAATAAAGGCTGTTATTATTAATTCTTCTTGGATAGTAAAATATTCAGAAGGCGTATCACCAATCAAAATTAATGCAAAAAGTATAGCAAGAGGAACTCCAGATAAAGCGCCTCCCATTCCGCCTATTTTAATTGCTAATGCTTTCGGAATATCTGTTATTGCTTTTGCTAATCGATAACTTGTAAAAGCCCCAGTCAAAAAAGGTGCTACAGCTACAAAAATTCCTCCAAAAAGAAATCCAAATATCATTATAATAAACTGTATTGGTATAGAAAAAGTACCGATAACCATAGCAGTTTGGATTATTTTTTTATACGGGGTATCTTTTGAGAATAATCTTTCCCTTTTCCTTTTTTCTGATGCATCTAACTTCATAAAAGCCAATTCATCTTCTATTCTTTTTTTATTTTCTATTTCCTCCAACATCTTTTTTTCTATTTCTTTTCGAGAAATTTGTTCAATCTGCAATTTTTTTTGAAATTGATATATCTGGTCTTCTTTCTCTTCTTTTTCTTTAGTAGTCACCCCCTGCGTTTCAAGCAAATTAGACTTAATATTTTCTATTTCTTCACTATATTTATTAACAACTTCATCTTTGACTAAAAGCTCGCCTTCTAGTTTTGTTTTAACATCTTCAAGATAATTTATTTGATCAGTTAATTTTTTTCTCTCTAGGCGTTCTTTACGTTTCTCGCGCTTAGCTTTTTTAGCTTCGCGTTTACGCTGTTCTTCCTCTTTTTGGCTTTTAAGTTCTAATGACTCTAACTCTAAAATTTGATTCTTCCTTTTCTCCAATGTCTGAATCAATTTGTTATATGTTTTATCCTTATTTTCGCCAAAAAAATCCATATAGTGTAAATCTTTTAGGCTTCTAGGGGGAATACATTCGTCTAATCGTATTGGTATTAAGAAAATTATGTTTTCAGGTTGGAACAAAGATATAGTGTAAGCATCGCGCATTTCTCTTTGAACAAAACCTTTTTTATTGATAGACTGATTCGAAAGGAAAATTATAATAACATCTGAATTCTCCATGCTCGCTTCTATAGTTGACTTCCAGTACTGCCCAGCGAAAAGAGAGGCTTCATCAAACCATAGGTCAATCCAACCTTCAGTATTGAGTCGGTCATACAACTCGCGGACAACAGATTGGTCTTCCCGAGCATAAGAAAGAAATACACGAAGTTTACGAGTTTCAATCATAATTTTCCCAACAAATCTATTTTAACGTATAAAGTCGAACCTTCCAACTAACATGGTGAGATTAATTTTACCCGTAGATTCGTTTCCTTAGCGAGGAAATCTCAACCAAAAATGTGCGACGCACTCCGGGCGCAACACACTTAATCTAAAAATAAATACCGCCTTAATCCCTTTTGTGTTTTTTCGGGTGGAATGTAATTCATCACAAAATCTTCGTAAGCTTCAGGTGTGCCAAAGTTATCTTTTACAAATTGATGATCAACCAAAGTTCCCTTTCTTTTGCCGATAAATTCAGCATAGTTTGAGTAAATCCATTGTTCAGGTTTCACTACAATATTTGCATCAAGTGGGTTTCGGTGAATGTAACGGCATAAATGCAATAAATATTCATTGGTATCTACATGAATGGATTTGAATGCACTTTCAAATAAAGTACCTGAAAGTTTGTATTTCGTATTAAACGCCTTTGTATAAATATTGAAAACTGCTTGCATGAATTGGCTAATTTCAATATCCCCATCTTGACGCAAAAGAAGATGAAAGTGATTATCCATTAAACAATATGCAATAACAGTAATTCCGCAGCGTTTCATTTCTTTCTTGATATATTTCAAGAGAAATTTATAGTCCGCATCGTTGCGGAAAACATTATTATGATGTACACCACGATTATAGATGTGATAGTAATTATTTGGGAGAAAAATTGTTTTTCTTCTAGCCATACACCACCTGTGAATGGGTGCGTCGCACCTTTGTTAATAAGATTAGTTCGCAGTCAAGATTTTACTTGTTAATCAGATAAATCTAAAAAGTATGGTGCGACGCACTTACTTAGCATACATCCTATTGCTCAAACCACAACAAAATCGCGGCGATTAAGGTAGAGACAGGGTACGTCGCACTTAGTATAGTGAAATTAATTTTACCCGTAGATTCGTTTCTCTACCTAAGAAAATGCCAAGTTAAGAAGTGCGACACAAAACAGGGCGACCACAAGGGTCGCCCATACGTATCATGGTTTCTTGAAATTTGGGTTTTCTTCATCTTCATCCCAATTCATTGGGTTTGATTGAATGTAATCTCGAATACGATTCAAATCCTTTTCATCCCGAATTACATGTTCATAATAATTTCTTTGCCATAGGCGTTTGTAAAATTGTTGCCAATTTTTATTGTCCACGCCTTTGATGTATTCATTGGTTGTAATGGATTTGAATGCACCAATCATGTCACCCAACGTAGGGGCAGGTCTTGTGCCTGCCCTGCTATTACGAGAATCCACAAAATTTTGCGCATCCATGTTTTGGGCAACCACGAGGGTTGCCCCTACGGGTTCAATGATGGCAATAATTCCATGAAAATGATTAGGCATAATTTGGTAAACATCTAATTCAATATTTGTAAATCGTTCGAGCAAAGCAAGCCATTGTTCAATGACCATCATCCCTGCTTCGTTCAAAATCATTTCGTTATTAACAATTTCACCAAACAGACATTCGCGGTTCTGCATATTAATCGTCACATAATATGCTCCTGCTTGGGAGTACTCGTAATCTTTCAGACGAATCGAACGGCGGTGATGTTTTTGTGGGTCAAATTTCATTTCAGAAAATTTTATCTCTTAATTCTTAACTTTCCAACCTCGTTAAAATATCCTCCCCTAGCAGGGTGTAAACTCAAAGCAAAATCATTACAATCAAATCAAAAAATCAGGAGAATGAAATGACAACTGTAACGGCTGAAGTTTCTGTAAATGCGTCGGTCAAAATGGCGTATCGAGCGTTTACCAATTCCACATCATTAAGAGAATGGTTATGTGATGTCGCAACTGTGTCGCCACATGTGAATGGACGCATGTATTTATGGTGGGTCGGAGATTTTTATTCGAGTGGTCATTACCTTGAATTGGATGAAAATAAAAAAGTCAAATTCCGTTGGTTTGCACATGATGAATCCGCGCCTACGGAAGTCACTGTGACGTTTGAAGAAAACAAGGCTGGGGTTAAAGTCAAACTTGAACATGCAGTACCAGATGGCGCGTCATGGAAAGAAGCGGCTGAAGGATTTAAACATCATTGGTCAGAGAGTCTTGAAAATCTAAAATCCATTTTAGAAACTGGAATTGATTTACGCATCTCGACTCGTCCCATGTTGGGAATTGTCCCTGGAGATTTTACTGATGAACAAGCAAAGGCTTTGGGTGTACCAACACTTGAAGGTTTGCGACTCGATGGTTTAGTTGATGGCATGGGAGCGCAACAAGCAGGTTTGCAAAAAGATGATGTGTTGATTGGCATGGCGGGCAAAGAAATTACAAGTGATTTCAATACATTGGTGCAAGCCATTGCTGGCAAAAAAGGCGGCGATACGGTTGAAGTTAATTTTTATCGCGGTGCTGAAAAGAAAAATGTGATGATGACATTAAGCAAACGCCCAATGCCTAATGTGCCATTTAATCCAAAAGAACTTGCAAAACAAGCACGCGAATTAATTGAACCTGGTTTAGCAGAATTAGAAAAAGTTTTTGAAGGTTACACCGATGAACAAGCCATGAAAAAACCTGACCCGAAAGAATGGAGCGCGTTAGAAGTTGTAGCACATCTCATTCACAACGAACGTGGTCAAACAACTTTTCTAGCAAGTTTAATAGATGGCTACGAACTAATAACCGATGGATTTGGAAATAACATCACGCAACAAGTGGAAGCAACAGTCAAAGCATATCCTTCTATCAAATTAATGCTTGAAGAATTACGCCGTTCGGTTGAAGAAGTTTTATTGTTTACCGAAATGATTCCACAAGAGTTTACTGAAAACAAAGGTAGTTACTATCGTTTTGCATCTGGAATTTTGCAACCGAACTTTCACATCAATGCTCATTTAGAGCAGATAATAAATACGCTTGAAGCTACAAAATAAAATGAAAGCGGACAGTCACAGACTGTCCGTTTTTGATTAGACCTCTTGCAAAAGTCTTTTTTGCCACAGAGACCACAGAGAAAAAAGAGTTTAAGAGTCTTTCTCAAAAATCTCTGTGCCTCTGTGGCTAATTAATTGTCTAACTTTATCGCATCTATCCATTTTGGTAATTGGTCAAACAATTGTTTCATCACATCTTTTGCACGCGATTCAAATAACGCTAAATCATCGTAGGCTTCACCTTCGTTTTCATTGACCAAATCACTGACTCCGCGCAAAATTAACAAACGAGTATTATTTTTATTTGCTACCCAAGCCAACGCGCCTGATTCCCAATCCCCTGCAATTGCGCCTTTTGATTTGAGATAAGGAATTTTATTTGGCGGCAAGTCGCTGTCGGCGGAGGCAATCAAACCTTTACGCGTAGGAAAAGGATGAGGTTCAGCAAGCCAGCTCAAATCAAGAGACGAAGCGTAATATTCAACAATGTTAAGGTCACCCATCAATTCGACAATGTCATACACAAAAGTTTTTTCGACCATGACAACATCGCCTTGATTCACCACGCCTTCAAATCCGCCGCATGTACCGAGATTGAAAACAACATCAGGTTTAACATTATCAACAACATATTGCATCATACCTGCTGAGGCAATCTTCCCCCATCCGCTATGATACATTTTTATTTCTTGTTCGTTGATTTTTATTTTTGCTGATTCACCATAAAGTGATTGCATAATTTCAAGATTTGGAAAAATTTCTTTAACGGCATTCCATTCAGCAATGGCGGAGATGATTACGACAATGTTCATTTGAGTTTTCCTTCAAGATAATCTAAAACAAATTGTAATGCGGCTTCGCTGGATAATTTTTTATTTTCTTCACGATTTCCATTCCAGATAAAGTGCCGCGCTTCATTTACAGTGGAAGTTGCCAGCCCAACCCAAGTTGTGCCTACTGGTTTATCAGGTGTGCCTCCACCTGGACCTGCAATACCACTGACGCTAACGACAATATCTGCTTTCAATTTTTTTCTCCCACCCATTGCCATTTCAATCACAGTTTCTTTTGAAACCGCACCTTTTGAATTTAACGTATCCCACGAAATATCAAGCAAATCCACTTTGGCTTGATACGAATACGCCACAATACCGCCGAGAAAATATTCCGACGAGCCGGGAATGTCGGTAATTCGGTGTGCAATCAGCCCGCCTGTACAAGATTCGGCAGTGGCAAAGGTTAGTTTGTTTTGTTGCAACAAATTGGCTATACGCATTTCAAGAGCGGTCATTAAGGGTTAAATCCTGTTTTTTATCTTAATTTTTTGGCAATTTTGCCTGATTAATAGTACTAAAGGTTGACAAGTAATGGAATTAGATTAGAATTCTCTAATCCCTTTCATTTTTGAAAGGAACCTGAAATCAGGTTATTTTTTTAATCCAAATTAAAAATATATTTTTAAATCAGTTTTTATTTTCATTTTTAATACAATTTTACACACGCGAAAAATATATTTGATTTGGATAAGAGAGATGAAAAGCAGAGTTCAAGAATTAGCAGAGAGAATCAACATGTCAGTTGACGAGTTCGTTGGTGAAATGCGCAAATTGGGGTGCAGTGAACCCACTGCCCTAAAAATTTGGCGCGGAGAATATGAAGAGTTTGAAAGTTTTGAAGATAACAACATCCAACTGAGTAATCTTCGAAAAGCGGCTGTCATCCTTAAAGTTGGAACTGGAACCTTGATTCCGAAATGACCCTTTTTGATTGTGGTGGTATTTATCTAATGAAGATATCTGCATAAAAAGCAGATATCTTCATTTTTTATTTTTTTAAATAACAACAAACAAGTGAGGAACAAACAATGAAAAATCAATTATTTTATAAAGTATGCTCAGCCATTTTGATTGTGATGCTGGCGTTAGCGGCTTTGCCGGTTACGCCGGCAAAGGCTGCAATTTCTCAACAGCAGGTTTGGTCAACAGTATATGCAAATAATGGTGCGCCCGGAACAAATACATATACTATAAATCCAGGAAGTAATAGAATGTTGGTTGTAGCAGTATCCTCTTCAAGATCTACAGTTGGAACTCAGACTGCCACTGTTACTTATGGCGGGCAGAGTCTTACACAAGCAATAGGAGATGGTGCCACCTCTGCTCAACAACATACATGGTTATTTTATCTACAAGAGGCAGGAATTGCTGCCGCAACAAATACAAATCTTAGTGTGACCGTAACTGGAGGGACAATTAGATATAATTATGTTTATGCTGCGGTTTATGCAGGTGTAGACCAATCCGCTTCCCCTTTAACTGACATACAAAACTTTAATGGCGCTGAAACGGCTTCTTCAACTGTTGGGCCTTTTGCAACAGGATTGACAATCAACAGCGGCGATCAGGCTGTTGAAATTGTAAATCTAACAAGAACAGGTAACCAAACTGCTCGTACAATTACAACTTGGGCTACAAATTGGACTGCTGCTTTAGGTCCTAATTCAGGTTTATACAATGCGCCTGGCGGGGGAAGCCAACCTGAAGACCGGGCATTTAGTGCTTACATTGCAACAAATAATACAGCAGGGAGCACCACATCGCAACATACAGCAAGTGGCAGTGCCCTTCGTTCTATGTCTGCTATGAGCATTAAGGCTGCTATATTGCCTATATATACAATAACAGCAACAGCAGGTGTTGGCGGAACCATCACACCTGCTGGAGCAGTTGCGGTAGAACAAGGTTCAAATCAATCTTTTGTGATTGCCCCAAGTGCTGGGCATATCGTCAGCGATGTTTTGGTCAACGGGGTTTCTCAAGGCAGACTTAATGCATATACATTCACAAACGTGACCACTAATCATACAATCGAAGCATCATTTGAAAGCGGGTGGAGTGCGCCAAGTGCTTTTTCAGACCCTGACAACGATGTTGGAACGCAAGGTAATGTTTACACATCAAATAACGGCTATGCTACGATTAATAGCTCAAATGATGAAGTAAACTATCAGAACTTTGGGCTATCTATACCTAGTGGCGCTACGATAAATGGTATTGAAGTTGCTATTGAAGGATATAGTGAAGGAACAAGAAATGCAGATATAGCTCTTTCTTCGAATAATGGCGTTAGTATCACTGCTTTCGAAACTACAGTAATGCCTTCAACTACTGCAGCCTCAGAAGCCACTGTGATATTGGGAGGACCTACTGATGATTGGGGAAGAGCATGGACTAGTACAGATTTTGCAAACGGTCTTTTTGCAGTTAGAGTTGAAGGAACTGGCGGAGGCGGTACAGATTTATTTATTGACCAACTCCAAGTCAAAGTTCATTACACTACTACGGTTACACCTACTTTATCGATAACCAATTCGCCGGTTACTTACAATGGTTCATCACAAGCGGCTAATGTAACTTGTTCAAGTGGTGGCGCGGTCAGTAATATCCTCTACAATGGTTCATCCACCGTGCCAACCAACGCAGGTACTTATGCAGTTACAGCAAATTGTGCCGCAGTTCCTGGTTTTTCGGCTCTCACAGGAGCATCGGCTGGTAACTTCGTTATCGATCCAGCCAATGCAACAATAAACGTGACACCGTATAACGTTACATATAATGGTTCGCCACACACTTCCACTGGAACTGCTACAGGCGTGTTGGGAGAAGACTTATCTGCAGGGTTTGATTTAAGCAACACAACCCATACTAATGTAGGTACATACAATGGTGACACTTGGAGTTTCAATGGCGGAACCAATTACAACAATGCCAATGGAACCGTAGATAACGTCATCAGCCCTGCCAATGCAACCATTGTCGTGAATCCATATAATGTCACATATGATGGTTCGCCACACACCTCCACCGGTACTGCTACAGGTGTGTTAGGTGAAGATTTATCTGCTGGACTAGACTTAAGTGGCACTACACACACCAATGCTAGTACATACAATGGCGATGCGTGGAGTTTCAATGGCGGAACCAATTACAACAACGCCAATGGCACAGTTGATAACGTCATCAGTCCTGCTAACGCAACCATTGTCGTGAATCCATACAACGTCACATATGATGGTTCGCCACATACCTCCACCGGTACTGCTACAGGTGTGTTAGGTGAAGATTTATCTGCTGGACTGAACTTAAGCGGCACTACACACACCAATGCCGGCACATACAATAATGACCCTTGGACCTTTACAGACTTATCCGGCAATTATGTCAATACCAATGGTACGGTCAACAATGCGATTAATGCGGCATCTGCCACCATCACACTAAGTGACTTAAATCATACCTATGATGGCACTGCCAAATCTGCTACAGTGGTTACAAACCCATTAGGCTTGTCATTTAGCATCACCTACGATGGTTCGCCCACTGCCCCCACCAATGCTGATAATTACGCTGTTGTTGCCACCATTACAGACCCGAACTACTCCGGCACTGCAAATGATACATTAGTGATTGCACCAGCCACAGTTACCCCAAGCATCACAGCCAATAACAAAGTATATGATGGCAATACTACTGCTTCCTTTACTTGTTCTCTCACAGGTATCATTGGCACCGATGATGTCACTTGTAGTGACACAGCAAATTTTGACAATAAAAATGTCGGTACAGATAAAACCGTTACCGCCACAGGCATAACACTTGGCGGAGCAGATGCAACCAATTACACCCTCTCAACCAATTCTGCAACCGATTTAGCAGATATTACTGCTCGTGATTTGAACGTAACTGCCACAGGCATTAACAAAGTCTATGATGGAAATACAAACGCGACAGTGACTCTTAATGACGACCGAGTCGGTGGTGATGACTTAACCCTAGACTACACATCCGCCTCTTTCGCTAGCCCGAACGTGGGCAATGGAATCCTCGTCAGTGTTTCTGGCATCAACATTTCCAGCGGTGCAGATGCAGGCAATTACAATTTAGTTAACAACTCAACCACAACAAATGCTGATATTACCCCCGCAGGTCAAACTATCACAGTCACAACCTCTGCCCCTGCAAGTGCGGCAAATGGTTCATCATTTGATGTAGCCGCAACTGCTTCTTCTGGTTTACCAGTCACAATAACAGTTTCTGGTGTCTGTTCTATTGGAGATGTAGACGGCTCAACAACAGACGGAGATGCCACCATCACCATGACCAGCGGAACGGGTACTTGTAGCGTATTCTATGACCAAGCAGGGAATACAAATTACTCTGCCGCACCACAAGTACAAGAAGATGTAAACGCTACTGAAAGCCCTGTATTTACCAGTGTTGATAACACCTCATTCGATTTCGGCTTCTCAGATACATTTTTAGTTATGACAACAGGTAATCCTTCTTCTGTAGCAATTACAATGAGCGGTGAACCTGCTGGCGTTACATTAATAGATAATGGCAACGGCACAGCCGCATTGAATTATGACGGAACAACATCACCTGGTGTGTATACTATTACCTTCTTTGGGGCTAACGGGGTGTTACCAAACGGCACGCAAACCTTTACATTGACCATCAGAAATGGTCCGGCTGTTAGCACAGTGAACTCATTGCCCGATACAGGTAATGGTAGTGTTAGCGAAAATGAAAATATTTCCACCACATTAGGTATTACACAAATCATGGTTGAATTTGACCGTGATGTATATGATGCTGGTGCCTCTGACCCTGATTCAGTCACCAACCCTGCTAACTACTTACTCGTCCGCAGTGCCACAGGCACATTTAGCACAGCAAGTTGTAGTGGTGGTCTTGTAGCACCTGATGTTCAAATTTCAGTTGACTCTGTCACATATGACAATGGTGGTGGTTCTGGTCCATTTGTAGCGACATTAAATGTCAATAGCGGACTACCACTTAACGTAGCAGGTTTCTATCGTTTGTTCGTGTGCGGAACGACTTCCATTGTAGATGCAGGCAATCCATTGCTTGCGCTTGCAGGAAATGGCGTCACACCCGGAACAGATTTCACGCGTAATTTCCGAATCGCCGCACCAATAACAGGTGGAGGTGGCGGTGGAGGCGGTTCGTCATCTACTACAACCACTACAGCATTAACTGGATTGCTCATCCCAGTAACAGGCTTTGCTCCAAGTCAAATGACTGAATTGCCCGCTCAACCCATTGAGAAAGAATATGCCAAGAGCGAATTGACGCTCAAAATTCCATCTTTAGGTGTGAACTTGCCAATTGTTGGTGTGAAGTTAGACGAAAACGGATGGGATGTAACTTGGCTTGGCAACAATGCTGGTTATTTAGAAGGCTCTGCTTACCCAACATGGAATGGCAATAGCATTCTCACCAGCCACGTGACTGACCCGAATGGCAAGCCCGGACCATTTGCTTATGTGAACGAATTACGCGATGGTGACAAAGTTTACATTCACAATGATGGATTCATTTATGTGTATGAAGTGCGTGAAAGCAGTTTGATTTCACCCAGAAGCATTAAGACCTTGTTCAAATCTGAAGAAGATGCTTGGTTAACACTGGTCACTTGCGAAAACTTCAATGAGAAAACCAATACATTTACACATCGCCGCGTGATTCGAGCAGTTCTCATCAGTGTGATACCTGAAAAATAAAGTCTAGAACTTAAACATAAGAGACTGTTAGATTAACAGTCTCTTATGTTTTAATTTAATTACTTTGCAATTTATCTCAAAATACTTTCGGTTATAATTTGGCGCATGTCCACTTGGAGCGGAAAAGTTATCGGCAAGGTTAAAGTCAGCGAAATGATTGCACGTGGTGGTATGGCTGAGGTATACAGCGGAGAACATACTACTCTCAATCGTAAAGTTGCCGTAAAAATCATGCGCGATTTTGTAGACCCAGACCCTGAAAACCATTCGCGGTTTGAACGGGAAGCGCGCGTCATTGCAAATTTACGTCACCCCAATATTATTCAACTTTTTGATTATGAACTTGTGAATGGTCAGCCATGCCTTGTGATGGAGTTGGTGCCAGGTACATCGCTTGGTGGTTATCTGCGTGCGGCTCAAAAACGCGGCGATAACCTTCCATTTGATACGGTTTCTCAAATCTTAACTTCTCTTGCTTCCGCTATTGATTACGCCCACAGCCAAAATATTGTTCACCGAGATATTAAACCAGCAAATATTTTACTGCGCTCAAAAAATGGCGCAGTAAAAATCAACGAGCCTTTACCACAAGATGTAGAACCGGTTCTGACTGACTTCGGCTTGGTGCGCCTACTTGATTCTACGACTCAAACCTCAACAGGCACTGTCTCCGGTACGCCAGCTTATATGAGTCCTGAACAAGCTCGCGGTGACAAAATAGATAAAAAGACCGATATTTATTCATTAGGCATTGTGCTTTATGAAATGCTAGCAGGCAGAGTTCCATTTGATGCTGAATCATCTTTTGGGATTTTGATGAAACACCTGAATGAGCCTCCGCCACCCATCCCCAATATTTCTTCTGATTTGCAAATTGTGATAGACCGCGCTTTAGCAAAAGACCCAGCCATACGATACAACTCTGCCAAAGAAATGGTTGATGAGTTTATTGCTGTGTTCAACGGGCAAACGGTATCTCTGAATACCATCAGTTATACAAAGATGGCAAAAGCCTCTGTCAAACCAAAGACAAGCCTGTTTTCAACTGCTTTGGCTGGCGTAAGTATTTTTGTCATTTTACTGCTAGCATTTTTAGCGTTCAGACCTTCAGCACTATCCCCTGCTACGGCAGATAACCCCATAGGCAAAACATCATTTCTAGATTTCAACGCTGTACTCGATAAAGCCACCATCACGTTTAATGGCTTGCCTGTATTAGAAGCAGGCACACATTATGATGTCTGGGCATTAGGGCAAGGCGGAGAATCACGCCGCAACCTGGGCACATTGGAAATGACCAGTGACACAAGCGGCGAGTTGATTTACATTGCCTCAGACCAAAATAACATTCTCAGTTTGTTTGACCAGATTGAAGTCACGATTGAACCGAGTAATGACCCGAATCCCAATGAATCATCTGGTGATGTGATTGCATCATCTGTATTTCCTCCGCTGGCATTAATCCATGTAAGGCATGTATTGGTTTCGTATGGCGGCGCACCACAAGGTAATGCTTTGATTCAAGGTTTATATTGGACAGCTGATGAAATTGACAATTCTGTGATTGCATTGGAAGAAGCCTTTCGCAATAACGATGAAGCCGAAATGCGAAAAAATATTGAGGAAGTTATTAATCAATTAGTAGGTAGTTCAAACGCAAATCAATATCGTGATTGGGACGGTGATGGGACAATTGATGATCCCAGTGATGGGTTTGGTTTGTTAGAAAATGTAAATGAAGAAAATTCTGGTTATATTCCTACAGCCCGAAGCCATGCATTCTTTGCCGCCGAAGCATCTGATGCCACTGAGACGATAAAAATTCATAGCCAACATACCATTATCGCCATTGACAATATGGAAGGTTGGTCTGAGCAGTTATTGGATTTAGCATTGGAGTTACAAGAAATGCCTTTCGGACCTGAAATGGAATCTACCATTATTGAAATGCGAATCCTTTCTGAACAAATTCTTTTTGGCGTAGATACTAATGGCAATGAATTAATTGAGCCAATTATCGGTGAAGGTGGTGGCGACACTGCTTACGAACATGCTTATTACATGGCAGAAATGCCCATGTTGCTTGGTGCGAATCGCATTCCGCAACCTGCAATAACAACAACTGAAAGCCCTTAAATAATAAAAAACTCCTGCTAACAAGCAGGAGTTTTTTATTGTCTAATTTTAGAATTAGAAGTTAAAGTCAAAGCCACTTTGACCAGTTGCCGCCCAATATGCGCCAAGCGCTGCATTACCACAAGCCAAAAGTAAACTGAATGCGCTTAATGCAATACCAGCAATTGCAAGGTTCTTTGAGGGGATGTCTTTCATTCCAAAATAGCCTAAGACAATGCCAACGAGTGCGAGCGGGATGCCACATAGTGGAAAGAACCAAGCACATAAATTAATAACGCCGAGAACGAGCGACGCAATTGCCATTGTTTTTTCATTACCACTTGCAGGTGCCGGGGCGGGTGAAACAGGTTGATTTGATTCCATTTTACATTCTCCTTTTGTAAATGATATGAACAATTTTACTTTACAAATTAAATAAAGTTATCCGCCAACAGTCCTATCTGTAATTTCTAAGGCTTTATCTAAAACGTCAAAGCCTTCTTTGAGTTGTGTTTCATTAATAATCAATGGCGGGATAATCAAAACGGTATGCCAATGAGTGTATAAAAACAAACCGTTATCCAAACAATATTTTTTCAAAGCATTCATTTCAGGTGACGATTGATTCCACGGAGTCATCGGTTCTTTTGTTTTTCTATCTTTGACTAATTCGATGATGCCAAACAAACCGATGCTTCTGACCTCACCCACTGATGGATGCGACTCACCTAAATCATTCAACATGCGCCTCATTACTTGACCCATACTGGTTGCGTTCCCCAAAACATTATCTTCCTTCATCGCATTGATATTCGCCACAGCCGCCGCCAATGAAATAGGATGTGAGGTATAAGTGAGTCCACTTTCAAAAGCATGTTCATCAAATGCGGATGCAATCTCTGGTTTCATAGCCACTGCACCCAAGGGCGCATACGCGGACGTTAAACCTTTTGCCATCGTAATCATGTCTGGGACTACATCCCAATGTTCAATGGCAAACCATTTGCCCGTGCGACCAAAGCCACTCATTACTTCATCACATATCATTAAGATATTGTATTTGTCACATAACTGACGAACGCCTTGCATATATCCGTTTGGGGGGATGATAATGCCGTTGGTTCCAGTAACAGTTTCCATTAAGATTGAAGCGATTGAATCTGGTCCTTCATATAAAATAATTTCTTCCAAGTGATTGACATAATCGCGTGCAAAATCTTCTTCTGAAATATTCGGGTTGGTGCGATGAAATGTGGAACGATAACGATACGGGTCAAGGAAGTGCACCACGCCGGGCATGAGATTTGGCTCCCACGCCACACGGCGCGGATCACCAGTAGCCGCCATTGCGCCAGCCGTTGCGCCGTGATACGAACGATAACGCGTTAAGATTTTATGTTTTTTTGTATAACCGCGCGCGAGTTTGATGGCGTTTTCATTTGCATCGGCACCACCAAGTGTAAATAAAATTTTACTCAGTGCTTTATTTGGTGTGACATCTGCCACTGTTTTGCTCGCCAAAGCACGGATTTTCGTGGTCATGCCCGGCGCGGCATACGGCAACTCACCTGCTTGTTCTTGCATGGCTTTGATAATGCGTTCATCGCCATGACCGATATTGACACACATCGTCATGGAATTAAAGTCTAAATATTTTTTATCATCCACATCCCAAAAATAAACACCTTTGGCTTTTTTGACCGCAATTGGGTTTACTTTGGCTTGCGCAGACCAAGTCCAAAATACGTGTTCTTTCGAGAGTGGGAGAATTTCATCATCGGGGAGGTTGAACATAGGGTTCCTTTGGAAATAAGCATAAATTAATTGTATAATACCCTAAAATAATATCATTTCTATGCTTGGGTTTTATTTATAAGTTCAACTGTCACTTATAAATTAATGTAAAAAGGATGGTGAAATGAATATTTCAAATTTACCAACATTTCCAAATGCTCCAATCAAATTAGATAAAGGTAATCTCAAAGACGGCAAACAAATTGTTTCTATTGAATTTAGTAGAATAAATTTGTTAATCTTAACTTGGAACACACCCGATGAGTTTTCCAAATGGGTTACCCGCGAACAAGCAATGACAGCATTCTTGAGTAACTTTAATCCGTTAATATGGGATGAAATGCAATTACGACAAACTGCAGGAACACTACATGATATTCCTTTTGGATATATTGGCTTGGATAACGAAGCAAAAGAATTTGAGGATGTTAATAGATTTTGCAAAGAAATCAACATTGAAAGATATCATCTTATTATTGAGCAACGTCGTCTCAAATTTCCTAATAACACCAATGAATTATCACCTCCATTTCTACTTACTTTATATATAATAATAGCGGCTTTACCAAATGAGCCTACAATAATGGTAGAGCTTGCTGGGAAAGAATTAGATATGCATATTATATTGCCTGAATAAAAACCTATATAGTTTCGATCATGATTAATGTACAGGAATTATCAATTATGGATAATAAAACACTAGCATACGAATGGGCTCTCGATTGGTGGGCAAAGGCTAAAGTAGAAAGAAAAATAAATGAAGCAATCTGTGATAATTGCAATTCTAGTATTGCACTAAATGAAGGCTTTTTATGTAAACCCACAGCATTTACTGGAACTACTCCTGACCTTATATGTGCCTCTTGTTTCAAAAGTAATAATCGAAAAGCATGGCAAAATTATCTTCCACCAAGTTCTACAATAAAGGAGACAAAAATGAGTTTCTTTGAAAAATTATTTTCCTCAAAGCCAGTAAATAGCGAATTTGTATATTGCCAAAACTGCAAAAAGAAAAAAGGGGAAGTTTATAACTTAGGTGGCACATTCTTTTTTTGTTCAGATCAATGCAAAAATGAATTTGCACGAAAACTATCAAGTGGTTCTAGCCAAAATGACACAACTTTAAACCGAAATCTTGAGCGTATTGGCGTTAGTGAAAAAGAAAGAGAAGAAATGATGAAGTCAATTCAGTCATTTTCTCAAAAACACTCTGCAGGTTCTACATTAACGCAAGCATATTGCAGGAAATGTGGAGAATCTGTTCAAGCATCTGACCCTTCTTGCCCACATTGTCAAACGAAATTACGATAGTTTTTAGAAAAACATATCCATTTGATGTCTGATTAAAATAATTTTCTTTTACTTAAAAGGAGAATAAGTGATTAATTTAAAAGAACATCATCCGTTTATGAAGTGGTCAACAGTTTTTACACTTATCGCTGGCTTATATACAACTATTATTGGTATTTATTTATCAATCGGTAGTATCTGCAATATATCTGCCGCCTTTGAACCTCATTACTACGACACAATACCAGCATTTGTAATTGGACCGACATTAACTGTTTTTGGAATTATCATGTTTAGATTAGCAACTTGGTCATTAAAAATTAGCGATGGTTTTCAAAAATTTTCACAACTTTCTGACAAAGAACAGTTACTTGCTTATACTGGTATGATTCCAGGCATGTTTACAGCATTTATTTTAATTGTTGTGATAATTGTCTTATTTGACAATCGTCAAAACTGATAAATAACTTAATCCTAATCCAATCAAAGCCAAAATCGTAATTCTTATCAACCTGACCTCTCCCCAGCCCTCTACCACTTCGTGGCACGCGTCCTAAAGGAGAGGGAGTCTGTTGCGTAAAGTTTTAACTCCTCCCCTTTAGGGGAGGCTGGGAGCTCACAAGGGTAGGTATATCAGGTGGGTGGGGCCAAGGTTCAGGGAGAAATATTGCTAAACGTGTGTAAGATTTCTCAGTCGCTACGCTCCTTCGAAATGACAGATGTGTTGGGTTTGTCATTTCGACCAACGGGCGAAATCTTTTCTACTTGCCAATCCAAGCTTAGGTCTTTCCATTCAGGATTCATTGTCACAACCAAATTATTCTTCTTTTCTCTGCGCCATTTCTTAATTTCTTTTTCTCTCGCAAGTGCAACATGGACGTCAGTTGTATGCTCGTAATATACTAACTTGTTCAGGTTATATTTCTTGGTAAAGCCCTTTACAAGTTTATTTTTATGTTCATAAAGACGGCGTTCAAGGTTATTAGTTACGCCAATGTACATGACTTTATTATTCCAATTGGTAAGAATATAGATGTAGAAGTTGTACTCTTTCATCGGAACTCTCGGTTCTTGTCATTTCGACCGAAGGGAGAAATCTTTTACTAAGCGAGATTAATATTTCTCGGTCGTTTCACTCCCTCGAAATAACAAAATAATGACTTTCAGATTATGTATCATTTTATTTCTCTGTCAAGTTATCTAAGGGAAAATAATTGAATTGCAACCGCAATTCCTAACCCAACCAATACCATAATCCCAATCCGTATCAAACGTCTTCTCGTCATCCCTTGCTTATCTTCTCTATCAGGCAACAAACCTAACTTCATTTGAAATTGATTCAAATCCCATGTAACCAAAGCAAAAATCGCACCGCTGAACATCCACACGAGGGGAAAATCATTCCACAAACCAAAGATAGCAACAAATATTGAAAGAATCATTGCTAAAGAGGGAAACCACTTCCATTTTCGCCAAAGTGAAATAAACCATAACAACCCAAAAGCTAAAATGACTTTTGCTGTATTTTCATAGCCTGTATGAAAATACCCCCAAGCAAAAGAAAATGTACTTAACAAAATACTAAATATCAAAGCCGTGACAATCATCATTTGGATTGTATCATCTCAAATAAGCCCTTAAACCTCATTTTTCTCTACAACCTCTGCGGCTAAAAAAGTTAAATGATAAAATCATTCAACATGCTCTCCCACTTTGATTCCATCCTCAACATCCGCCCAGAGGAACGCCGCAATGTGTATCTCATGCTGGCACAATATTTTTTCATGGGTGCGGCGATGTTGTTCGCGCAAACTATATCCATGCCGTTGTTTTTGGAATATTGGGACGCATCCTTTATTCCACTCACCTACATAGGCATTGCTGTTGTCGTTTCATCCATCACTGCTGTTTTTCTAAAAATTGCAGAAAAAGTTTCATTATCAAGATGGCTGTGGTTAACCCTTTTATTTATCGCAGTCACCACCTTATTACTTCGTTTTGCATTAGTCATTGCACCATCTAAATGGCTGGCATTATTTCTCCCCATTTGGACTCAAACTTTAATTAACTTAGCCGTTCTCGCCTTTTGGACTCTCGCCGCAGAAATTTTTGATGTCCGTCAGGGCAAACGTTTATTCGGTTTGCTCAATGCAGGTTCATGGCTTTCATATGTAGTGGCAGGTCCGTTCACGGGCACGTTTGTCAATTTACTTGGAACAGAAAATCTTTATATTGTTATTGCAGTTTGTTTGCTTATTGCTTTATTCATTCAAGGCGTCATCATTCGTGGCATGAAAAAGCACGAGCCACAAGTGAGTGAAAGTGCACAACAAGCCCAGCCGCCACTCAGCGCATTATTTCGCAATCGTTTTATTTTATTGGTCTTCGGTCTCGCCGCAATTTGGCGCGTGGCATATTTCGTCATGGATGCAATTTTTTATAACATGACCGCCATTCAATATCCAAACACCGAAGACAGTGCCATCTTCATCGGCAGTTTTTTTACAATGGTCGGTTTACTCGGTTTCATCACAGATACTTTTTTAACGGGGCGTATCATCAGCAAATATGGATTATGGGCTGGACTCTTAACCACGCCGCTAGCATTGATTCTCTCTATGAGTGGATTCGCTGGGGCAGGTTTTCTCGTTTCTTCCTGGACGTTAGGCTTGTTCTGGTTCGCGGTAGCAGGAAAATTTAACAACGAGGGACTCGGCTTTACCCTCGACCAATCAGCTTCCTCAATTTTGTACCAACCCATATCTGATTCATTACGTCCGCGTGCACGTGCTATTGGAGAAGGTATCATCCAACCCGCCGCCATTGGAATTGCAGGTTTATTACTCACTTTGCTTTCAAACATTTTGCAATACGATGTACTTCAACTTTCAATCGTATATATCATACTGGCAATCATTTGGTTGATTCTAAGCATAATCCTTGCTAGCTCATATCCGAAACAATTAGTCGAAGCAATTCAAAAACGAAGAATCAGACGCGATGAATTAATCAATGTAGAAGAAATCAATGCTGAAGTTTTATTCAAAAGCCTAAAAAGCAATTACGAAGGGACTGTAATTTATTCACTAGATTTATTGGAAGAGGTTAATCATCCAAACTTCAAAAGCGAATTAATTCACTTATTGGGTCATCCTTCGTCCAAAGTGCGTGTTTCGGTGTTAGAAAGAATTGAGCGGTTAAAACCTGAACAAGCCAAAGAGAAATTACCTGACCAAATTGAAAAAGAAGAAATTCCGCAAACACGCAGTGCGGCAGTGCAAGCCTTTTCGGCATTAAGTGCAGAGGATGTGAATTTAATTCTGCCGTATCTCAACTCAACCAACTCAGCAGATACTTTTGGTGCGTTGGTTGGTCTATTGAAATATGGCGGAAAACAAGGCATTACGATTTCACGTGAAAAACTAGAAATGCTCGCTAACCATAAACTTGCTAAAAATCGGCTGACAGCGGCTCAAGCCTTACGTAGGTTTGGGTCAACTGGATTTGAAGATGTACTGGAAAAATTTATAGATGATGAAGATGTAAAAGTTCAAAAGGAAGCCTTAATCGCCAGTGGAAATATCAAAAGCGAGAATTTGTATGAAAAAGTTTTGCTCGCGTTAAAGCATATCCACACCCGAGATACAGCCGCAAAGGCTTTACAAGCCAGTGGCGAATCCGCTTTGACGTTTATCGAAAAAGGTTTGAGTGATGAATCTTTTCCAAAAGCGGCGCGAATCAAATTGGCAAAAGTGTGTGGAAATATTCGTGGTGAAAAAGTGATTGAGGTTTTAAGAAAGTATATCTCGGTTTCAGATAATGATTTTAGAATAGCGATTCTTTCAGCATTAAACGAATGCGAATTCAGGGTTGAGAAAAAGGCTGAAAACGAGATACAGGCTCAAATCAAGAAAGAAGCGGAAGATGTCCGCAGGTTGTATTCTGCTTGGCGTGAGATTGAGTTAAATGCGGAGATGAATTTAATCTCCAATGCGATTCGGATTGAATTGAATCATGCCCGAGATAGAATCTTTTATTTATGTTCATTTTTGTTTGATAGAAAAGCGATTTTGAATGCACGCCGAATCATTTTACAAAAGAATGAATCCAAATTACCGTATGCAATTGAAACGCTCGATACGATTTTGCCACGCGATATAAAAAATATTTTATTACCATTAGCAGAAGAATTAAACGGAAGTGATGCTTGTAAAAAAATCGGCATCAATGAAAAAGTTTCATTGCATGAACTTGCAGAAAAATCGCAAGGTTGGTTGAAGATTTGTATAAGCCCGAAAGGAAGCCCTATGTACTCAACAGTTGAAAAAGTTTTGATTTTGAAATCGGTCAATTTATTTAAATCCACACCTGATGATGCTTTGGCAGAATTGAGTGAAATTATTTCGGAAGTGGAAGTGCCTGCTGGAAGAAATATCGTAATGAAAGGCGAACCCGGCAGTAGTATGTTTATTATTGTGAATGGCAAAGTTGCAGTTGTAGATGGTGAAAGAGTTGTCAATACTTTGGGTGAACGTGCTGTGTTTGGTGAGTTAGCATTGTTAGATACTGAACCACGAACGGCGACCATTCAAGCATTGGAAGATACATTGTTATTCCGTTTAGACCAAGAACCGTTTTATGAATTGATGTCTGACAGAATCGAAGTGGCGATGGGAACGATTCAAATGTTGGCAGGAAATTTACGCGCACGCGTTAAAGAAGTGATGGAATTACATGGGAAACTCGGTGGTTGAGTAGCCCTAATGTTTTTTGAGGGCGTATCGAAACCACAAGTTGATGTTAGGAAAGATGAAAGAGGAAAGAAAGTTTGATGACAAGAAATTTAGAAAGTTGTGATGGTGAAATTCACCCAAAAGCAATTGAAGGGATGTATTTATTCAATTTAAGAAAATTTTTTGAAGCACATGAAGAATTGGAAATTGCATGGAACGAAGAAAAAGGCGAAGTGCGCAATTTGTATCGTGGAATTTTGCAAATAGCAGTGACGTATTTACATATCACACGCGGAAATTATGACGGCGCGATTAAAGTTTATAAGAGAAGTCAGCGTTGGTTAGAAGGCTGGAATGATGTTTGCAAGGGAATCAATATCAAGCAATTTCAAGCGGATGCAAGAAATGTAATGGATGAAGTGGAACGGTTAGGAAAAGAGAGAATTGGAGAATTTGATATTGCTTTGTTCAAGCCAATTCAATGGAACGAAAAACGAGTCTGGATTTGTGATCGTTGCGGCAGTGAGATGTACGAGAAGAATTGCAAAGTGACTTGTCCCAACTGCGGCAATCGCTTTGATTGTTCAGATTTGAATTTATATTTTGATTAACAGGGATTACATATGAAATCAACTCGGCTAGGAAAACTTTTCGGTTTGCAAATGAGTTTCACTCCGCTTATATTTTTAGGAATTACAGGCATTTGGATTGCCCTGAGTCTGGTCGGTTATTTCGCATTTGATATTGCGCTCGGAGAATCTATCTTTTTAGGGTTTATAGCAACATTTTTACATTATGCACTAGAACTGATTCATAGTCTTGGTCATGCATTTGTCGCAAAGCAGGTTGGCTATCCAATGACCGAAATTCGGTTTGGTGTATATGGCATTTATGCTCAGACGATTTATCCGAAAGATGAGCCTTCATTAGATTCATCCATTCACATTCGCCGGGCATTGGGTGGACCGATTGCCAATTTAATTTTATCTATTATTTTATTTTTCACGCTTCCTCTCTGGATTGGGAATTGGTATTGGGTAGGGATGTTCGTTTTTTTAGATAACTTAATTTATGTGGTACAAGTTTTTGTACCGCTTGGTTTCAATGATGCCAGTACAATATTGAATGAGTTAAGGAAAATGAAAAAATAAAGGATGGTCAATGACCATCCTTTATTTTTAATTCATCCTATTTATTCTTACGGTGTAACTAACACA